>CAZPQN010000027.1:0-31141 GCA_964588795.1 uncultured bacterium | reverse complement strand
CCCCAGTCAAAACAACCTCGTATTGGTTCTGATTGATGGAATTCAGATTAATGAATTGAGTTCCGGAGGGTTTTATGGTGGGTATCAGTACAATCTGCACAATGTCAAACAAATCGAAGTCGTCTATGGCCCCTCTTCGGCGCTCTATGGCACGAATGCCATTTCCGGTATTATTAACATCATTACCAAAGATGTTCCAGCCCCGGCCGGGGGCACGATAGACGTCACCGCGGGCAATTGGGGAACGCTGTTTGGCGACGGCGAATATGGTTTTACGTCTGCAACGGGAGAAATTGGTGGTCAAATCGCCGTGCATTATAAACGCACCACCAAAGCCGCTTTGGGCGGAGCGGCAGGCGATGATAACTGGTCTGATCGGATGGAGAATTTCGAAAATGATCTCGGCTGCGATGCCAGGTTCAGCTATCGGAATTTTTGCCTTGGTCTGACGATGCAGGACAAACAGGCCGCGCGCACCACCAACTATTAATCCAATGGAACAGACTATCTCGACAGGGGCACCAACTGGCATATCCGTTTTATCAATGCCTATGCCAAGCACGTCGTCAATGCCAAAGACAAATGGACGCTTAAATCGCTGGGATATTTCCGTAACGCCACGGTTGTGGATAATACTATCGCCTATATCCGGGCGGACAGTGCTCAGCAGATTGGCCAGGTCGGTTATTTTCGTCCCAATGCTTTGTTCGGCCTCGAAGAACAGCTCGATTACTATTTTAATGAAGATGCCAGTGTGATCCTGGGAGTCGTCGGGGAAGCAGAAAAATTAGCTGCAGATTTTTCCCAGACCTTTAGCGGTGACCCACACGTACGCCCGCCGCGACCGCCGGCTCCCGATTTCGAAAAAAATACGCTGGCCAGTTTCTATGCTCAGACCCATTACCGATTTTGCCCATCGCTGGAGCTCAGTGCCGGCGCGCGGCTGGATCGGAGCTCCTATTATGGCACGGTGCTAACGCCGCGCCTGGGGTTGGTCTATAACCGGAATGCTTACACCGCCAAAATCCTTTATTTGGAAGCTTTCCGTGCGCCCAAGCCCTGGGATTACAATTGGGGTGATGGCAACCCTAATCTAAAGCCGGAGCAAATGCGGAGCTTTGAACTGGCCGGCATTTGTACTCCGAATAAGTATCTGCGGATGGAAGTTAACCTGTACAGCAACCTGGTTTTTGAGAAATTGACCCAGACCGCGAACCAATGGATTAATGCGGAGCGGCTCAAAACCAACGGACTGGAAGCCAACCTCGACTATTCCCGGAATAGGACGCAGTGGAATGCAAATTATACGCTGACCGATTCGAAATACGCCGACGGCAGTTGCGTTCCTGAAATCGCCCGCCACAGTTTTAATGCCGGAGTCAGTTATTCGTTCTCACCCCAGTTGAGTTGCAACCTGCGAGGCAATTATTTAGGGGCTCGCCGCAATCCCGCTTATATAACCGCATCGCACAGCTTCAATGTTGACGCCTATTTTATATTGAATGGTACGATCAACTATCATCCCCTGACCAGCTTGGATATGCAGTTGTGCGTCAATAATATATTGAACGCCGTGTATTATCACACTTCCAACCGCCCGCCCGAACGTTATCGTCAACCCCAGCGTTCTGTCCTGGTCAGTTTGAGTTATCAGCTTTAAAGGCGAGTATTCCGGAACCATGTTACCGGTTGGCAGGGAAATGAAAAATCGTACGGCTTACGGGAGGATCATAACCATATTGGGGGCGCTCTTGCTGATGATGGAAGCCGGTCTTTCGGCAAATTATACGGCCGAGGCCGACCATCTGAAAGCGGCTTTTATCTATAATTTCACCAAATATGTCGCCTGGCCCTACTGGGAAAAGTTCACGGTGTTCAAAATCGGAGTCATCGGCGAAACCGAGCTGGTCAATTCATTGCAATTACTGGCCCAGAAAAAGACGATTGACCAAAGGCCGATCGAGATTCATGTTTTTAAAAATCCCGAAGATTTAAAATACTGTCATATTTTATTCATTGCCGGTTCAGAAAAGGAAAGGCTAACGGAGATTTTTGGCCGGCTCCGGAACATGGCCACCCTGACGATTGGTGACACGCCCGGATATTGTACCAGAGGCGTCATGATCAATTTTTATTTACAGGGTGACCTGGTGAAATTCGAGATGAATCCCCTGCATCTTGAAAGAGTCAAGCTCAAAGCCAGCTCTCAACTTCAAAAATTAGCCCGTATCGTGCAATGATCAGCCTACCCGTAAAAACGTTGAATCTGAACCCTTTGCATCAAGGCGCACAATGAAAATCCAACTTCTGGCCTGGAAACATTTTCAGGGTCTTTCCCTAAAAAATAAATTGATCTTCATTCAACTGTTAATTGCTCTGGCGATAATTAGTGTGCTCATTGTTTTCCAGGTCATCAGTGATCAGCTCGAATCACGCGCGGCAATTGTCCAAAATTCGCAATCGATAGCCAAAATCGTCGGCGACAATTCTCTACCCGCCCTCCATTTCTTGGATGCCCCGGCCGCCACGGAAATTCTGGCCTCTTTAAGGTCTGAATTGCACATCGTCAATGCCGGACTTTTCGATGCCGAAAAGCAGTTGTTTGCTGATTATGCCAGGAGTGGTTACCAGGATTATACTTATCCCTATTTACCACCGGGACTGCATCGGGTTGGGAGGCGTTTTATTATTTTTACCCACGCCCTTGTTGATGACAACGTTACACTTGGATACCTGCTGATTCGCTACAGGACCCCCGGACTGTTCTTTACGGTCGCCAGAAGTCTGGGGCTGGGACTTATTGTTTTGGTATTGGGTACGATATTAGCTCTGGGTTTGGCGGTGCGGACCCAGCGGGCTGTATCCCGGCCGATTCTCAACTTGATCGAAACGACCAAACGGATTTCCGCCGAACATGATTACTCTCGGCGACTCGTAAAACCAACCAGCGACGAGATCGGCACGCTCTACGATGGTATCAACGAGATGTTGGAAGAAATCGAGAAATGGCGCGCCGAAGAAGCACAAGCCGAGAAAAAACTCCGCGAAGCAAATAATATCATCAATCGCAGTCCCGTCGTGGCGTTCACTTGGCGCAACCAACCAGGCTGGCCGGTTGACTTCGTCTCGGAAAGCGTGGTCAACCTGTTTGGCTATACCGGTGAAGAATTTTCCAGCGGCGCTGTTTCCTATAGCCAATGCATTCATCCGGAAGACTTGGAGAGAGTCGGTCAGGAAGTTGCCAGGAATAGTCAGTCACCGGCTACGCGCGACTTCCGGCACGAACCCTATCGCGTTATTACCAAAGATGGTGGATATAAATGGGTTGACGACTGGACCTTTATTGTCAGAGATGAAGATGGGAAAATTACTCATTATCAAGGTATCGTTGCCGATGTCACCGAGCGCATGCGTTTTGAAGAATTGCTAAAGGAGAGTGAGTCGCGTTACCGGTTGATTTCCTCGGCTGTCTCGGATTTTGTTTTTACGACCCGCGTCCAGCCCGACGGTCGGTTGGTGCAGGAATGGGTCGGAGGCCCTTTCGAAGCCATGACCGGCTATACCTTTGAAGAATTTACTGCGCGTGGCGGCTGGCGAGCCGCGATCCATCCCGGTGATCGGGATATTGATGACCGCGATCTGGCCAAACTCAAGCTCAACCAGCCGGTTCAATCCGAACTGCGCTTTATCACCAAAAGCGGTGCGGTTAAGTGGGTCAGGGTTTATGCCCATCCGCTCTGGGATGCAAAATCCAACCGGCTAGCTGGTATCCACGGCGCAGTGCAGGATATTTCCGAAAGAAAAATGGTCGAAAATGCACTGCTGGAAAGCGAAAGCCGGTACCGCCTGCTATTCGAATCCAATCCTGCCCCGATGCTGATCTATAAGCGCGACACGTACCGGATTTTGACCGTCAACGAAGCCTTCACCATCCACTATGGCTATGCTTATGATGAAATCACCACGATGCATCTCCAGGACCTTTATCCGGCGGAGGAAAAAGAAAAAATAATTGCCACTGCAACTGGTTTGCATGGTTATCAAAATGTCGGTGAATGGCGTAATACCAAGAAGGACGGCACAGTCATAACTATTATCGCCTGTTCCAATGATCTGAATTATCAGGGACGCGCGGCCCGGGTAGCGGTGATCACCGATGTCACAGAGCAAAAGAAGATCGAATCCCAGATCAAGAGTCTGAACCTTGAACTCGAGCAACGCGTCGCCGAACGAACCGCGGATCTGGTCAGCGAGATCGAAGAACGCAAGAAAATCGCCACAACCCTGGAACAATCTCGGGAATCACTGCGGATTATCATTGAGTTTATGCCGTTTCCGGTAGTGTTAATCAACACCGATCATACCATTCAGGATGTCAATGCGGCTACCCTGGATGTGCTGGGGTACAACCAAAAAGCCGAAATTATCGGCCGCAGTTGCCAGGAAATATTTTGTCTGTCAGAGACCGCCGCCAGTTCTCTCGCTGATCAGGACGAGTTTATAGATCGCCAGGAAATGACCTGCTTGAACCAGCGCGGTGAACGTGTTCCCATTCTGATGAGCGCCCTTCCCATTGTCATCGAGGGCGAGCGAGTTATCTTGGAAGCTTTCGTTGACATTACCCGAATCAAAGCCATGGAAAAGGAGCTGGTACAGGCCAAAGAAGAAGCCCTGGAGGCGGCGCGCGCAAAAAGCGATTTCCTGGCAAGCATGAGCCATGAGATTCGTACCCCGATGAATGCCATCATGGGACTGAGCCATCTCGCCCTGCAGACAGAGTTGGACGCCAAGCAATACGATTATCTCACCAAGATCAAGTCATCCGCTCAGAATCTCCTGGAGATCATCAATGATATTCTTGATTTTTCCAAAATCGAGGCTCGCAAGCTGAAATTGGAGGAAATCGAATTCGACCTCGAGAAGGTTTTTCAGGATACGGCCAATATCATGACTTTCAAAGCCCACCAGAAGAATCTGGAAACGACCTTCGCCATTGACCAAGGTGTACCGCGGTATTTGTTCGGCGACCCGCTCCGCCTGCACCAGATCCTGGTCAATCTGACCAATAACGCCGTTAAATTCACGGACAGTGGGGAAATTAATGTCCGTGCGAACGTAGCCGAAGAGCACGACGACCACGTGAAAATCAGGTTCGCTGTCAGCGACACGGGGATCGGGTTGACCGAGGAACAGAAACAGCGCCTCTTTCAACCTTTCAGCCAGGCTGACAGCTCCACCACCCGCCACTACGGTGGTACCGGGCTGGGACTGGCAATCTGCAGACAACTGACGGAGGTAATGCAGGGCGAGATCTGGGTCGAAAGCACGTTTGGTCGGGGCAGCACTTTTTACTTTACGGCGGTCTTTAAGAAGCAACCGGTGCAAAAGAGCGAGATTTTTATGCCCTCACCCGACCTGCGGGGGCTGAAAGTGCTGGTTTGCGATGATAATCTTACCGCTCTGCAGATTATCAAGGGGGCCCTCGATTCGTTCGGATTTAATGTCACGACCGCCACTTCCGGCCAGGAAGCGCTCGAAAGGTTAAAAGAGAATAAAGAACAACCGTTTCAGTTACTGCTGATTGACTGGAAAATGCCCGGCTGGGATGGCCTGCAGACGGTTGAAATGATTAAAACGTCAGCCGAAATCCCCAAGCTGGCCGCCGTAATCATGGTAAGTGCCTACAGCCAGGAAGAGATAGTAACAAACGCCGGGCGAATCGGAATTGATGCTTTTTTACTGAAACCGGTCAGTCATTCGACGCTGTTCGATACCATCATGCAGGTCTTTGGTAAGGGCGCCCCCAGACGCCGGCGCAGTCCCGGTCGGGGACAGCAGTATAATCAGGAATTGTCACTAATCCGGAATTCACGGATTTTGCTGGTCGAAGACAATGAAATCAACCAGCAGGTGACGGGAGAATTGCTGACCCACTACGGAATGCAGGTCGAAATTGCCGAGAATGGAGCCGTGGCCGTTGAAAAATGCCGGCCAAATGCCGAGCGTAAATTCGATTTGATTTTTATGGATCTCGAGATGCCGGTCATGGACGGCTATTCGGCTACAAAGACCATCCGTAAAATTCCGGGCAACGAAGACGTCCCGATCATCGCCCTGACCGCCGATGCGATGAGTGGTGTGCGGAATAATGCCCTTACTGCCGGCATGAATGATTACATCACCAAACCCGTTGATCCCAATGATGTGGTCAGGGTATTAGTCCGGTGGATTCCCGCCAAAGAAAAAAATGCCGCCGCAGGAGATACTGGAAAACCCGGCACCCGTGGTAGAGTAGTTTTCCCAACCCTGGCTGGTATTAACGTTCAGACAGCGCTGAAAAGAGTCGCCGGGAATATTCCCCTTTACTGCCGGATCCTGCGCAGTTTCGCGGCTGTCAATCGGGATATGATCACGAAAATTAAAAACGAATTGTCCGGGCAGGCATTCGCCAACGCCGAACATCTTGTCCATACCTTGAAAGGCAGTGCGGGCAATGTTGGCGCCGAAGGAGTATATGAACTTGCCACCGCACTGGATAACGAATTAAAAACAGCGAACCCTAAGTTGAGCGAGGTCAGCAAATTTTTGGAGAACCTGGCGATTGAGCTCGACATTGTGCTCCGTTCGATTGACCAGGCTAAGTTACCTGTGGAATCAGGCGAGCCCGCTGGCCAGGCAAAACCGGCGGGTTTGAAATTTAATCGCCGGGCTTATTCACAAGCAATCCAGGAGCTACGTCATAGTCTTGGCGAATACGATGCCCGGGCCGGGGAAATTTTCCAGTCGCACCGGATCTTGCTCAGCCATAAACTGTCGGCAAAACAGCTGGCCGACATCGAACAGGCCATCGCGCAGTACGACTATGATCAGGCCATAGCCATTCTGGATAAGGCCATCACCCTATCCGGCACGAAAAAATAGAAGGACAACTATGCAATCCAGCGCACCCACCATTCTGATCGTTGACGACGTGGCGACCAATTTGGATCTGCTGAAGGGGCTGTTATTAGATCGATACAATATCAAGGTCGCCACTAACGGGCCGTTGGCCATCAAAATTGCCCAGCTGGACCCGGGACCGGATCTGATTTTGCTGGACGTAATGATGCCTGGTATGGATGGCTTTCAGGTATGCGAAAGGCTGAAGAGTGAGCCCCGCACGCAGGAGGTTCCCATCATCTTTCTCACCGCAAAAACCGAAACGGATGCCATCGTGAAGGGATTCGAATCGGGCGGTGTGGATTACCTGACCAAGCCTTTCAATCCCCATGAACTGCTGGCTCGGGTCAATACTCAAATTCTGCTCAAACAGCAGAAAGACCTGATTCTGCGGCAGAATCACGAACAAAAGGAGCTCCTGCACGTCCTGAGTCATGATCTGGCTAACCATTTCGGCATCATCAGCATGGCCCTTGAGCTGTTCAAGACCCAGCCCGAGAGAGCTGAATATTACTGGACGAAAATCAAAACCGCCACCCGTCACGGCATAGATGCCATTGCTTTGGTGCGCGAAATGAGAGCTTTGGAGGAAAAGAAACTCAGACTCGAAAGGCTCAACCTCAGCGCTGTTTTGCATGAAACAATATTACTTCTGGGTGAGCGCTTTGAACAAAAACGAGTCAAACTCAATATCAACGTGCACGATGATATCTGGATCCGGGCGGAAAAACGTTCCTTCACCACTTCGGTGATCAACAACCTGCTGACCAATGCTCTTAAATTTTCTTTTCCCGACAATGCTGTCGATGTCACCGCGAGCGAGGCAGGTGCGATGGTCACGATCAGTATAGAAGACCGGGGAATTGGCATCCCGGCCACTATGCTGGAACATTTATTTGATATGTCCAAAAGCATCAGTCGCCCCGGCACACAGGGCGAAATCGGGACAGGTTTTGGGATGTCACTGGTCAAGTCGTTTGTCGAATTTTACGGAGGCACCATCGAGGTAAATTCACAGGACATTCAGGTTAGTCCTGATGCCCATGGCACGCAAATCCTGTTGCACCTGCAAAAATCCAGCCCCGGGAGTGAGCAATAAAGGAGGTTAGTAATGACCAATATCCTGATAGTTGATGATAAACCTGACAGCCTGGAACTGTTAGGGCAGTTTTTGATCAGTAATGGTTTTAATCCGCTGCCTGCGGCCAATGGGAAACTGGCTTTGGGATTACTGGAAAAGAACCATGTGGAGCTGATCATTTCCGATATTCTGATGCCCGAAGTGGACGGATATATGTTATGCAAGAAGGTCAAATCCGAGGCACGCTGGCGGAATATACCGTTTATTTTTTACTCGGCGACCTTCACCTCGGAGCAGGATGAAGCTTTCGCCATTAAGCTGGGGGCAACGAAATTTATCCGCAAACCCGCGGAGCTGAATGCGTTCCTGCAAATCATTCGTGAAGTACTGCAGAACCGGCTGGAAGGCAAATTGAATGTAGCTCAACTGAAATTCAAGGAAGAAAAGGATGTCTTCCGCTACTATAATGAACGTATCGTCAGAAAGCTCGAGGAAAAGGTCACCGAGCTGGAGGAGAGCGAAAAGCGTTTTCGCACCCTTTTCGAAAACGCATCGGAAGGCATCCTGTGCGTCGAAATAGAAAGCCAGAAGATCAAGTACATCAATCCGGCATTCTGCCACTTATTGGGCTACAGCGAACGCGAGTCGCTCCAATTAACCGCGCGGGATATTTTCCCCTTGTCTGCCCATCCGCTGATCAACCGGGAATATGAAATGCTGGCGAACAGACGGAAATCCATGGTGCAGGATATTCCTTGCCTGCGCCGGGACGGTAGCATCCTTTATGCCAATTTCAGTCTGAGTCGGATAATCATAGATGGTCTGAATTGTGCCGTCGGATTTATGACCGATACGACCGAGACTAAAAAGGTCAATGATGCACTGCGGAGAAGCGAAGAGCGCCTCGCGACCGCCGCGCAGATCGCCAAACTGGGCTACTGGAATTACGATGTAGCCGCCGATCTTTTCACCTTTGACGATCATTTCTATGCCATTTTTCATACAACCGCCGCGCAAGTGGGCGGATATACCATGAAACCCGAGCGGTATGCCCGACAATTCCTCTATCCGGAAGATCAACCACTCGTTGCGCAGGAGATGAGCTTTGCCCTCAGCACCAATGATCCGCACTTCACTCGCCGGGTTGAGCACCGCATACTTTATGCTGATGGGGGGATCGGTTGGATTTCAGTTAATTATTTTGTGGTCAAGGATGCGGAGGGGCGTACGATCCAAACTTACGGGGTGAACCAGGATATCACTGACCTGAAAGCCGCCGAAGCGCAAAGAGATAAGTCGGAGCAATATTTTAGATCGGTCTGGGAGAACTCTCTGGACGGCATGTGTCTGAGCGATAAAAAAGGGATCATCTTGATGGTCAATCAGGCTTTTTGCCAGATCGTGGAAATCGCCAAAGAAGCATTGATAGGCCAGCCCTTTACCGTAATCTACCAGGATGACCATGGAATAGAGAGTCTGACCAGTTATGTCAAGAAATTTAAAGCCGGGACTATGCCGAAACACTTTGAGAAGGAAATGGTGCTATGGAATAGTAAAAAAGTGTGGCTCAGTGTTACCCATTCCTACCTGGAAACCGAGCCGGGGAGCCGGGCTCTGCTAACCGTATTCCGGAATATCACCGATGAGAAACAAAAACAAGTAGAAGAAGAACTGCTGCGCTCTCAGTTAATGCAATCCCAGAAAATCGAGGCTATCGGCAATTTGGCGGGCGGCATCGCTCATGATTTTAATAACCTGTTGACTGTAATCCAGGGACACACCCAGATTATGATGCTCCACAGCACGGAAAACGATCCCCACTATCACGATTTGAAACAGGTCATGAACGCCTCCACCAAAGCCGCCAATTTGACCCGCCAGCTCCTGCTTTTCAGTCGCAAACAAGCCATGGAATTCAAGCCGATCAATCTGAATGAAACCGTGGAAAACATGCTGAAAATGATCAAACGCCTGATTGGTGAGACCGTCAAAGTCGAAACCGTACTGGTTAAAAACGCCTGGAACGTTGAAGCCGATGAAGGTAATATCGAGCAGGTCATAATCAATTTGATCATCAATTCCCGCGATGCCATGCCTGCCGGCGGCACGGTCACCATCCGCACGGAAAATATTGAGCTGTCGGAATCGGACAGCCTGACCATCCACCATGGCAAGCCGGGGCGCTACCTGCGGCTGTCAATCGAAGATACGGGTCAGGGCATCCCCGCGGAATTATTGGGGAAGATTTTCGATCCGTTTTTCACCACCAAGGAAGCCGGCAAAGGTACGGGGTTGGGCTTATCGGTAGTTTACGGAATTGTCAAGAAGCATAAAGGGTGGATCAATGTCTATAGCGAAGTCGGGCGCGGAACAATTTTTAAAATATATTTGCCGATTACGGATAAAGCGGTAGCAGAAAAAAATGAGCCGCCCAAAAATATCATGCCGCATAAAGGGCAAGGCGAAAGAATCCTGATTGTCGAAGACAATCTGGAAGTATTGAAGTTCACCTGCTCCATCCTGAATCAGAGCGGGTATGTTGTCCTTACCGCGTCGACTGCCGCGCAGGCCTTGGCAGAATTTCATAAAGCGCACCAAAAAATCGATCTGCTGGTCTCGGACGTGGTGCTCCCGGATAATAATGGGGCTTTGCTCGCCGATGAAATCCTGACTCACCAGCCGCGTTTACCGGTAATACTTTGCAGTGGTTATGCCGAAGATACCATCATCAAATCCATCAAGGCTAACCCCCAATTTCACTTTATCCAGAAACCGTATCAGGCGCATGCTTTGCTGGAACTGATTTACCAGTTACTGCACCAACCCAGTTGATTTTCTGCGCTCTCCGAAGGATTGCGTTTAGTTCCTCCCCCTAAAAAGAGCGCCGCGCATAAAAGTAGATGCCGCTCGAAGATCTTCCTTCTTTAGCTCGGGTACGGCGGTGTAGATTACGGGCGTTTTTTTGGTAATCGGTAATTGTTCGGTGCAGGAGTCAGTTTGTTTTTGCTGTGGTTAAGTTTCATCGTGAGTTTAGGGATCATGCTCTGGATTGCCCAACGCAATCTCTATTTGGGTTTGTTTGTCGGCGCCCTGTTGCTCGGGATCTTCAATTTAAGCCTCCCGGTTCTGGGCGAGGTTTTACTGGGCGTTGTGAGCGACTGGTCAATCATTTTGTTGGCGGTGGCTACCGGAATTATTCCGCTGATCGGCGCCGTACTGGAGCGGAGCGGTTTGATGGACGCCATGATTGGCTCGCTCCAGATTCAGAGTCGCAATTTTTTAATGCTGGCGCCCGCCTTTTTGGGGATGTTGCCGATGCCCGGCGGGGCTTTGTTGTCCGCCCCGATTGTGGCCAAAGCCGGAGACGGGATAACCGCTCGGGACTACGCCGCGATCAATGTCTGGTTCCGGCACGCGCTGGTCATGATTTATCCCCTGGGCGGATTGCTGGCGACCTCCAAAATGGCGCAGATGAACGTCTATCGGGAGATGGTCCTACTGATCCCGGCTTTCGTAATCATGAGTCTTTTGGGGTATTGGTTTTTGGTACGGCGGGTGGATGCGCGTCTGCGCCTGCGCGGGACTTTTGACCCGCATAAGTTTTTCATACCGCTTACCGTGATCATTGCCGCGCCGCTCTTGCACCTGCTCTTAATGAATTTATTGCCGCGGGTGATTCCCGAAATACCGCTGGTGATCGGCGTTGGTTTCAGCCTCTTCCTGGCGATCGCCTGGGGCAAGCTCCCGCGTGCCGCTTTCCGGGAAGTATTTCTCAAGACCCGCTCCTGGCACTACTTTCTGATTATTATTGGAATGTTCACTTTTCTGCGGGTTTTCCAGGCGACGACCATCGCGGGCTCAATTTCCGGGCTGGTGTTTTCCAAGACCTTTTTGGTTGTCGGTGTGGGATTTGTGTTGGGAGCCATCACCGGACGGGCGCAGTTGGCGATTTCCCTGCTATTGCCGATTTTCTATGCCCGGTATGGCAGCGGAGAGCTGACGCCACTGGTTTTTGCCCTGATGTACTTTGCCGCTTTTCTGGGCTACCTGATGTCACCGATTCATCCGTGTATTTTAATTTCTCTGGAATATTTCCAGACCCGTCTCGGGGCATTTTACCGCCGCATAGCCCCGCCGTTTGTGCTGATTTTTACGGGATTGCTGGCATTTTCCTGGGTAATGCTGAAGTAATCCCAAGCCCCGGCGCGGCTTAGATTCTGTCGCGGTCGGGCAGAAATTTCAGTTTCGGGTTTTGCTGGTTGAAGCGGCGCAGTAAAGTAAAAACGCGCGGGCTCTTGGTCGCCAATCTGGCGATTACATCGGGGCTCAGGGTGCGCCGGCTGAACGGCACCGCCTTGACGTACTCCTGAATTGCCCCCGCCTGCCGGCCGTATTTGTAAGCATAACTAAACTGACCATCGGGAGTAAGCCGGATATTCGGATTCAGAATATTGGGCACGTTGATATAAAACTCGGCCGTACAGACGCCGGCATCGTTCAGCAGGTTGGAGGCCCTAAGGTGCTCATACAATTCCCGGGCGACAAATTCGGCGGGATCGATCCAAACGACATCCTGCGCTAAACAATGGCGGTAAATAAATTGGCCATCCTCGCGATAATTGTACAGGCGCTCCAGCTGGGTTTGAAAGATATCTGTGAAGAATGGGTAATGGGTGCAGGCCAGCACAATGACTTTGAGTGGCGGCGCCCCGGGCGTCTGGCGGATTTGTTCGAGTAAACTAACCAGGTGATAGGCGATGTAATTGGCGATGGAATTGATTTGAATTGCTTTCGGTTGGGTCGGTGCGCCTTCGATCAGCAAATGATTGGCTTGCCGGTCGAAGCCGTAGCGTTCCAGGATGGCCAGGTCGATTTTGGCGGTGGGATGATCGAGAGCCGGTCCGCGGTAGGCGTCACGGGGTCCGGTGGCTAATTCGCTGATGCCTTCCGCCATGCCGTCAATCGCTTCCGCCAGGCCGATACCCGCCTGCTGAAAGACAACGATTTTACCGGTCTTACCCGCCGCGCGAGCCTGTTCGCCAAAGGTTGTCGGGTAGGCATTGGTCGCTACAGTGGTTGCCGTGGCGAGGACGCCGACACTGCAATTCTCACTATCGCCGATTTGGTGCAGGGCACCCCGCACACCTGCGTCAATGACCCCGATTACTTTCAGGTGTATCTCGGCGCGCCGCAGAAAATTGACAACGTCGTTTTTGCCAATGGCGGAAGCTGTGTTGCAGGCAATCACGAGGGCTTTGACGGGGGATTTATCCTGCTGGAAACCGGTGGTGTCGGCCGCCCGGTAGTATTTATTACTGAGCAGGAATTGAACGTTTTTCAGGATATGTTCCCGGAGCAGGTCGGCGTTGTTTTCCAGCGTGTAATTCCCGTAAGGCATGTTGGCCTGGTCAGCGAGATAGATGAAAGTTTCCCGACGAAAATCTAACCGCCCGTCACCTTTTTCCAGCGGGACATGCCGGACATTGTCGAAATAATCGGAAGTCAACAGCGCTTCGAGTACTGTCAGCCCACCGGTCCCGGAATCGAAAATACCCACTGGCAGCCGCGAATCGGGTTGACGTCGGAGGCTGGGGTCGAGATAGAAATAGCTGGTCGCATCCGTGAGGATGACTTCAGTCAGCTCGCGGGGAGCGCCGGATTTTCCGCAGGCCGTCAACCAGCCAGCCAGAACCGCGAGGATGACGAGCCAGCCAGCGGCGCGGTTAAACCTTAAGGCTGATAAAAACCGGTGAGGAGTTTTTGCCGAAGTAATCGTCATCGGTGTGAGACTTTACTGCAGAGGCTCCCATTCCGCGATGGTTTCGATGACGACTTTGGTCTGGGGCTCGGTCGTGTAAAATTCGTTGGAGTTGTATGTCCAGCCGAGCGTTTCCGAGCCGCCGCCGCTTTCGGTGGTGATCAGAAAGCGGTTTTGCAGAGCCCCAAACCCGAGCGCCTGGTCGCGGGGCGATTCCTTATCGCCGCCGCTGGGGTCAACCGGCACCCAGCCGTAATTCGGCAAATAGATTTCCACCCAGCGGTGAAAGACATCGTCCCAGCTGGCATCATCTCCGCGGACAACCACCGAGCCGACATAGCGCGCCGGCAGTCCCGCCGCCCGGCACATGGCAATATAGACAAAAGTGTATTCGGAGCAGGAGCCGTTACCGCGGGCTAACACAGTCGGCGCGGTATTCCAGCCGCCGACGCGTTCGTAATACAGGTGAGCATTAAGGTAGTTGAAAATTTTACGGGCGATCCAGTAAGGATTCTGCTCCTCTCCCACGGCGGCAGTAACCGCCTGCCGGATGACAGGGTGTTCGAACTGGTATTTTTCATTATTCTCGAGGTATTTCTGTCGCACCTCGCCTGGCACCTGTTCGAGGCCGCCTACCCGGTCAGGGAAAATGTAATATTGCACCTCGTAGGAAGTGAGGGTGGTAACCATGGTGAGGCTGACCGTTTTCCCGGCTTCGATGTTTTTCAGGCTGTAGTGGGCGGTCTTTTGCCCCCAGCGATCCGTCACGATGTCTTTGTATGACGGAGTAAATTGTGGTTCACTCGCTAAAACCTGGTTGGTACGGTTCTGCGGGAGCGCGAAATGGACATCGAGGGTTTGAATTCTCCCCGGTCCGAAATTTTTTGTCTGGTGGGTGAAAATCACCTTAGCCCGGCGTTCTTTACTGCGGCGAAAAGGCTGGTCGTCGCGGGCTTTGATTTGGTAGAGCCGGTCGTTCTGGTAATCTACCGCCCAGAGTTGCGCACCGTCGAAGCCGAGGCCTTTGGTATACGGACCCGGTGCAGGCGTACTGAAAATGACGCAACCGGTCAGCGGATCCACCAAATAGATTTCATCCTTGCCCCGGTCGGAAATCCATAAGTATTTACCATCGAAAGCCAACCCGCGCGGCTCGCTGGACGGCGCCTTGAAGGATTTAATGGTCGTGCCGTCTTCGGCGCTGAACTGGATCAGTTCGTCACTGCCGTCATCGACGCACCAAAGGTACTTCCCGTCCCAGGCTAAATCACGGGGACTGCCGCCGGGCGCCGGGATCGTGGCAAGAATCGACCCGGATTGCGCATCGATGCGGTAAATGCTGGCGTCCTTGTGGTCACTGACCCAGAGCGCTTGCCCGTCCCAGGCCAATCCCATTGGCCAGTAACCTGGCGACGGTAATTTGCGCACGACTTTGCCGGTGGCTTTGGCGATACAAAACAGCGTGTCGGCTTTACGGTCGGCGATCCAGATATTTTGTCCTTCACATTCCAGGCCGGTGGGGCAGGTGAAACTCAGGTCGTAGGATTTGACCATCTCTCCCGGATAACCGGCGAGGAGGGAGGGTAAAAAATACATCCCTAGCAAGACGTAAAATCGGCGCATTTATTACTCCTGACTTGTGGTCGGTTGTAAGATTTCAAATAATTTCCGGAATGCCTTGCGATAGGCTTCAAAGCCCGGTGCCAGTATCCGCACCATCGCGCACTTACGCAAGACGGATTGGTCGTAGTGCTCCTGAGCCGTGGGATATTCCGAAAGATGTATTTCCGCCAGCGGTAGTTGAATGATGGTCAGTAATTCCTGCAGAACATGGCAGGAACGTGCCAGAGCGCCGGGAGCCAGCAGGAGACCGGATACGGCCTGGCGCTGGCGTGCGACGGTTTTGATGATGGACTCCTCGGAATAATGCTGATAGATCTTGAGTTCGATCTGCATTTCACGCGCCTGCCGACGCAGAAGAGTGTTGATCTTATCCAATGTCAGGCGCGTACCCGTTGCGGAGGAGATTTTGCCCAGAAAGGGAAGATTGGGTCCGTGGATCACTAAGATTTTCATGGGGTTAAAATAACGGGGATTTGGCGGAATTGCAAGCGTTGTGATTAAGGTCATTCGTCGCGGCGGGCTTTGTCAGGCAACACATAATCGTTCGGGTAAAGGTATTAAACTCAGGCTGGTTTTCAGGAATGCAGTCTATGTGGATGAAAAAGAAAATAATAGTGCTGGTCATTGTTGCTCTGCTGATGGCCTTGTCTTTATTGGTCAGCTATGAAAGCAACAGCCGCGCCACCCATCCCGCTGATTCGAACCAGGTGCAGGACTAAATCCAGCCACTGACCCGCAACAGCTCCCGCTGCGTTGAAAAAACATTTGGCTTTTACCATTCTCATAGATAGATCGATCCCCGATGGTTATCACGGATTTCCAGAACCAAAGGAGGCGGTCAAGATTGTTCGGAATATTTTCCGGTTATTGTCGTGCGGTTGGGTGAGAACCCCGGGATAAAAAGACGAACGGAGGGGAAAGTCATGGGATCATTTTACATTAAATACATAAAGCCATTGGGCATCCTTATCGTGACTCAGCGGCTGATTTTCAGTCAGCAGGTCACCAATCCGGATCTGGCGGACAAACCTGCGGACTGGCAAATTAAAAAAAGATAAGAAAGGCTATATGGCCTGTGTCCTGCTCAAGATACCGCAGACGGAGTTCGACTGTATCGTCAATGAAAAGAATATCAAAATCTCGCTGGATGTTTTATTTTATACCGAGGATTCCGAGGGCCAGATGCGCGGGCTGTCCGAAGGCGAAGTTCTCCGGTCTGGCGACGGATATGCGCTTTTCGTCCGGCCCAGCGACCAGTGCTGGGTTTATATCTATCAGGTAGATGCCGCCGGCAATTGTTACCGATTGTTCCCCAATGAAGGTTTCAACACGGAAACCAATCCGATGATTATCGGTGCCGGCTACTGGATACCGAATGCCGCGGAATTGTTCTACCTGGACGAAACCACGGGGCGGGAGACGATTTACATTTTTGCCGCCCTGGAAAAAATCCCCGAGCTCGAGAAATCAGCGGACGAATTGAATCAATCTGACCTGAACAACGTGATCCAGTTCAAGAAGATGGGGGTCGGGTAGCGTATATCATCATCCGCACCGGTGGTAAAAGTCTGGTGCGTCGCTGAGGATATGAAAAATGGCAAAGCCTATGACGGCATTGAATATCCCCCGGTTTTCGGTCCCGACAGCAAACGGCTGGCCAATTTTGCCCATACAGGTCTGGATTGGATCGTGGTTATCGATGGCAAGGAGAGTCCTCTCTACCAGGGCTTGATTAATAATTCATTCGGTTTTAGTCCTGACAGCCAGCGCGATGCCTACGCAGCTTATCGGAAGGATAAATTCGTCGTTGTCATTGACGGCAATGAATCTCAGGAATGTGAAAATTTCGGGGCTGGAGTGCTGGCCTTCAGTCCTGAGAGTCGCCATGTGGTCTGGGGCGCGCCTTTCAGTTTGCCGGATGTCGCAATGTACTGATGAGTTTGTGGTCGGTCGCCGAGGATGCCACAGTCGCGCTCTCGAACAGTTTTTTCCTATCCCTGAAGCAGGCCAACGCTCCGCAACAGGCACTGCGTTCCGCGCGCCAGGCAATCCGCAAGAAGGGCTACGAACACCCTTTTTACTGGGCGGCTTTCATCCTGGTCGGCAATTAGATCAGCGCTGCCCCTGATTCGGTCTGCCCTGTAACGGAAAGATGCCCCTTTAGAGTACATCAACCCCTTACCGGGACAGGCCCCGGCAGATTTTGACATTCCCCGGGAATTTCGTACTTTCAGGCGCATTTTATAACGATGAAACCGGTTCATAAAATATCCCGTGCCAGACAAAGTGCGGGTCAGAAGCGGCGCGACGAACAACGCCTGGGAACGCTTTACGGGATTTTCGTTTTAATGTTCGTTGTTCTCATCATTTATTTTTTACCACTCTCGACGCCCTCCAAAAGTTGGCTCTTTTATGAGGGTAAGACCCTGCTCTTGGATGATGCCCGGAATTTTTTACGTGAAAAGGGGCTGAAGGAACTTGCGACGACCTCCAAAATGCCCGACAAAGTGGCCATGAACTTCGAACTACCGCCGGGCAACAACGGGCAAGCCCTTTTGGCGGCCACAAAGGCTTTCCTGACCCGTAAAGGTTTTCAGGTACGCAAAATCGATCATTTGACTACCGCCGGCGGATTTACCATTTTTGTGGATTATCAGACAGTGCCGGTTGGCTCGATTGCCTTTATCGTACTCGCCCCCACGACTGCCACGCCGCGTCCGGTCATTCCGCCGCTCGCGCGCCCGCGCCTGGTGATCATCATTGATGACTTCGGCTATAGCAACGGTGAGGTCATCAAGGGCTTTTTACGGCTCAGTGCCAAGCTCACCGTCTCTATCGTTCCCGGACATCCCTTTACCCGCTGGGTCGCCACCAATGCCCGGGAGAGCGGCAAGGAGGTCATTATCCACATGCCGATGCAGCCGGAAGGCGAGGGTTATCGGGGTGGTGAGCAGGATTATCTGCTTACCCCCGGCATGTCCACCAGCGCCATCGAGCAACGCCTGGAGTCAGCATTTCGAGAAATCCCCGAAGCCGTCGGCCTGAATAATCATATGGGTTCTTTGGCGACTGCCGACCCGGAGCTGATGCGCATAATTAGCAATCGCCTGCGCCGGCAGGGTTTGTATTTCATTGATAGCCTCACGTCGCCGCGGAGTGTCGCTTACGAAATCGCCCGCCAAAACGGGGTGCCCGCCGGACTCCGAACAGTATTTCTTGATAATGAACGCGACAAAGGCGAAATTGTGGCGCAATTTGATAAAGCGATATTGATTGCCCGGCGCAGTGGCAAAGCCATTGCCATCGGGCATGTGCATCCGGAGACTTTGGAAGTCCTTCGCAAAATGCTGACGGAAGGTCAGTTCGAAGACTTGGAATTAGCCTATGCGTCCGAAATTGTACAATGACCAGCTATGCAAAACTGTGAAATAAACCTCGATCCCTTTCTTAACCTGCGTCCGCTCTTGACGACAACACTCAGCCAGCCTCTGCAGCTGTTAGCCTTTCTGGAGGCTGAGGGGATCAGCGCATTCAGCTTCACCTACCGGTCGGAAATTGCCGCCATCTGCAATGTCCCGGCCATGCGGCTCATGAGCCGCGCACGTCTGAATATCCGCACCGGATTGGATCCGGTGGCTGTCCAGCACGTCATGCAGCTAAAACCCGACCTGATCACATTGCTTGACCCCCAGGCCCCGGATCAGACTCTGTCAATGGCTCTGCCGGCGGTCCGCGAAATGGTGGATAATATTCAGGCGGCGCGCGATTTCAATTTAGCCTTGCGCATCAAACCCGACTTGGCCGCCCTGAAAGCCGCCTATCGCCTGCGCGTCAATGCCGTGGAATTGGCTACAGACAGTTTAGCCGCTCAACCAAACCCGGATGATCGGCTGACTGAGTTGCAGGGGATTGTGCGGACCGTGCGGGTGGCCTTGCGGAACAAATTCCGGGTCACTCTGGCGGGCAATTTGGACCTTAAGCTGGTCAAAACCCTGCAAGGACTGGTCGAGATTGATTATTATTCAGTCGGGCGGTGGCTCTTGGACCGCGCCCTTCGTTCCGGGATTGTGTCCGCCCTGACCGAGATTCACACTACGATCGAACAAGATTAAAGGAGAAATTCAGATATGTTTTTGGTTTCAAAATTTTTACGCGGCTCGGCTGTGGAAAGTTTTCATGTTGGCTACGCCGTAATCGTGGATGAAAAAGATACTCTGTTATTCGCGGCCGGCGAACCCGATTATCCCGTCTTCATTCGCAGTGCGGCCAAGCCTTTTCAGGCCGTCGCCGTACTGGAAGCCGGCGCCATGGAAAAATACAAACTCAGTGAGGAAGAACTCGCTGTCATGTGTGCCTCACACAACGGTGAACATTTTCACGTCGATGCGGTGAGTTCGATGCTCAAGAAAATCGACCTGACGATAGATCACCTGAAATGCGGAGTACATCCGCCGCTCGATCGGCAAATTTATGAACAGCTGGCCATTCAAGGCCGGCGTCCCACCGCCCTGCATAATAACTGTTCCGGAAAGCACGCCGGGATGTTAGCCTTAGCCAAGATTTTAGGCGCGAATCTGGAAAACTACTTGGATAGCACTCACCCGGTTCAGCAGAAAATATTCGAAAAGATCAAGTACTATTCCGGTAAGGAACGCATTCCTGTGGGAGTGGACGGCTGTAACGCTCCGACCTTTTTAATGCCCTTGCGAGCGATTGCCGGCATGTACCGCAAACTGATCGCCGGGCAGGATGATTATCTGCGCAAAGTCCAGCATGCCATGATCACTCACCCCAAATATGTCGGAGGACGCGCCCGGTTCGATACTGATTTTATGACCTTGTTAGGCGGCCGCGGGGTCGCTAAGATTGGTTCCGAAGGCGTCCGCGGAATCGGGTTGCGGACTGAAGAGGGCAACACTATCGGTATTGCCATCAAGGTCTTGAGCGGCAATTGGGAAGCCTGCGACTCAATGAGCGTGGCGGTTCTTAAACACAATAATTTGATTGACGAGGAAACCGCCAAAAAGCTGGAACACTACGCTTCTCCTACGCTCAGAAGTCATACTGAGGCTGAGACGGGTAAGATAGTCACGGATATCAACGCCGAATAAACGGCGCTCGCCGCGATTTCCTTCCGTGATTAAGTGCGTCTTTTTCGATTTGGGCAACGTCCTGGTAAAAGTGGATAAAGGTGCCGCAATACGGCAATTTACGGCCCTGACCGGACTCTCTGCCGACAAGCTGACGACACCGGAAATTGGACAGGTTGAAATCGAATTTGAAAAAGGACGGTTAACGACTGAGGCATACCTGCGGCGTATTCGACAAGTATTAGAAATCCAAAAGCCGCTGGCGGCAGAGCGCCTGCTATCCATCTGGCAGGCGGCATTCGAGCTGCAGGCCGATGTCTGGCGATTGGCCCAAAATATCCGGCGCACTGTTCCGATCTGGTTACTCTCGAATACCAATGCCCTGCATATTCGCGCCATCAGAGCCAAATATGCCATTCTCGAGCAGCTGGATGGATTGGTGCTGTCCTATGAAGTGCAGGCGCTGAAACCGGAGCCCCGGATTTACCTGGCGGCACTCAAGCAAGCGGCAGTCGCACCCGAGGAAACCATTTTTATTGACGATCTTCCGGAAAATGTGGCCGGCGCGGCGGCACTCGGCATTCACGCCCATCAGTTTATAGATGTCGCCACGCTCAGCAATTATTTGCGCGGTTATCACCTGAATGCTTAGACGCTGACTCCTTAGGCATTGCGAAATTGATGCGAATCGCCTATTTTAGCGCTATGATCGAGGATTGACTGTGGAAAAGTTCGAGAATTTGATCCTGAAAATTTCTACGCTGTTCATCAATTTTAGCGAAGAACAGCTGGATGATCATATCAATGTCAGCCTCCGGACGATCGGCGAGTATTATGGCGTAGACCGATGTTATTTGTTCACTTTTTCTGAGGACCGCAGATTTATCTCGAACACCCACGAATGGTGCCGGGAAGGTATCACTCCCCAGCGGAAAAACCTGCAGCGAGTGGCGCTGGCAGAACGTCCCTGGCTCAGGGAGTGTTTCAGCCGCAGGGAGGTCATTGACGTTTACGCCATCACCCAATTGCCAGCCAAAGCGCGGCTTGAGAAACAGGATTTTCAGGCGCAGGATATCAAGTCCCTGCTCGTCGTACCCCTGCTTCGCAATACGGAAATGGTTGGCTTTATCGGCTTCGATGCGGTTCGCGCCACGCGCCGGTGGCAAACCAGTGAAATCAATCTGCTGAAAATCGTTGCGGACATTTTCACTAATGCCCTGGACCGTCTGAATATCATGCGCAGTCTGAGTCAATCGGAGCAAATGTATCATTTGCTGGTGGATAAAATCAACGACGGGCTGGTTATCAGTCAGAACGATCGGTTTGTCTTTGTGAATCGCCGGTTAGCCGAATTGTTGGGGTATCAGCCGCAGGAGCTGGTCGGGCGGGATTACCGGGAGATATTTTCCCGCAGGGGTCAGCAACTCCTGCTGGAGCGCCAGAAAATGCGTCACTCAGGGCTTATTCCTCCTGCCACTTACGAAACCACCTTCCTGCATAAAGACGGAAGTGAAGTCGAAGTCGAAGTCCATCCCGTGATCGCCGAATACCGCGGCGCCATCGCCACCTTCGCCATTATCAGCGACAATACTGCGCGCCGCCAGTTCGAGCGCATTCGGCAGAATATGGAAATCAAAATGCTCAAGCAACAGCGCTTAGCCACGCTCGGCCTGCAGATTGCGCCCGTTTTTCAGAATATAAAAAGCGCACTAACGGTAATAATGGGACGGGCGCAAATGCTCCAGGTACACCAGCCTGAACAAAAAGAGCTTGAACTCATTATCGCCAACGTCAAAAAGATTGATAACCTGCTCACCAAACTTATCGCAAAAATTGCCCGGGAGCAGGACGATCAGCCTACCGCAATCCATCTCAACGAATTGCTGAAAAGCGAGCTCCTGTTCATGGAGGCTGACCCCCTGTTCCGTCAGCAGGTAACTAAAAAACTGCAACTCCAGTACAATCTGCCGACTATTACCGGCCAATATATTGATTTTACCCAGAGCCTTTCCACGATTCTACAGTTTTGCACTCAGGGCCTTGCTACAGCGGCGATCAGGGAATTGACTGTGGCTACCTACGCTGACGCGCACAGTCTGACGCTCGAGATCAGTACCAGCAAGGCCGCTTTATCGGCGACAGAAGTCGACCGCCTGTTTGTTCCCGGATTTATCAAATCAGAAATGGCGCAAGATGCAACCGCCGATCAGGCCATTTCCATCAAATTCGGAATCTACAACGCTTTCCTGTTACTGACCAGCTACCAGGCTCGGATCGAAGTGAGCGATGAACCCGCCGGCGGTTTGAAATTCACCATCCTATTTCCATTGTCCTGAACGGTAAAATAACAACCTGAATAATCCATGAAAAAACGCAGTCAACCACCAACCGATCATTTAATGAATGTTAAAGAGGTCAACAGCAGTCATGCTCAACGTCACCTGCGGCAATATGAAGTGTTGGTAAGGATGGCGCGCCTGGTTGGAGAGGCCAGTTTTATGGAACTTGTGCGGCAGGTGACGGAGTTATCCGCCCGCACTCTGCACGTCAGTCGCAGTAACGTCTGGCTGTTCAATCCCGATGCGACCGAGCTGGAGTGTATTGACCTGTACGAAGCGGACCAGAACCGGCATTCATCCGGAATGCGGCTGCCCTACCGCACTTATCCGCTCTATTTCAGGACGCTGAACCATGTGCGTTTCATCGATGCCCCTGACGCCCAGAACGATCCCCAGACGATAGAGTTTGCCGAAACGTATCTGCGTCCTTACGGCATCGTGTCCCTGCTCGATGCTCCGATTATCACGGGAGGCAAAGTCACCGGCATTCTGTGTATCGAACATACCGGTCAGGTACGTTTCTGGGAGAATGACGAGAAAAATTTTACGGCTTCACTGGCGGAATTATTGGCCCAGGCTTCGGAACAGCAGATCCGGCGCCAGGCCCAGCAAAGCGATTACGAGCATCGGCAAAAGCTGGAGCGGGTCTTCAATGGGATTCCCGAACCGGCGATCTACCTTTCCCGCGATTTTCATATTCAGGATATCAATCCGCGCTTTACCGCAGCTTTCGGCTACCAACTCCAGGAAGTCGTCGGTAAGCATGTCAATGAGGTTTTGGTGCCGGCGGAAGCACAGGCGGAAGCGCAAAATCTGGATCAACAGGCAACCGGCGGCTACTTGAATTTCGAAACCCTGCGGCGCCGGAAAGATGGCACACCGATCCCGGTCTCCATCTCCGCCGCCCCGATTGAGGTCAACGGGCAGCTGGACAGTATTCTGGTGCTTTATCAGGATATTACCAAGCGCAAGCAAGCCGAGAACCTGAATGCGGTGAGTTATGCCATCTCGCATGCCGTCCAGGACACGACCGAACTGCACGAGCTGTGCGAGGCCATCCACAAGGCGCTGGGGCAGATAATCGACGCGAGCAATTTTCGTCTGGGCTGGCTGGACGCAGACCGCAACGTGATTAAAATCCTTTATTGTCGGGACCGCTATGGAGACTATACCGACAGCGAATTTTCCGCCGGTCATGCCCTGGTGAAGGAAGTGGTAAACAAGGGGCATTCCCTACTTTTACGTTCCCAACGATATCAGAAGTTAGTTGCGCAAAGCGGCACTGAAACACATGGTCCAGCGCCCAAAATCTGGTTGGGGGTACCGCTGAAAATCAAAGGCGAGATTGTCGGTATCATGACCTTTCGCAGTTTCGATGACGTCCAAGCCTTCCATAATCAGGATATGGATTTGCTGGAGACCATCGGAGAACAGATCGCCATTGCGGTCAAGTACCGGCGAGCGGAAGAGGCCATTCGGGAATCAGAAAAAAAATATCATTTTTTGATCGACAGCATTAACGATGCCGTTGTCATTAGCCAGAGCGATAAATTTATTTTTTGCAATCATCAGTTTGCTGAGCTGCTCGGTTATACCGAAAACGAATTGCAGGGCAAGGATTATCACGAAATATACTCAGAAGAGGGGCTGAAAACGCTTGAGGAACGCCGTGCGCGCCGCGAGCGGGGAGAAACCGTGCCTACCCGCTACGAGGTCTCTTTGCGCAAAAAGGATGGTGCTCAGGTATACGTCGAGGCCAATGTCAAGATAATTGAATATAACGGGCAGAAAGCGACTTTCGGCGTTCTGCGGGACATTTCCGACCGGAAAAAGGCGGAGCTCGAAATCCAGCGTCAGAAGGCTTATTTCGAACAATTGTTTAACGCCACGCCCACGGCCATTGTCATTTTGGATCATAACGATCGGGTGGTGGACATCAATCAGGGGTTCGCCAAAATATTCCAGTACACTTTAGAGGAAGCCCGCGGTAAATCAATCAACGATCTGGTGGTGCCCGCTATGCGGATCCAGGAAGCCACGGAATTAACCCAAAAGGTTATCCAAGGTAGCTCTATCTGGAAGGAAACCGTCCGCCGGCGTAAGGACGGGACCCTGCTTGACGTATTACTGCAAGGCGTGCCCATCGAGCTCGACAATCAAACCCTGGCGGTCTATGGCATGTATACCGATATTAGCGAAATCAAGCAATTAAGAGGCCTGATACCCATTTGTGCCGCCTGTAAAAAAATCCGCGATGACCAGGGCTACTGGCAGGACGTCGAGCTATATATGCGTGAACGCACAACGGCGGATTTTTCACATGGCATTTGTCCGGATTGTATGAAAAAATTATATCCCCAGATTTGGGAGAAAAAATACGGCGTCTCCAGGCCGGAGCAGGAAAAGGATCAGGATTCCGAGTAACAGGCTAACAGATTGACTATTTTGATGGGGGACTTTCAATGAATACCTATGGCTGGCTGGCGCTCTTGCCACCGCTGATTGCCATCACTCTGGCAATCCTGACCCGGCAGGTGTATCTTTCGCTGGGCATTGGCATCTGGATCGGGTGGACGATTCTTGCGCACGCCAATCCCGTGGCAGGCCTGGCCGCGACCCTGGAAGCCATGGTGAACGTATTTCGGGATGCCGACAATACGCGGGTCATTTTGTTCAGCGCTCTGGTCGGCAGTTTGATTGCATTGACCCAGCGTTCCGGCGGGGTGCACGGCTTCGTCACTTTTCTGCTATCGCGCCGGTGGGTCAAATCCTCCCGCGGTGCCCGGTTATTAGCGTGGTTATTAGGCGTCGTCATTTTCATTGAGTCGAGTATCAAGATACTGATTGTCGGTACAGTTTGTCGTCCGCTTTTCGATCGCCTGAAAATCTCGCGCGAGAAATTGTCCTACATCGCCGACTCGACCTCAGCCCCGGTTTGTATGCTCCTGCCACTCAATGCCTGGGGCGCATTTATCATCGGATTACTCACCGCGCAGGGCGTGGGTGATCCAACAGGGGTGCTGGTGCGCTCCGTGCCGCTGAATTTTTATGCCATAGTTACAGTGCTGATGGTGCTGGTTTTGGCGCTCACTGGCTGGGATTTCGGTCCGATGCGGCGGGCTGAGCGCCGGGTACGGGAAGAAAATAAAATCCTGCGCGACGGGGCTATTCCCCTGGTTGATGAGACCATCATCGAGATGCAACCGATCGCAGGGCGACCGCATTTGGCGCGCAACATGCTCGTCCCGGTCATTATCATGAGTTTGGCGATGCCGTTCTTTCTGATCATTACCGGTCAGGGGCGGATCACGCAGGGTTCCGGCTCGACCGCGGTTTTTTGGTCCGTGAGCCTGGCGATTGGAGTGGCGGGATTGATGTACCGATGCCAGAAACTGATGTCTGTAAGAGAGCTCACCGACCTGATTTTAAAAGGCGCCGGGGGGATGATCTCATTGGCGCTCCTGATGCTGTTGGCCTTTGCCCTGGGGCAGACCTGCAAGCAATTGGGGACCGGAGCCTTCATCGCGCAAATGGCGACTACATTGTTGCCGCCCGCTTTGGTGCCAGCGGTGATTTTCACGGGAGCCGCCTTGGTGGCATTTGCCACCGGAACGAGCTTCGGAACATTCGCTTTAATGATTCCATTGGCAGTGCCCCTGGCGGGTTCGTTGAATGTGTCTCTGCCGCTGGTGGTTTCGGGAGTACTGGCAGGAGGCGTTTTTGGCGACCATTGCTCGCCGATTTCCGATACGACCATCGTAGCTTCGATGGCTTCGGCCTGCGATCATATTGATCATGTCAATACTCAGTTGCCGTATGCGGTTTTTGCCGCCGTGATTGCCCTGGTTCTTTATCTCCTTGCTGGCTGGTTACTCTGACTGCGCATGCCGATCCGCGCCATAGTATTTGATTTTGACGGTGTGGTGGTTGACTCAGAGCCACTTTACCAGCAAGCCGAGCGACTCCTGTTCCGCAACTACGGGGTTGAGGTCCCCGATACAGACTGGAAGTTGTTTCAGGGGACTTCGGAACAAGCTTTCCTGGAACTGGCACGCCAGCGCTACGGCATCAGGGCGCCAGTTGCTGAATTACGTCGGGTGGGGCGGGCCCTGTTGCGAGATCAATTTCAGCGGGGGCTGAGTTATATTCCGGGCTTCCGACGGTTTTATGCCGAAATTCGGACGCAGTACGCGACGGGTTTAGTGACCTCGACCTCGCGGTCTTTTCTGCACTGGATTTACGCCAATACAGCGGTCGTTGATCATTTCGAGGTAACAGTCACCGCTGACGATGTCCGGCATACCAAACCTCACCCGGAACCGTATCGGCTCATCTGTCGCCTGCTCCGTACCAAACCGGGCGAAACACTGGTGATCGAAGACTCGGTCAACGGCGTACGGGCGGCGGTTGCCTCCGGGACGGTCACGGTCGGCTTCCTGAGCCATGCCCGGTGTGCGGAGCTCGCTGAGGCGCATTTTTGCGCCAGGAATTACGCTGCGGTCAGACCGATTCTCACCATGCTTGATCCCGACTGAAGGTTAAATTTTTCTTGCATTTCAGGACAATAGAATCCATATTACGGCGCATTTCAGTGCTTTTGATAATGAGAAAACAGCTTTTGGTCAAGATGCCTTTTCCCGTCGGTTTGTACCCCCTCCTGCAACCGCCCGCGGTTTTATATTCAGAATAAACGGTAGCCGCTACCATGATTTTATACTGCTGTTAGTTGGAAATTCTAATCCGTTGGTGTGAGTAAATATGTCCACAGTCAAGAAAACCTGGTTGAAGACTCTCAAAATTGATCCTCTGCCGGTTCTGATTGAACAGGCCCCTCTTCCGGTAAGTTATTCGGCCGCTAAATCTTTCCTGCCCAGGAATACCGATTTACTGGAACGCATAGGCCAGAACCTGATCCATTACAAGCCGCGGGTAAAGTTACTGAATGCTCAGCAACCCGACGGACAGTGGAAATTGAGTACCCATTTTACGGTCGAAGAGCATCAGAAGGCCATGTTGTTCCTGCAGCAATTGCAGAACATGACCGAATTATTGCACTACGGCTGTACCCGGGAAATGGTGCCGATTCAGAAAGGTCTGATTGCCCTGCTGAAGAACCAGAAACCCGATGGCAAGTTCCCCCTGTTGTTTCATCACCAGGGGCAGGTGCTCTGGCTGTTGGCGCGTTACGGCCTGGCGGGCAATCCGTTTGTCGAAAAGGGCTACCGCTGGTTAGCCAAAAGGCAACGGCCCGACGGCGGCTGGCTCTCACCCAGCACCGTATCCAGCGGCAAGACGCTGAATAATGTGCGGAGTAGCGTCTGGACGACCGTGATTATCACCCAGGCTTTTACGAACCATTCCCGGCATCGCAAATCCACGCACACGGAGCGTAGCGCACAGTTCTTGTTGGAAAATTATCTGCAACCGGACACCACTGCGCTTTTCCCGGAACCGGATGCCTGGAATTATCTTTACAGTGATTTCTCGGACAACGGGCTGTTCCGGGGCGGCACGCTGCGCTTCCTCGAAGCCTTAGCGCCGATGAGCTCCGTGCATACGCATCCCAATTTTCACAAAGCCCTCGACTGGCTCATCGACCAGCAACTGCCTAACGGTCTCTTTCCGCATATCAGCGGTAAAGACCAGCAGGGCAGTTATGAAGTAACCTTGCGGGTGATGCAGGTTCTAAATGAAATAGATTACCAGAAAAAGTGAAGCACCTTGACATCCAATATCTATATCTCTCTGTAAAAGGAGCTTTTAATGCCGGAAGACGAAAGAAATGACAAAGACAAATTAGAAAGCATCTTGGGCGCCCTGGAAATTCTGCCCATCATGGCTCTGCGCAATACAGTGCTTTTCCCGCAACAGGTGATTCCTATTTACATCGGACGGGAACGCAGTCTGCGTTTAATCGAGGAACTGCCGGAATCCAAGAAACGCATCCTCGTGGTGGCGCAAAAGGAAAACACCCTGGAAAATCCCGAGAAGGAGGATCTGTTCGAATGGGGCACGATTGCCCAGGTGCTGAAGATATTCAATATGCCGGACGGCAGTAAAAGCGCCATCGTTCAGGGTATCGAGCGCGCCAAAATTCAATCTTACATCCAGACCGAACCCTACTTCAAGGGCGCGGTGCAGAAAGCGCAGGAAATATACTCCGCCAGCATCGAAATTGATGCCATGCTGGCGAACATCCGTCAGCTGTATCAGAAACTAAGCAAAATCGCTTCCTATCTCAGCGAAGAACAATCTTCCATCTTCGGCTCCTTTCAGCACCCCGGCCGGTTGATCGATCGCGTCGTGCACCTGATCAATGTCCCGGTGCAGGAGAAGCAGGAGATTCTTGAGGAGCTGGATGTCAGGCGGCGCCTGGAAAAAGCCATGCTGATCCTCAATCGTGAAATCCAGCGCATTCAGCTCGGCGATCGCATCCAGTCCGAAGTCCAGGATGAAATCTCCAAAACCCAGAAAGAATATTTTCTGCGCGAGCAGCTTAAGGCCATCAAGAAGGAATTGGGCGAAGACGAAGGCACTCTTGAGCTGAAGGAATTGGAAGAAAAAGTCGCCAACTCCAAAATGACGGACGAAGCCCGCAAGATCGCGGAGAAAGAACTCGACCGACTGCGTAAAATTCCGCCAGCTTCGCCTGAGTACACCGTCTCGCGTACTTATCTCGATTGGTTGGTGGACCTGCCGTGGGGCATCTACACGACGGACAGTGTGGACATCAGCCAGGCGCAGAAAATCCTTGACGAGGATCACTACGGACTCGAGAAGGTCAAGGATCGGATTCTCGAATACTTGGCGATTCGCAAATTGAAACAGGAGCAGGATCCGGAAGCCTCGGTCAAAGGCCCGATCCTGTGTTTCGTCGGCCCCCCGGGCGTGGGCAAAACTTCGATGGGCAAATCCATTGCGCGGGCGATGGGACGCAAGTTTATCCGCATTTCTCTGGGTGGCGTGCGGGATGAAGCAGAAATCCGGGGGCATCGCCGCACCTATATCGGAGCCTTGCCCGGGCGCATCCTGCAGAGCATCCGTAAAAGCGAGTCCAGCAATCCGATTTTTATGCTGGATGAAATTGACAAGGTCGGCGCTGATTTCCGCGGCGATCCGAGTTCCGCTCTCCTGGAAGTGCTGGACCCGGAGCAGAACTCGACCTTCAGCGATCATTATTTGGAAGTTACCTATGACCTGTCCAAAGTGATGTTTATTGCGACCGCCAATATGGTTGATACGATTCTGCCCGCCCTGAAGGATCGCATGGAAATGCTCGAATTTAGTGGCTATATCGAGGAAGAAAAACTGAATATCGCCAAAACCTTTCTGATCCCCAAGCAGATCAAGGAACACGGCCTGAACGCAACCCGCACTGAGTTCGCCGACCAGGCAATCCGCCATATCATCAACAGCTACACCCGGGAAGCCGGAGTGCGCAACCTGGAACGCGAGATTGCCAACATCTGCCGCAAAATTGCCCGGGAAGTAGCGACGAATAATAAAAAGAAAAAGGCTTTTGTGGTGGACGAGAAGGCAGTTGAGGATTATCTCGGTCCACGCCGTTTCTTTGTGGATATCGCCGAGCGTCTGTCTAAACCGGGAGTGGCAATCGGCTTGGCCTGGACCTCGGTCGGTGGCGACATCCTGTTTGTGGAAGCGACCGGCATGCGCGGCACCGGCAAACTTAACCTAACGGGTCAGCTGGGTGAGGTCATGAAGGAGTCGGCGGAAGCCGCCCTGAGTTATATCCGTTCCAACGCCTCCGCGCTGGGAATCGAAGAAGATACGTTCGCCAAAACCGACATTCACGTACACGTCCCGGCGGGCGGAATTCCTAAAGATGGACCTTCCGCCGGCGTAACCATCCTGACTGCGATCTATTCGCTCCTGAAAAGAAAAAAGATTAAAGACAATCTCGCCATGACCGGTGAAATCACCCTGCGGGGGGCTGTCTTACCCATTGGCGGGGTCAAGGAAAAAGTCCTGGCCGCTCACCGTGCCGGCTTGCGACGAGTGCTCCTGCCAGAGCAAAACCGCAAGGATCTGACTGAAATTCCCCGCCAGATTAAAAATGAAATGCGGTTCGACTTCGTCAAGGAAATGGCGGAAGTGCTCGAATTGGCGGTCAGAAAATAGCTGGCGATTGTGGCAAATATATTTAAATTTGCCCGCTTTTTGTCGGCCAACCAGGACGCTTAGCTCAGCTGGTTAGAGCATCGCCCTTACAAGGCGGGGGTCGTAGGTTCGAATCCCACAGCGTCCACAAGTTAAATTCAATAGCGCCCTGATGACTAAACATTTCTCCTTT
>CAZPQN010000026.1:8305-34250 GCA_964588795.1 uncultured bacterium | reverse complement strand
GCACCATCCTGGAGATATTTATCCTGCCTGATTTTCGGCCAGCGCTTCCCGAATCTTGGCCAACACTGCCGCCGGCGGCACGGCGCCTTCCAACGACCACTTTTCATTGACAATGGTACGCGGCACACCGCGCACTGAGTAGCGCTGGGCCAGATGTGGGAATTCGATCGCTTCCACCATTTCAGCCCGAATCAATGGGTTCAGGATGGCAAATTTATGCGCGGTACGCACCGCGGCGGGACAATAGGGACAGGTTGGGGTTACAAAAACCTGCAGATGTACCGGTTTTTTAATCGACGCGAGGCCCTTTTCGATTTCTGCCGGTAAATTCAGTTGACCGGTCGAAAGATCCAGGATGCCGTCCAGCAGGCTGTTGAATTCGTAACCTGCCGGAATGCCGTAGAATTTTACGCGACCGTGCGGATTATTCTCCGGTACCAGGACTGTCGCCGGAATTTGCGTCACGCCGTATTGTTCCGCGACCTGCCGATCGGTCTGAAAATTATACACCTCCAGGCTGAGCAGCTCGGAAAGAACGGCGAGCTCCTCCAATAACTGACGCGTATCCTGGCAGTACTGACACTCCAGAGTCTGGGTAAAATTTACCATTCTAACCCGCCCGGTCATGGCGGTCAACTGCCGGCGTACGATTTTCTTATCCTCTTCTTTTAAAAACATAGCGGTGCTCCTCATAATTTATTGACGACAACGTGATTAGATAAAATTGCGTCAGAGATGTTACAAGCCTGACAAGATCTGCCGGGACCTGTTGCCCAATATCCTTCTTTCCCAGCCAGCGTCCGTATTGTAAATTCGGAAGGTTTTACAGATTGGAGTGTAACAAATGGCGCATGTGGTAGTCCCGGAAGCAGAAGCGATACTGGATCAGGAATTCAAAGTGCTCGATCACGGTTTCGTACGCCTGGTGGATTATCTGGGCGGCGACAGCCGGATCGTCCAGGCCGCCCGGGTTTCCTATGGCAAAGGCACCAAAACGTTGCGTGAAGACGCCGCCCTGATTGATTACCTGATGAGTCATCAGCACACTTCCCCTTTCGAGCAGGTCGTGCTGACTTTCCACTGCAAGATGCCCATTTTTGTTGCGCGGCAATGGATACGGCACCGGGCGGCGCGGGTCAACGAAATATCCGGCCGTTACAGCGTCATGGAAGACGAGTTTTACCTACCCGCAGCTGACCAGGTAAATTACCAAAGCCGGGATAATCGTCAGGGACGCAGTCCGCAGGAAGTGCCGCCGACCCTGCAACACAAGGTATTGGAGATCCTGCGCCACGGTCAGGCGCAGGCCTACACCGATTACCAGAATTTATTAAAGGATGACGTCGCCCGCGAGTTGGCGCGCATCAATCTGCCGCTGGCGCTCTATACCCAATGGTACTGGCAGATTGATTTACACAATTTACTCCATTTCCTCGCCCTGCGACTCGATTATCACGCGCAGTGGGAAATCCGCCAGTATGCCGAGACGATCGCCCGCATCACCCGTTCGGTTGCGCCGCTGGCCTTCGCGGCTTTCGAGAAACATCGCCTTAACGCGGTGACTTTTTCGGGCCCGGAACTGGCCGCCCTGAGCGATCTGCTGGCCGGCAAAGTGCATCGTCTCAGTGGGATTCAGCGCACCGAGTTCGAACGCAAAATCGAGCGGTTGCGCAATCTGTCCGGAAATTCAGAACAAGATCCGGAAAAACAAAATGCTTGAATTTTTCACAATTATTTGTGATTTTTGCTACATTAACGATAATCTAAAAAGCATAGATTGGCGACTGACTTAAAAGGCGGAGGTTTGTGATGACGTTCAAAAACCAAAAATTTTTCGTGACCGGGCTCCTTCTGCTGCTCGGTGTTAGCGGTACGCTGGCCGCCAACCGTTATGTCCGTAAAAGCGGTAACGACAGCAACAACGGACTGACTCCCGCCACGGCTTGGAAAACCGTATCCAAAGCCGCAGCTTTCGCCCTCACCGCCGGCGACACGGTCTTCATCGGGAGCGGCACCTATAACGAGCAGCTGATCCCGAGTTATTCCGGCACCAGTGGCCATCCGATCGTTTACTACGGCGATTACCTCGGCCTGAAAACCACCGATCCCGCCGCGCCGGTGCGCATCGGCGGCTGTTGCGGTGTCAGCGAATTCGAACCGAAAAGCGCCAGCCAGAACAATTTCACTTTTACATTGCAGAATATCGTCGATAATCAAAACGGGACCACGACCATCACCATTCGGGTGCGGAACGATAACAGGAAGGCGCTCAGTTACGTCATATTCAGCCTTCCGAGCGGCGCGACAGCGCTCTCGCCGGAAGACGGTAGTACTTACGTAGGTGAGGAAGGAATTTCTTATGCGGTGGAAAACATCACCTGTAATCCATTTTGCGGCCTTAAGTTCAACACTATCGGCGAAGGTATCGTCAGTGGAGCGGATGATATCTTTGTCTATACCCTGCGGACCGAAGACGTGGTGGGCATGAATGGGGCGGCGAATATCAAGAGCGAGCCCGCCCTTCAACCAGCGCAATGCGGTTATACGGCCATCACTATGGAAGCCAAAGCTTCCAACATCACCGGTCGGGTGACGATTTCGGTTGATTTCGGCGGCAGTTGTTTTGACCCCGACGAAGCCTGCCGGATCATCGGGAAAAATAATCTTACCCTGTGGGGTATTACTTTCAGCTGTGCCAATAACGCCGGGGCTTATCTGAGCGGCGCCAGCAACATCGTCATCGAGGACTGCAACACCGAAAATACCCAACACTACGGCATCTATGTCACGGGGCAGTCCGGTTTCCTGACCATGCTGACCGACACCATCACCGGCGGAATCGCCGCCGGAATTTACGTCACCAGCTCCAACGCCAACATTGTGCTCAATATCCAGCATAATTTCATCAATCACAGTGGCAATGGCATCGAGCTGAATAGCTCAAAAGCCCAGCAGATTGATTACAATGTCATTGATTCGGTTTGCACCAATGGCATCAAAATCCAGTCCGGCAACCCCGTCGTCTCCCTTTCCCACAATACAGTTTCCAATACCGACGGTTATGGCATTTACGCCTACCTGACCAATGTCACAGATTTTAACCACAACCACGTCTTTAACACCGTACAGCACGGTATCTACATCAACGGCAACAACCACACGGTCAATTCTTTCGCCTTTAACGAAGTCCACGGCCAGCTCAGCGCCGCGCAATGCGGCGTGTATGCCGATAAAACCAACTTCCCACGCGTTGCCAACAATCTGATCTATAACACCACTAACCATGGTCTGTACATTTATTCGCGGAGTACCTACAGCCTCGGTCGGGTGGATTCCAACATGGTGTCCAATTGTCCGGCGAGCGGGATTTACCTGCGGTATCCGCTGAACATGACCTCCTTGAGTTACAATACCGTTTATCTCTGCGCGACGGCGATTAACCACTATGCAACCTCCGCCTATCGCACCGTTGATCGGTTCGCTCACAATCGCGTTTTCAGCTACTCGACCGCCGGGATCTATACGCGCTATCTCCAAAATTCGACGCTCGAGAACAATTTGGTCTATGGCGCGACTAACAGCAAGGCCTACGGCATCGAGATATATAATGCCGCCTCCAAAACAGTCAACGTGAAAAACAACACCGTTTATCAGGGGGGCAAATATGGTATTTATGGACGCTATGTGACCGGCAGTTGGCGCAATAACATCGTTCAGAGCTGCACCTACGGATTGTATAGCACAACCAAAAACACGATCACCGATTCTTATAACTGCATCTATGGTTGCACCACAGCCCGCTACAGGATTACGGCCGGCACAGGCTCAATCGCTGTTGATCCGAAACTCGTTGATCCTGATGGATTGGATGACGTGCTGGGTGGCAACAACTGGTTGGATGACGACTTGCATGAAAAGGGTGGCGGCGGTTCCTATCATTTCGGGCAGTGGCTCGAGGACGACGAAGACTCGCCCTGCGTAGATACCGGCAAACCCGAAGATGATTACAGCAATGAGCCGGAAGACAACGGCGCCCGGATCAATATGGGTTGCTATGGCAATACTGCGCAGGCTTCGAAGAAAAGACGGTGTCCGATTACCGCTGTTTATCCAAATTTCCCCAGCGGCAAATGGGTCATGATCGGGGTCCCGATCGAACCCTGGGAAGGTACTCCCCAGGGCGATCCGTTCGCCCTGTTTGCCGACGACTTCGACAATCGCATGCCCGATGGCCACAACTGGTTCTGCATCCACTGGGTCTGCGAAGACTCCGTGGAAGAATATTACGAATATGGCGACGGCACGATTTATCAGCCGCCGACACCTTATCCTGGTATAGGCTATTTCATCTGGCAGGGCATGGGTGCACCGCGCAATGTGGACGTGTTAGGTTGCCCGATCCGCACCTGCACGCTGACCGTAGCCCAGGCGCCGTATGTGGAATGGTCTTCGCGGCACGGCACGGCGCTCGGTTTCAATCAGTTTGCCAACCCATTCTATTTCACGATTGACTGGTCGAACACCGAGGTGCTGAAATACAGTGAGCGCTACGGGGGTACGGTCACCAAGCACACTTTGGCGGAAGCCGCCAGTCAGGGCTGGATCAGCCAGTACGCTTATACCTATAATCATAATGCCGACCAGTATGAAGTGGTTGTTCCCAATGCTCAGGGGCATGCCGACAGCCTCTCGGTCTGGCAGGCATTCTACTTTGTCCAGATTGACAGCGTCACCAACCTGAAACTGAACATCCCCTACCGTCGGGCGCTTTTCAAACCGGCCCCGACAGAGGTCGAACCATTAGCCAAGCTCGGCGAAAAGTACAACTACCGCACCGCCAGCATCTCGCCGGCCTGGGACTGGTTCCTCAAAATGGGTGTGGTTTCGGCCGACTACAAACTCCAGGACATCGAGAACGGCATCGGTGTTTGCGCGGCCGCTCGGGACGGCTTTGACGGCTGGGATGCCTTTGAACTGCGCGGCACCAGCGCACAGGGCGACTATGTGCAGCTCGAGTTTGTCAATTCCGATAACCGCGTCTGCGCTTATGACCTGCACAACCGGTTCGAGCAGTCCAGCAGCTGGCAAATGCGCATCAATACCAATCCCTGGAATATCAAAAAGAAACTGCACATCGTCTGGCCGCAGATTCGGCTCGTTCCGCAAAATGTGAAATTTTCCCTGCTGGACAGTGACAACAGCAAGGTTCTGGTAGATGATCTGCGCCAGGTTAACAGCTACACTTTTACTATTCCCGATTCCTCAAAAATTTTCTATGTGCGGGCCACCAAAGTCGCTGATACCGCCGCTCCGCAATTCGCCTTCGCCTTTGCCCAGAATCCTTTAATGCCCACCGACCTGACTTATTATATCGTCCCGTCGGAACCACTCGCCGCGCTCGACGTCACCCTGAACGGCACCGCGGTCAATCTGAACAGCCTCGCTTCTCCTCCCGAAATCTATTACGGGAAAAAGCTCCTGACCGGCAGTGGTTCGCTGACGCTCAATATCAGCGCCTCCGATGCCGACGGCAATACCGGCAGTAGCTCCGCGACCCTGCAGTACCAACTGCTGAAAGCCAATCAGGCCACCCGGCTCAGCTATAATAAAAACGAAGCCACGTTGGAAATCCCGGCTGGTGCAATTGATGAAAGCCGCACCATATTTATCACGCGTTGCGCCATGGAAGTCGGCTTACTTAATGACTACGAACCGGTCGGCAATCCGATCCTGATTGGTCCGGATAACCTGACTTTCCGCAAACGAGTCAAGCTCCACATCGCTACTGATCCGCAGGCTCCGGCGACAGCCCTTTACAAATATACCAACGGCCAATGGCGCTATGTCGCGCCCTATTCCGAGGATATTGCCATCGAAAGCAGTGGCATTTACCAGCTTTTTACCGGCAACTTTACTCCGGGCGAGCCCACCAGTGTGCCGCATCAGTTTGCGCTCTATGAGTGTTATCCCAATCCCTTTAATGGGACGACCGTCCTGCGCTATGCGGTAGAGCGTTGGGGCAAGGTCAACCTGCTGATCTACGATCTGCTGGGGCGTGAGGTGCGCCAATTGGTGAGCGGCTACCAGCAACCCGGTTTTTACCAGCTCAGCTGGGATGGCAAAAATAACGCCGGGGAGCAGGTGGCTTCGGGAGTCTACTATCTCAAACTGCAGGTACTCGACGGCGATGCTATCCAGTATCAGAACAGCCGGAAATTAACCCTGATAAAGTGAGAACCGGCAATGAAGAAACTCAACCCGATTCTGACCTTTTTCTGCGTTGCCAGTGCAGTTGTTTTCCTGAATCAGTGTGAAAAAGTCACCTATACCTACGATGCTGAGAAACCTGGCATTGTCGCCCAGCCAATCGTTTTGCAGGTCACTGACAGTACGGCTACAATCGAGTGGGTGACCGACGAGGCCTGCCATGTAAAAATCAAATACGGGCCGACGACCGCTTACGGTCAGGTCTGCGAAGATCCGGAAAACAGAGAAATCCACCAACTGACGCTGACCGGCTTAGAACCGTACATGCAGTATCATTACCGGATCTACAACTGGGATTTCGCCGATAATGGCCCGGTCAAATCCGCCGATACGACCTTCACCACCCTGCCGAATGCCTACAGTTACCTGCGGGATGGATGGAGCGCTTATGTGGCCGGAGATTTGGGGCTGGCGCGCCAACTTTTTAATGAATCCCTGAGCAGAAATGCTCTTTTTGCGGATGTCTTTGCGGCCTTTGGCTGGCTTCAGCTACGGCTCGATTCACTCGCCGCCGCGCAGGTCAGCTTCAATGCCGCTCTGGCGGTGGAATCCCAGGCCCCCATCGCCTTAGCCGGTTTAGCGGTACTGAGCATGGTGGAAGATCAACCTTCGAATACCATCGCGCATACCACAGCCATCCTTTCCGTCAATCCGCAATGGACATACAAGTATAATCCCAAAATCAACGCTCAGCGCCTGCGCCTGATGTTAGCGGAAGCCTATTTTTTAACCGGTCAAACGCCCCAGGCACAGGCCCAGCTCGATTTGCTCTGGCCGGATAACAAACTTGATCCTAACGTTTCCGCAACCTGGAAAGTCAAAAAGCAAAGCTACGCCAGTTACGAATCAGCGTTCCTGGCCGCTTTGAATTACCTATCGCAACAGATAGGACCAGCCTGGTGATTTACTAATATGCTGAGTAAGCAGTGCGTCAGAGTCCCGGCGGGGGCGGCGGTGGCAGAGGCGGGGTTTCGTCACCCTGACCAACTGCGCGGTGATGATGATGACCAGTCCACCACCACCAATCTTTATTCGATTGCAGTAAGGAGATGGTTTGAATCGTCGGCACAGTAAAGACTGCGGTTCCGGCCAGTTTTTTCAGGAAATTCCGGCGGCTGATATTCAAATCTTCGGCTGGTTTATCATTTTTCATGCTTGGTTCCTCTCTGCAAATACCACTGCGAATATAACATTTTTTTTCTGAGGAATCAATATCCCGTGCAACTCAGCACCAATTTTTCTGTTTTCATCAAATCCAACAAGCAACTTTGGGAGAGACCTGCAATGTCTAAAATGTGGTTCTTGCTAATACCGCTATTGATCCTGACTGGCAGCAGCTATTTTCCCGCCTGCGAAGAAGTGGTCAAAGTCAAGGATGATGTCACCGCACCCGTGATCGTCGCGGCGCCGATCGCTGAAGTCACCGACAGTACCGCCACCATCAGCTGGACTACCGACGAACCCTGTTCGGTCAGTGTCAAATATGTCATCCACGGCGCCACCGACACCGCCGCGACACCGGGCAAGGAATACCGCCAGCATCATCAGGTGCGGCTTGTTGGCCTGATCGCCGATTCCGACTACGACTATTATACTGTTAGTTTTGACGTTTCCGGCAATTTTACGCTGACCGATTGGCAGACTTTTCATACCGCCATTGATACCGGCGCCTTCCTGCAACTGGGTTGGCAACTGCTGAAAGAAAAAAATTATTACGGCGCCAAAAGCGCTTTTCGCAATTATCTGACTTATTATCCTGCCAGCGTCAGTGCCCTGACCGGACTCGGCTGGTGTCTTCTGCGTACCGATTCTATTTCCGCCGCCCAATCCAATTTCCTGGCCGCGCTGGATAGCGAACCGCTCCAGGCTGAGGCTCTGTCCGGTATGGCCTGGCTGACCTTTCGGGCAAGTCAGTGGACCGGATTGCAGGCTCATCTTGAAAAACTGCTGGCGTCTGATTCGCTGTACATTTTTCCGGGCGACACCAGCTATAACTACCGCGATCTGCGCCTGATGTTGGCGAATGCCTACAACCGCCTCGATATGAGCGCCGAGGCGCAGGCCCAGCTAGATCTGATCTATCCCCAAAATGGCCTGAATCCCGACGATTCAACCACCTGGAAAGTCAACGATCCTCCCTATGTCTGGGAATATGCCACCTACGAGGAAGCCCTGAACGGCTTGATCGAATACCTCAACTGGCTGTTCTGGAACAACAGCTTACCGAAACCGGCGGCAGGCGATCGCAGAAGGAATTACCCGGCATACCGGTAATAAGCCGCGACACCTGCTGAAAAAAAACAGGGAAACCTGTGGATCGCGCCCAGGTCTCCCCGTTAATTACTGACCCTGTGGCTCTTAGATAACCTTATGAACCAGCAACCCGACCATCAGAATCAGGGAAATTAAAATCAGAGCAACACTGAGGTTGCCTTTTTTAATTTCTTCCCATTCATCAATCCCGACCGAAAGCCAGTCGAAGACCTTGATGGCCAGGCCCACGCCAAAGGAAAATCCCACGGCGGCGATAATCGCCCAGCCAATGCCTCTCAGGTACATCATCAACGTATAGGACCACGAAAAAGGTTCCATGCTTACCTCCAATAATGAATTGAATTAGCTGAATTTCAGGCGCCGCACAAATTCGGACGACGACAAGCTTCCCGCAAGGTAGCTGAAAATATCCGCATTGCCGGCGGTCGCCGTGATGTTGGCGCTCTCTTTATACTCGACTTCAACAATAATCTTAACGAAATCAATTTTTTCCTGATGATACTGCATGGCTTTGCCCGCGGCATAAAAGCCAATCAGCATACAGCGGTCAAAACTGTTGCGCGAACTATGCAGGGTAATGATCAATTCCCGGACTCCGTCCTGATGGGTGACAACCTCCATATCAGATGGATTGATGGGCATTTCGTAGGCGGAACAAATCTGCTGCACGGAGGTCAGAAATTTATTGGCCGCATAGCCATTCATCGCTAATCCCGACCCCATTAAAATGCCAATCACCCACACGATTGCTTGTTTCCTCTTATTCAAAGTCAGACCTCCTCTATGGTATGCTTTGGTATTCATTTTGTCCCTCCGATATTAGAAAAAGAAAACTCATTTTTCAAATACTTTTTTTCAGGATGGATAATTTTGATAATTCCTCACAGCGCACTGGCATCCTCCCACACCAACTGCCCCTTTTTCCAGACTGCTCTGACCGACGGAAATCCTAAAAAGTAGGGGATTCCCTGATAATGGGGAAATTTCCACAGCACAAAGTCCGCCTGTTTTCCGGGTTCCAGACTGCCATGTGTATTCTCTATTCTCAGTGAACGGGCGGCATGATAGGTCGCGGCTTGAATGGCTTCGAGCGGAGTCAGCTGCATTTGTAAACAGGCCAGGCTGATGACCAACGGCATGGATTGGGTCATGGCGCTACCCGGATTGTAATCTGTGGCCAGGGCGACCGGCAAACCCGCTTCCCACATCCTGCGCGCCGGAGCATAGCGTCCCGAACCGAGGAAAAACGTCGTCGCCGGGAGCAGGATCGGTACGATACGACCTGCTTTCAAAATCTCTATTCCTTCGTCCGTGATGGCGGTCAGGTGATCCGCGGAAAAGGCGCCCAGGCTTTGCGCTAACGGAACTGCGCCAATGGCCTTGAACTCATCGGCATGCAGGCGCAGACCGAGACCGAGAAATTTCGCCGCTGTCAGCACCTGCCGGGCTTCGGCGACGCTGAATACGCCCTCCTCGCAGAAAACGTCGCAGAATTGTGCCAGGCCCTCACGTACCACAGTCGGCAACATGTCCTTGATCAGCAGTTCCAGATAGGCTTCATGGTTACTCTTGTACTCGGCAGGATATTCGTGTGCGCCCAGAAAGGTCGTATAAACATCTAACGGGTGCTCTTCCGCCAGCCGCTTCAGCAAACGCAATGAACGCAGTTCACCTTCTACCGACAGCGCGTACCCGCTCTTGGCTTCGATGGTCGTAGTACCGTAGCGCAGGAAGCCTGTGAGGCGTTGGCGCACCATATTTTCCAATTTCATCCAGTCCGCCTCAGCCAGACTGCGGGCGCTGGACAGGATTCCGCCACCGGCCTGCGCGATTGCCTGATAGGTTTGCCCCCGTAGGCGCATCTCGTACTCCTCTTCACGGGTCGCATTGAAGACCGGATGCGTATGGGCGTCAATGAACCCCGGAGTGACCAAGGCGCCGGCCGCATTCCACCGGGTCATTTCCGGCGACCCGACCGACTTGCCGATGGCGATGATTTTACCCTGCCCGACTACCATTTCAACCTGCTGGTAGATGCGCATCCCGCCCACCGTCGAGTCGTAAGTGACCAGTTCGCCGATATTGGTCAGGACAATTTTTTTATCCGTCATTTACAACACTCCAATTGTGACGCAAAGATAAACAAACCCCGGACACAATCCAAACGCGGACTGGTTTTTATTGTTAGAATGCTTTATCGTCATTAATTTGAGACCCGATTATGGGCACAGTCAAATTACCCATAGCATCCAATAGCTTAGCGGATCCCGTGCAATTGCAGACGGCAACGGATTATCTGCGCCAGGTCATTCAACCGGTTCCCTCTATTGCCATCGTCTTGGGGTCGGGGCTGGGCTATTTTGCAGAGCAGATCGAGGTGCGGGTCAGCATTGAGACCCACACCATTCCGCATTATCCGCAACCGACAGTGGAAGGTCATGCCGGGCGTTTGGTTGTCGGAGCCTGCGGTGGGGTGCCGCTCCTCGCCATCCAGGGACGCTCTCATCTCTACGAAGGGCGTTCCATCGCGGAGGTCACGTTCTATGTTCAATTGCTGGCAAAACTTAATTTTCGAGGGCTAATTTTGACCAATGCCGCCGGTGGAGTCAATCCCGCTTTGCGTCCTGGCGATTTCGTCGTGCTCGAAGATTTTATCAGCTTTACCCAGATCGACCTGCTGCCCGACGGGCAACGGCCTGACAGCGCACCTTTTTCGCCCCGCCTGCGGGACATCGCTCAGAATGTGGCGCGCGAATCAGGAATTAATCTGCCGTCCGGCAAATACTGCTGGACACTCGGGCCGAGTTATGAAACCCCCGCGGAGATCATTGCCATACGGCAATTGGGTGCCAGTGTCGTCGGCATGTCTACGGTTCCGGAAGCGGTAATCGCCAGAACTTTAGGGCTGGAAGTGCTGGGCATCAGTTTGGTGACGAACATGGCGGCCGGTATCAGCACCGTGCCTCTCAGCCACGCGGAAGTCCAGGCCACCGCCGACCGCAGCAAGGTGCTCTATTCCCGGCTGATGCAGGGCATCATTCGCCATTTAGGAACAATTTATTCCATCGAACGCTAAACAACCCATCATGAGCAATTCGGCAACAGATACCAAACCCCTCTCCTGGTTGAAGGCTTACACGCGGGTCGCGGTTTTTTACGGAATGGTGACGATCATCGCTCTGCTGCTGGTGCTCTTCAACTCCCGCGATCTGCCTTCTATCGAGCAACTGCAAAAAGTTGATCCGGAGCTGGTTACGCGCATTTACTCCGCTGATGGCGTGGTTCTGCAGGAATTGTTCACCCAGCGCCGCATCTATGTCCCGCTTAGTGCAATTCCTCCGGCGATGGTGAATGCCGTAATTGCGGTGGAAGACAGCCGTTTCATGCGCCACTGGGGGATGAGTGTACGGGGCCTGATCCGGGCAATCGTCATCGATGTCCTGACCCTGAGCAAGCGCGAAGGGGCCAGCACCCTGACCCAGCAATTGGCCCGGATTCTTTATGAAACCGTTGGATTCGAAAAGACGATCAGTCGCAAGATCAAGGAATTGCTGACCGCCCTGCAGATCGAGCGCATGTATACCAAATCCGAAATCGTCGAAATGTATATCAATTATTCCTGGATGGGGCATGGCGTTTACGGTATCCAGGCGGCCGCCCGGCGCTACTTTGACAAAGATGCCAGCGAGCTGACTCCGGATGAATGTGCGCTCCTGGCCGGGGTCATCAAACATTCCGGGCGCTTTTCCCCGTTGCGTCGCCCGATCAGCGCCTATCAGCGCCGCAACCTGGTGTTAGCCAAGATGATGCAACAGGGTTATCTGACCGAGGAGGAGTATGCGCTGTATAAAAACACTCCGCTCCAGGTTTTCAAGCCTGAAATGCCGGCCCGGATCGCGCCTTACTTTGTGGAATATGTAAGACAGAAGCTCCAGCGCGAGGACGAAAAGCTGGGGATTGACATCTACCGCGATGGATTATCCATTTACACCACCCTCGATTCCCGGCTTCAGGAAGTGGCCGACTCCGCCCTCCAGCGTCACCTGCGTTATCAACAGGATGTTCTGAACCAACGCCTGTTGAGCAGTACCGAAGAGTTGCGTTCATTCGTCTCTGACACATCAATTTCCGTGGCGCAGGTGCGGGCGATGATCCGCGGACAGATTCCGATGAGCCCTGCCCTGCAAAGTCTGTTGGTTGTGCAGGGCGCCTTAATAGCCATTGATCCGGCCACCGGGTACATTTTGGCGCTGATTGGCGGACGCGATTTCAACGAGTCCGAATTCAACCGTGCCACGCAGGCCCGCCGCCAGCCCGGCTCCGCTTTCAAGCCGATCGTCTATGCGACCGCGATTGACAACGGTATCCCGGTCACGACCCAGCTCCTGAATCAGCCGGTCGTACTTAACATGCCCGACGGAACCCGCTGGGCGCCCAAGAATTACGACCTGAGCACCGGCGGTTTGACCACCCTGCGCACCGGCATAGCCAAATCACTGAATTTAGTCTCAATCCGTCTGATACAGGAGTTGATTTCGCCCTCCTCGGTGGTCGAGATGGCGCATCGCATGCACCTGACAACCAATATTCTGCCAGTGGATGCCTTGGCGCTCGGCGCCTGTGAAGTAATTCCCCTGGAACTGACTTCGGCTTTCGGCGTTTTCGACAATCACGGCATCTGGGTTGAACCCATCGCCATCACCAAAATCGAAGACCGCTACGGCAATACAATCGTTCGTTACAAACCCAGACAGGAATTAGTGCTCAGCGAGGAAACAGCCTATCTGACCACCAGCCTGTTAGAATCGGTCGTTAATCACGGCACCGGTTATGAAGCCCGCCGTTCCTATGGTTTTCACCTGACCGCCGCCGGTAAAACCGGCACCACCAACAATTTCAATGACGCCTGGTTTATCGGTTACACCCCCTACATGGTGGCTGGGGTTTGGCTCGGCGTGGACAATCCGGCGGTTTCCCTCGGTAATCGCCAGTCCGGGGCCGTGGCTGCCCTGCCGATTTGGGCAAATTTTATGCGCGATGGGCACAATGTTCGCGGCTGGCGCAACCGGGAATTTCAGCGCCCGGACGGTGTGGTCGAGGTCCAGATTTGCGCCGAAACCAAACTTCTGCCCAGCAAATATTGTCCTCTCGAAACCGAAGTTTTCCTGAAAAACACCGTCCCCACCGAACAATGTCAGGTGCATAAGGAAATCAACGAATCGCGCCAAAAAGACGACGTGGTCTTTTAGAAGGCGGTATGAACAATGCTCGCGAAGTTAAAAAGTCGCGCCGCCGAATGATCCCGAAATAACGCGGTCCATTATTTCCGTTTTTGTACACCGCCGCATCGAACGTACCCCGCTGATCATCCAATCCTCGTCTAAAAAGGCCTGGAGCAAAGCTGGCTCGACTTTCTCCGGCACAATCCGATAGCGCCGTCGACCGCTTGGTCGGGCACCGCCTAACTGGCCGGTGCGAAAAAAATGTGCTAGCAGGGCCATTCCCACCGCCCGCCGGACAGCATTTCCTTGTATTTCATCAGGAATGAATATCTGCCCATCACTCAGTTGATAAGAAACGGAAGGCCAACCGTCATCCAGGCCGGCTTTAATGAAATTCACCAGCCGACAGAGGCGGAACAAGGTCATGGCGGCGGTGCGACTGCAAGCGGCGGATTCCACCGGAAAATAGGTGGCGCGATACTGCAATAAACTAACTGGAAGGCGTCCAGCCGAGGCGATCTCTGCGAACAGCGCCGTCCCGGGCACCAGATAAAACAGCGAGGGCCCGAGCAGGACCGGCTGAGCGCTTAAAAGTAAGATCGCCCGCAGGATTTCCGCCGCCGGCTCGCCGGGCAGGCCGATGATCAGATAGGCCGTTACTGTAAAATCTAACGCGCGCGCCTGAGCAACCAGCTCGATAAAAAAATCGGTATCGAACGGTCGGCCCAGCGTTTGTTGCTGTCCCCGCGAGGGTGCAACCAGGGCAAGATTCAGCGCCCGGAAACCCGCCTGACGCATTTTGGCCAGCACTACGGCATCGAGATTCGAGGCGGTGATGCCGTTCATGGCGGCGAGTTGCAGTTGTCCGGCGCCGAAGCGCGCCACAATACCGTCCAACAATTCCAGTAACCATTCCCGGTCTCCGCCAAAATGGTCATCCTCAAAATCGAAAAACCGGACGCCGCGCGCGACCATTCTGTCCATTACGGAAAGAACGTACTCTACGGTATGGCGGCGATTGCGATTGCCCATGACCTGATTAATCCCACAAAACGTACAGCGATGCGGACAGCCGCGACTGGCGATCAGCATCGCGAGGCGCTGACCGCGGATGGCGTAGGTCGGCAATCCGGATAAGAGGTATTGCGGCGCGGGCAGATGGTCCAGATTAGCAATGGTCACCACTGGATTGCGAATTATCTGCCCGTTCTTTCGCCAGACAAGATTGGGAACATCAGCTAACTCCGGTTCCGGTTTCGACAGTTCGGTAACCAGCGCACTAATGGCCAGCTCTCCTTCGCCACAGACGACAAAATCCGCTCCCGCCTGCAGGATGTCTTCCGGGCAGGCAGTCGCATGCGCCCCGCCGACAACGATCCAGGCGCTCCCGGCTTTCTTCCGGAGAATGCCAATCAGTTCGTACACCGTAGGGGCATAGGCCGTGAAAAGCGCGCTAATCAGAAAAAGGTCGCCGTCCTTCGGCAGCAGGTCGCCGATCGCCGCGGGCGTCGGACCGAAACGGTAATAATGCTTGTACAGGCCAAAAGGCGAGACATCATCCGGCGGATAATAGGGCGCCACTGCGCCTAATTCTGGCGGCAGGGGAATGCGTTCAGGACGTCCTGAACGCAAATCAAGCACCTGCAGCTGATGCTCCGGCAGCACCGCCGCGATGGTCAGCAGACCAAGCGGCACATTACGCAGCGGGGTAGTATAGAAGTCCTCGATTGGCGGTTGAATCAGACAAATTTTCATCGCTTCGCAATCTACGCAATCCTGCCCATTAAAAAGCAAAAGGCGGAAACGAATTTCCGCCCTTTGCTGTGAGTATAAGGAGAAAACGAGGCTTTACTTGATCAGACTCATTCTCTTTGCCCGAATGACATCTCCGGATTTCAACGTGCAGAGATAGACTCCCGCGGCGACCTGGTTACCGTGCTTGTCCAGCCCATTCCACCGGACTGTATGCGCTCCGGCGGTAACTATCTGGTTCATCAGCACCGCGACCTCACGCCCGGTCAGGTCAAAAATACGCAGTTCGACCCGCCCGGCAAACGGCATCTCGAAGGTGATGTTAGTGCTCGGGTTGAACGGATTGGGATAGTTCTGGAGCAAGACGTACCGATCCGGAAGTTTGGTTTTGTTATCCACAATTCCGGTGCCGCCCCCAAAGGTGACCGCCGTGCCCTGCTGAGTCATGAAATAGGCATGGCTTCCGTCTAACACGACGGCCGAGATAAAATATTCATCATCCGTCGCTGCTGGGGTCTCCATCTTCGTCCAGGTAGTGCCCATGTCTTCAGTGTAGTACAACTCATTGTCGCACAGGGCAATGAAAGTACTGGTGTTCGGGATCGCCACTACCGCATTGACCCAGGCCGCGCCGCCTTCACCAGGATTGGTGGCACAGGCGGTCCAGGTCGCCCCGCCATCGGTGGTGTATACCGGTTTCTTGCCGTTGGCATTGGCCATACCTTTATCGGCATCCGCAAACGACATCCCGTAGATTAACTGACTGCCGCCCAACAGCTCCGCGGTCAACTCCACCGAACTCCAGGTCAGTCCGGCATCGGTTGTCTTGAATATATATCCCTTGTTGATCGTGCTGTTTGAATAGGCGGAGAACCAACCGGTCTGGCCCACATGGCAAGCTGACATGCCGTAGGTGTAAATACCTTCGATGGCGTCGCCATAAGTGATGCCGGTGATCTCTGTCCAGGTCGCGCCCTTATCGGTCGTCCGGCAAAAATACATGCCATCGCCATAAGCCACCGCCACGTTCTCATCGAACACCTGCACGCCATCGAACCAGCCGCCGCTATAGGAATGGGCTTCCGTCCAACTGGCACCGCCATCGGTCGTGCGCATGATCTTACCCACCTCCGTCACAATCACGGCAGTGTTGGCGTCAAAAGCACCCAACTGGGCTATACGCTGGCCCGTGATTTCCGCGCTCTGGGTAAAGGTCTGACCACCATCCGTCGAACGAAAAGCGTAGGTCACGTTGCCAAACAGCGAACTGCCCATCGCGCCGACCCAAACGGTCTGACCATTGTCCAAAATACTGCCCGGCTTCAGCCGCAATCCCAATGAATCCAAATCGGGAACTACAACCAAGGGTTTAAAACCCTCTGCTTCGACTGTCGGATCGAGAATGCAAATCGGCGAGGTGCCGGCAAATAAGCCTCCCACCGGAATGCTGGAGCCGTACAGCACTTCCAGATCAGCATCGTCATCAATGTTGACGATATTGATCAGGTTCCACAGTCCTGAGGCGCCATAGCCCGAATCAATAGGCGCGAAAGTGTAATTCGCCGGATCGGTAATATCGCCACCCTTATAGGCAAAATGCATAATCAATCCATCCGGAGTCGCGTCACGGGAACCGAACACGAAATCGAGTTTCCCATTATGGTCAATATCCCCGCAGGCGCCGCCCCAGGGGCCGCGCGAGCCGGATGGCCAATACGCGGCCAGATTATACAGTTCGGTACTGACCAGCGTATCGGCATGTTCTTGCAATAGGTAAATGCCCTTGAGGGCATCCGTGCCCCAGTCGTAGACGGCACAAATTATTTCTTCCGTACCATCCTTGTCCAGATCAACAGTCATGGCCGATTGCACTGCCGAACCACCTGCCATCGGCGCCAAGCTTTCGAAATAATAGCTACTGCCGTCCCACACCAGCTTGGTAATTTCAACTTCGTCGAAGAAATAGGCGTTGTTATTGACAACTGCCACGTCCCACTTGTTCTGGGCGGAAGTCAGGCCCAGGTCCTTACCGCTGGTCTCCATCGTCCACACTTCCGAACCATCCCCGTTATCGGGAATATTGTTTACTGAAATTACCGCAAAATACAGTCCGTAGCCACCAGTGGCACCTACCCGATCAGCCAGTACGATTTCCAGCGTGCCGTCGCTGTCAATATCCACGATTTCCCAGTCCATCGGACGAATATTGACCATATCGGTGGTCGTCATCTTGTAACTGGCATTGGGATTATAGCCACCAGCGCCATCGGAAATCCCGAAAATGTCGCTGTTCGGAGCGGTTTGTTCATAAACCAGGATCCGCGCCGGATTGGGATTGGTGGAAGCATCGGTGAAGTTTACCGGCGCCCAGAGCAATTCCTTTTTGCCGTCTTTGTCCAGGTCGGCGATCGCCAGTTGCGGCCACGTATTTTGCATAGGAATGGGCGCCACCGCACTCCAGACCGTTTCCCAGGTGCCGGCATTCAACTCCAGCTTATAGATGCGGGGAATCAGTTCGGACGGCCCGTCATTCCAGTTATCATTGACGATGTAGATGTCGACTTTGCCGTCGCCATCCAAATCGTCGCCGGCGACGAAACTGCCAACACCGCCATTATTCAAAGTGGCTTCCGGCATGGCAATTTCGCCCGCTCTGCTCCAGCCCGTGATTGCCGCATTTAGGCAGGCGAACCAGGCGAGTAGCACAAGACTCAAAACTGTAACCGTTCTTTTCATGCAATCCTCCTTAGGTTAATTAATGTTTATCACTGCTAAAACGTTACCGAGAGAGAAACGCGGTGGGCGCTTTGCAAAAGCCCGAGGTCAGCATAGGCATAATCGCAGGCCAATTGCAGACCGGCACCCAGCCCGACCTGTGCTCCGCCGCCGAAAGTTAGTCCGCCTTCATCGGCGTTCAGCTTGTAGCCACCGCGCAGATGGAACATTTGATTGAACGAATATTCCACTCCAATATTATACTGCTCCAAATTGTTATTGGGATGAATCATGTCCGCCGCCACCAGTAATTGCTGGCGCGCACTATTCAGCGCATTGAAACTGACGCCGAACCGGAAATTCATCGGTAAAGAATAAGTTTCGAATTCCTTGGGCTTGTTGGCGTCCACCGAAAGCGGGTCGCTGTAGTCAATGAAATCGCCATCGAATTTCACCTCCGGCGCAAAATGCTGGATGGACATGCCCAGGCGCAATCCATGAAAATTGGTGCGATAAACCGTGCCCAAGTCCAAAGCCCAGGTGGAGTAACCATAGCCGAAATAATCTTCGTGCACCAATTTGGTCGTCACTCCCACCGAAACCCGGTCGGTTAGGAAGCGCGCAAAGGATAATCCGACGGCGTAATTGGTCAGATTGAACATCTCACCGGTGCCTTCCGGCTGGGCAATCGTGGTGACTTCCATGTCATCCGTCATCAAATAAATGCCGCTGACCGCGAAGGTCCCCATCTGGCCCAATTTCATGGAATACGCCAGCCCGGCAAAGGAAATACCCGCCGGCCAGCTACTGTAGGAGCTGAAGAGATTGCGGGCACCGGCGTCCGTCAAACCGGCCGGATTCCAGAATGCGGCGCTGGCATCACTGGCGACCACGGTATAGGCTTCACCCATGCCCACCGCCCGGGCACCGACGCCGATTTCGAGAAATTGCGCCACAGCCGTGCCTACCGGAGCAAACTCCTTCCCGTCAAGCGGCAGGATTAGCATCAGGCAAAAAATCAGAGTAAGAATCAGTTTCCTGGTTTGCATACGTTCGCTCCTCTCTAACGCACGATCACGAATTTGCCGACCTTTTCACCTAAGGACGGCGACTGCACTACGAACATATAAATGCCCGGTGCGGCTTCCTGATTGTTGCGGGTCATCAGGTCCCATTCCGCCACGCTCGCCGCATTCGGTGCCACTTCCTCCCCAACCACAACTGTGCGGTTAGCTTTAATTTCCGCCACGAAATCACCATCCAGGGTGAAAATCCGGACTTTGGCGTCCGCCGGCAGGTTGGTGAATTGCAGACGATGCTCCCAGGCAAAAGTGTCGCTCGGGGAGCGATTGTTCCAGACCGCACTGCCAATATAGGGATTCGGCACCACCTTGACATTATTCAGTGTCCGGGTCGCTACCGGATTGGCCGGCGAAATGATCTTGAAGCTGTTGGGATCGGTGATATTCGTGTTGATGATCCCAAAAGGAATCGGGGTCAGGATTGCCTTGGTAAAAGCCTGCACTGAATAGTAATAGACCAGCCCCTTGGTGATATCCGGATCGACGAAGGCAAAACGTTGCCGGTCTTCGCTGTACGGCGGCGGCCAGGTGGTACTGCCTACCGTATCCGTATAAGTTGCGAGGGTCGTCCATTGGAAGCCACTGCTGGTTTTACTGCCTTTGGAAACCTTATAGGCCTGGAAGTTCGGGTGCAGGATGGCAGTCGTATCCCAGAGAATAGCGACACCCTGTGTTACCGGATAACCGACGGCGGCATTTTCATCCACATCGGGCACCAGCTCCACCGCCGGCGCCGCCGGTGCCAGGACAGCCGGATCCAGGTTGTAATCATGGTCAACGATATACTGAGCGACATCCATCAGCTTGACCAGCTTGACTAAGCTGTAAACTCCGCCGCTGTCAAAATCACAGCCGATGCCCAACGCCGTGGTGACGATCAGTGAATCCCCGGGCGCCAAGGTGTCCAGCGGCCCAAAGGTCAAAATGCCGCGATAATCATGCGGAAAAGGAAGGTTCGTAGCAGGATTCACGAGGATGTCTTCATAAATCGGACTGCCGATCATCCGTGTCCAGGTTTCTTTGTCAGTTGCCGGGTCATTCTCGATATGACAGACATGAAAGGAGCTGGGTTTTAGCTCGGGCTCGGTTTTCAGCACCTTGATACCGAGGAAACCGGGGCTTTGCAATTTGCCGTCCGCTCCCATGTTACCGAAGTCGTTGCTTTTCCCATCATCAGCCGGCCAACTGGGGTTATCACCGTCGAACATGATGATCATGTGGCTGTCGGCATCGGCGGCGGTCAGTCCATGATTGCGTCCCTTCATACAGGTTTTGTTGTCATTGGGATTCGTGGCGAATGGGTCGGGGAATTTCTCGATCCAGCTCCAGTGGCTGTTAGCAATGGCATGGTCATCCTGGTTGGAAAATTTACTCTCCGCCGCCCACTGGGGCAGTTTGGAAACGTCCGCATCCAGACGAATAGTAAAGTAAAAATTCTTCAGCCCTCGCGGTTGATCCGGAACTTGATCGTTGGTGGTATCAATGCCGACATTCTTGATCGAGTATTCGTAAATGATGAAGTCGGCCGCGTAGCTCGCCGACCAGGCAAAGGTCCGTTCGGTGACTTCCAGGCCGAGGGGAAAATGCGCCGTGGCCAAGGGGGCCGCGACATCATAATATTTTGTGTAGGTATCCTCTTCCGAGCGGGCTCCCGGCCCGGTAAAAACCCACACCGAATCGAGCGGTGAAAATTCATGGTCGTCGCCCTGCGTCGAATGAAAAACGCCATCCACAAACGCCGAAAGCCAAATCGTTCCACGATACAGATAGGAATTACCACTGCCGCCCGGATAATCACCGGATGGGGTGCGGTTCTGGTAGGAATCATCGCCCATATAACTGAAATTGGTACAGCGGTTCCAGATATTGCCGATCTTGTGCCATTTGAAATTGTTCCCAACGATCGGACTCTGCTGGTACAGCGACAAGGTGGGGCGTGACAGAACCCGGAAGTCCGGATCGGCGGCCTGTAACTGCAGAGAGAGCGTAGCGATAATAACGATCATCGCATAGCAACGCATAATCGAGTGTATACTAATTTTCATAGACTGGCTCCGAACTTTAGAATTGAACTTCGACGCCAAAGCGGTATTGCCGGCGATCGCTGTAAGCCTGCGGATTGCGGACATACTGGCCGCCCAACAGATGTTCATCACGCACGATGGCGGGATCATCTTCCAATTCATAGTATTTGGTATTGCCGATCCAATCCACGTTGCGCCGGTCGAACAAATTGAAGACATCGAGGAACAGGTCGCAGTTGACGCCGGTCAAACGCAGACGCCGGCTGAATCGCAGGTCGGTATTGGCCGTATACGGCAGGCGCATATCGTTAATTTTCCCCGTGCCATAGGAGGAATAGGGTAAACCACTGCCATACTTAAACTGGAAGTTGGCGCGCCAGTTGGCCAGCGGACGGCAGGGTCCCAGGCGCATCCCGAAGAAACCGTCCGCAGGTGTCAGCAACGTCAGGTTGGCGTTCACGGTATGGGTCTGGTCGAAATCGAGAAAATTCAATCGCCGCTCATCGGTAAAGGCACCCGCGCCGCTACTCGACGAAGAACTGCGGCCCTTGGCAACGGCATAGGTGTAATTGAGCGCACCGCCCCAGAAGCGCCCGACCCTTTTAGTCAGGGCAAATTCCAACCCCTTCATGTTGCCATAATCCGCATTGCTGTAGACATTGATCTCCGTGCCCTGCAGGTTGCGACCGATGTATTTGTACCAGTTCATCAGATTGGTGACATCCTTGTAATAACCGGTAATCGTGCCCTTGACATCGTCGGTGAACAGGTGGTCGAGACCGATTTCGTAGCTGACCGTTTTTTCCGGATAGATGTTGGGATTGCCGACGTAATTGCCGACCTTGGTAAAGGCTTGGAAATACATGTTGCGATAGAGGTAATAGGCGTCCGGGCGCTGGAAATAATGCCCGTACGAAAAGTGCAGTACGTCGCGGTCGGTAATCGGATGCGAGATCGCGATGCGTGGGCTGAACTGCGACTTGGCTGTCGGCTTCTTGGGATCGAGCAGGATCGGCACGCCATTGCTGTCAACCTGCGAGTAGGGATTATTGTAATCGCCGGGGTAGAGGATTTCATCGCCCCAGCCGTTGGGGTCGAAGTAATCGTAGCGCAGGCCAATCAGGCCAATGATACCCTCGAATTCAATTTTATCCTGGGCATAGACGCCGACATCCACGGTTTTTTGCTCCCAAATGTCTTTGCGCTCGGTGCCGACTCCCAGCCCCCAGCTGATATTTTCCACAGCCATCTTGTGCAGGTTGATTTCCGCTCCGCTTTTCACCAGATGCGTATTATTGAGCTGGCTGACAAAGTCGAGTTTGAAAGTGCTGGTCCACGACTTCTGGTCGCGCCAGCCGGGATCATCGCCCTTCAGCCACCAGTAGTTGCTTTCCAGCTCGCGATAGATGGGATGCGGTCCGTTTAATTTGGTGTCCCACAGCAGGTCTTCCTCCGTGTCTCCGTCTCCATCGCGATCATCCACATCCGGGGTGGCATAATGGTAATTGGAATAGAAAGTCTGGTAGCGCAGTTCATAGTAACTGCGTGAGCTCAGGGTGTGCGTCCAGACCAGGTACAGGTTGCGGCTATTCTGGTGGTAGTTCCAGAGATAATCCTGCATGGGACCAACGTACCAGGTCTTTACCCCGTGATAGTAACTGGTGTCATTGGTAACTGAGTCCACTGGCGTAATCCAGGTAATGGTCGTGTCGGTGGCCAGACCATTTTGATCCCAGTATTTGTGCGGGTCAGTGACATAGAGGTAATGGTATAATGTATCGTCCCCGGCAGTCTGTTCGCGCCAGAAATCATTATACGGATAGTCCGCACCCGGGCCATATTTCGAGGCCTGAAAATAAAACTGATCCCAATCGCGCTTGGAGTACAATCCGCCGAATGCCAGTTTGGTAGACTTGGTCGGTTTGACGGTTACCTTACCCTGATAGGATTGGTAAAAGGCTTTCTCGTTCAGGAAATTGCCTTGCTGACGGTCGGTGATTTCCGCCGACGCCGAGAAATTCGCCCGACCCGGCACCAATGGTCCATTTAAACTGAACTGGTAGACATTTTCCAGTTTATGCAGATAAGTGGCGTCGAGCCACTGACCGCGTTTACCCATTAACAATTCATTGAGGCTTTCGCCGAAATTGGTCGAGGTGACTCGCGACCGACCGGAAAATTTCTGCCCGCCCTCCTTCAGGGCTAAGTTCAGTACGCCGGACTGTACATTGCCGTATTCGGCGCTGAAACCGCCCAGGGTCACTTCCATCTCCTGAATGGCGGCTTCCGGAATGTCGGCGGTAAATCCACCCATGTTGCCGGAATACTCGCCCGCCGGGTCCTTGACCGCCAACCCATCAATCACCACCAAAACCTCGCCGACGCGTCCGCCGCGGAAGTGACTGCCAACCACGCCCGCCTGGTTGCGCGCGATCTGCTGGAAATTGTCCACCGGCTGAACCTCGATCTCCTCCGCCGATACCGTATGCCGCGAAGTAAATTCGTCCTGCCGCAACAGCGGGCGCTGAGCAACTACGACCACTTCGCCGGTTTCCAGAACCGTGGTTCTCAGCGCAAATTCTAATTTGGTAGTCAGGTCAATTGACACCGTCACATCTCGCAAGGTCATCGGCGCATAGCCCATCATCGTCGCCTTGACCTGGTATTTGCCAACCGGTACATTCAAAATGATGAAGTAGCCATTAATGTCGGTCGCCGCACCCATCAGAGTACCCTCGACGAAGACATTCACGCCGGTCAGGGGCGCCCCGTTCTGAGCGTCCCGAACCGTACCGGCAATTTTTCCACTGGTACCCGCCATCACTGATACAGCCACCAGCAGAAGCAATAAAATCGTCCAATACCTCTTACTCATCTACAGCCTCCATTACACCACCAATGAAAATTTTCCCTGGCGTCGTTTAAATTGGCGTTAATAACCGGCCTACAACATAAATCCCACTTCAAAATCACGCTTTAATATATGAGAAAATCGTGCTGGAAGTCAATGAAAAAGCGTGTCATCAACAAAGGAATAATGCACACTGAATAATAGCGCAGTAATCGGATCGCGTATTTCCATTAAATTTTTCCTTGATAGATTGAAAAAAATTCATTAAATGAGATATGGATATTGTTTATTGAGAGGTCGGTCTGAAAATAGGATTTTAAATATTTTTAAGTAAGGCGCCCCAGAGGAATCAACCCATGGATTCGGAAAATACTGCCACCGGCATCTGCTTCGCCAATAGGCTGCTACTTTGCGTTCAACGCAATTTAACAAAACCACTTTCCATTACTCTATATACAGGATGAACCTGATGAGGATTCCAGCCACTATTACTGTGACAACAATTAAAATTCAGTTTCCGAACAACCTGATGCACAACTTCGATATTCCAAAACTGCGCGGATTTTTCGCACGTCGTTATCCCAAGGCAGTGCTGATTCATAATCATTTCGCTGACGGTCGCTTCCGTTACGCCTATCCCACTATCCAGTTCAAAGCTATCGACAAAATACCGACGCTGATTGGTTTGCAGGAAGGCCTCGACATTCTGAAAGAAGTTTTTCAGGATGTAGATGAACTGGTCATTGCCGGCGAGAAAGCCAGGGTATGGGAAAAATCAATCCAATTGAGAATGGATGAATTCGGACAAACCGATGTTTTCCATGATTATCAATTCATCTCGCCCTGGATGGCACTCAAAGAAGAAAACTTTGCAACTTTTAAAACTCTCGATAAGATTGAAAAACAACACTTTTTACGTCACTTACTACGCGAAAACCTGAAAACTGTCTCAAAGGGTTTCCATTACAATATTCCGGCAGTAGATGAAATAAAAGTTGAGGGATATTTCAAACCGCATCCGATGAACTTCAAAAATATCCGTATGACTTGTTTCACTGGCGAATTTACAATGAACTTCATCCTACCCGATTTTTTAGGACTTGGTAAACAGGTCGCCCGGGGCTTCGGAACGATTAAAAGCGTGACGTGATGAGATATATATCTGTCTTCCCGAACTGTGATCCGGCAATCCACAACTTCAGTCGTGGGAATATCAATATCTATCCGATATCTCCGATACCCCACGAATTCATTCGTGGGTATACCAATCCCGATCGAAAATTCTTCTTAACCCACGACTTCAGTCGTGGGAACTACCCGGAGGTGATCCAATTATGTCACATGCTCTCGTAAAAATCTGGATTCACGCCGTATTCCGAACCAAAGATGACCACGTGCTGATCCCCGCGAATATCCGGCCAGTTCTTAATCGCCAAATTGAAAATATCCTGGCCGACCAAAACTGCAAAGTGCGGATTGTAAATTCGGTCAAGGATCATGTTCACTGTCTCTTTCTGCTTTCCGCCGATACCGGTATTGCGCGCATTATCAAGAATCTCAAGGGTATTTCCTCACATTGGATAAATCAGGAAAATATGACCGATTCGAAATTCGTCTGGCAGGTTGGCTATGGCGCTTTTTCAGTCAGTGAATCGGCCGTTCCAAATGTTGAAAAATATATCCGCAACCAGGAACACCATCACCAAAAAATGACTTTCCGGGAGGAATACGATCGCTTCATGGAAATCTACTACCCAG
>CAZPQN010000026.1:0-8205 GCA_964588795.1 uncultured bacterium | reverse complement strand
GCTATTGTATCCACGAATGAATTCGTGGACTATTTCGATTGTCGGGATTATTCCCTCGCATCACCCGCAACCCATGATTTCAATCATGGGAATTGCCCAACATACCTATATTATCCGGCACCCCATGACTTCAGTCATGGGATTATCAATCCCAATCCACAATACCCATCAACCCACAGCTCGTCCCAATCCATCGGGAAATTCATTCGTGGGTCATAGGAGGCAAGATGCTAAATAAACTCAAAGTCATCGGGGAAAATATCACTAAGGTCAGTGGTTTGCAAAATCCTCTTAATCTGAATCTTCAGATTACATCGGGAAACGTGATCGTTTTGGATTTTAAATTGGATGAAAACGAATGCTCTTTTGTTGGGACGGATATTATTCAGTTTGATCAATCAAAGAATGAAAAAGTTCTACTCAAATCATCAGCAGGACAAAAAAAGTCCGCATTTCCTTCCTACCAAATAGGTTTTAATAATAAATCAGAAGAGCAACGAAAAAATATTCGTAAATCTCTCGAAAAAATAAAAGCGACTCTTGAAAATGACTCCATGATAAATCCTAGACTTAAAATAATCGCTAAAACCTTCAACGATTTTTTAACGAACTTGATTGATATTGTATCTGAAAAAATTGACCCGAATCAGTCAAATATCTGTACTGTCCGAATTAATGGTAAATTACCCGGAGAAAGTGAATATTTCAAGCCCATTATTGACGATCTCATGCATGATCAATATCGCGATTATTACACTAAATACGGAGTGACTTCAGCGGGTAATAATAACTTGTGTTATATCTGTGGGAATAGAAGTCCTATCACATACGGCTTTTGTAGTACATATAATTTTTATTCTGCTAATGAGTATGCCTATATAGCCGGCGGATTTCAGCGTGAAGGGACCTGGAAGAATTATCCGGTCTGTCCAACCTGTGCTACGCATCTAAGAACAGGAAAGGAATGGATTCAGAAGAATTTCCAAAGGTACTTTTATGGAAATAACTATTTATTGATACCTGCGCCGACAATCGAGCGCGATGATTTTTCCCCGATGCTTGAAGACATACAGCGCAATTTTGCGGACCTTTCGTTTAAACAGAAACACGAAAAAAATCTCCAACGTAGTCGCGAAATGGAAGATGAGGTTTTTGAAACCTTAGCGGCCCAAAAAGATCAGGCGACTTTTACCTTTTTGTTTTTCAAAGAAAGTAATAGTGAGTTTAAAATCTTACAGGAAGCCGAGGATATTTTACCTTCACGATTCCAAAAAATCATCCACGCAAAAAAGACAGTCGAAAAACACCGGGATTTCCATGAAATTAAAGGACTATATCAAAAAGCTACACCTGATAACCTTTCTTTCAATTTTGGCATCATCAAGACCTTCTTCGATTCTAAGTTCAATAACGATTTTCTTGATCTCACCACCAAAATCCTGAAAAACCGCCTAATTGATAAACAATTCATCCTACATCAAATTTCAAATACAATCTCAGAAAAGTTCAGACAGAATCAACTTTTCTACGAAATTCAAAAAGCCATGATCTTTTTTAAATTTCTGTACGCACTCAATTTAATCAACAACCCACAAAATAAACTGGAGGTGAAAATGGAAAACAAGTATGAGGATTATTTTCGCACACATCCGGAGTTTTACGATGCTGACTGGAAAAAAGCCGTATTCCTCCTCGGGGTTTTGGCGCAGAATGTCCTTGATATTCAATGGCAGGAGCGGGGAGCGACTCCATTCCGAGACCGGCTTAATGGTCTCAAAATTGACTATCATACGATTAAGCGACTTTTACCGGAATGTATCAACAAACTGGAGCAGTACAAGAAGAACTATTATCGTGAATTGGAAGAGATAATAGCCATTCTACTTGAATCCGGCGAGCCGGACTTACGCACCCAAAGCGTGGATGAAATCAGTTTCTATTTCGCCATGGGAATGAACCGTAACAAACAATTCAAATCAAAAGAAGAAGAAAAAGAAGGAGCTGAAAATGAGTGAGATTATTAAAAACCGGAGTGAATTGCTTTTTTGCTATGACGTCACTGATGCCAACCCTAACGGCGATCCGCTGGATGAGAACAAACCCCGGATTGATGAAGAAACCGGAACGAACTTTGTAACTGATGTCCGCCTAAAACGTACGATACGAGATTATTTCATCGAGTACAAAGGGTATGATGGTAAAGGCGATAAGGATGTTTTTGTCCAGGAGAAATTCATCGCCGGAGATGAAAATAAAGGAATTCAAGATGGAAAAACACGTGCTTCCGATTTTTCGAATAACAAAGATGACATATTAAAAAAATGCATTGATATCCGGCTATTTGGAGGAGTGTTGCCTTTAGAAAAAGATTCTTTCACGTATACGGGACCGGTTCAATTTAAAATGGGACGTTCTTTGCATAAAGTAGAAATGAAACATATTCAAGGCACCGGAGCATTTGCCTCAAAGCCAGGTGCTAAACAACGAACCTTTAGGGAAGAGTACGTTCTTTTTTATTCCTTTATTGCTTTTCACGGCATTATCAATCAAAACGCCGCCAAGCATACCGGCATGACCATCGAAGACGAAGCGCTCCTGCTCGAAGCGATGTGGCACGGGACGAAAAACCTGATCAGTCGGAGTAAATTTGGTCAGCAACCTCGTCTACTAGTGCAAATCATCTATAAAACCCCGAATTATTTTATCGGCGATCTTGACAAAAAGATCAAGATAGTCAGCGCGATGAATGAACTGAAAATCCGGGGATTGAATGATTTTTCACTGGATACAAGTATCCTGGCAGCGGCTATCCAAAGTAATAGACAACATATCCTGGAAATCCGCTATCAAAAAGATCCTGGATTACAAATAACCGTTCCGTCTGATTGGAGGGCTCTGAACCTGTAAGAAGGAGAATACATGCAGTATCTTGTATTTGACGTGAGAGCTGACTTAGCTCAGTTCAAAAAACCATTCACAACAATGTCTCCTCAAACCTTTGGCTTCCCACCCGGAACCGCAGTAATCGGTATGATTTCGGCGATAATTGGTTTGGATAAGGAGCATTATTGGCATTATTTCCCCGAAAATTCTTATCGTCTGGCTATTGGGATCCGCAAACCAATTAAGAAAGTCGTAATCCCGATTAATACTCTAAAGACAACCCTTCCAAAGCACTTCTCCCGATTTGAAGAACATAAACGGACAACCCTGGAGTTCATCAAGGACGGAACGTTTAGAATCTGGTTTGCCTGGGATAATCAAGAACTATTTAAGATATTGATCAATTCCGTCCAGAACCACGAGTCCTATTATACCGTTTCCCTGGGACTGGCATGGAATCTGGCCGATTACTCTTATATCGGTTTATTTGAGGGACAGACAAAAGTGATTGATGACCGGTTTGTTGAAATTTGTTCCGTAATACGCAAAGATATTCTTAAAGAAGTTCAATTCGAAGAGCGGGTAATTTATTCCACACGCATCCCAGTCCGGATGAAAACAGATGGCGGCCGGGAAGTCGAGCGGTACAGTGAATACCTGTTTGATAATAATGGTCAAAATTTACGGGCAAGCGTCAGGGAATTTGAAGAGCTCAGTAACGGGGAGCGGATTGTATTGCTTTAAACTAAAATCTCACCCGGATCGGTTGCTACATGAACATATCGTCGGGGTCTGGCGGAATGCCGATATGCGGTTTGCTGAATGCTCCTGCCATTTTCCATCTTTTTCAACATCTGATCTTAAAGATGTCCTGAAAGTCTCTTCACTTTTTCACGACTTCGGAAAAGCAACGCCCTGGTTTCAGAAATATATAACCAATCTTGAGGGAAAATTCTCCGCGAATGAGCGATCTTTACGCCAACATGGGCTCATTTCAGCTTTTATGACCTTTGGTGTTCTTGCTGAAAGCTTTCGGGATAATTTATTCCTTCCTGCTGTTGGATTTCTGATTGTCCGCCGACATCATGGTGATCTGGAATCCTATCAGAATCTTCTGACAATCACCGACGATGAGTATGAAATCTGTCACCGTCAATCAGATTATATTGATTTTGATGAATATCGGGAAATAATCAAAGATTATGGATTAGCTGATTTTGTCAGGACGGATTTTCTGAAAATCGTTTTGAACGAAGTGAAGAGCGGAAAATTTAGACGTTTCGGGGAAATCAAACGACTGGATAGAAGATTTACTCTCGAACATTATTTTATTGTTAATCTTTTATACTCTTTATTGACCAATGCCGATAAATCTGATGCAATATTCCACTCTGATGTCATGTTGGAGGCACCGGTTTTGGCGAGTAAAGCAGTGAACAACTTTAGGTCCACTTTAAAGGATGATGAAGAAAAGAAAATCAATAATATTCGAGAAATAATATTTCAAAATGTCAATGATGCAATTGATACGTGTGACGAATCAGAGAGAGTATTTTCCATTAATGCTCCCACAGGCTCAGGGAAAACCATTTCGGCGCTATTTGCCGCCTTAAAAATCCGGGAAAAATTTGGATTGTCACATATTATCTATTGCCTTCCATTTACTTCCGTAATAGACCAAAATTTCGAGGTGTTTGATAAAATCCGCTCTTTTGCCCATTTGCCCGACGAATCAAACATTCTGCTCAAACACCATCATCTCGCTGAAATTAGGTATAGACATCAAAATTATAACGAATCAGAGTCATTTTATTCACCCGATAGGGCCTTGCATTTAATTGAAGGCTGGGAAAGCAAACTCGTCGTTACAACCTTTGTACAATTTCTACTTTCATTGATTAGTAATGGAAATGCCAGTCTCCGGAAATTTCACCGTTTTTCGGATGCCGTTATTATCCTAGATGAAGTGCAGACAATTCCGCATGATTATTGGTCATTGGTTAAAACCGCTCTTCAGAAAACGGCCGAATTACTGAATTCAAGAATAATTTTCGTGACTGCAACCATGCCGTTAATTTTCTCCGAGATAAAAAATGAGATCAAGGAACTAGTTATCGGGAAAGAAGAATTATTTAAAAATCTCTCCAGAATTGCAATTGATCTGTCGAATTTATCCCAAGAAGAAATGGAATGGGACCGATTTTGCACCTGGGTGGAAACGGTCATTAGAGACCACCCGACAAGAGATATCCTTGTGGTTTTGAATACCGTTCGCTCGGCACGCGAACTATATCAGTACTGTTCCAACCTTGATATTCCTCATCGCATCGAATATTTATCTTCTCATGTCATTCCAAAAGACAGACTAATGAGGATTAAATCCATCGCGAATGGGGCAAGAAAAAAACCTATTCTTGTCATATCCACGCAGTTAGTTGAAGCCGGAGTGGATATTGATCTGGACATCGTGGTTCGTGATTTTGCCCCATTGGATAGTATCTTTCAAACCTGTGGTCGATGTAACCGGGAATGTCGCCAGGGATTCATTGGTAAAATATTTCTCGTATCCATCAAAGATTCAAATGGCTGGAAACCCTCGCAGATTTATGACCGCTTTCTACTTGAAAAAACTAAAAAGGTGCTGCTAGGTAAAAACATCATCGATGAGTCAATGTTCTATGACCTAGCTAATGATTATTACCAACAAGTCGCTGTCGACGGCTCCCAGAAAATATCTTCAGAAATCTTAACCGCCATGTCGGCGCTGGAATACACCGATGAAAATGGCAAACCATTTTCGGATAAATTTGAACTGATAGGCCAAGACTATTGTCAATCAGTATTCATAGAGATGGACGAGGAAGCGGAACAGGCTTGGCAAACATATTACAGTCTCATTACCAAGGAAAAGAGTTTTGAGAATAATGTCCTTCTGAAAGCCGCCCGCCGAGATTTAGCCGGATATATCATCAATGTTCCTAAAAAGTGTCTTAAGAGAGATAGCGAGTACGGTATTTATCATTTAAAACGATCTCAGGTTGATCAATTTTATAATTCAATTACAGGATTCGACCCGGATTGTGAATTGCCTGAGATAAATAGCACAATATATTTTTAAGGATTTGGCTGTGTACATCTCGATGCGTATAAATTCGTAGTGCCGGAGAATTGATATGCAGATCATTCTATCCACTTTTGGTTCTTCAATATCCAGAAAAGGCGCCATGTTTGAGATTTTTTCCAATGGTGAACGGCATATCATTTCGCCCAATAAAGTCTCTTCGATCCTAATCTTCACGGGAACGAACATTTCCTCAGACGCTGTCGAACTTGCCCTGCAATACAATATTGACATCCTTATCCTGAATAAGTACGGCGATCCGGTCGGCCGCTTCTGGCATGCCCGCATGGGCTCCACTACGCGCATCCGTCGTGCCCAATTGCAATTATCTACTTCCGCGGCAGGCACTCCGTACGGATTACAATGGGTATGCAGTAAATTCGAAAACCAGCTGGCTTTCCTGACCGCAATGCGCGAACGTCGGACCCGGCTGTCGGCCGAAATCACCGCGGCAATGAATGTCATTCAAAATGCTCTCGCACAAGTCAAAAACCTGCACGGCACCATAGCTGAGGTGCGCCAACACCTGCTCGGCATCGAGGGTTCTGCCGGAAAAGCTTACTGGGATATTTTTGCCCAATTCGTTCCCGATCATTTTGTTTTCGAAGGACGCAGTCGCCAGCCGGCCAAAGACGAATTTAATGCCCTGCTTAACTATGGCTATGCCGTACTCTACGGTGTAGTTGAAAAAGCGGTGATAGTGGCCGGCCTTGACCCTTATATCGGCTTCATCCACGTGGACAACTACAATAAGGTCTCTCTCGTCTATGATGTTATCGAGAAATACCGTATCTGGGCCGAAGAAACTATTCTGGATTTATTTGTCAAGAAAGCTATCCGTAAAGATCTGTTCGATAAGCTGGCTAATGGATTTAACCTCAGCGCCGACGGTAAAAAAGTCTTTCTGCCAGCTTTGAATGAACACCTCGATAACGCGATCCATTATAAAGGTCGGAACGTGCGCCGCCGTGACATTGTCCAACTTGACCTGCACCATTTTGCACAGGAACTTCTGGAGAAATTCAATGCAACCGAATGAGCAATTGGTCTGGGTGATTTACGACATTTCCAAGAACAAAATCCGGAACAAGGTCATTAAAGCCACCGAGCAAGCTGGACTTTATCGCGTCCAGAAATCAGTCTTCCTGGGTACGATTAACCGCACTCTTTTAGACGAAATGGTCATGAAGGTCAAAGATCTGATCGATCCAGAAACCGATAGTGTTTATATATTTCCCATGTGCGAACCGGACTTCAAAAAGGTTATCACCGCCGGGCAGGCGTTCGATAAAAAACTGGTCACCGACGAAATCAAGGCGCTGCTGTTTTGAGCGACTATTCTGCGAAAATCAATTTACCGAACTCACGATTAAATCCGCTGGCATATTGGGTAAATATCGAGCTATGGAATCACTGAAGATCACTCCAACAGAATTATTGGAATTTTATTTCTGCCCGCGGTTCATCTACTTTATGAACGTGCTGAAAATTCCCCAGTATGAAGATCGTCGCTATAAGGTGCAGAAAGGTCGGGAAGTCCATGAAGAACGTCAGTCGCACAATAAAGACTACCTTTGGAAGAAAGTCGGCGCGATTGCCCGTGAGTCGAATGTCTTCTTGGTCAGTGAAAAATATCATCTGCGGGGCGTCGTAGATGAGGTCGTTACTCTTGTTGATGGTTCCTTAGCACCAATTGATTACAAATATGCGATTTACCCACACTTCGTTTACCGTTCTCATAAAACCCAGATGTTGAGCTACTGTCTGTTGGTAGAAGACGTAACCCAACAACCGGTTAAATGTGGCTTCCTCTTCTACATCCGGGATGGAAACCGGCAGGTCAGAGTCGAATATAATTCCAAAACCCGCCAAAAAGTGATTGAAGACATCAATCACCTATTGACAATTGTTCAGGACGAAAATATTCCGGCGCGTACCGTCAACCGGAATGAATGCATTGACTGCACTTATAAAAATATTTGTGTATAGTATCCGCTCTTTGACATTGTGAATTGAAAATCAACTTGTTAGTGTAAGTCAAATTCGATAAAATTGACTTGGATTTTTGACAATCCGAGCTTTACCAATGGATTCAAAACAGCAAAATAATCGCAATTTTTTCCACTTAAGAAGCGGTATCTCAGTCGCTTGCGCCGATTCTGCTGTCTGAATCCGACTTCCAACAAATCAAGGATTGAAAC
>CAZPQN010000025.1:22143-34849 GCA_964588795.1 uncultured bacterium | reverse complement strand
TACTACGCTAACGCACATGTTGTCCAGTCGGTCGTTCTACGATCTGAAATTCAACTGGTACGATACAGAGACTCATACTTACGATCCGGTCTTCAAGGATGACCTATACAAGTATGGTGATCCGAATTATAATCCCTGGCCGGAAGCCCGTGACTACTGGGGCAATCCGTTCACCGGAAGAATAGAACCCGACTTCTTCCAGCCCGGTTGCCAGTACGATTCCTGGTGGAAACAGCGGACGCAGTACTGGGGCGTGGATTTTGACCTGACTCATCAACAGGGCAAATACAACACGATCAAAGCCGGCTTCGAATACAAGTACCATACCCTGAGGTCAATGCGCATCTATAATCCGACTTTCTTGGCGGATTCGGATTTCGTCAATGACGAATTGGGACGTTTCCGGAATGCCGACATCCGCGGTTATGGCTATGACTTGGAAGGCAACGAGGTCAATGAAGGTGATTATCTGACGGATGTGGTCAGAGATTCTACCGGTCGTCCGACCAGCGGCTATTATAACCAGGCTCCGTACCATCCGATTATCATGAGTGCCTATGTCCAGGATAAAATCGAATTCAAGGATCTGGTTTTGAATATCGGCCTGCGCTATGACCATATCAATCCCAATGCGTGGATGTTCAAACAGATCGCCGCGGAATTCGATGCCAATGGAACCTATGTCGATGGCACCGGCATGTTCGGTGGCAATCGGCAGTTCGATGAAGATGACACCGAACCTTCGGAGACTTACTATTATATCAGTCCGCGGTTAGGAATGAGTTTCCCGGTCACTGATCAAACGGTTTTCCATGCACAATATGGGGTTTTCTATCAGCAACCGCCGCTGACCAACCTGTATCTGGCACCGTTTTATATGGACAAATACGCTCAGGAGACGGGGTACTTCACTAACCTGAACAATCCCAACCTGAGACCCCCCAAGACGACGTCCTATGAAATTGGTTTCAAGCAGATGTTAGGTACCAACGCTTCGGTCCAGCTGACTGCTTTTTATAAAGAAACCGAAGACCTGATTCAACTGCAATCGATCATTACGGACATCACCACGATCGCCTTCCCGGTTAATGGTGATTTCGGTACGGTCAAAGGTCTGGATGTGATCTTCAATTTGCGCCGGTACAAAAACCTGAGCCTGAATTTCAACTACGAAATGCAATTTGCAGAAGGAACTGGCTCGGCTTCGCTGGATAATTTCGATATCGCCTGGTTGAGCGGGACCCGCGGGCATTACCCGAAATTCGCCCAACCGCTGGATTTCGAACAACGGCATACCGGGGCCTTGACCCTCGATTATCGCCTAAAAGACGAGGGGCCGAAATTCCTGCGCGATGCCGGTGCCAACCTGCTGTTCACTTTCAACTCCGGCAATCCTTACACCCGTTGTCGCGTGACTGGCGTACAACCGCATGACGGTCGCTATGATAACGACATCTCCAACGTGCCGGTAACTGCCGCGATGGCAGAGACCACACCCTGGAACTTCCGCGTGGATATGAAACTGGACAAGCGCATCAAAGTTGGCCCGTCCAAGCTGCGGCTCTATGCCGAAATCATCAATCTGCTAAACCTGAGGAATGTCCAGGATGTCTGGACAACTACGGGATTGCCGGATGATTCGGGCTTCCTGGGAACCCCGGCTGGTCAGGCGTATTGGAGGGCACTGGATGAAACCGGTAAGAAGCTCTTCAAAATGCGTGAGATTGATTATAACTACTACGGTCAACCGCGGCAGATTCGTCTCGGTGTCCAGGTCGAACTGTAAGGTTGATTGGAGGAATGAACATGAAGAAAATAATGCCAATTATTCTGATAATAATGTTGCTTGGTACGCTCGCTCTGGGCGCGGAAGCAATCAAATCCAAAACCACACCGGTGAGCAAACCAGCTATCATGAACGATATCTGGATCAATGCCAACCGGATGAATGGTATCCTGCGCAACAACGGAACCTGGTTTTACGATAACGTTTTGGGCGACTGGGGCCTGGAATGGCCGCAAGGCAGTGGACTGAGCCCGATGTTTGCCGCAGGCCAATGGGTCGGCGCTATGGTCGAAGGTTCACCGCGCATCGCGGGTATCATTCACGGTCACAGTGAATTCCAACCCGGTGAAATCACCCAGTGGGGAATTGACCCGCCCGTGGCGGCCAATCCGACTTCGACCGCCTATCGCTGGTATGAGATTCGTTCCGACGGAACGGGTGACTGGACCAACTGGCCGGTCAGTCAGGGCGCGCCGGTTGACGCTGATGGCAATCCCAAACTCATCGGCGATCAAACAATCTTCTGTGTCTATAATGATATGGCTGATCATACCCAATTCGGCACTTCCAAGATGGGTGTCGAAGTTCGCCAGATCGTCTGGTCCTTCAGCCGGGCGGACGCGATCGGTGACATGGTCTTCCTGAAATGGCAAATCGTCAATAAAAGCGCCTATGACTGGAGTGAAACCTATCTCTCGATCTGGACTGATCCGGATTTGGGCGATGGCTGGGACGATTTCGTCGGTTGTGACAGTACCCTCGGTTTAGGGTATTTGTACAATGCCAGTGATAATGATCAGCAATATGGCGCCGCACCGCCGGCAATCGGGATTGACTTCTTCCAGGGGCCGATCGTTGATTCGCCGGGCGACGTGGTCGTGCTACCCGACGGGACGACCTTTCAGGATAAAAAGATGCTGAAGATGACGTCCTTCATCTATTACAACAATGACGACTCTCCACAAGGTAATCCCCAGACCGGGAACGATGCCTGGAACTACCAGCGCGGTATTTGGAGAGATGGCAGCTTCATCACCGATCCAAGCGGCAATCCGACCCGCTTTATGTACACGGGTAATCCTGAAGCCGCCACGGGATGGTTGGATGCGAATGAGTCCGATCGTCGGTTTATGATGACCACCGGTCCGTTCGTGATGCCGAAGTGGGTCGATGCCGACGCCGATGGTATTCCGGAGCTCGGTGAACCCGGCGTACAGGAAATTGTCGCTGGTTGTATCGTGGCCCGTGGCTCAAGCAATGTCAACTCCGTAACGACCTTAAAGGAAGTTGATGTTCTGGCGCAACAGGCTTATGACCTGAACTTCATTTTGGCCAAGGCACCCAAGACCCCCGTCGTTTCAGTCAGCCAGGCGCCCAACGAGATTATTCTGACCTGGGATGAGACCTCAGAATACAATGATGACGGTAGTCCCTATGAATCCGCCGATCCAATCGTTGGGGCGGCTTACGGCGATACCGTGATCATTGATAACATTGTTAAAGTGATTTCTGATTCGACTTATAACTTCCGCGGCTATACTGTTTATCAGTATGCAGATGCTTCCGGGCGCGAACCGGTCGTCGTTGACCACTGGGATATCGGAACACCAGCGGATGCCGAAGATTACACTAATCAGCGCTACATCGTACTTTCCCAAAATAAGCATCCCACCGTCGGTAATGTCGGTGAAGCATTATTTAACGGAAAAGAATACTATTTCGGTGTCACCGCCGAAGGTTATTGCGAGTTCGGAGCGCCGAAAATATTCGAGAGTTCTCCGCGTATCGTGCGCGTGATCCCGCAGAACACGCCAGGATTACGCACTTCCTCAGTCAGAGGTGATTCGCTCACTGTCACCCACAGTGTGACTGCCGGACTCCCGAGTGACGGATCGGTAGTTGCCATTGTCGTCGATCCGAGTTCTCTGACTGGAGACGCTTATCATGTGACTTTCAACGCGGATCGTACCTGGAATCTGCTCAGTTCGTCAGATTCTTCTTTCAGCGCGGCTCAGACCGAGACGCTTTTAGTGGATCAACCCAATCAGCGTGGTGACGACGCTTACAACGTTGTGGACGGCATTTTGGTCAAAGTTGTCGGCCCAGCGCTGGATTATAAGAACATCCAGGTCGTGGCCAACGGCAATGGTCCGCTCTCCCAACCGGAAATGGGTTGCTTCGCCTACAATTCCAATGGCTTCCCGTTCCTCGGCGACTGGGATGGTGTTCCCGTAGCCGGTGATATTGATCGTCCCACTGAAGATCAGCAGGTTAGTCCGGCAGAGTGGGGCATTCACACCGGTATGAATGCTGTAGGCATGGATGATAGTTACGATTATTTCGTTACCCGGACTACCCAGGGGGGCGCCCGCTGGAGCAGTATTATCCCTTATGACTGGGAAATCCGCTTCACCACTGCCGGAGGCAAGGCTTATATTCCCAATGCCTTCATGACCGGTGCTTCCACCGGGGGCGTCTACCTTGATGTGCCGTTCGAGCTCTGGTGCATCGGCATGGACAAGAACAGTACCGCGGACGACTATCGGTTATTCCCTTATCTGTTGGATGTAGATCATAGCGCGACCTTTAACCTGTTGACTCAGGCGGGTTGCGACACGGGTGAAGGCTATCCGGCTGACCATTCGGTTTCCGGTGGCGATAATGATCCCTACACCGACTGGATTTACTGGGTCAAACCGGCTAATACCACGCCCGGGCAGGCTGGTTATGATGCAATCGTGGCCAGTATCGGGGCAAATCCCAGCGCCCATGCCTACCTTGATGCCAACATCATGAGAGGCGACGTATTCCGACGCATGGTGTTCGTCAACTGGAATGGTGGCTCGGTCGCCACGGGCAACTACAACGCGACGATGCCGGAGACCGGAACGATCTTCCGGATTCTGACCACCAAACCGAGTCAGCCTTCCGACATATTTGCTTTCAGAGCACCGTCCAATACCCAGACGCTCACCGATAAGAAAGCCGATCTGAAACGTATCAATGTTGTTCCCAATCCGTACTATGGGTACCACAGCGGCGAATTGAATCCGTTTAACCGCTACGTTCAGTTTACCTATTTGCCGCCCGAGTGCACCATTCGGATATTCGATTTGGCTGGCAATTTAATCCGCCATTTGAGGAAGACCGATCCGACTACCACGCTCCTGCAATGGGGACTCGACAATGAGTATGAGTTACCAGTTGCCAGTGGCATTTACATTTATCATGTAGATGTCCCGGGAGTGGGAGAAAAAGTCGGTAAGATTGCGGTCTTTACACCCAATGAACGGCTTGATGCTTATTAATCGATAATTGGGAGAACAAACTATGCAAAATAAGACTTTTTCTATCAGTTTAATCATTCTGATGCTGATCACCCTGCCGGTCGCTTATGCCAGCGCCCCCAAGGTCGGTACTGCCGCCTGTCCGGAACTGCTGATTCCGGTCGGGGCGCGCAATGTCGCTCTGGGCGGTGGCAATATCGCCGACATCAAGGGCGTCGATGCAATATACTGGAATCCAGCTGGTTTGGCAATGCTGAAAGGCGGCGAAGCATCCTTCAATTACATGAAGTACTTTGCCGGCATGAAAGTCAGCAACATGGGGGCCGGTGTGCGGATTGGACAATCCGGAGCCTTCGGCGTCACCCTCCAGGTGCTGGACATCGGTGATATTCCGGTGACGACGATTGAAGCGCCGGAAGGCACGGGTGAAATGATTGCACCTATCTATCTGACGTTGGGTGCGACCTACTCGCGCCGGTTCACCGACCGCATTAACTTCGGGACGAATATGAAAATCATCTCGGAGAAAATCGGTAACATGAGCGCCAGCGCTGTTGCCTTCGATTTTGGACTGCAATATGTCTCACCGTGGAATATCTCCTTCGGTGTGGCGATGCGCAACTTAGGCAGTTCGGTAAAATTTGACGGCACGGGGATCGAGTTCGATTCAGAAATCCCGTGGGCTAATCCGAATGCCGTTACCCGGAAAACCAGACTCGATTTGGCTACGGCACAATTGCCCGCCAATATGACTATGGGTTTGTCTTATACCTACAAGCTGGGTGAATTGCATCAGGTCAATTTTGTGGGCAATTATATCAATAACAGCTTCACCATTGACCAGATGTGCATGGGCGCCGAGTATGGCTTCAAGAATATGCTTTTTCTCCGCGGTGGCTATACGATGACCCTCTTTCCGGACGATTATACCGAAACCGCCAAAGACGACAACCAATTTGGTTTAGCCTATGGTTTCGGTTGGCATCTGCCGCTGGGGGGTAGCAATCTGCTTTTCGATTATGCCTACCGTCCGATGAAGAATTTTGATGCGAACCAGTATTTCAGCATCGGTGTAAGCTTCTAAAGAATTCTTCCTCACTCACACTGCAGTAAGCCCCCGTCTTTTGTCCCTCCCTAAGACGGGGGCCCCTCTTTCAGGGGCAGTATCCTGACCGGGTCTGCCCCTGAGCATTTTCTCAGGTTATGTAACCGGTAATCTGCACTTACTGAAAACCGGTACTAATCCACCATCACCGTAGGCTTGCTGAAGGCGGCGCAGGCCTGAACGGGATCAATTTTATTACAGTGTTCTTACGCGCGGGTTAATCGCAACACTTGCCGCCGTTCAATCCGGTGCATGCCCCAGTCGGCGCCAGTCTTGAGGATTAAAAACAAAATTAATGAGTTCGATCCTGAGATAAAAAAGGCCAGCATCAGCGTAATATGCATCGGCATGATTCGTAAATAGGGAAAGAACATGACCAGACCGAGGTTTGGTTGCGAGTGCCGGTCATGGCGGTAATAATAGATAAACGTATACAGATGGTTGATCAGAAAAATTACGATACTCAACCAGATAATCTCCCGCTGGGCGGTCGGCCGACCGAACTTGATGATAATGAATAGCCAATAAATCAGATGAAAAAACCCGTAATGCAGCAGAAAAAAGAACGCCGAATATACACGGTTACGTTGTTTGACCTGGTTCCGTCGGTTTTGGTCTGCATCATCATAGACCGAATAAAAATCACGCAGGCTCAGAATCCGCAGGAAATTAAAACCTCCGATAATCATGCTCTGCCACCAGTAAATCCAGAGCAGGGGCGCCAGTGGCCAGTTCTCTTTCACGGCGAGAGTGATTACGATCAGATTGCTGAGGATAAGCACCACCGCAGGATAATCTGCTTTCTGCTTCCTGTTCACTTTTTCTGCAATCAGTTGAAGATCATCGCCTTTCATCAGGTTAAAAGTAATCAGAACTGAGGCAGAAGAACAAGAAAATATCCCTCACAATCTGGTACACCCCCGGTCTTCGAGCCACCCGTCGGGATTGAACCGACGACCTGCTAATTACGAATCAGCTGCTCTACCATCTGAGCTAGGGTGGCTTACAAAAAGCGGCGCAAATTTAAATAATTTCGGGAGTTGTTCCAACGTGAATCGAGCGCTATCAGTCAAGGATTGTTTAAAATTCGATTCCCAATCCAGCCGTAAAGCAAGGCGTGTAACCTGAAGAGGGCTTTACGTCGCCCGAAGATAAGCGCTCCTGTCGAGTGCGTAAATATTTCTCGCCGACTTCGATGAAAAAAATGGTGTCTTCGTTTTTAACGGCCTGGAAGGCACGCAATTCCGCTCCGAAACCCAGACCGCCATTGAAACGCCGGTAACGATAATTTTCCGTTTTTTTACCTCCGTAGTACCCCGCCAGGAAAAAGTACAAACGCGTCAATGGTTTAGTGATAATCGTGCGCTGAACCGCGGCCCCGAGGTTGTAATCGTTTTCATCGCTTTTGGAAAAGGCGATCAGATAACCAGAAACTTTAAAACCATAATTTCCCCTGATTGCACGGTACATGATTCCCGAGCCGGTAATCGTCGAAATGTCTGCGCCTAACATATGCACGGTATGTTGGGTAGTATCGGGAACATTGGCAAGGCTCAGACTAACCAGACCAAATCCAATCAACGATGCATAAATGAATGTTTTCATATGGACCTCTTGATTAGGGTGTGATTAGTTTCAGAAAATCAGTTTCGGTCAGGATGGTGACTTGCAGTTGGCGGGCGGTGGTGGCTTTGGAACCGGGATTTTCGCCGACAACCACGTAGTCGGTCTTTTTGCTTACGGATGAGCTGGCCCGGGCGCCGCGTTTTTGTACCAGACTTTCGGCTTCATCGCGCGTCATTTTCGTCAGCGTTCCGGTAAAAACGAATGTCTTACCGGTTAACTGCGTGGAACCCGCGGCTAGTTCTTCTCCGGTTAACTGGACACCACCGGCGAGTAATTCACTGATTGTCCGGCGATTTTCCGTGGTTGCGAAAAAATCGAGGATACTGCGCGCAACAATTGGCCCGACTTCGGGCACTGTCATCAGTTGCTCCTCAGTAGCCTGCATTAGGTTTTGCAGGGTATTAAAGGCTCGGGCTAAAACCAGACCGAGATGTTCTCCGACATTCCGAATCCCTAAGGCGTAAATAAAACGTGCCAGCGTGGAATTTTTGCTTGTTTCGATCGCCATGAGCAGGTTTTCGGCTGATTTTTCACCCATGCGCGGTTGGTTGAGCAGTTGTTCTCTGGTCAAGCGGTAGAGGTCGGCAACGTCCCGAATAAGCCCATTGTTGACCAGTTGCTCCACCCATTTGTCGCCCAAGCCTTCGATGTTCATCGCGCGTTTGGAGGCGAAGTGTTGAATGCGACCCTTGATCTGTGCCGGGCAATTCATATTCGGACAGCGGTGCTTGACTTCGTCGAGTTCTCGGATGAGGAAGGCTCCGCAGGCAGGACAATGGGTAGGGAACCGGTACGGCTCTTCCTTACCGCTCCGACGTTCGGTAATGACTTTGACGACTTGCGGAATGACATCACCAGCCCGCTGAATTACAACCCAGTCACCAACGCGCACGTCGAGCCGTTCGATTTCATCCTGATTGTGCAGGGTGGCGTTGGCGACGGTGACGCCGCCGATTGGTACGGGCTGAAAATTGGCCACCGGGGTGACTGCACCGGTGCGCCCGACACTCACTTTGATGGAAAGCACCTGGGTGACTTCCTGCTGAGCCTTGAATTTGCCGGCAATAGCCCACCGTGGACTGCGCGACTTGATGCCCAGGATTTCCTGGTGGCGAAAAGCGTTCACCTTAAAAACCACGCCGTCGATGTCGTAGGGAAGCGCATTGCGCTGTGTTTCAATTTGGTGGTAGTAGACGAACAGTTCAGCGGGATTTTGGCATACTTTAATTAACGGGTTGACCCGCAACCCCCAGCGAGGCAAGGCTTGCAGGAATTCGGAATGAGTCTGAAAACTCACTCCCTCGCAGGTTCCCAGCGCATAGCAAAATATTTTCAACGGGCGGCGGGCGGTGATTTGCGGATCGAGCTGGCGCAAGGAACCAGCCGCCGAATTGCGCGGGTTCGCGAAAAGCGGTTTGCCTTCCTCGGCCTGCTGGCGGTTAAGCCGTTCGAAATCAACCTTGTCCATGTAGACTTCGCCACGGACTTCCAAAAGGTCTGGAATTGTCATCAGGCTGGAATGTAGTTTAAGCGGTATCGCCCGAATGGTCTTCAGGTTTTGGGTTATATTTTCACCAGTGACGCCATCGCCGCGCGTGGAGCCTACGATTAGAAGTCCCTTTTCGTAAACCAACTCGACCGCCAGTCCGTCAATCTTGGGTTCTGCCACGAATTCGATGGTTTCTCCCGGCAGGCTTTTTTCCACCCGCGCGATGAAATCGCGGAGTTCACCTTCGTTCATCGCATTATCAAGGCTGAGGAGGGGCAAGCGATGCGTGACTGTCGTGAACTCACTTAACGGAGTCGCCCCGACGCGCTGGGTGGGTGAATCCGGGGTGATCAGTTCAGGGTGCGCCGCTTCAATTGTTTGCAGTTCGCGGAGCAGCTGGTCATATTCGGCGTCACTGATAGTCGGATTATCGAGAACGTAGTAGTTGTAGTTGGCCGTATGCAGCTGTAGATGCAACTGCGCCACGCGCGCCTGGAGCGCATCGGGATTTTCTCTGACGATTCCTGCAAGATCCAGCTTGATCTGATCCGGACCGGCGCTCATTTCAAGTAGTCGGTGTCAGCGACTGTTTGAACGGGAGACAATTAGCCTTCGTTAGTTTTATTTTCCAGCAGTTTGATAAATGGTTTAAACAAATCGATGGGTACGGGGAAAATAATGGTCGAGTTGTTTTCGGTAGCAATTTCACGCAGGGTTTGCAGGAAACGCAGTTGAATCGTGACGGGTTGTTTGTTGAGAATTTCGCCAGCTTCGAACAACCGGGTGGAAGCCTGATATTCGCCTTCGGCGTTGATGACTTTGGCGCGACGTTCACGCTCGGCTTCGGCTTGTTTGGCCATGGCGCGTTGCATTTCCTGGGGCAGGTCAACGTGTTTGATCTCGACTTGGGAGACTTTTATGCCCCAGGGATCGGTATGCGTATCCAGAATCGTTTGCAGTTCGGTATTAATTTTTTCGCGACTGGAAAGCAAATCATCGAGCTCGGCCTGTCCCAAAATCGAACGCAGGGTCGTCTGGGCCAGCTGCGAAGTGGCATAGAGATAATCTTCGACTTCCACGACGGCGCGCGAGGGATCCAGGACCCGGAAATAGACCACCGCATTGACTTTTACCGATACGTTGTCTTTGGTAATGATATCCTGGGGCGGGACATCCATCACTACCGTGCGTAAACTGACCTTGACCATTTTATCCACGATGGGAATCAGGAAAATAATGCCGGGACCTTTGGAGGCAATCAGGCGTCCCAAGCGGAAAATTACACCGCGTTCATATTCGCGCAGAACCCGCACGGCACTGGAAATTAACAACACACAAAGGGCGATTAAGGTTAAAAGTGGTAATTGCATATGCTACTCCTATTAGTTTATTCTTTTTGAGTTACATGTAAAACCATGTTTTCGACGGCCAGCACCGTAATTGAGGCGCCGCGCGGAATGGGCGTGCGGGCAGTGGCTTTCCAGTATTCTCCATGAACCTGTACGGTGCCGATCGGATTGATATCGGAAATCGCGGTACCGGTGAGTCCGACCAATCCCTCCACGCCGGTAGTAGGTTGACGCCGATGTGCTCTGATGACATACGTCAGAGCGAAAATGATGAAAGCCGCGGTGAAAAGCACTACGGGCAGAATCACTTTCAGCGAAATAGCCTGCAGGGTTTCCGGAGCTTGGGAGACATCAATTAACATCATGGAGCCGAGCGTCATAGCGATAATTCCTCCGATGGTTAGCAGTCCAAAACTAACGATTTTTACTTCCAGAATGAAGAGAATTATTCCCACGATAATCAGAGCCAGGCCGGCATAATTGATCGGGAGCACCTGAAAAGCGAAAAAAGCCAGGATTAGAAAAACCGCACCCAGCACTCCGGGAAAGATCGCTCCGGGATTGGAAAATTCGAAATACAGGCCATAAAAACCCAGCATCAGCAGAATATAGGCCACGGTCGGATCACTGATTATGTCGAGAATTTTACGATGCACTCCCAGCGGGCGGGTACGAATATTGGCGGTACGCGTCGTGAGCCGGCGTTCTCCATGAGGAGTGCGAAAAGTTTTACCATCGAGGATGGTAAGTAATTCATCGAGATCGCGGGCAACTGTATCCACAACCCGCAGTTTGACCGCCTCCCGCTCGGTGATCGAGACGCTTTCGCGCACGGCCTTTTCGACCCACGTAGTATTGCGTCCGCGTTCTTTGGCAAGACTGCGGATGTAGGCGACCGCGTCGTTGGTAGCTTTCTCCAGCATGGTTTTAGTACTGGCGGAATCCGGTTGACCCCCCAAACCCCCGCCGCCTAAGTTGACCGGATGGGCGGCACCAATGTTGGTACCGGGCGCCATGGCGGCAAAATGCGCCGCCACCGTGATGAATACCCCGGCAGAAGCCGCCTGCGCCCCGCGCGGAGCGACATAAACCACTACCGGGATTTCAGCATTGAGGATGTCTTTGATAATATCGCGCATGGAGGTCATTAGTCCGCCGGGAGTGTCCAGCTGGATGATCAGACATTGTGCCTTGGCTTGCTGAGCATCGGTGAGGTTCTTGCGGATATAGCTGGCGGAAACCGGATTGATTACCCCGTCGACGCTGATGACCCACACTTCATTTTCAGCGGCGAACAGAGTACTTAAAAGACAAAGACCAATTAGCAGATTTTTCATATTTATTTACATACCTTTACCAATGGGAAATTACGGGCTGACAGGCAAATACTCAAATGCTTTTTAAATGTTTGGAGAATGGTTTTATTTCTTCTTGGCCGGTATGATGGGAACCTTAAGCGGGTTAGTCTCGGGATTGTCCGCTGGAAAAGCCAGCGCCGCAAAATCGCGGAATTCCGCTACGAGGAAATAATACAAATAGCGCCCATTCAACATTTCCGGAATAACTGGCAGGACGAAGGTTCCGTTTTTGTATTGCATACGGAGTTCTTTGAAATTCTTTTCGGTGTTATTGCGTAAGAAAACTTTTACGGCCAAAACCTGCCGGTTCCCTGGTTCGATGACACACGTCAGATTGGTAATAACATTCTGCTGAATTGAAGCAGGTGGATTATGATAAAGATGGGGAATGGTGGATGCGGTAGAATCAGGGGGAGTTCCCGCCCGCAGGCAAAGCGTTGTAAGAGCGACCAACCAGCCAAGACGGAGCATCATGCTCATATCACCATCGACAGTGTCAGGGTCAACCGATGCAATTGGGATTTCTGACGGCTGTAACTGGAGCGTTCAGACCCGGGATTGGCGGCGTCGGGTGTGGTAAAGAGCCCGTTATAGACGACGCGTTGTCCTAGATGCAGCTGGTAGCTCAGCTGCAGTTTAATCTGTTTATCCAACCAGCCTTCAATGCCGCACGACAACTGCTGAAGATAGGCTTCGCTTTCGGGCA
>CAZPQN010000025.1:0-22043 GCA_964588795.1 uncultured bacterium | reverse complement strand
TGTTAACTGACTGGTCATCCCCGATTTCCTCGGTGGTGCTGGAGCGTGTATCCGTGACATGCAGATAGGTCGGTGTGGCTAAGTACCAGCCGAACATGAAAAAGCGCGAGCGGTAGATCAGACCCAAGTCACCATTCCAGCCGGTATAGGTCGGTTTGAATGATTCCTGGTAAGTATAGCGGGAATATTGGTATTTATCATGCAGGTCAGTATCGGTTCCGGTGTAATTGTAATCGCGATAGCCCCGGTGAAAACTGCAGCCCAATCCCACGAACAGGTTGGGCTGAAATTCAACCGCTGTGCCCAACCGGAAAGTATTCAAAATACCCTCTTCCCGATAGCGTTGGTCGAGGAATACCGTGAAATTATCACTCGTTGCCAGCAGACCTTTGCTGGCCATTACATCATGATATCGATTGGTGGGACTGTAGCTGATACCCAAGGCCCAGCTCCCGCGATACACCTTGATCGGGACTACGAAAGCCAATCCATCGAAACGAAACACCCGATTGGAAAGGTTGCTACTTTCATCCCGGCTCTCAAACGTGGCGTTCTGATTGAAATGATCATATTGCAGGCTGAAAGCCAGCGCCGGTTGCCGAGTAAGCGCTAAATTGGCCGGATTCGGAGAAAAAAACGCCTGCCCTGGAAAAGTGATCGTTAGGTTGTTGGCGAGACTGCTGGCATAACTTCCGGCTGGTTGGGGATTCCAGAAAGGTCGTATAGCATCGTCGTAAGTTTGTCCGCTTGCCGGAATGGCAAACAATAAGGCGCAAAACAGAGGGGGCAGAATATTTTGTTGGTAACGCAGGAACATGCGGTCTATTTTTTAGTGCGGGTGCGTCCGGAAGAGGAAGTGCTGGTAGAGCTGTTTGTCGATGACTGACTGGCTGTTTGTTTACTGGTAGATTTAGACGCGGTGGATTGCGAGGTGGTGTCGTGCGCGCGATTATCTTTGGCACCGGCAGAAGTACGATCTCTTTCACGGAGAGTGCCGGTATTTTGGCTTGGCGAATTGCTGGCCGTGTTCGGGGCTATGTCCACGGTTTTTTCCTTGGCCGGCGGTACCTTTTCAACTGCGGTACTGGTGGAGGAAGAGGTCATCGTTTGATTCAGTAAATCGTTTATCAGGGGTGGCGGATTCTCGTCCTTTAATTCGCGGTGCCGCAAGATCGGTTGCCAGGCGGTTTTTTTCGCGTTAGTTTTGATTTTGCCTGCACTGCCGGAGGGCGACGGAGTGATATTGGTATAGTAATAGCCATAGGGATAATAATCGTAAATTCCGTAATTGCCATAGGCGTACGGCGAATAAAGGGAGTAGCCCCGGTAATAATCGCCATAATAATCCGGAAAATAATCATAGAAATAATTCCGGAAAGGAGAACGGCGATAGTACAGACCAAAAGTGTACGAATCATTTAAGTAGTCGTCATAAAACCAGTTACGCGGCTGATTGCGGAAACTGATACGCGGATCGAAAAACGAATAATTGGAGTAGTCATCGGTCAAATCCGGGCGGGAAGGATATTGCTGGTCAATAGCTAAATTCTCGACGTCTGCCGGCGCCCTCACAGTTGTGTAGCAACCCGCCCAGATGATAAGGCTGACGCATACCGAAATTTTGATAAGCGTGCTTGGTTTCATGGTCGTCAACTCCTGGTCCTGTGGATGGAAGTTACTGACGGTTTGTCTCAATTTCAATGGTCTTTCAATATTTTAGACAGCTGCCAGCGAAAAAAGTTTCTCCCGTTCGTGAATCATCATTTCACAGCAGGATTTTTGCAGTTGACGCTTAAGGTGGCGGGCAGCATCTGGAGGCCCAGCGGTGACTCGATAATGCCGCGGATGGTCAATGTGCGGTTTTGCAAACCAGGTTGACCCCGCAGGTCAATTGTACGCCGCATCCAGCTTCCCGGCGCGCAGTTTGGAAAAATAACGGTGTCCTGCCAGGCAATTTCATTTGCACCGGCTGAATTAAGTAACTGCACCCGAACACTGTCCGCTGGTGTTTTGCCGAGCAGTTTCAGATCAATCTGCAGTTGAGCGTTTTCACCGGCAGTCAGATAATGGTCATTATCGGAATCCAAAAAGCGCAAACTGGCACTGAAATGCTTGGGCTGTGTTGGCGGAGCAGGTGGTTGATAGGAGGCCTGCCGCCATTGATGTTTCGGTAAAACCGTAACCTGATAGGTCTGGGAGTCACTGGCATTTTTATCGTCTTGAACGAAGACGGTGAAGTCAAAGGTTCCCGGAGCTGGCGGCAGCCAGAAAACAATCCCGCTTTTTTCCAGCATTTCGGCATTCGGTGGCCCGGCGCTGAGGGCGTAACTCAGTCGGTCAAACAAGTCAATCTCCACCGCTTCGACATTATAAATGTAAAGGTCACCTTCCATGACCGTTTCAACGGGGTTGCTGATGATCTTCGGCGGATTATTGACCGGAAGCGGCATTCCGGAAGAGGCAGGCGGGGTGACAAGCCGGCTGACGAGTGTGAAATAACTGATATTCTGGGCCGGTGGCGATTGCTTGAATTCCGATTCCGGAATGGCGTCGCATACCAGGTCGGCCACGACGAGGTCACCAATGAAAACCTCACGCCGGAAGTACGGATTACGCGAGGAAAACAGGTCAGTCTGATTCCCGACGTAAACTACCTGTGAGCCGGTGGGTGACCAGGCGACGTTTTGGGCTAACAATTTGACATTGGGAACCAGCGTATCGGGTTTAATCATAATGCTGGCTTGCTGTTTATTATTCAATTCAAATCCAAATGGTTCACCGTTGGCACGACTGACCATCGCCCATTGCCCGCTCGGAGACAAACTGAGATTGAGCAGAGTTTCGGTGCCCTGATACAGATTCTCGATGCGGAGCGAGTCTAGCTGCATACGGTTAAGATGAGCCGCGCCCTGGCGTTGCTTTTCAAACCAGACGACAGTCGCCCGGTCCGGTGCTAAAATCGGACAGTGATTGCCCGAAACATAACTTTCCGTCAACATCTTGAACTGATTGTCACCGATCCGGAAGAGCTTCAGATTGTTGTCGATCACGCCGCTGTATAGCACGGTCTGGCCATCCGGTAGAAGGGAGGGAAAGTTCCCATAAACCGGCAATTGCGTCACCTGGTTGGTTGCCAAATCCTGCATGCATATCTGGCGGGTTGTCCCGCGCGTGTAAACAATTTGTCGGCGATCCGCTGAAAATGCTGGAAAAAGCAAATCTTCCGTTGCCTGAGCAACCTTTTTCGCTTGACCGCCACGGACGGAGATGGTATAAATACCGTCCCAGGCATCGCCGTTCAGTCGGCCGTTGAAGATAATTTCCTCTCCGGTAGCGTCCCAGCGCGGATATACCAAGTAATTGGATGTGATTGTCTTAACCAGAACCTGCGGATTGGTGAAAGTAATAACGGCATTCTTCTGCGGTTGGCGGGAGCAAGTCAGGCACCCTAAGGATACAACGAGCCACAAGATAAGTTTTGCTTTTTTCATGATTGACCTCACGGGTATCTGTTCTGCTGATTACCGAAAAATTTTAAGCAGTTCTGCGCACAGATTCAACAGAAATATTTAAATCCGCTTAAATATGTATCGACGGCTATATGAAAAAAAGCGGTGATACTTTATATTACCGACGTGAAATTCGATTCGCCGCAGATATTTCGTCGCCTATACTGGATTGCTGGTAAATGGATCGGAGCCCGTTATATTTACCGGGAATTGCTTTTTCCATTCTTTTTTGCAATCGGGGTGGTGACCTTTATTCTGCTGGCCAATTTCTTAATTAAATCCGTTGACCGTTTATTGGGCAAGGGCTTGCCGACCGGCATAATTCTCGAATTTTTATACCTGAACCTGGCCTGGATCATCGCCATGTCAGTACCTATGGCAATGTTGGTTGCCGCTCTGATGGCATATGGGCGTCTGGCGGAGGATAACGAGATCACGGCGATGCGCGCCAGCGGCATCAGCTTTACTACGATTCTCGGTCCCGGTCTGGTTTTTGGGCTGGTTGTCGCCGCCCTGATGTTCGTCTTCCACGACCGGGTACTGCCCGATTTCAACCATAAAGCCCGCCTGTTGGCCGGCGACATTTATCGCAAGCGTCCCGGCTTAAACATCGAACCGGGTTATTTCATTGATGACATTCCGGAATATTCAATCTATGTAAAATCCAAGGTCGGGGAAAGCCTGCGCAAAGTCACGATTTATAATAAGGATGCCCAGAATATTCAGACTACGATCTATGCCGACAGCGGTTTTATCGTCGTGGAAGGCAATACGATTCTGTTCACGCTTTATCATGGTCAAATCCACGAAATCGATCTAAACGGTCTGTCGGATTACCGGCGCATTGATTTTGAAAAGCACCGCATCGCCATTCCTACGGATAACCTGATGCTGGAGCGGCGTGAAAGCGCGCGGCGCGGCGACCGGGAGATGACGATCAAAATGATGCGGGCGGAAGTCGAGCGCTATCGTCAGGAACGAACCCAGATCGTCGCTAAGCTGGATCAGTTGTGCCAGCACGAATTGCGGCTAAAGCACTTTACGAGTATCTCTGACATCGAGAAGACAGTGCAGTCAGCCCAGCAGGCCAATCTTGATTCCCTCGCGCCCGATATAGCGGCGCAACGCAACCGTGTGCTTACTGGTTTATTAAACCGAATCCGGGGTGAATTCAGCCTGGCATTCAGTTATCAGAAACAGATCAATAAGTATGAAGTCGAAATTCAGAAAAAATATGCGATTCCTTTCGCCTGCGTGATTTTTGTCCTGATGGGCGCTCCGTTGGGAGTCATGACCCGCCGCGGCGGGATTACCGTTGCCGCGACTTTGAGCATCCTGTTCTTTTTACTGTACTATGTCTTCCTGATCGGAGGCGAGGAACTGGCGGATATGGTCATTATTTCGCCATTTATCGCGATGTGGTTGCCGAACCTGATTATCGGAGCTATCGGACTGTATCTGATGATCTATGCAACCTATGAACAACGCGTTCTGGATTTCTCACGGCTTCTACATTTGGTCAAAAAGAAAAACCAATCGGTTTAATTTGTTAAAGAAAGGCTGATCAAGAATTATGCTGGCAGTTGATCTGATAGAAAAGAAGAAAAATGGTGACGCGCATTCGCGGGAAGAAATTGAATTCCTCATCAACTCGTATGTCGCCGGCACTCTGCCGGATTACCAGATGGCGGCCTGGCTGATGGCGGTCAATTTTCAAGGCATGACCGACGAGGAGACGATGGTACTGGTCGAAACCATGCTACGTTCCGGTAAAACGATCGATCTGAGTCATATTCCCGGATTCAAGGTGGATAAGCACAGCACTGGCGGCGTTGGCGATAAGGTCAGTCTGATCTTAGCGCCGCTGGCGGCGGCAGTCGGTTGCATCGTGCCGATGATTTCCGGTCGCGGGCTGGGTCATTCCGGTGGTACGCTGGATAAATTGGAGAGTATTCCCGGATTTAATGTTAATCTCAGTGCGCAGGAATTCATTCACCTTGTGGAAAAGCATGGACTGGCGATGGGCGGTCAGACCAGCGAACTCGTGCCGGCTGATCGGAAGATGTATGCGTTGCGGGATGTAACCGCGACCGTCAAGTCCATTCCGCTGATCTGCGCCAGTATCCTGAGCAAGAAGATTGCGGAAGGGATTGATGGCTTGGTGCTGGATGTAAAAACCGGCAATGGCGCTTTCCTGACCGATTATAATTTGAGTCATAAACTGGCCAAGCAACTCCAACGGGTAGGTGAATTCTTTGGCCTGAAGGTAAAAGCTGTCATCACCGATATGAATCAACCGCTCGGAAAAGCCGTCGGCAACTGGTTGGAAGTGCTGGAGTGTATCGCGGGGGTACGGGGCGAGGCGCCGGAAGATTTAATGGAAGTGACCTATTATTTGACGGCCTGGATGGTTGTGATGTCCGGCATCGAGAAAAATTTCAACCGTGCCCGGGAATTGCTGAAGAACGCCATCGTCTCCGGTCAGGCTTATGAGAAATTTCTGGAAATGGTGCGTATGCAGGGAGGTGATGTAACCTACATCGAGCATCCGCAGAAATATCCTCGCGCCGGGTGGATCGGATCAGTTCCCGCTCCAAAGGCAGGCTTCGTGAAAAGTATTGACACTTACCGGTTGGGTGCGATTAGCGTCGCTTTAGGGGCTGGGCGCCGCACTCTGAATGACATTATCCGGCCGGAAGTGGGGCTGATCGTCGAAAAAAAGATCGGTGATCAAGTCGAAAAAGGCGAGCCGCTGGCTTTCGTTCATGCCAGTGACCGCCGATCCGGCAAAGAAGCCTGTACCGCGCTGGGCAAAGCCTATCAGATCGGACCAAATCCGGCAGTTGCGCCCCCTCTTTTTGATGAAACTTTTTAATTATCCACACAGGAATAAACTATGAGTCCCAGGTCTTCCAAACAGTTTCCCGGAAAACTAATCGCCGTTGAAGGACTGGACGGTTCGGGAAAATCCACCCAACTTTACTTGGTCAAACGCTGGCTTGAATTGGGCGGTTACCACGTTTTTCTGACTGAGTGGAATTCTTCCGACATCGTCCGCCAGGCGACCAAACGCGGTAAAAAGATGAACTTGTTGACCCCGACGACATTCAGCCTGGTGCATGCCACCGATTTCGCCGACCGGTTCATGCGGCAGATCCAGCCTTTATTACGCACCGGATACATCACACTGGCCGACCGCTACATTTTCACGGCCTTTGCGCGGGACGGGGTCAGGGGTTGTTCAGCGACCTGGTTGCGCAATCTGTACAGTTTCGCACCGACTCCGGACGTTACCTTCTATTTCAAATTGCCAACCAGAGTGGCAGTCGAACGGATTCTGACCAACCGGCCGAAGATTAAATATTACGAAGCCGGTATGGATCTTGGTCTGGCGACTGATCATTACGACAGTTTTAGATTGTATCAGGGCAAACTCGCCGTTGAATACGACCGCCTGAACCGGGAATTCGCGTTCGTCGAAATCAACGCGACTCTGCCGATTGAGGTTCAACAGGAACAAATCCGCCAGGTCATCACGGAACGCATTGACCTGTCCCAATTCAAGGTTTGAGGTGGCGGCATGAAGAATTTCTATATTGAACAACTCCCGCTCTGCGATCCCACCAAACTGACCGGCAAGTTGGTCGTTTTGGAGGGCGCGGATGGCTCCGGTCGAACGACCCAGATTGGACGGGTGAAAACCTGGCTTGAAAGCCGGGGCTATGCCGTCGTCGTTTCAGAATTAGCCCGTTCGCAGCTGGTCGGTCCCGAGCTGGAAGATGCCCGCCGGGGCAACGTCTTAGGCCCGACAACCATGGCCCTGTTTTATGCCACCGATTTTATGGACCAGTATGAAAACGTGATCATTCCGGCTTTGCGGGCGGGTTTTATCGTGCTCGCTGACCGTTATTTTTACACGCTTATGGCACGCGACTTAGTACGCGGCGCTGAAATCGACTGGATCCGTAAAATCTACGGAGTAACCTTGATTCCCGACCTGGTCTTTTATCTGAACGTTTCGCCGCATCGCCTGATCGGACGCCGCTGGCAAAAATCCAATGCGATGGACTATTGGGAGTCCGGAATGGATCTCGGCTTGTCACGCGACTGGGTGATCAGCTTTCTGATTTATCAGAACCGCCTGCGCAACACTTTCATGAAACTGGCCAACATGTACGAATTCGCGGTCATCAACGGGAATAAATCCATTCCCGCCGTCACGCAGGACATCATCAGCCGCATTGAGCCGATTCTGTAAACCGCTTGGTTCAACCTAACGGAGCGCAGGGGCGTACCGCGATTCGTTCCAGTCCCAGGTAATCCAAAAGGTGCTCACAAAGAATTGCCGTGGGAATCAGCATTCGGGCGTAGTCGGATTCATCCGCCAACTGTGCGATGAAACTCTTTTGGTATTGAATAAGCAATGTCGGCAGGGCAGTCTTCAGCTCAATTTGTCTCAAAGTAAACGAGTTGTCAGGAGATACTAACCAGGAACAGACACGCGCTAAAGCACATGTCACATCACTGACAAATTCGATTGTCGGTGGTAAATGATTCCAGGTCAGGCGGTCCAGCTCACTGGTAACATATTGCCGGAGCGCGATGAGTTCCGCGGTTTCAGGCGGATCGTGCCGAAGGAAGCGCTGATTCAGAAGCGCGGGCCCACAATTAAGGCTCATTAGCCACATCAGCTTCCCGTTCTGCACAAAGGCGAATTGTAGACTCTGCTCTGCGAGAAAAATAACCAGTGATTCTGGAAACAGGGAAGACCGGTTACGCAGGCATCGTTCGATTTCTGCCGGTGGGGTCAAAACTTCCATTTGGGCTCCGGGGATGTTTTTTATGCTTAATCTGATGGTCGGCAAAATGGCAGAGCTGGTTAAGGCAGGTGAAATTGTGACCCGCACCGTCGGGCACTGATATTTTGTACTCAGATCCAAATAGTCGCTCAAGACGGATTCCGCCCGTCGGATGATCTGGAGATTTTCAGGGGACTCCGGACTTTCAGTAACAAAAAGAAAAACCGGGTCACGGCGCATTATCAGGACTTTTTCCGGGGAAGTAATCCGCAGGTAAAAGTGGGCGGGTGTGAGGTGCATATCAGCCCTGGTCATCTGGTTCCCGGGGTGATTTTTTCCGTCAGACAGACCGGTTGGAATTTAATTTCGCGCTGGTACACCTGGCGAAAAAGGTCCGCTTTTCTTTCAGCAGCAACGATTTCCTCGCGTAAGTCGCCGAAATGTCTAATCTCCAAGGTCACCTGAACGGCGGTGATCTGCCCTTCAATCTGGTGAACCAGGCGGCGATGACTGCGGTCTAAACCATCGGCGATGCGCAACAGAGCGGAAAGATGGGTCACAATTGAGCGTGCGGCAGGTGATAAGGCGGCGAATTCGGGATGCGATAATGATGGCAGGGCTTTGCGATGGTAACGCGCGATGTTGGCGATAATGGCGACTTCAGTAGCATCGAAGCCGGGCAATCCGCAGTCAAGGATGATCCGCAAGGAGTTTTTATGATGTCCGGCTCCGTTCTGCTGGGCGTAGCCGATGTCATGCAGGAGCCCCCCGGCGTAGAGGAATAACCGCTCGGTCAGGGGCAGCTGATGCAGTTCCTGTAACTCGTCGAATAACTGCAAAGCAAGGCGGGCGACCTGATCCGAATGGGCCGGTTCCGGGTCGTACCTGATTTGCAGGCCCTGAATAGCGCTGATCCGTTTATCGTTAATCATCGTGATTTTTTCAGGCGCGTCTGAACGGCCGGGCTTTGCAGTTCACGCAGGGCATCGGAAGCGACCCACCGGGCGCTTTTTTCGTCAGATTGGAGTAGCTCCTGGGCTAAATCAATAGCTTTGCAGTTCAGCGTTACATTGCGTTTTCCGATTTGGCGCAAAGCCCAGTTGACGGCTTTCTTGACGAAATTGCGCGGATCGCTGGCGCCGTTTTGGATGGCCGGAAAAAAGACCAGGAATCGTTCATCAGGGGACTTTTTATCGCTGACGGCCATGCGCGCCATCAGCACGTAACCGGTGCGCCGGGCAAATTCCTCCGCACGTTTGCTGTAACGCAACGCCAGGTCATACACATCAGGTAATTTATCGAACAGGTTCATACAACATTGGTCGCAGATTTCCCAGTCGTGGAAGCACTCTACCCATTGCTCCATTAGTTCCGGAGTAGTCCGAGTGGGCTCGGCGAGCATGCTGGCGAGGATGCGGGTCTCACGATAACCGTATTGCCATAGACGCAGAGCCAGTGCATGCTGACGTTTGACGTGCCGGGCGATTTCGCGTAAGACTGGCACCCGGACGCCGAAGTTTTTATCTTTTGGAATGCCAAAGCGTGCCATTCCGTCAAGCGCTTCCGGATGGGAGTGGCGCTGGAGAGTCTCGATAATTTCTTCGAAATTCACATTGATAAATTAGCAACTCCAGTCTGAAATACAACAGTTTCGGATTGATTAATCCGCTCGAAGTTACCAAAAGACAATGTCCGTTCGATTTCCTTTGACCACCGGTTGCGGATCCGATTGCGGCGCGCATTGTTTTTTTATGATTACTAGACGATAGAAGGTATTGGATTCTGTCGAAAAAATCAGTAAAGTAGAACATGATTGGGCGAGGCACAGCGTATGTTGGCGAAAATTAATCCTACCCGGACCAGGGCATGGCCCAAGCTTCGTCAGCACTACCGACAGGCACGCCGGTATTCCTTGCGTGGATTATTCGAGGCCGACCCCGGACGCTTCGCAAGATTTTCTCTGCGGTTTGAGGATCTACTCGTTGACTATTCGAAAAACCTGATAACGACCGAAACTCTGCAGTTATTGTTGGAATTGGCTGAGGAATGTCAGCTTGCCCCGGCGATATCCGCTATGTTCGCGGGCGAATCGATCAATGAGACAGAAGGCCGACCAGTCTTGCACACGGCCTTACGTAATCGCTCCAGACGACCGCTGAGCATAGCCGGTAAGGACATCGTGGCAGAGGTAGAGGCTGTATTAACCCGGATGCGGTTATTCACTGACCGGGTGATTAGTGGTGACTGGAAAGGTTTCAGCGGAGAGCGGATTACGGCTGTCGTCAATATCGGTATCGGAGGTTCTGATTTGGGGCCGCGCATGGTGACTGAGGCTCTCCAACCTTATCATGTTCCGCAGATCAGAACCTATTTTGTTGCCAATGTGGATGGTACGCAGATCAATCAGACCCTGAAATGCCTGCAACCGGAAACAACACTTTTCATCATTGCGTCCAAGACCTTCACGACGCAGGAAACCATGACTAACGCATTGACCGCCCGCCGCTGGTTTTTGGAGCGGGCGCATGATCCGGAGCATATCAAAAAGCATTTTGTGGCAGTTTCCACAAATCGCCGTAAGGTTGTCGAATTCGGCATCGCTCCCGAAAACATGTTTGCCTTCTGGGACTGGGTCGGAGGGCGCTATTCATTGTGGTCGGCGATCGGATTGATCATAGCCTGTGCGGTCGGCTATAAAAACTTCGCCGAATTGCTGTCTGGCGCGGAGGCAATGGATGAGCATTTCCGTCGCACTCCGCCGACCATTAATCTGCCGGTTATCTTAGCCCTGCTGGGCATCTGGTACAATAATTTTCATGGAGCGGAAAGTTACGCGGTTCTGCCCTATGACCAATCTCTGCAGTATCTGCCGGCTTACCTTCAGCAATTAGATATGGAAAGCAACGGGAAAAGCACCGGACGCGACGGACGGAAAGTCGAGTATCAGACCGGCCCGATCGTCTGGGGCGCGCCCGGCACTAACGGACAGCATGCTTTTTTTCAACTTTTACATCAGGGAATGAAATGCATACCCTGCGACTTTTTAGCGCCCGCTAATCCATTCCACCCGCTTCACGAGCACCATCAGCAGTTGTTAGCCAATTTTTTTGCCCAGCCGGAAGCATTGATGAATGGTAAAACCGTGGCGGAAGTGCGCCAGGAATTGCGATCGCAGGGCTACACCGCAGAGGGAATAAAACAGCTTTTACCTTTCAAGGTTTTTCAGGGTAACCGCCCGACGACTTCGATTATTTATCGGCAGTTGACACCCCGGACATTAGGCAGTCTGCTGGCAATGTACGAGCATAAAATATTCGTTCAAGGTGTAATCTGGAATATTTACAGCTTCGATCAATGGGGCGTCGAGCTCGGTAAACAACTTGCATCGCAGATCCTATCGGAACTTGACAGCGACCAAAATATTACTAACCACGATTCTTCGACGAATGGTTTGATCAATTTTTACAGGCAAGTCCGCGTTCGACCGGGACAAAGCCAGGATTAAACGATGCTCGAATGGTTTGCAGAACAAAGTCACGTGGGGCAGGCATTTTACGCGACCTGTTTCACATGGATGGTGACAGCCTGCGGCGCCGCTGTGGTTTTACTTTTTAAGACAGTCAGTCGCAAACTGCTCGACGCCATGTTGGGCTTTGCCGCGGGGGTGATGATCGCCGCCAGTTTTTGGTCGCTGTTGGCCCCTGCCATCGAGATGGCGGTAGGTTTGGGAATTCCGGGCTGGATTCCGGCTGTGACGGGTTTTTTAGTCGGGGGCATTGTGCTGAAAACCGTTGATAAAATTTTGCCCCATCTGCATCTTGATATGCCGCTGGACCAGGCCGAAGGACTCAAAACCGGCTGGCGACGTTCGATCCTCTTAGTATTGGCCGTGACCCTTCATAATATTCCGGAGGGCCTGGCAATCGGTGTGGCATTCGGTGCCCTGCAGGCGGGCTTGCCATCGGCTTCTCTGGCGGGTGCAATGGCCCTTGCATTAGGCATAGGTATTCAGAATTTTCCGGAGGGAGTTGCTGTTGCAGTGCCGCTCAGGCGCGAGGGACTGTCGCGCTGGCGCAGTTTTTTCTATGGACAGCTTTCCGGCGTGGTGGAAATCGTCGCGGGCGCAATCGGCGCGGTAGCTGTGCTTGCCATGCGCAACCTGTTACCCTATGCTCTGGCCTTTGCAGCGGGGGCGATGATTTATGTGGTGGTCGAAGAATTGATTCCCGAATCACAGCGTGAAACCAGCACCGATGTGGCGACCTTGGGCGCGATGCTGGGTTTTGCGCTGATGATGGCATTGGACGTGGCACTTGGATAATATGAGGAAACTATTGAGCGGAAATGCGTAACAATCCGACGAAAACGGAAATAATAAAAAAGCTGCAGGAAATTCCCGGAGTCGGACGTTCCATTGCCGAAGATCTGTGGCTTCTCGGAATTTACGGAGTCGCAGATTTACAATACCAGGTACCGGAAGCATTATACCGGCGTTTGGAGGCCAGGAAAGGTCACCGCCAGGATCGCTGCCTCTTATACGTTCTGCGCTGTGCCGTATATTATGCTTCGCACGCGCAACACGATCCGGAACTTATGAAGTGGTGGAATTGGAAGGATCGCACCAATTGAAAGCGGGATATTGCTTGGCGTGTGTTTATCGTCACGTAATCTGCATTCGGGAAGCTGTAAAATCCTTGTGCACATTATGAAAATACGTAAATGAGGAAAATTAAAATTGAAAATAATCAAACAAAGGAGGTTCAAATGCGCAAAAGTGTAACAGTCCTTTTGAGTTTGTTACTACTTTTCAGTTTCACCTTTGGCGTCAATACGGAAGCGGCTAAACATGTCGCCAAAATGCGGGCAATCAAGGAGCTGGCTCTGCAAAAATCCACTCCGTCCGCTGTTAAGACGACCGCCGATCCTGGCCGGATTGAAAGCTTCCGCGCCCGCCACAAGGTGAACCAAATGGTTGAAAAAGAGAAGCTGACTACCTCCCGCCCGGAGGTAATCAGACTGGATTTGAAGGGTAATTTGCGAGCGTCGCAAAACCTGGTGTTAGCCAAAACGCAGGGAATTCCGATGCCCATGGATACCCTGAGTCTGATTTACGGCGCTTCGGACACGGTGCAATATTTTGCCGGGCAACCCGTGTTTATTTTTATCATGGCACCCGACACAGTCTGGTTGGAATTTTTCGTAGATAATGGCGATGGGATTCTGGGACCGGGCGATGTACGCGTCAATGATTTCGAGAACGATGAACTGATCGTACTGGATGGTGAAGAGCCCGACCAGACACCATTCGGTGATGGCGTAGTCGCGTTCGTGATGAACACCAACATATTGGACGGGCCGGGGGCGTATTTCGGGTTGCAGGGCTTTCGCCTGTTCATTCTGGCGCATACTGCCAGTGTCCCTGTTCCGGCTGAGGGTGTGATTGACATTCTGCCACCCGATGAGAATACGAGTATCTCCGGTTCAGTTCGCGTTCGGGACACCATGGTTCCCCTACCACAGGTTGCCGTCTGGGCGATGCAAATGCCGGACAGCACCATGCCGCCCAAAGATAATGGTGACGATGGTCCTTGGATTGGTTTTGTCGCCATGACCGACGTCAATGGCAACTATCGGATCGAGATTCCGGATATGTTTCGTGGAAAATATGTGGTTGGTTCCGCAGATATCTGGGGTTTATATCCCGGAATGTTCCCGACCGAGATGAAGGAAATGGATGTTTTCGGTGACCTCTTTCGGGTGGATATTTTCTACCAGCAGGCTAACGAGCATATCTTTGGAATCGTCACCGATAATTTAGGTCAACCGGTACCCGGGATCGTTCTATTTGCCAAGAATGGACCGAACTCTTTGGAAGCTGTTACTGATTCTGGTGGACACTATGATTTCGCCGTCATGCCAGGTTGGTGGTGGTTAGGCCTGGAAGGTGACCAGGTTTTCGGTCAATACATGAAACCGGATGAGCGCAACGTCGAGGTAGTTTCCGGTGGCTATGAGGAAAATTTCACCCTCTACATTGCGGATGGTCATATTTCCGGACAGGTTCTGGATGCCAGCGGCACAAGGCTTTCCGGTGTCGAAGTGATGGCTTTTATTGATCCCTATTCCGGTATCAAGAAGCAGGGTAATGACGGTGGATATTACACCTGGACCCTGACTGATTTCGCAGGCAATTATAATTTAGCCGTCAGCAAGGCCTTGCAGGGACAGCTAGTTATTCAACCATGGGACACCATGGTCACCGCCTATAACGTTTGGGCGTGGGTCGAAAACGGGGTGGTAGTACCCAATAATTACTGGGGCATATTCGCCGACACGACCGGGTTGGATTTTGTGGTTTTGAATACAAATGCCCGCTTGAGCGGCAGAATATTCGAAATCGGAACCAACAAACCCCTGCTCGATGCCAACGTCCGAATCTGGACCAACCTGCCGTCTCTGCCTTACCCGATCGAGCAGTGGTACTGGACAGGCGGCGATGGCTATTATGAATTCGATTTGATCGGGGGTCCCGGCCCGGCTGGTTATCCCTATAATGTCGAGGTGTTTTATCCCTATGAGTGGCAACCCTCACTAAAAGACAGTCTGAATATCGCCAGCGGCGATAACCTTGTGCGCGACTATTATATCAACCGACCGACCTACAAAGGTCGTATCGAAGGACATGTCTACCGCTTCGACTGGACTGGCATCGAAGGTGCCCGTGTGGAATTTTACGGGCCGAATTATTACGAGCGCTATACCGGGCCCGGTGGCTATTACGTCGTCGAAAATGTCGACCTCGGATGGTACAGCGGCACCGCTTACGCTCCGGGCTTCCCGCCATCTACCATCAATGATATTCAGGTCGGAAACTATACTACTTGGGTCGATTTCTGGATGGGCGGCGACACGACCAAGATTCACATCAGTGGAACGATCAAGGAGCAAGCGACAGGTAACCCAATCCCCGGAGCAGTTGCTTTTTGTGAGAGTTATGAAGGTTTTGGTTCGAACGGCTGGATGACTGATTCGAGCGGTTACTACGAGTTTTTTATTCGACCGGGGACTTATGACCTTGGCGCTGGAGCACCGGGATTCTGGGCGGTATTTAATCACGGAGTGTATTTTAATCAAGATACCGTGATTGATTTTGCCTTGAATCGCGCCACGATCGCCGACACACTGAACGGATCAGTTGTCGACGATATGTCGAATCCGCTTCGGAAAGTATTCATTTTTATGATTTCCGATAATTACCTGACCTACACTGCGACCGACTTTAATGGTGTGTACAAGCTCCCATTGCCAGCCGGTAATTTTCATGCGGTTTTCACTAAAGAAAATTTTCGCGATGAATTCCGTGATTTCACTTGGCCGGGTGGCTATATAGATAATCCACTGGTCATGTATCCGGTCAATTATACGTTCGGTCCGCAGCTGATTGACGTCATGGACGTTCCGATGGATCAGGGCAAGCAGGTACGCCTGACCTGGAAGCGGGCGGAAAGCCTGTATGGACAGATCAAAGAGTACCAAATCTGGCGCGCCATCGAACCCCTGCCCGGTCCGGATCCGGCTCCCAGTATGAAGCTGTCCTGGGATTACATCACCACTGTTCCGGTGCATGCCGACTGGGATATTTACAACTATGTTGCTCCGACCCTATACGATAAGGTTAAGGACAATATCCACTGGACGGGCTTCATGGTCACTGCTATCGGTTGGGACGGCTGGTCTTACTGGGATTCGAATATCCGGGGTGGCTGGTCAGAAGACAATCTGCCGCCCGGGATTCCCAAAAATCTGGCTGGTACGATCACACCGGGTGGTATCGTCCTGAAATGGGATGAGGTCACCGATGAACCGGTGAAATACTATACCGTCTATCGCAAAGTCGGGGCGGCCGATTTCGCCCAGTTAGGCTATTCGGACAAGCCGGAATATCTCGATGCCGCTGTCAGCGCCGGTAAAGTCTACCTCTACAAGGTGACCGCAACCGATTACGGTTTGAACGAGTCGGCAGTTTCCGAGCCGGTCAACCTGAACCTGACCGCGATTATTGGCGGGCGTGAATTGCCGACGGAATTCGCTCTGGCCCAGAACTTCCCGAATCCGTTCAATCCGCGCACGAGCATCGAATTCGCTCTGCCCAGGAGCAGTGACGTAAAACTGACCATCTACAACCTGGTCGGACAGGTGGTGCAGGAATTCACCGCCCGCGAATTGCCGATCGGTTATCATACGTTCGTATGGGATGGACGGGATCGCTCCGGCAGTGCCGTCAGTGGTGGCGTCTATATCTATACTCTGAACGCCGGCGATTTCAAACAAACCAAAAAGATGATTCTGATGAAATAAACCAACATCGGAAACATCAAAACATACAGGGGCGATGCATCATCGCCCCTGTTTTTTTAAAGGAATTAATCCCGGCACATACGGGCGGCTTTTTCGCGAATGGCGGGAATGGCTTCTTCCATCAGGCCTTTGACGTCTTCGTAACGGTAAGTTCGTTTTTCAAAAGGTCGGGTGGTCAAAGCCTTTACAAAACGGTTCCGAAACTCTGCGAAGTAAGAACCGTACAGGTGATAACTGTCGGCAATATGTACATAGCGTCCTAACCTGACTGCGCGCCGTGTCAGTTCGGTGATCCGGCGGGCAATCATGATCTGTAATTGCGTCAGGGCGAACATATTCATGAATGCGGCTTTGTAGGCATCGTTACTGCGAAACCGGATATTCGTGTTCAGAATCCAGTCACCATTCTCATCCGGTAAGATGCGACACCAGATGCTTTGCAGGCAGGCGGGATCGTAGCAGGCGTTGTCTTCCCAGACTTTCCAAGTAATCGCCTGAGCGCGCCTTGTATGCGGTACTTTGGCTAACTTTTGGGCGAGCATTTCGATCTGATTAAAAATTGAATCCCGACCGGGAATCGTGTACGTAAAAAGGCGTTGATGATAGGTATATTCCCAGCGGGCATCCTGGGGATCATCAGCCTTGCGAACGCAGTGGTCTTTAATCCCTTCCAATACTTCCATGGTGTATTCCTGGAGGTCTTCCAACCCGCCCGGAAAATCCCGATGGATCATGGGTTCCGCCAACGGTTCCTGAACGACAATCATGGCCGTGGCATCTTTACTGGGCGGATCTTCCGCTTTATCATATTCAGTCTTGATGTCGCAACCATGTTCGTACAATTCAATCAGGCTTTTTTCCCAGGCTTCGGCCAGGCATCGTCCACTCACGCTTAAAACGGGTATGTTACCTTGCATCTGAATTCGCTCCATACATTTGCCAAAATTTAAGGGTAACGTTCTGGAAAAAAATGGAAAAGTATTAACCGCGTAAAAACGAAATGCTTCTAGCGTTTCGGCAATCAGGGCATAGATTTACTTTGACTCGTCGGTGGCAGACTGATTATCAGCTGGGGTCGTATGTAAGGAGTGCCGGGCCTTAATTCGCTCGCTCAGCTCGGGGTAGAGTAAGTCCATGCAATTCGGGCAAATGCTGTGACTGAAATCGGCATCGGAGTGGCGCGCGATATAATTCTCAACATCGTGCCAGTAGCCCTTGTCATCCCGGATTTTCTTGCAATTGGCACAGATCGGGAGTAAGCCATGCAGGGTATTCACTTCGTTGATGCTTTCCTGGAGTTCATGAATTAATTTTTCGCGTTCCTCTTCAATCTGCTTGCGTACCGTAATGTCTGTTATAATCAAAACCCGACCCACAACCTGCGTTTCACGGCTTTTGATCGCGAACAGGCGAATTTCCAGTACGCTGCGCAGATTTTCGCGGTTGAATTCCACATCAATAACCGCTTTGTCGCCCAAATCCAGTAAGGTGTTGATTTTTTGCCCTACTACTGGTAGACCGGATACTGGTTGACCAAGATAATCAGTCCGGTTGATTCCGAGAGTTTTGAGGATGGATGGGTTGAGGTCGATAATCTGATCATCGGCGTCGAGCACTATCAGGCCATCGCTCATCTGCTCAATTAATTGCGTACGGGCGATGGGCACGAGTCTGAAAATATGCAAGCGGAATAGACTCCAGGCTAAAACAATGCCGGTCAGCGAAAAAGCAAAGGGCGTCCAGTCGAAGCCCTTGATCGGGACGAGTTTGAAGACGTAGAAAATATTAGCTAGGAACGGGAAACAGGAGCCAATCAGGAGTAGGATGATCTGGGTGCGATAATAGGCACTGAATTGAAAAAGGGCTCGCAGGAGGAAAAATAAGCCGACAATCAGAAACGCGTAGCTGTAAACCACCAGCACGCCGAAATAAAAACCGTGCCCATACGTGCCAATGAAAGTCGCCGGATTAATCGTCACGCTGGTCCACAGAAGATGGTGCACGTCATTTGTCAGGGCGATAAAGATCATAACTAACGGAAAAATCGCCAGCAGGAATATTTTCTGGGGGCGAATGATTTTTACCTGACGGCTGTACTCATAGGCAAACAGTAGGAAAAAAAGAGGCGTGGTGGTGATTCCGAAGTAGGAAATTTTACTCCACAGGAATCGCAGTTGCGCACTGGCTGAAGCACCTTCGAAAATTGCCGCGAACGACCAGATGGCAACCCCGATTTCCAGGTAAGTTAACCAGAGGGCCCCCATTGCCCGGCGTCGTTTCCAGGCCTGATAGGCGATTATCAGAGCCATTATCGTCGTGAAAACTCCGATCAGCAGATAGGGTTTGAAAACATAATTTTGCATCGTGGGTGCCATTTATCCGTCCGTTTGCGACTATTGAAAAATCATATTCATAATAAATATACTTTTCATCTTGATCAAGAATAATAAACAGATAGCGAGAAAAAAATGGCTTAAATCACAGATCCGGCTTGCATTTCAGGGTATGCGGATATCCCACAACAGGGAATCCTGCGTCTGACGCGGGTCATGCAGGTAGATCTTTAGCTTATATTTGTCACCCTGAAAGTTGCTAAAAAGCGTCTCGAATTCATAAAAGCACATGCACCTGCAATAACAGCTATCATAGGGTGCGGCGCAAGTATCGTTGAGGGTAACTTCGAGGTCGTCAGCATTTTGACTGCAGGTCAGCAGAAAAGGGGCACAGCAGATGTAATTAATCCCGATATGAAGATGCAGTGTATCACTCTCGATTTTCCAGTACAGCGTATCGCTGACCGGCTGGGTTTCGCGCGCCAGACGACTGTCCGGACGCCAGTCATTGCACCCGCCGTAAATGGTACTAAGTTGCTGCAGGGTCGCCGGCTCCGATTCTGATTTCTCCATGCAAATCTGGTAGTTCAACATCATGGCGAGAACGAGGTAAGAGATGAATAAATTGCGACGCATTTTTTTCTTCTCGATACTGGCGTCAATGTTCACGATTATTTGCCACTTTGACCACCATCGACCGGCGGATATTGTTCGTGTTGCATGTTGTTTTTTCCGCTGCGCTTTACGGCGTACATCATTTCGTCAGCGCGCTTCAGCATCGGCCCGACGCTTGACGGTAAAGTGGTGAAGGTGATCGCTCCCATGCTCATGGTCACCGGCCAGCCATGACCGGACATTTCGGATAAAACAGCGTTGCGGACGCGGGAGAGTACCGCTTCCGCGCCCTGAAAATCAGTGCTTGGCAATAACAGGGCAAACTCGTCGCCGCCCACGCGCGCCAGCATGTCACTCGGTCGCAAAGAGGCTTGGGTGACCTCGGAAACCGTCTTCAGTAGTTCATCACCGACATCATGCCCGAGAGTATCGTTGACGGTTTTGAAATTGTCGAGGTCGAAGTAAACAATCGTCAACGGCTTTTTATCGCGGCGGTCGCGCTGAATTTCCCGGTTGGCAAATTCCTCGAAAAAACGCCAGTTGGCGGCGTTGGTCAATGGGTCGCGCATAGCCATGGCTTTTTCCCGTTCAACCGCTCTGAGCAGTATGGACACTAAGTAGGTGTGCAGGACAAAATAGCCCAATCGCACAATGGCATTCCAATAGGGAATCAGTAATTTGGTATAATTGGCCCCCGCCGTCAAATCCGCAACCAGCCAGGTAAGGGCGCTGATAAGTGATATAATTAAGCCGGGAACTCGTCCTCCGCTGAGCGTCACAAGCGAAATCGGAATCAGGTAGAAGATAGAAAAAGACAGTTCCGCACCGGTCAGATAATCAGTGACGCCCAAAAAGAACACGACAAAAATGCCAATCGCCATTACCACCCACAAGGGATATTTTTTCGCGCCGGTCTGCCATTCGAACATAGTGTTGTCCTCCCGGAATTTAGTCCTTTTACTTTAGATTTGAAAAGCCGCGCGCCGGAATTTCTGACGGATGCGATTGATACTTTCCAATACGCCCGGTTTTTTTATTAACCGTCTTTCGAGCCGGTACTTACCTGGGAAATTGACCAGTATCAGACCGATCAGAATCGTCAGTATTCCCTGTCCCGGCATAAAAAGTAATATAATCCCGACCATGATGAAAATTGCTCCAATCAGGTTTTTAATGGTCAAAACTATGATCCCGAGCAGGGGACGTTTCCGGATGAAACGCCGCATCCGGTGGCCGGGATTGGAAAAATAATCGTCCGGAAGCATCAGAATCAGAATCGGCATCAACAAAATCGTTCCGAAAAAAGTCAGGAGCGATACCAGGCTGGCGTAGCGCAACAGAGTGCCATTAGCCTGAAGCCAGGAATATAATTGCGGGAAATTTTCTAAGAAATCAAGATTCATAAATGACCATTCGCTTGGTCCGACCCCCAAATTTTCTCCGCCGGTCGGCGTTCTGGCACGTATTGTTCTGGAACCTTGCCGGAATTCCAGTCGGCGGATACGTACAAACCGCAATAGCAACGCCCGAATTCTCTGACATCCGCCTCACGATAAACACAGGGGCAGATAATATCTCGGTCCCATTCGCGGTTATTCGCCGCCAGGCGGCATGGACAGGCCATATAGCCGTAGCGTTCCTTATTAATGAGCAACGACTTTAGCAGGCGGTCGACATGCGTGCGATCGCGGTTGAAAAAATACCCTTTTGGCTCCTGAAGCTGGCGTAATGACTGATATAGTTGTTCTTGATTCATATTCCCAACGCCTTTTTAATTTCCTCCGGGCGGTAGCCAGTGATGACGGTTTCACCAATAACGACCACCGGAAAAGCCACCTGAGGGGTGAGAGCACGGATTTCGCGCAGGATTTGGAGCTTCGCCCTGTCATCGAGCAAATCGACTTCCACGCAATCAAAAGGAACATTCCGGTCATTAAGAAAAGCTTTGGTGTTCTGGCAATAAATACAGGTGCTAAGGGCGTAGAGTTTGACTTTATTAATGTTCATTGCATACTCCGGTGTTGTTGATATAAGGTTAAAGGAAATCCCGAAAAAATGCAATGACAATTTTGTAACCATCACCGGATTTGAATCTCTGAACAGGCAGTGAAGTCTAAAAATAGGCAGAAGTATTATGAAACTATTCCCGATATTCAAGGAGCACAAAATGGTTGTAAAAATAGTTGGCGTCGTTATCGGCGGTCTGGTCGGATACCTGTACTATCGCCTGGTTGGGTGCCGAAGTGGCGCCTGCCCGCTGACCGGTAATCCCTATCTGAGCATCCTCTGGGGTGCAATTATGGGATTATTGATTGCCTGGAAGTAGGCTATAGGTATGCACTATGCTTGTCAGCAAAGCGATACCTGATTTTAATCAAAAAAATTCCCCGATGCTTGCGTCGGGATAGTTCATTGATAACAATAATCGT
>CAZPQN010000024.1:9769-38033 GCA_964588795.1 uncultured bacterium | reverse complement strand
ACTGCGGGCTGGTGAGAAGTTCCGCGACCTGAAGAAAATGGTGCTGATCAAGTAATCAGTAGTGTTTATGCGAGAGAGCGGGGGCGACCCCGCTCTCTCATTTTTTTATAAAAGTGATTTTTAAAGCGGGAGCGGTTTAATGCAAGTTACAGATTATGTCATTTTGGTTTTCTATCTGCTCGGAATGTTGTACGTCGGTTTTTTCTTTGAGAAAAAGGCCTCGGCTGGCATCGACGCCTATTTTCTCGGTAACCGCTCCTTACCCTGGTGGCTTTTGGGTTCATCGGGAATGTCCGGAAATTTTGACGTGACCGGGACGATGATCAATACGGCCTTCATTTTCGCGATTGGGGCGGCGGGTTTTTTCATCGAATTTCGTGGCGGAGTAACGCTGATCATGGCTTTTTTGTTAGCCTTTATGGGCAAATGGAACAGACGTGCGCGAGTCATGACTATCGCCGAATGGATGCACTTCCGGTTCGGTGACGGACGGGACGGACACGTCGCCCGGATTATCGGGGCGATTTCGCAGTTGGTATTTGCCGTCGCCATGGTCACCTATTTTGTCATTGGCAGTGGTAAATTTTTCGCGGAATTTTTTAACATTCCACCGTTGTTCGGAATCAGTCCGGACATGTTAGCCGCAATCGGGATCATTATTCTGACGATGGGTTATACTGTCACATCGGGATTGTACGCCGTCGTGTGGACGGACTTCATTCAGAGCGTGATTATTTTCGTGACCATTTTCTATATCGCGGTAATGGTCTATACCAAATTTGATATCGGAGACAAATTCAATATCTCCTTTCCTCTGCGACCGGGGGAATATACCGAAGAGGTCGATCGAAAGACCTGGCCTCAGGTCAGCCAAAACCTGCCCGCGGACCAATTTAAATTGGTTTATTTTGACCAGGCGAATCAGAAAGTCGAAGTCAGTACCAGTCGCGCACAGATTTCGGCGGACCTGAATAATTTGCCGGAGAAATTCCAGGTCGTTTACCGCATTGGCCGCAATCAATTTCAGTCCCAAAAGGTTACCCGTCAGGAATGGACCAGCGTGCGCCCGCGCTGGAAATTGAATTTTCCCAAGTACGCGGATTACTCCATTTACAATCTTTTCGGGATCGCAATCCTGTTCTATCTGCTGAAAGTTTTTCTGGAAGGCAGTGGGGGCACAGGCGGCTATATGATCCAGCGCTATTTCGCCGCCAAAAGCGACCGCGAGGCGGGCTTACTGTCCATCTTTTGGACCTTTTTATTGTCTTTTCGCTGGCTGTTTATCGGTTCAATTGCCATTCTCGGGATTTATTATTTCAATAATATTGATACGAGTATTCAGACGATGGACCCGGAAAAAGTCCTGCCGATCGTGATTCACCAGATGATTCCCAACGGATTGAAGGGACTAATGGTCGCCGGTATGATGGCGGCGGCGATGTCCACCTTCAGTGCCACGATCAATGCCGGGGCTACATACTGGATCAAAGACATTTATCAGAATTACATCAATCCGCAGGCGCCGGAAAAGAAATTGGTTTTGCATAGTAAAGTCGCCTCTGTGATTATCGTCGTGATCGGAATTTTATTCGCTTTCACGATCCGTAATATCAACGAGATCTGGGGCTGGATTACGATGAGTATCGGCTCGGGATTATTGATCCCGTTTTTAGCGCGCTGGTATTGGTGGCGTCTGAACGGTTATGGCTTCTCCGGAGGCGTGGTGATCGGGATGACCGCCGCGATTATTCAGAAAGCGTTTTTCCCCTACATTCCGGAATACATTTCGTTCATCATCATTAATCTGGTCACCGCAACGGCGATGATTATCGTTACACTCATGACACCGCCGCCGGACGAAAAGGTTTTGGAGAATTTCTTTAATATCACCCGCCCGTTTGGTTTCTGGAAGAAGTATCGTCAGAAACTCAGTCAGCAAAATCAAACCGAACTGCAAGCCGAGCATAAGTTTGATATCATCTCGTTGTTAGTCGCGATTCCCTGGCAGGTATGTCTGTTTATGACGATGATGGTGTTGGTGATGCGCCGCTTTGATACTTTCGGCAAATTATTTGGCATCACGCTGATTCTGTCGCTGATTCTCTACATAGTCTGGTTCCGGCGGTTGAAACCTGACAATCAATCGATTTCCAACGTGCCGGATCCCGAAAATAAATGATTTGACACTCCGTTGATTAAGACAGAACTTTTTTCCGAAAATCTTTTAATAAATTTAGAAAAGTCCGGTTTTACCAAATACGAAGCCAAGACCTATTTGGGCCTGCTGAAACACAATCCGGCAACCGGTTATGAGATCAGCCAGGAAGCGCATATTCCCCGGTCGGTGATTTATACTATTTTACGCCGGCTGGAAGCACGCGGGTTAGTGATCTCGATTCATGATAAGCCACGCCGTTATTTACCGCTGGCACCCAAGCAATTGCTGTCCCGACTCGAACAGGATAGCAGTTCCCGTCTGACCCGCTTGAAGGAAGATCTGGAGCACTTCAATCATCAAACGGAATCGGAAGGTTTCTGGAACCTGCGTGGTTATGAATTATTGCTTTCGACCTGCAAGACGCTGATCAGTGAAGCCCACCATTCGATTTATATTTCCGGGTGGAAGCGTGAAATCGATGCTCTCCGACAAGCGCTGGAAAATGCGCGTAAACGTAAAGTAACAGCTGTCATTTTTTCGTTTAACGACGTCGAATCCGACTTGGGGAGTGTCTTCGCTTATGGTATTCCTGAAGCGATGCTGGAAAAAGTCTGGGATCATAAATTAATTGTCGTCACCGATAACCAGAATTTGGTCATGGGACCGGCTAATCAGAAGGAGACAGAACAAGCAATCTGGACCCAGAACCGCGCTGCGCTGACAATCGCCACCAATTACATCATCCTCGATATCACCCTGTACGCCCAACGGTGCGGTCTAAACCTTGATGCAACCATTTCGCTGATGATGGTCGGGGAAAAAGGGGTCATTGACCGGCTGATTGCGGAAGCCGTTCAGGCGCGGGGAAAATCTGAACATAGAAATCCCTGAAAACGAATTTTATCCAGGAATTACGGTGGAAATGATGAGACCCATGTTAGTAATATTCACAGTCCTAACGACGATTGGACAATTAGCGGCGCAGTTAGTCTATTCCGATCCGTCCTATGCAACGGAGTATGACTCAATTGTGATCTATTTCGATGCAACTAAGGGCAACGCCGGGTTGCTGAATTATACCGGTGAAGTATACGCGCATACGGGAGTCATCACCGATCTCAGCACGCAACCGAGCGACTGGCGTTATGTCGTGACGCCCTGGCCGGGTGGCAGTGGCACCGCCAACACGCTGAAGAATAAGTTGGTAAGAATATCCACCAATTTGTACAAATTGACTATCGGTCGTCCACGTATGTACTATATATCGCATGAAAATGGGGCGACAATCCCTGCAACCGAACATATTTTGAAATTAGCCTTTGTTTTCCGCAGTGCGGACGGCTCCCGGACCGGGAGGGATGTTGGTGGTGCCGATATATTTTTAACATTATATAAGGCCGGGTTGACCGTAATAATAGAAGAACCGGAAGTAGATTTAAGTTACGGGCGACCGGATCGCTCTCCATTTTTTATTCAGGATCCGGCCGATACCGTCCGAATCCGGGTCAAAACCGCTACCCTGGGAACTGCTGTTGAGGCTCTGAACCTTTACGTGAATGATACCTTAGAGAACACGGTCACCGATTCTGTGCTGGAATTCGATTTTATCGCCAGAGACTACGGCTACGGTCTAAAATACATTTCAGTCATCGGGATTGATTCTACCGACATCCGGGACACCGCAACATTCTGTATCATGATCAATCCGCCAGTGAAAAATATTCCCCGGCCGGAGGGTGTCATTGATGGGATCAACTACCCCGACCCGCGAACAGCAACTCTCGTTATCCATGCGCCCCGCAAGCAATTCATTTATGCCATTGGAGATTTCAGTGACTGGACTATGGATACGACTTTTTATATGAATTGTGATGACCGGGGCGGAGACGACGTGCGCTGGTGGGTGTCGCTCCATGGACTTAATCCCGGTGAAAGATACGGTTTTCAGTATTTAGTCGATGGTAGACTGCGCCTTGCCGATCCCTACAGCCAGATAATCCTCGATCCCTGGAATGACCAGTACATCGCCACATCTACCTATCCGGATTTAAAACCATATCCCGTGGGCAAGACCCGGGATCTTGTCAGTATCATCCAGACCGCTCAAACTCCCTACGACTGGACGGATGAGACTTATCGCCGACCGGCAATCAAGGACTTGATTATTTACGAATTGTTGATTCGTGATTTTGTCACCGAACACGACTTTCAAAGATTGCAGGATACATTGAGCTATTTGGAAAAGTTAGGTGTCAATGCGATCGAGCTGATGCCGGTCAATGAATTCGAAGGGAACTCCAGTTGGGGCTATAATCCATCTTTTTATTTTGCGCCGGATAAATATTACGGTCCGGCGGAAGCTTTTAAAACCTTCATCAATGCCTGTCATCAACGGGGAATCGCGGTGATCATGGACATCGCCCTGAATCATTCTTTCGGGCAGTCGTCGCTTGTCCGTTTGTACTGGGATGCGACCAACAATCGTCCTGCCGCCGACAATCTCTGGTTCAATCCGACCGACCATCATCCGTATGGTGTGGGTTATGATTTTAACCATGAAAGTCCGGCGACCCGGGCATTTGCCAAGCGAGTTTTATCCTATTGGCTATCCGAATTCCATATTGATGGGTTCCGCCTCGACCTCTCGAAAGGTTTCACTCAGAAATATACTTACGGCAATGTCGGCGCCTGGGGCGCTTACGATGCCTCGCGCATTGCCATCCTTGAAGATTATGCGGATCAGGTTTGGACAGTTGATTCGACAGCCTATGTGATTTTGGAGCATTTCAGCGATAATCAGGAGGAAAAGGAATTAGCAGAGTATGGAATGCTCCTGTGGGGCAACCTGAGCCACGACTATCAGGAAGCCGGCATGGGCTGGAATGCGGATTTTGCCTGGGGTTACTACCGAAATCGCTGGTGGACTAAGCCGCACCTGGTAACCTATATGGAAAGTCATGACGAAGAGCGCGTGATGTACAAAAACCTGCAGTGGGGCAACAGCGCGGGTACTTACAATATTCGTCATCTCAGCACCGCCCTTAACCGGATCAAACTCAATGCGGCCTTTTTCCTGACCTTTCCCGGCCCCAAAATGATCTGGCAGTTTGGTGAACTGGGTTATGATGTTTCTATCGACAATCCTTGCCGACTGTGCGAGAAACCGATTTTATGGAATTACTTCTCACAGTCTGATCGGAGAAATTTGTATAAAACCTTCGCCGCGCTGTTAAAATTGCGGCGTGAAAACGATGTTTTTACCAATCCGAATACGAATGCCATAATGACTGTCAGCGGCTACCAGAAAAACATCGTCATGAGTGGCGATCCGAATGTCGTGATCATCGGCAATTTTGGAGTGACCGCCGCCGATTACAATACCTTTTTCCAGCATGGGGGTAGTTGGTTCGACTTTTTCAGCGGTGATAGCTTCTATGTCTCGGGAAGTACGCAAGTGATAACTCTGAATCCTGGCGAGTTTCATATTTATACCGACCGGCGCCTGCCAACGCCGGAATCCGGAATTATTTCTGGTATTGAAAGTGAAGAGTTGGACCTACCCCGCGATTTTGCCCTCTTTCCAAATTATCCCAATCCATTTAATAGCACAACCAGCCTGCGCTACGACCTCGAGCATCAATCGGATATCAACATCGCAATTTATGATCTCACGGGTCGGGAAGTATGGGCTGTCAACCTGGAAAATCAGGCACCCGGTCGCTATCTCCTGCAGTGGCAGGGCCGTGACGGTCGGGGATTTGAATTGCACTCCGGGGTTTATCTTTTATTATTGCAAAGAGGCTCAGAACGCCACGCCCGGAAAATTACCCTGCTGAAGTGAAACGCTGACGGGTAATTGAACTTTTTGTGGTGCAGTTATGTATAACGTGGTAAATTTGTACGTTTAAATTGAAAGATTGTATGAGGAAATCTCCACCCACACCCGTCGATAGTAAATTCTGGCAGGAAGTCAAATCCTGGGGCATAGTGCTACTGATTGCTCTGGGCTTGAAAGCTACGGTCATCGAAGCTTATCAGATACCAACTGGCTCAATGGAAAACACCATTCTGATCGGTGATTTTATTTTGGGCAAGAAATTCGTTTATGGCGCCCGAACGCCGGATTGGATTGGCATTCCATGGACAAAAATAGGTTTTAATCTCCCCTGGATACGTCTGCCCGGTTTTAAAAAACCCAAACAGGGTGAGGTGGTGATTTTCAAATATCCCGTGGATCCGACATTGAATTATATCAAACGCTGTGTTGCGGGGCCTGGACAAACGGTTCTGATCCGGAATAAGGTGCTGACTGTGGATGGGAAAGTTTTTCCCAACCCAGAGCATTCAAAATTTATTACGAACTTCACCTACCCGTCTTCCTGGACTGACGCGGAGATTTTTCCAGGCGGTGCCGGCAACAAAGACAATTACGGTCCGGTCTATGTGCCCGCCAAAGGCGATACCCTCCGCTATGGACAAGTACCCGCGGATATCATCCGCAATGTCGCGGAACTGAAGAAACATACTTTCCGGATCTATCAGGATCGTATGTATATTGATGATCGTCCGGTCGAGTATTATGTCGTCGAACAGGACCACTATTTTATGATGGGTGACAACCGTGACAATAGCTGGGATAGCCGTTTCTGGGGTTTTGTGCCGTTCGATAAAATCATGGGCGAAGGTTTGGTAATTTATCTTTCGTGGGACAAGAGTGTGCCACTGTACCAGATCACGCGGAAAATCCGCTGGCATCGTATCGGGCATCTGGTTGCCTGAGCAGTCTTTTTCAAGAATTCAAATCTGCTGACGATACTATCAGATGCTGACCACGGTACCTGACGTTGGTCTCTATATTCATTACCCTTTTTGCCGCCGCAAATGCTCCTACTGCAATTTCTACTCCGAAGAGCGCGGCTTGAAACGTCGCACTCAGTATCAGCAGGCGCTGTTAAAGGAGCTGGGTCTGCGTCTGAGCACTGCCCGAGTGAAAGTTGCCACCGTGTACATCGGTGGAGGAAGTCCGAATCTGATGCCGCCGGCTGAACTAGCGGAAATTTTCCGGAAAATCAGATCCAGCACCAGGTCAGTATCGAATCCGGAGTTGAGCATCGAGCTTAATCCCGGCGCTGTCAGCAAATCTTTCCTGACTGCACTAAAATCCCTGGGCATCAACCGTGTCAGTATCGGTGCTCAATCCTTTCACGATGACGAATTAAAAACCCTCGGACGGATCCACCAATCTGCAGACATTATGAAATTGGTGGAGCGGCTAAAAGATCTTCCTATCGCAAATTTCGGGCTGGATTTGATTTTCGGCATTCCGGGACAGACCCTAAGCAGTTGGGAGAAGTCGCTCGAATGCGCCCTGCAGACCGCGGCTGAGCATCTCTCGCTGTATTGTCTGAGTTTAGAAAAAGGCACCGCTCTGACCAATGCCTGTCTGGACGGAATTCTGCAACCTTTGGATGAACAAATCGAATGGTCAATGTATCAGACCGCCGCGCGGATGTTGGCGGAAGCGGGCTATGAGCATTACGAAATCTCCAACTGGGCTAAACCGGGTCGTTTTTCACGCCATAACCAACGCTATTGGTCGGGCAAAACGTACTACGGATTTGGACCTGCCGCCCATTCCTTTGACGGACAACGACGCTGGTGGAATGTGGCCTCAATTGATGAATATATCAATCGACTGGAAAATGATACCCTGCCCGTGAAGTGCGGTGAAATATTGAGTTCTTCCGAGAAAATCACCGAGCTCTTCCAGTTGAAACTGCGGACCAGTGAGGGTTTGACAGACATCGAGTATCAAAAATTGACCGGCATTGCTTTTGATGAATTAATAGACCGCATGCGGCAATTTTTCGGTGACCAGTTTGGCCAGTACTTTGAATTCGACGGGAAGCAACTCAGGTCAACGTTAGAAGGCTGGTTTGTGAATGATTATCTGGTGACTAAATTATTAGCGCTTAACGAGGAACTTCAAGATGGTGATTAAAAAACTTACCGATTTAGAGAACCTGCCGGTGACCGGTGAGGGAGTAGACAAGGTCACCCGTCGAGTCGTATTGGGTGCAGAGGATGGCGCACCGAACTTCACGATGCGCTGTTTTACCGTGGCACCGGGCGGCTTTACCTTTTACCATACACACGATTACGAACACGAGCTTTTTATATTGAGTGGTTCGGGCGTGGCGCGTGGAGTAAACAGCGAAGTCAGTATCGAGCGCGACGAGGCCATTTTGGTCATGCCCAACGAATGGCACCAGTTTATCAATAACGGTCAGGAACCGCTGGTTTTTCTCTGTATCATACCGAATCAGCCGCAATAATCAACGTACTGTTTTTCCGATTAAAGGCGGGTATAGCTACGACTTGATTTTAAATTCGGCTTCGGTCTTTAACTTTTCGATGTGCTGGGAAAGTACGGTACCCTGCTTGGCCATTTTGACCTGTTCTTCGAGTTCCCGACGCACTTTTTCCAGCGGGCGGGTCTCTTTCTTGCGCTCGATGACTTTCAGGATATGAAAACCGTATTGCGTTTCGATAATATCGCTGATCTGACCGACTGGCACGGTAAACGCGGCCTCTTCAAAAGGCTTGACCATATCGCCACGCCGGATGTCACGATACAGGCCACCGTTACTTTTCGAGCCGGGATCTTCGCTGTATTGTTTGGCTAAAGTTTCAAAGTTCTCACCCTGCCGAGCGCGCAGCAGGAGGCCGTTGATTTTTTCGTAGGCGGCCATCTTTTCCTGATCGCTCTTACCCTGGGTCAATAAAAGAATATGACGCACGGTGGACGACTGATCGGCGGATTTGTAAAATTGTTCCACGTCGGCATCGGTGACTTTCATCGAGTCGGAGAGTTTTTCCTCGATATATTTATTGATCAGGATATTGTCGCGGATATCATTTTGCAGGGCTTTCAGGCTGATGTTGACATTATTCAGATAATTGATGAATTTTTCTTTGCCCCCGATCTGGGCATATTGCATAGCCAGAATGCTGTCCACTTCCGCATCTGCGACTTTGATCTTGGCGGCTTGCGCGGCAGCAAGCATCAGTTTCTTTTCCGAAAGGGCTACTGCGTTATCCTTGAAAACCTGCACTAATTGGGCGGCGTCAACTTCCCGTAATTTTTCCACGCCGTCTCCGTACATGAGTTGAAAGGTGCTGAACACGTCACCGATGGTCACGTCAAATTTATTGGTCGTCACCAGCACGGCGTTGATTTCAGGATCGAGCAGGGGAGCTTTGACCGATAGCTCCTTTGCTAAATTGTAGAGATTTGTTCCGGATTCGAGCTTGACGCTTTTTACCTTATTGCCGCAGGTGGCGAACAGGACGGCTACCGAGACGAATATTAAAAATTTACGCATGCATTTACTCCATCAACTGATTCTTGAAAAACAAATTAAGTTAGTCAGAGACGAGCGGAAATCATAAGGAATTGTTTGCAGTTAGAGCTTGAGAATTTGCTACTGCTCCCGTAATTTTAGGCTGTTCTTTGAAGCCCCCGTAGCTCAGCTGGATAGAGCACCGGCCTCCGGAGCCGGGAGCACAGGTTCGAGTCCTGTCGGGGGTACGAAAAAGTAAACTGCCTCTTGCTTTTTATTGAGAAATCAGTTACCTTCCCAATTGAGAGGACTGAGAAATGGATAGGACAATTTAAAGGAGGTCAGATGCGGAAGCTCCTGAATTCTGTTTTGGTGATTGGAGTGCTCATACTGAGTATTCTGTCCGCGCAGAGTCATTTTACGCTTGAGCAATACCGCCAATTTCTGGAAACCAATACCAATCTGGCAACGGCCGACCTGCTCCGGCAATTCCCCTTGTCAACCTACTACAAGGGCTTTTCGCCCTGGTTCGATGGGATCACCTATCTCTACCTTGATTCCGTTACGCAGAAATATAACCTTACTGAGGCGGAACAAAACCTGCTGAAACAGAATCAGTTCGTCGTCACTGAACGACTCAGTTTTAATTCCTTCGCCGAGGCTTTCTACTCGATTTACAGGAATGATTTACCGGTAATGGTCACCACGGATGCCATCCTGCATGCCTTACACCGTTCCTACGATCAGGTCTTAATTGACATTGAAAAAGCCTATTTGAAACCCAATCTGCGTACCATTTTGCAGAATATGTATGCGAATTATGGGCTGTTAGTTAACAAATACGGCGCCGAACCCGCCTTGCAGATTTGCCTGCAGGACGTGGATTTGTTCGTGACAATTGCCTATTCGTTACTAAATGGTACCTTAACCACCCCGCAATATGCTTCACAGGAAAAAGTAAACGAAGTCTGGTCAGCCATTCAAAGCGAAAAGTACGAAGTGATGCCGCTCTTTTCAGAAACGCCGCGCAAACTGGATTTCAGTCAGTTCACCGTACGGGGACATTACGATAACGATGACTTGCGGGACTACTTCAAATCCATGATGTGGTTAGGGCGGATGGATTTTCTCCTGACCATGCCGCCAGATCCGGTCAGCGAAGCTGATCTTCGGCGCATGAACGTGGATGCTTTTATAATGAATGAGTTGCTGGATTTGTCGAGTAGTCGGTCAACTTTGGAGGCAAACGATCGTATCATCGAGCTATTTGTCGGCGAGAGCGACAATCTCACCCCGCGTGAGTACCAAACGGTAATGGCAGACATGGCTCTGACATCTGCCGTCCAATTGCTGGATAGCCTGAAGTACGCCGAATATTTGACCAGACTTAAATCCTATCCCGGTTCGGAACAGCGAATTCTATCGGATATTTTTATCATGAATCCTCTGAGCGGTGCACCGGACGAGCTGCCGCTTTCTTTTCGACTTTTAGGCCAGCGTTTTATCATCGATTCCTATATCTTTTCGAATGTTGTCTATGACCGCATCATCTATAACAACAACAAAATCTGGCGTCCCCTGCCTGATCCGCTGGATGCTATGTTCGCTTTGGGTAATGACAACGCGGGCTATTTACTAACCAACGAGTTGGATACTTTTCACTATGCCACGCAGCTTAATGCCCTGCGCTATTTAGTTGACGCCTATGATGACGAATTTTGGAGTAAATCACTCTACAATGCCTGGTTAAATGCGATCCGCGAGTTGAATCCGGAATTTGAGACGCAGGCTACAAAGCCGTTTTTTATGCAAACTGCCGCCTGGCAACACGCTAAACTCAATACCCAGTTAGCAAGCTGGGCGCAATTAAGGCACGATAATTTGCTATACGCCAAACAGTCTTATACGGGCGGAACGATTTGTTCCTATCCACATTCATTCGTGGAACCGTATCCCGAATTTTATCGCAAAATAGCTGTTTTTGCCCAAAAAGCGCAGTCTGTTTTGACTGAGGTTACGCCTTTCCCGGAGGCTTTGTATTATTTCCGAAATCTGGACTCACTCATGTCCATATTGGCAACCTTGGCAGATAAGGAATTGCAGGGTGTTACCTTCAACGAAAATGAGATTGCTTTTTTAAAGAGCATGTTGTTCAAAGGTGGTGGAATGTGCGGAGCTCCGCCTTTCGATGGCTGGTACGTCTCTTTATTTTATAAACTGGATGAGTCAGTAGACATCATTAATGGCGATTATATTGTAGCGGATGTCCATACTCAGCCGACCGATCAATTTGGAGGTGTGGTTGGACGAGTATTGCATGTCGGTACCGGTAATATCAATTTAGGCGTGTTCCTGGCTTACCAACCATCGGGCGATTTTGCACCGATGGCTTTCGTTGGCCCCGTCATGTCCTATTACGAGAAAATCACGGATAACTTCGACCGACTGACCGATGCGCGCTGGTCGGATATGATAGATAGTCCGGAGCGACCTGCCCGTCCGGATTGGGTGAATATCTACTTAGCGGATAAAGATGGTAATGCCTTAGCGGCTGGACGGGAATTGCCATCGCAAGCTTTTGTCGGTATCAAACCGAAGAATCAAAGCAGAATACCCGACCTATTCGCGTTGTTAAGCAACTATCCCAATCCATTCAATGCCCGGACGATTATTCGTTATGAATTACCGATTGCTGTGCCGGTGACCATCAGGATTCTGGATTTGACCGGACAAGTAGTGGCAGAACTGGAAAATTCTACTAAGCTTGCCGGCTATCACCAAGTTGTTTGGAACGCCCGAACGTTTCCTTCCGGCACGTACTTGTGTCGAATTCAAGCAGGGGAATGGTCCCAAACCCGCAAACTGCTTTTGCTGAAATAAAGTCTCAGGAAAATACCAAAGCAACTGCCAAATCCTGCGCCACGCCGCAGGCAATGCGTGCTTATTCCCGCAATTACTCCGCGTCCATGAACGGATAGCGGTAGTCTTTCGGTGGGACGAAAGTCTCTTTAGTCGCTCTCGGTGATGTCCAGCGCAGGAGATTGATCATACTGCCGGCTTTATCGTTGGTGCCGGAAGCGCGTCCACCCCCGAACGGCTGTTGACCTACTACGGCACCAGTCGGTTTATCGTTGATGTAAAAATTGCCTGCGGCATGCAGTAAGGTCTGTGAAGCGAGTTCAATCGCCTGCCGATCGCGGGCAAAAATCGAGCCGGTCAAAGCGTACGGCGAAGTCTGGTCACATAACTGCAAGGTCTCGTTATATTTTGCATCATCGTAAACATAAATGGTCAGCACCGGCCCGAAAATTTCTTCTTGCATTGTCCTGAACCGCGGATTCGTGGTCAGTATGATAGTTGGCTCGATGAAATAGCCGACGGAATCGTCGCAGATGCCACCGACGATTATTTTGGCCTCCGAGGTGGTTTTGACGTAGTCAAGATAGTTTTTAATGTTGTTAAAAGCGCCCTTGTCAATAACTGCATTGAATAAATTTCTGAAGTCCTGGACATCGCCCATTTTGACCGATTTAAGTGTGGTTATTAGTTTTTCCCGGAGTGTCGGCCAGATTGACCCGGGGATGTAAGCGCGGGAAGCGGCCGAGCACTTTTGTCCCTGGTACTCGAATGCTCCACGCACTAAAGCCGTATTCAGTTCGTCGATGTCACAGCTGGCGTGGGCGAAAACGAAATCTTTTCCACCGGTTTCTCCGACGATCCGCGGGTAATTGAAATATTTGGCGATATTGTTCCCAATGGTCTGCCACATGCCCTGAAAAACTTCGGTACTGCCGGTAAAATGGATGCCGGCTAAGCGGGGATGAGCGAAAACGATCGGCCCCACATCGCGACCGGCTCCGGGAATGAAATTGATGACTCCGTCGGGGAGTCCGGCGGCTTTGAATAATTGCATCAGGTAATAGGCTGATAATACCGCGGAGGAAGCCGGTTTCCAGAGCACGGTGTTCCCCATCATGGCGGGCGAGGTCGGCAGATTACCGGCAATCGAAGTGAAATTGAACGGTGTTACTGCGAATACAAACCCTTCCAGGGCACGCTGTTCCAGGCGGTTCCATTGTCCCGCCGGTGAGAAGGGCTGGTGCTCGTAAATCATCTCCATGTACTTGACATTGAAATTATAGAAGTCTATCAGCTCGCAGGCGGAATCAATTTCAGCCTGGAAGGCATTTTTACTCTGATTCAGCATCGTAGCGGCATTCAGCGTCATTCGCCAGGGACCTGCTAACAGAGCTGCGGCTTTTTTAAAAATGCTGGCTCTTTGCCACCACGGCATGACTGACCATTCCTTCCAGGCATTTTGTGAAGCGGCGACCGCCATCTCGACTTCTTTGGGTGTAGCCTGATGATAGACAGCCAGCACGTGGCGGTGGTCATGCGGCATCACGCAATTGGCGGTTTTTCCGGTCTGTACTTCCTGTCCGCCGATGATCAGCGGGATTTCAATTTTCTCGCTCGCCATGGCCTTCAGGCGGCTTTTCAATTCATTCCGCTCGGGACTGCCCGGACGATAACTGAGGATCGGTTCGTTGCTTGGTAACGGAAGGGTGAATTTCGCATTACTCATAAAATCATGTCTCCTTGCGATTGGTTGGTAGATTGCCGGTCGTTTATCAACGACTTAAATTAATAAACCTTAGCATAAGACGGTAGTAGGAAATGCGAAAAATGGAAGACGGATTTGAGTTTATTGGCACATTTTAAATTTAATAGATGAAAGAAATGTCTACCAGAACTGCGCTTCAACACGTATATTTTTTTATGTTCTGGAGACGACTCACGGTTTTACTCATTTTAAGCGGGGTACAATCTGTTACGGCCCAGATTGAGATGCGCAAAGTCCATATTGTGACCCGGGTTAACAACGAAACTTATGCAATAAATGGCTCGAGGATATTAAATGCGGGTGACGTCGTCGATATAGGCCTGGCCATCGAAGCGCGCGTCGAGAATTTGTTCAGCTCAGTTTGGATCAGCAACGAGCGTGACCTGATCATTGATGGAGATACAATTCCGACCATGCGTATCAGGCCTTGGCAAAGTTTCAATTTCGAGCGACCGCTAATTCGGTGGTATCAAATCCTGCCCGCTAATAACCAAACCGCTTATTATAATTTGCCAACAAACCCCTATCCCTGGGCGGTGATCAATTACCAGGAAGTGCCGATTCCCGAGTGGAATGATCGCTGGACTACCCCTCTGTTCTCCATCAATGACTATGAATCCCTATTTCCCGGCACCGCCTGGTTTAAGGTGGCAATAGCCTACCAGGGGCAGTATCTCGCGACTGCCGGTATTGAGAGTCGCGCTAAAGTTCCCAATGGAGATTATGGCGGTCTTTCCCCGGTAGTTACGCGTCTCAGCAAGAAGGCGCTTTCAGGGAATAGGTTCGTGGATCATTTGTTGTTGTTCCGCAATTTACCGCTGATCATGAATCCCGGTTCGTGGAACGGTTATTGGGATGAACATCAGGTCAGCCGATGGATAGGTGGTGACCTTGAATATTTTACTGTTCGGGCGGCAGAGCTTGCAGATCGGTCCTTACTTGGTTATATCGGGAAAATCCCCTGGCCACCGGCCAATGCATACGAAGTGACGACGTACTACGGTGACAAAGTATATCGGGAAGGCGACCAGTACATGCAAAACGGTAAAGCTATCAGTTTGAATCGGTTGACATTCGATATTGGTGATTTTGTGATTACCCAAAGCCAAAGGGCAGTCCTGTACAAGGACCTTAGCGCCCCCAATTCGCAGGATAAGGGCACTGCTAACCGCATCCTTGACCCTTTCGATTTGGTGGTAATGAATCGCGGCGGGACTCTGGATATTTATCCCTTGGGTTTGGCACTGGGCGATACGCTGAGTCTGATCCGCTGGCAGAGGCGCTGGTGAGAATACGCTGAATATTGCTCCGGTTCAGGTAATCTGGATTACCTTCGCGCCCCTGATGCGCCCCGTTTTGAGTTCGAGTAAAGCCCGATTTGCGTCTTCGAAGGGATAAATTTCCACTTCGGGTCTGAGGGGAATCTGAACGGCAAGCTCCAGAAATTCCCGAACATCCTGACGAGTGACATTGGCGACGCTCTTGATTTCTTTTTCCGACCATAGATGCTGTTGATAGTTCAGGTTTAGCCAGGCAGACTTGTCAATTTCCTCTTTGCGGATGGCATTGATGACCAATCGTCCGCCGGGACGTAAATTTTCCAGAGCGCTAAGAACCGGCTGCCAGACCGGTGTCGTGTCAATCACTGCGTCCAGTAGAACTGGCGTTTTTTCTGAATGACCGCCAGCCCAGACGGCTCCGAGCTGCAGAGCGAAACGGCGTTCACTGGCACTCCGCGCCATAACGTACGTCTTGACGTTCGGGAAACGCCACTGCACCATTTTTAACACTAAATGCGCCGAGGCTCCGAAACCGGATAAACCCAGCTTCTGGCCATCAATCAGGTTACTGAGTCGGAGTGAACGATAGCCAATTGCTCCGGCACAGAGCAGAGGCGCCGCTTCGTGATCAGGAAAATTTTCCGGAATGCGGTATATGAAAGTCGTTTTGGCGGTCATATATTCAGCATAACCGCCGTTCACATCGCGTCCGGTAGCGTTGAAATGCGCGCATAGATTCTCTCTACCCGATCGGCAATCCGGACATTCCCCGCAGGCTGATGCAATCCAGGCAACGCCAACCCGCTCGTTTAATTGGAAGTCAGTCACGCCAGACCCTCGTTCGGCAATCCATCCGATCACCTGGTGACCGGGGATCACGGGGAGGGCTGGAGGCGGAGTGCGACCTTCGATTTCGTCCAGCTCAGTATGGCAGACCCCGCAGGCGGTCACTTTGATCAGCACTTCATCTTTCCCCGGTACGGGAACAGGCGTATCAATTAACCGTAGTGGTTGGGGATTGTCGATTAGCGCGGCAATATTTTCGATAAAATATGCTTTCATAAATTGCCCTGATAATTTCGGTTATTTCTATCAGGCAGAATATTAAGAACTGCCAAAAGAAAATAAAATATTTTCTAATTGTGCAACTATATTAAATTTAGGCCGTTAGAATGAAGATGTTTATTCGTATCCTGATTTTAAGCGGTTTTTTAGGCATATTGCGCATATCTACAGCTTCTGCCTGTTGTTCTAACCGTGGATGGGGAAATGAGGGCTCTTTACAGAAGAATAAAAAAACCACTGTTTGTGACAATTCGCGAACCGGGACAAATGTAAAATCACCCTGTCAGGAACGGAAGCATAAAAGCGCATCTGTCCCCGGACGGTGTCGCTGCACGGTGCCGCATTGTTCGTTAACGGTGTGGAATGGCGACGAAAATAGCTCTTACCGCGATATATCATTTCTTGGCATGATAACAAATATCCATCGTCTGAGTAGTTATATCGGGATACCCGAAGCGCCTCCTCCTGATGATATCCGGATTTGAAAGCATCGATTTATTATTTAACAAATTCGTAAAGAAAGGAAATGAAATGAAAAAAATATTGATGTGGGTTGTGATCACGATGATCGGCGTAACTTTCGTCGGCAGTAACCTGTTGTATGCGCAGGATGTAAAAGCCGAATCTCAAAAATGCGGGAAGCACGCCGAGAAAGGCTTCAAGCCGGACTCTGCTCAATGCGTCCAGAAGTGCAAGATGAGCTGTGCAGCTGAAAAAGGCGTTAAATGCGATAAAGCCTGCCTTGATAAATGCCAGAGCCAGTGTGCGGAAAAATGCAGTTCGAAGCATAAGGAAGCCGCTCCCGAGGCGGATAAACCCGCTGTCCCGACACCTAAGAAATAACTGTCGGATAAATACGACCTACAAGAGCCCGCCGGCTGGCGGGCTCTTGCGTTTTCGGGAGTAGGGTCTGACCAAAAGTGCAATAATCGTTGCGGTAGGCAATATCTCCGAGGAGGGAATGCAGACTTTTCCTTTGCGTTGTATTGATTCCATATTTAAATTTGCGCTTGCTTTTTTCATGGAAGAGACATTAGGGCGATTAGCTCAGGTGGCTAGAGTACTTGCTTGACATGCAAGGGGTCACTGGTTCAAGTCCAGTATCGCCCACAGTTAGGCTGAAATTCAGCGTGAACGAGGTTAATTTTGACAAAGCAGCGAAAAAAGGAAATAGATTTTGGATTCTCAAAGGAAGATCGCAGTCCGTTTACCCGACGGTGCCGAGATGTCGGTAGCGGTCGGAATTACCATCGGCGAGATTGCTGAACGGATCAGCCCCAGCCTTTTTAAAAACGCTTTAGCCGCCCAATTCAACGACAAATTAGTTGATCTGAGTTTTGCGGTTACGGAAAACGGAGCATTGCAAATTATAACTTCCAATACTTCCGCGGCGGCTGAAATATTTTTGCACAGCACTTCCCATATCATGGCCCAGGCCGTAAAAAGACTGTATCCGCAGGCGAAGGTGACGATTGGCCCGGCAATTGAGAATCGCTTCTATTATGACTTTGACATCGAGCCACCGCTTACTGACGATGATCTGCCGCGGATTGAAGAGGTAATGCAGGATATCATTGCCGCCGACCTGCCAGTGACGCGCCGGGTACTATCACGCCAAGAGGCGATCCGTCTGTTTACTGCAATGGGTGAAACCTATAAAGTGCAAATCATTGAAGAGATCCCCGGTGATGAGGAACTATCCATATACACTCAGGGTGATTTTACAGATTTGTGCCGTGGCCCGCATGTACCATCCACCGGCAAGATTAAAGCCTTTAAACTGCTGAACGTCGCCGGAGCTTACTGGCGCGGCGATTCTCGGAACAAAATGCTCACCCGTGTGTACGGTACGGCTTTCGCGACGGACAAAGAATTGAAACGGTATCTTACTTTTCTCGAGGAAGCCAAGCGGCGCGATCATCGTAAAATTGGGAAAAGCCTTGAACTCTTCGAAATCAGCGATCAAATCGGTCCGGGTTTGGTAATCTGGTATCCGCGCGGCGCGACTCTTCTGCAGGTAATCAAGGATTACTGGATCAAAGAACATCTCAGTCATGGCTACGATTTGGTGCAGACACCGCATATCGGTAAAGCCCATCTGTGGGAAACCAGTGGACACCTGGGATTTTATCGCGAATCTATGTTTAATGGGATGCAGGTGGAAGGCGACACCTATTACATCAAACCCATGAATTGCCCGTTTCACATTCAAATTTATAAAGCCAAATCGCGCAGTTACCGGGATTTACCGATCCGCTACGCTGAGTTGGGTACTGTCTATCGCTATGAGCTATCGGGAGTATTGCATGGGTTGATGCGGGTACGCGGTTTCACTCAGGACGATGCCCACATCATCTGTACGCCTGAACAGCTGGATTCCGAAATCGAGAAGCTGGTGCAATTTGCATTCAGGTTTATCAAGTCCTTCGGTTTTACGGAATTCGATGTTTACGTCGCCAATCGTCCCAAAGATAAGTATGTTGGCTCACCGGAAAAATGGGAAGAAGCCACCCGAGCTTTGCAAATGGCCCTTGATAAACTGCAAGTCCCGTACACCGTGGATGAAGGCGGTGGCGCCTTTTACGGGCCGAAAATTGATATTAAAATTCGGGATGCTCTGGGACGCTCCTGGCAGTGTACAACCATTCAGTTCGATTTCAATATGTCGGAACGGTTTCAAATGGAATACACCGCCAGTGACGGGAACAAGTACCAGCCTTACATGATCCATCGGGCGATTATGGGCTCGCTGGAGCGTTTCGTCGGAGTCCTGATCGAACATACCGTTGGCGATTTTCCGGTCTGGTTGGCACCGGTCCAGGCCGTCGTGATGCCAGTGACCAATATGCAGGATGAACCAGCGACTGAGTTTTTCAAAATACTGACCGGGCAGGGCATACGTGCCGAAATCAATTTACGTAACGATACCATCGGTGCGAAAATCCGGCAGGCGGAAATGATGAAGATACCGTTCATGCTGATCATCGGAGAGCGGGAAGCCGGAGAAAAGCGAGTGGCTGTTCGTCGGCGCAAGGTCGGCGATCAGGGTGCAATGAGCTGGTCCGCAGCATTAAGTTTAATAAAAGCCACGATTGAATCACCTGAGGAGGGCAAGTCATAGAAAAAGAATTGCGCATTAACGAAGAAATCCGCATCCCGACCCTGCGTCTGATTGATGCGGATGGCAAGCAAGTTGGAATAGTGAGTATACGGGAAGCTTTGCGATTATCGGAAGACCGGGGTCTGGATTTGGTTGAAATCTCACCTAATGCCGATCCTCCCGTCTGCAAAATACTCGATTACGGAAAATTTCGCTACCAACAGCAAATGAAAGAGCGTGAAAGTAAAAAGAAACAGCATGTCATCAAAATCAAGGAAGTGCGTTTCCGCCCGCGTATCGGTGAGCATGACCTCGTTATGAAAATTAATGCCGCCCGACGATTCCTCGAAGACGGCTACAAGGTCAAAATTACCCTGATGTTCCGAGGCCGCGAAATGGCTCATGTCGAAACCGGCACCGAGCTCGTCAATCGGATTCTCGAAAAATTAGCCGATGTGGGCGTTCCGGAAAAGAATCCCCTGCATGAAGGACGCACTATCGTAACTTATTTGACTGCAAAATAGGAGCACTAGCTATGCCAAAAATGAAAACCCGCAAATCCGCCGCTAAAAGGTTTACTCAAACCGGAAGCGGCAAGGTCAAACGCAACAAAGCGTATCATTCGCACATTTTAACTAAAAAGACCACTCAACGGAAACGTGGTTTGCGTCAGGGAGGTATGGTTGACCAAGCTGACCTGAACCGTGTCAAAAAGATGATTGTAGCATAGGAGACTAATATGCCAAGAGCCAATAGTTCCGTTCCCCATCATAGAAAGCATCGCAAACTGGTCAAAGCCGCCAAGGGATACCGCGCGTCGCGCGGAACCCTCTACGTCAACGCCAAAGACGCGGTTGAAAAAGCCCTCCAATATGCTTATCGTGATCGGCGGAAGAAAAAGAGAGATTTCCGCGCGCTGTGGATCGCCAGAATCAATGCCGCCGCCAACGGTGGAGGATTGTCCTACAGCCGCTTTATCGCCGGTCTGAAAAAAGCCGGAGTCATTCTGGATCGAAAAGCACTCGCCGAAATTGCCGTCAATGACCCGGATGGTTTTGCGCACTTAATTGCGATGCTTAAGGCCTGAAGTCATGAACCTCTTGGAGCAAGCCAAAGAGGTTCAGGCCTTATTGCTCAACGATGCCCGGCAGGCGGGCGCCGACCTCCGGTCAATTGAGAATTTCCGCCTTAAGTTTCTGGGGAAAAAAGGCCTGATCCCCGCCCTTTTTGCCCGACTGGGTGAACTGTCAGTCACCGAGAAACGGCAGATTGGTCAGGTGCTGAATGAAATAAAAGTGAGTGCCGAAAACGTAGTGGAGCAGCTCACTAAAAATCTCAGTCAGCCCACGAGCACGCCGGAGTTTTTCGATTTTACTCTGCCGGGGATAATCCCCGACGTCGGACATCCCCATCCGATTTCGTTGACCATGCAAGCCATCATTAGCATCTTCCGGGAGATGGGATTCGGAATTGAATTCGGACCGGAGGTGGAAACCGATTACTATAACTTTCAAACGCTCAATTTCCCGGATGACCACCCCGCCCGCGACATGCAGGATACCTTCTTTATCAGCTCCAAAGTCCTGCTCAGAACGCATACTTCACCGATTCAAATCCGCACGATGCTCAAACAACGCCCGCCGATTCGCATTCTGGCACCTGGGCGCGTCTTCCGCAACGAGGCCATCAATGCGCGAAGTTTTTGCGCCTTTCATCAGGTCGAGGGGTTGTACGTAGATGAGAAGGTGACTTTCAGTGAATTGAAAACAACCCTGGAACTGTTTGCCAAACGCTTTTTCGGCAGTGCGGTCAAAATCCGCTTCCGCCCGAGTTTCTTCCCGTTCACCGAACCCAGTGCTGAGGTCGACGTGTCCTGTTTCATCTGTGCCGGAAAAGGATGCCGGCTATGTAAAAACAGCGGGTGGTTAGAGATTCTCGGCTGTGGTATGGTCGATCCCAATGTTTTTGAAGCGGTAGGTATCGACCCGCATAAGTACAGTGGCTACGCTTTCGGGATGGGCGTCGATCGGATTACGCTCCTGAAGTATCAGATCAATGACATTCGTCTCCTGTGGGATGGCGACGTGCGATTAATCGAGCAGTTTTAAGGAATCTGCGACCCGTCATGCGTGTCAATACCGACTGGCTGAAACAATACACCGAAATTCCGTATACACCAGAGGAGTTGTCCAACCGATTGACTGAAATCGGGCTGGAAGCGACGATCGTTGACGAATCTGCCAATTTACCCGATTCTGTGATCATTGCTATCGTCGCCACGGTCGACAAACACCCTCGCGCAGACCGTCTGTCGGTATGTAAAGTCAATACGGGTGAACGGGAATACACCGTCGTTTGCGGCGCTCCCAACGTAACTGCCGGGCAAAGGGTGCCTCTGGCCTTACCAGGAGCCGTGTTACCCGGTGGTCAGGAGATCAAGGCCACCACCATCCGCGGCGTGTTTTCTGAAGGGATGCTTTGCGCTGAAGATGAATTAAAGTTGTCCGATGATCACTCCGGAATTATGGTATTGGATGAATCGGCTCCCATCGGAATGCCCCTCAGGGAATTTCTGCAGAAAAACGATGTTAGTCTGGAAATCGAACTGACACCCAACCGCCCGGATTGTGCTTCGCAGATCGGGATCGCACGCGAAATCAGCCTGCTGACTGGCTCCCAGCTGATACTTCCTCCGGTAAACCTGCCTGAGGGTAACGTACCGACCAGCAACGAGGTGGCAGTCGTGATTGAGGATGCGGAGGCTTGTCCCCGTTACGCCGCGCGGCTGATTCGCCAGGTACAGGTTGGCCCATCACCCCAATGGTTGGTACGCCGTCTGAACAGTGTCGGATTGCGCTCGATCAATAATGTTGTGGATGCCGCCAATTTTGTATTGATGGAGACGGGTCATCCCCTGCATACTTTTGATCTTGCGCAGGTTAAGGAGCAAAAAATAGTCGTTCGCCGCGCCAGGGCAGGGGAGAAGGTAATGACGCTCGACGGTATGGAACGATCTTTGACGCCGGAAATATTACTCATTTGTGATGCTGTCCGCCCCGTGGCTATCGCCGGCATTATGGGTTTGGCGAATTCTGAGATTACTGACCGGACGACCGACGTCCTGATCGAAAGTGCCTATTTTAATCCCAAGGTCATTCGCCGGGGTGCGCGGTTTTTAGGCCTGCAGACCGATGCTTCCTACCGCTTCGAGCGCGGGGCTGATATCGAGGGTGTGATCTATGCGCTTAACCGCGTGGCGCAGATCATCACTGAAGTTGCCGGCGGTGAAGTCTGTCGGGGAATCGTTGATAATTATCCCGGCGTTTCCGCACCACGTCGCGTTCAGGTCAACTACCGTAAGATTGACGAGCTAATCGGGATGGAATTTGATCGCACCTGGCTGGTGGATCTGTTTCGTGAATTAGGCTGTAAAACCGAGCGCATAACAGCCGAAGGCGTATCTCTGGAAGTACCTTCCTGGCGTCCGGATCTAGAGCGTGAAGTCGATTTCTGTGAAGAAGCCGTGCGCATTTACGGGATGTCGCGGGTACCATCCGCTAAAAAATTGTCAATCCAGTTGCGCGGTGCAGTTGATGAGCGCTATGACCGGATAGAAAGTTTGCGTTCTCGTATGATGGCCTTTGGTTTTGACGAAATTTATACTAATTCGCTGATCAGCGCCGAAAAAAGCCACCTTAATTTCGATGGCTATCAGCCCATTGCTTTGCAAAATCCCTTGAGCATCGATCTGAGTCATTTGCGCACGGCGCTGTTTCCGGGAATGTTGCAGGCCGTCAAGAATAATATCAATCACCGCCGCCTGAACCTGCGTTTGTTCGAACTGGGTTTCGTTCAACTGCGTGATGCTGCCTCAGAAACGGGAGCCCAGGAAAAATTACATCTCGGCGCGGTCGTTTGCGGAGAGACTGGTGAGCGTCATTGGTCACGATTGATGCGGCAAAGTGACCTTTTTGTCGTAAAAGGTCTGATCGAAGGTTTGCTTAAAAATATGCGCCTGGCTTTGCCGACCTGGAATCCGATCGAACGTCCGGAATGCAAAATCCTGCTTAAAACGGAGATTGCTGGAAGAGTACTGGCCTATCTTGGGGAATTTAATCCGACCTTCCTGCGGGAATTAGTGGATATTGAAGTGCCGGTTTTTTTCATGGAAATGGATGTTGACCTGCTACTCGAACAGCCTGTTGGTCCGGTCAAGTTCCGCGAATTGCCGATTTTCCCGGCTGTCCAGCGAGATATTTCAATTGTGCTTGATGCCCGGGTGCCGGTCGCGGATGTCGTCGCCAAAATCCAGTCCAGCGGGGGTGAATACCTGCGGGAAGTTCTGTTTTACGATTTGTACACAGGAAAAAATATTGACAAAAGTAAAAAAAGTCTTACATTTAATCTGGTTTTTTGGGCACTAGAGAGAACTTTGACCGATGCGGAGATTGACAAAGCGATGACACGCATACATCAGGTATTGAATGAAGAATTCCAGGCACGCCTGCGGTGAATAAGACGATTAACATCACGAATCTGAATCTTTTAGAGGAAAAAATCCGAGCCTTGTTGCAGGTGGTGGTGCGTTTACGTGAGGAAAATCAGCGCATGCGCACCGAATTAAAAGAGGGCGTATCAATGGAGTACATGTTGGATTCCAAGAAACGCCAGGAGCTGCGTACCAAAATCGAAAACTTACTGGAGTTGCTCAAGGATTTTTAGTCGGTACAATCAACAACGAACGGTTGTTTTTTGAAAATATAAGTCAATAACAAAAGATGGAAGAACAAAGCGAAAATTTAGTCAGAGTAACAATTTACGGTCAGGAATACACGATCAAAGCCAAGGCTGACCCGAACTATATTACCAGCGTGGCCAGCTATGTCAACGATAAAATGGAAGAGATCGACAATTCCCTGCATACAGTGCAACCGCCAGTGCGGATTGCGATTCTGACCGCGATGAACATTACTGATGAACTTTTCTCCTGCAGGAGACATAAAGAGGAAATCCTTAACAACGTCGAAGAAAAAGCGGGTTTCCTGATCGATATTATTGACGAGCATCTGCTAGAAGAAAAATAATCCATCCTTTGTTGAAACTCAGGTGATTCTGCATCTCAGTTCCCGAGGTCAGGGACGGGTGCACTGCTGTAGAATCCTTAACCATTCACAGTATGAGGAGTGAATAATGAGCTGGATACATATAATAATTGCTGTTGTCGGAGCAGTCGCCGGAGCGGTCTTGGCACTTTATCTGTACATTCAGAAATTGCGCAAGACCAACCTAACAGCCAATTCAATCCTGGCCAGTGCCCGGAAAGAAGCTGAAAATATCAAGCGCGAAAGCCGGCTGGAAGCCAAAGATGAGGCACTGCGCATTAAACAACGCGCCGAAGATGAAGCGCGTACCAAAATGCGCGAGGTACGCGAATTTGAAAAAAAACTCGGCAAGCGGGAATTTTATCTCGACCGGAAAATGGAGCTGGCGGATAATCGGGTCACTGAACTTGACAAACGGGAAGAAGAACTGAAACGCCAGCGCGAAAATATTGCTCACAAGGAGCTTGAACTCCAGAGCCTACTCGAAAAGCAAACCGAGCGCCTTGAGCGGATTGCCGGAATGACCCGCAAGGAAGCCGAAGAAACATTAATGAATTCATTAATCGAAAAAGCGCGTGAAAATGTCAGTAAAAAAGCCAGGGAAATCCGGGAAAACACTATAGCGGAAGCAAACCGCGAGGCGAAAAAGATCATCGTTAGCGCGATCCAACGTTCAGCCGCCGACCATACCGCAGAAACCACGGTGTCCGTCGTCAACCTGCCCAACGATAATATGAAAGGGCGCATCATCGGTCGTGAGGGGCGGAATATCCGGCATTTTGAGTCCCTGACCGGTGTGGAAGTCATCATTGACGATACTCCGGAAGCCGTGGTATTGTCCGGCTTCGACCCGATCCGGCGGGAGGTGGCGCGTCTGGCGTTGGAAAAACTCATTGTAGATGGCCGAATTCATCCAACCCGAATCGAGGAGATGATCGAAAAAGCCACGCGGGAAGTGGACGAATCCATCCTCCGCGCGGCAGAAGAGGCCATTGACGAGGTTGGTATCTCGCAGGTTCAACCCGAAATGCTGAAGATGATTGGGAAACTAAAGTACCGCACCTCCTATGGGCAAAATATACTGAAACACTCCATCGAGGTGGCCTGGTTGAGCGGACTGATGGCCGCCGAACTGGGTTTGAACGGCGATTTGGCCAAACGCGCCGGTCTGCTCCACGATATCGGTAAAGCTGTCGACCGCAACGTCACCGGGACACACGCGTTAATCGGTGCCGAATTTGCCAAGAAATTTCGCGAGCATGGCATCGTTCTCAACGCCATCGCTTCGCATCACGAGGAAGTCGAGGCTACCCATCCGATCTCGGCTATTGTGCAGGCGGCTGACCAGATCAGCGGTTCCCGGCGTGGCGCACGCGGCGACACGCTGGAAAGCTACATTCAGCGCTTGGAGAAGCTCGAAAGTATTGCCAATTCCTTTGCTGGTGTCGCCAAAACTTACGCCATTCAGGCTGGACGCGAAGTGCGGGTCATAGTAGAAAATGAGGTTGTCAGTGATGCGGATGCTGATAACTTAGCGGAAGAAATCGCCGCCAAGATCCAGTCTGAGTTGAACTATCCCGGACAGGTCAAGGTGGTTGTGGTTCGTGAACACCGCAGTGTGAGTTTTGCCAAATGAGCCCCGCCAAACTGATTAACGGTACCGCGATTGCCGAACAGATCCGGGAAGCGCTGAAACCGCGTCTGGAAGCCTTGCGAATGCAGGGTATCATTCCGGGCTTGGCGGTTGTTTTAGTAGGTGATGATCCCTCCTCGCAGGTTTACGTCGGTATGAAAACCAAGGCGTTTGCCGCGCTGAACTTAGTTTCGGAGACTTTCCACCTACCGGCACAGACAGACCAGACGACAATCCTGCAACTGATCCGCGATTTGAACAGTGATCCACGTTTTCACGGCATTCTCGTACAGTTGCCGTTGCCCAACCACTTAGACAGTTCAACGATTATCGAATCAATCAATCCGGCGAAAGACGCTGATGGATTGCACCCGACCAATTTAGGCCGGTTAATGATAGGTGGCGAGTGCCCGTTGCCATGCACGCCGCATGGTATCCTGAAGCTGTTGCAATATTCCGGAATTGAAACGGCCGGTCGGAATGTTGTGATTCTGGGGCGCAGTAACATCGTCGGTAAACCTATCGCCAACCTGCTTTTTCAGAAGCGTGCTTTAGGCAACGCCACGGTTACGATCTGCCACACGCATACCAGGAATTTGCCGGAGATAACGCGACAGGCAGACATTCTAATTGCGGCGATGGGGAAAGCGGAATTTGTCACGCGCGATTTTGTAAAACCCGGCGTGGTTGTCATCGATGTCGGTGTGAATCGCGTCGAGGATTCGACAGCCAGGAAGGGCTACCGTTTGGTAGGTGATGTCAAGTTCGATGAAGTTGCGGAAGTCGCCGCGGCGATTACCCCTGTTCCGGGAGGAGTGGGACCGATGACGATCGCCATGCTGATCGCCAATACCGTTTTACTGGCTGAAAAATCAATAATTAAAAATTAAAGCAGGAGAGGATTATGGATATTATTGAGGTATTGAGGAATACGGATCTGGCTCATGGTCTGAAAGATGAAGAACTAACGGAATTGGGGAAATTGTTCCATTACAGACATGCCATCCGGGACGAAATCATTTTCAAGGAAGGCGAACCCAGCGAAGAGCTGTATATTATCATCCATGGTCGCGTATCGGTGCAGATTTATTCGACTTCGCATCCCGGTGAAATGGAGAAGATCGCCACTCTGCGGGATAACGAAATTTTTGGCGAGTTCTCACTGATTGACGGCTCGCCACGCTCGGCAACAGTCAATGCCGAAGAAGAAACCGACATGATTTATGTTGATAATGTGGATTTTCATCGGCTCCTGAGTTCCAAGGAACACATCGGTTACGTAATCATGCGCAACGTCGCTAAAATCCTGACCGGTAAATTGCGCAAGACCAATTTTGAAATGCGGAACGCTATTCTGTAACGATATGCTGGCCACTGAATTTGTCAATCTGCTTAAGACCCGTCGCACGGTTCGTCAATTCCGTCAGGAAATTATTCCACAGTCGGTTATCCTGGAATGCATCGAGACGGCGCGTTTGGCACCTTCTGCCAGGAACCTACAGCCGCTGGAATATTTCCTGGTTACCGAGCCGCGATTATGTCAGCAAATTTTTCCTCTGCTCCGCTGGGCGGCTTATATAGCACCGCAAGGCAATCCGCGCGATGATCAGCGCCCCACGGGCTATTTGGTAGTCTTGGTGCGCAGGGATTTACAGCAATCGCTCTGGGCGAACGATGTAGGCGCCGCCGTTGAAAATTTTCTGCTGAGTGCCTGGAGCTTCGGAATCGGCACGGTCTGGTTAGCTTCCGTTCAGCGTGAAGAACTGCGCCGTCTGTTACGGATTCCGGAGTCGCACGTCATCGATTCAGTCGTGGCCTTCGGCTATCCGGCTGAGACACCGGTAGTTGAGGAAAATGACGCCGAGATACGCTATTTCAAAGACGCCAGTGGGCGATTGCATGTCCCCAAGCGCTCGCTGAAATCAATCTTGCATGTCAATTGCTGGCACACTGACGAGG
>CAZPQN010000024.1:0-9669 GCA_964588795.1 uncultured bacterium | reverse complement strand
CCCAAGCGCTCGCTGAAATCAATCTTGCATGTCAATTGCTGGCACACTGACGAGGAGCACCATGTATCCTGAGCTCTTGCACATCGGCCCGATCACGATTTACACTTACGGCTTGATGATGGCCACCGGTTTTATCGTCGCCTATTTCGTGTTACAGGGCGAATTAAAAAAATTGGGTGATAAACCAGATTTCGCCAGCAACTTGGTATTTTGGGCGGCCATTGGTGGCATCGCCGGGTCGAAAATCCTGTTTATGCTTGAAAATTTTGGTGATTTTCTTGACGATCCGATCGGGATGATTTTTACCGGTTCCGGCCTGGTTTTTCATGGCGGGTTGATCGGTGGTACGCTGACGGTAATAATAGTGCTGAAAAGGGCGGGGAAAAATATCGGACAATACGCCGACATTATCGGACCTTTATTATTATTGGGACAGGGGTTCGGACGAATTGGATGCTTTTTTGCCGGTTGCTGTCACGGACGAGTATGCGATTTACCGTGGGCGGTTACTTTTCCGCATGCCTCTCCGCCAGCGCCTTACCCGGTGCATCCGACGCAATTATATGAAGCCGGTTTGAACTTTATCTTCTTTTTTATTCTGTTCTATTATTTCCGACCCCGTTTCAGACGCCACTGGCAGACTTTTGCGCTTTACCTTGTCATGGCCGGTACGTTTCGCTTTCTGATTGAATTTCTGCGGGTCAATCCGCGCGTCTGGTTGGGATTATCCAGCGCTCAGTTCACTTCAATTGGCTTATTCTGCACCGGGATCGTAATCTTCGCCTTTTTTACACAGCCGCGTAAGTAAAGCATAGCAGGTAAAATAGCCCCCGCTAAATTTGCGTGCGTACACGGAATTAAATCTGTTTTCCCATAAAAAAAACCGTCCGTAACTGGGCGGCCACGGACGGTTTAATCAAGGAAGAAGGAATATTAATAAAAGCTAGAACGATTATCTACTATGCGGGCCTTGGATTTTAATTCCGTCACCAGTTCGTTGTAGATGTTGCCCTTTTTACGGGTCAACAATCTTTCTTTGATCGTCGGCTGTTCCTGTTTGTACTGCTCGGGACCGGGTTCCACGCGGTTGAGCAACTTGATGATCACGAAGCGATTGCCGGCTTTAATGGGACGCGAGATTTCGTTTTTACGCAGAGCCAGCAGATTCCCGATGACTTCATTACTGCGTCCAAAGTTGTTGAGCGGAGTATTGACAGGATGGGCAGAATATTTTTCAACCTGGAGCGTCGCATATTTTGATGACGCCGTGGCGAATTGACTGTCGCGAACCGCGGTTTGATAAATTTCATCAGCGATAACGGCCAACTGAGCCGTGCGTTTTTCATTGAGTATGGTATTTTTTATCTGGTCGCTGATTTCCTGGAGCGGACGGTAGGATTCCGGATTAACGGCACTGAGCCGGAAGATCATGAAACCGTTGTCATTGGAAATAATTTCCGAGAGCGTTCCAACCGGTTTTTTACCATAGGCGAAACGGATTGCGGCAGGCATCGAACCCAGACCACTCAGATAGCGATCCTGTTCACGGAACGGGCCGGTTTTCTGAATACGCACTTGGTGCGAATCAGCGGCGGCGGCAAAGCCATATTCATTGGCGTCGAAAGCGAACAGGTTGGCCTGCGAGCGAACGCTTTCGATGGTTTCCGGGCCGGTTTTAATTTTTATCAGGATATGCCGAGCCTTTACCTGAGGCTGGTTGTCCTGCGTGCGTTTATCCTCGACTTTGATTAAGTGATAACCATATTGGGTCAGAACGGGCTTGGAGAGCTGTCCTTTGCCGAGCGTAAAAGCGGTGCGTTCGAATTCAGGAACCATCTGTCCCCGTCCGAACCAGCCTAAGTCGCCACCGTTCTTTCCGCCGCCGGGATCTTCGGTATATTCATTGGCCAGATTCTCGAAAGACTCACCAGCCAGCAAACGGTCACGCAAATTGTTAATCTGCTGATAAGCGCTTTGCGTATCGGCGGGCGTCGGGCGGGTACTGAAAAGAACAAACTCCAGTTCACGGGTTTCGGGAATGTGAAATTTATCCTTATTGGCCTTGTAATATTTGTTGACTTCCGTGTCGTTGACCGGGAAGGTATCATTCATGACCAATGAATAAGGAATAACCATTGTTTCGAAATCACAGACGGTTTTGCTGGTGACGAACTCCTCCCGGATTTCGGCTTCGGCAATAACCGGCAGGTTTTCGACTAAATTACGCATCTTCTCGAATGGCAGATAACCGCGCAAGTACTCTTCGACTCCAACCCACTCGTTGCCCTGCGGATTTTTTAAGGCGCTCAGATACTTGTTGTAGTCGAAATTGCCGTCGGTCTGGAAAGCTTCGTTCTGAACCAGGAATTGCGGTGGATTATTGAGCAAAACCTGGTAGATCTCATTATCCGTGGCTTTTAAACCTAAGGCATTAATCTTTTCGTTGAGTAAGGTTTCGTTGATAAAGGATTGCCAGATTTGCTCCGTCAACTGCTCGATTTCGATCTCGCTGAGTTCCTGATTGTTCTGGCGGTACTGTTCGATCTCGTTCTGGATCATCTGCGAAAAGCGACTGGTTTCGAGTTTCTTGCCGTTGACGATACCCACGGCGTCTTTCAGGCGGGCTTTCTCGGAGAAAATCTCGAGCAGGTCAGCGCCTCCAACGAGTCCGCCGATAGTCATACTGGCTAAAAATAGGATCAGCAGTCCCCAAAGAATAAGGTGGGTTTTATCCCTTAAGCGTTGCATGAGTGCCATATTTGAAAAAAACCTCCTGGTTGCAATTTTCCCGCATTAAAAGCGGCGGCGAAATATACGTAAAATAGACGGGATAGACAATGAGTTAGTAAGCCTCGGCAGTCGAAATATCGAAACTGCCCTGACTGTAGCTGACAATCAAACGATAACCGATCTCAAGCCTGACCAGAATTCGCTTACGGCTTGCCGCTCAGGTAGATAAGTCGGCCTGTATCCCGTTTTCAGCTCAGGTGGCGTTCTCCAAACGCTTCATGATCGAGAAGATAAACGTCGCCGAGAGTAGACAGCAAACGACGAAGATCAGCCAGAGCTGCCACAAATCCAGTACGCCCCAGAATGTACTGCCGACAAAAAGGAGCTTGTTGCCAACAGCGGTCGCCAACAACCAACCGCCCTGCATCAGACCCTGGAAACGGCTCGGCGCGACCTTGGAAACGAAGGAAAGCCCCATCGGGCTCAGAAAAAGTTCGGCGATCGTCAGAATGAGATAGGAAGAAATCAACCAATAAGGCATGATTCGGGAAGAATCAGGCACCGGGCTGTACTTGATGGCGCCGGTTTCGTCAATCAGTTTCAGTTCGTGCGGAGATACCAGTTTCAGCGACCCGACCAACAGAATCACGAAACCGATTGCGGCGATTACCATTCCGTAACTGATCTTGCGGGGCGTTGAAGGCTCCTTGCCTTTTTTATTCAACCAGCCAAAGAATCCCATCACGACGAAAGTCAGGGAAACGATAAAAAGCGGATTGAAAGATTGGAAAATTTCCGGGGCAATGGGATTCTGCGCTGTACCCTGCCGGAAGAGGTAGTAGGCCACTGCGCCACCGCCGACTAAAAACGCCGTACCGGTCAGACGAGCGTTACGGGTGCTTTTACGGTTCAGCACCATGACCAGACCGGCGATGAAGGCGGTTAGCGACAAAATATTCGGCAAGGTGAAAAACATATAGGTGAACGGATCAACCGTTTTGACCGTATAATCCCGCGCAAAGAAGGTCAGCGTCAGGCCGTTCTGGTGAAAGGACATCCAGAAGAAAATAACGACGAAGAAAACCAGCAGAAGCGCCATTACCCGCGCCTTTTCCTCCTTGGTGGAAATCAGGAGAATCCAGGTGACAAAAGCGACAAACAGCCCGATGGCGGAACCGGTCGCAAGATCCTTGACCAAGCTGATCAGAAAAGCCACAATCGCGCCGGCAATCAGGGCGCTGAAAATCGCCAGGGGTTGACCGGCAAAGCTTACCTGGGTGCCGGCACTGCCGACGGTTTTCTCTTTATTGGGCAGGTGGCGATTGAAAATGACGTAAACCAACAAGGAGATGATCATCGCAATCGCCGCAATGCCGAAAGCGTAGTTGTAGCCTTTGGAAAATACCTCCAGATAGTGGCTGGCGAAGGTGGCAAGGTCGGTGACAGGCCCGCTCAGATTCACCTGATTCGCCAAGGTCTGCAATTCACCGGCATCCTTCAGTGTGCCATTAAGAAACTGATGACAGAGAGCCGGCAGACTGCCATCATGCAACAGATTATTGGCTTTCAGCCACCAGTTCCGGATACCCGTAGCCGCGAAAGGTGCGAAGAAAGCGCCGACGTTAATTCCCATATAGAACAGCATATAGGCCGAATCCCGGACTTTGGCATATTGCTCATTATCGTACATCTGCCCGACAACCGCCTGCAGGTTACCCTTGAACAAACCATTACCAAAGGCGATCGTGAACAGTCCGAGCAGGGTTACCGTCAGCGATAAACCGGGAATGGCGATCAGCAGGTAACCGGCAAACATGACGATCTGACCTAACAAGATCACCGTCTTATATTTCTTGGTGGAATCTGCCAGAATGCCGCCAACCAGCGCCAAAGCGTAAATACTGAAATAAAACCAACTGTAAATGCTGCCGGCGGTGTTCTCATCCAAACCGTACTTGGCCTGCAGGAAAAGGACCAAAATCGCCATCATGGTGTAAAAGCCGAAACGTTCGCCCATGTTGGCAAAGAACGCCACCACCAGTCCGCGAGGATGATTTTTAAACATGACGCATGCCTCCAAATGAATTAAACCTGATTGTTTCCATCATTGTGAAAAAATGTGCGCAGAATATAAACGCCCTGCAGGAATTATGGAATAAAAAATCGCCGGATGGTGGATACGGGAACCTGTTGACCGGCCATGTAAACCGGGAGATCGAAGGAGTCCAAATTGAAACGCCGCCTTGTTTGGTCAAAACTTTTCCCTGCTTCTGTCCCGGTGGTTGCGTAAATTTCGCCTGGTTCTTTAAAATTTCCGCACTTTTACGCGACTCCGCGTTATGTACCTGCGATGAAGGAATAATCTGACATCAAGGGAGGGACATTACGGCAATGGACGCCATCCCATCCTTTGGTGTTTTAACTGGATGGGATTTTTTTATGGAAGAGCGCATTCACGCCGTGACTGTTACAATCTACAACCGCGACCTGGCCTATATGAAAGTCAGCGAGTTACTGCACCAGTACGCCCGGTTTATCAATTTGCGGGTCGGCTATCCGGTGCCATCCCGCAATATCGCCATCATTTTTCTGATTCTAACGATGACCAACGACGCCTTGGGAGCCCTGACCGGAAAACTCGGCCAGATTAGTTCCGTGAAGGTCAAAGCCAATACTTTGAGCGTCTAAAAGAATCGGATGGGGATGCGAGGATAAAAACCATGACCGCCCCGCGGTTTTCACCTGATGATCTCAAAGCCCTGTTGTCCGGCAAGGATGATGACTGGCTGTTTCGCGAATCCGACCGTGTGCGGCGGGCAGTGTTTGGTAATGAAGTTTATATTCGCGGCATCATCGAGTTTACCAATCACTGCCGACAGAACTGCCTGTACTGCGGTCTGCGGCGTGAAAACCGGCAGGTCACTCGTTATCGTCTATCGCGCGGGGAAATTTTACAGGCAGTTGAAACGGCCGTCGTAAATGATATCCCGACCATCGTTCTGCAGGGCGGGGAAGACCCGTATTTTGCCGCGGAATGGATTGCCGAACTAATCGCCGAGATCAAAACACGCTACGGTGTCGCCATCACTCTTTCGCTTGGCGAAAGAAACCACAGCGTACTCAAACGCTGGCGCGCCGCCGGTGCTGACCGCTATTTGCTCCGCATCGAAACCTGGAATAAGGCAAATTATCGCCTTCTGCGACCACAGCGCATTTGGGAAACTCGCCGGCGCTGTCTGGAAATGCTACGCGAGCTGGATTATGAGGTTGGGTCAGGCATCATGGTCGGTTTACCGGGTGAAAACTTGGAGTCATTGGTCACCGCGATTGAGCACCTGAGTGCCCTGAACCTCGATATGATTGGCGTCGGCCCTTTTATTGCCCACCCCCAGACGCCGCTCAGGGATCAACCTAATGGTGAAATGCAGCTCAGTCTGCGAACATTGGCACTCCTGCGCATCATGAACCCGTTCGCCAACATGCCGGCAACCAGTGCGATGGAATGTACCGAGCGCGGCGCACGCCGGAAGGCGCTTGAAATCGGGATGAACGTCCTGATGCCTTCCCTGACTCCGGAGCGGGTTAAAAACCTGTACAACATTTACCCCGGCAAAAATGCCGGATGGGACGACACCGAGCATTCCATTGAAGCCGCCCGCACCATGCTGGAGGATGCCGGACTGCAATGGTCAACTGCGAAGGGAATTTCACCCAATTATTTAAAGCGAATACCAAAATACAACCATACACAAATAGAAGTTTAAATGGAAAACGTGCAGATGACAGCGACAAAAGCCTGGATCGAGCAGGTCGTCCAATCGGCCGAAATTGAGAAGTACCTGACCGATGGGAGCGATTTCATTGACGAGACGGAAATCAACGCCCAACTCATTAATCAAAAGAATCCTGATCAACAATATGTCCGGGACATTGTTGCCAAAGCTCTGACTGTGGAACGCCTCGAGCCGGCGGAAACGGCGGCTCTGTTGAATGTCCATGATCCGGAACTGTGGCAGGAAATGTACGCCGCGGGACTGGCGCTCAAACGTAAGGTCTATGACAACCGAATTGTCTTTTTCGCTCCGCTTTATTGCAGTAATCTGTGCGTCAATAATTGCGCATACTGCGGTTTCCGTCATGAAAACCGTGATGAAAAAAGGCGCATCCTGAGCCTGGACGAAATTCGCGACGAGACCATTGCTGTGCTCAATGAGGGACACAAGCGTATGATCGTGGTCTACGGCGAGCATCCGCAATCCGACGCCGATTATATCGCCGCAACGATCCGTGCAATTTACGACGTACGCGCGCCTGTCAATGGTCATTTTAACTCCATCCGCCGGGTAAATATCAATGCCGCACCGCTAGCTGTCGCCGATTACCGGAAACTGAAGGCGGTCGGCATCGGCACTTATCAGGTTTTTCAGGAAACATATCATAAGCCGACCTACACCGCAGTGCATCCGCCGCAGACAATCAAGGGCGATTTCCGCTGGCGGCTCTATGCTCTGCACCGCGCAATGGAAGCGGGAATTGACGACGTCGCCATCGGGGCGCTGTTTGGTTTGTACGATTGGCGGTTCGAGGTCATGGGTTTGCTGTACCACACGATTGATTTGGAGAAGCATTTCGGCATCGGACCGCATACGATTTCTTTTCCGCGGCTGATGCCGGCCAGCGGCAGTTGGCTCAGCACCCATTCGCGCTGGAAGGTCAGCGATGCTGATTTTAAAAAATTGGTCACTGTCCTACGATTAGCCGTGCCTTATACCGGATTGATCATCACCGCCCGGGAAAGCGCCCAAATCCGCCGGGAAGTCATCGGTGTCGGTTGCACGCAGACTGACGCCTCGACGCGCATCGGCGTCGGCGGCTATACCAAAGCCCTGCAAACCCTCGAAAAACTGGGTGTGGGAGAACAGGTCGTCGAAGAACAGCAATTTATGCTGGGCGACACGCGCAGTTTGGATGAGGTCGTCCGCGAACTGGCGGAAAACGGCATGATCACCTCGTTTTGTACTTCCGGCTACCGTTGCGGCCGCACCGGCGATAAGATTATGGGACTTTTAAAAGGGTGTGTCGAGGGTCAGTTCTGCAAACTCAACGCCGTGCTGACCTTTCGCGAATATTTAGATGACTACGCGTCACCCGCCACGAAAGTCGTCGGTGAAAAACTCATCGAAGCGGAACTGCGTGAAATTCGTCGCGGCGCCTTCTTTAAAAAGGGTCAATTGTTAGAACACTTTGAACAGCTGTACCATAGAATCGGAAAAGGTGAACGCGACCTCTATATCTGAAAATCTGCTGAAGATCGCGGGTGAGCATTCCGACCTGAAATCGGCTTTGGACGCTATCGCTGTCTATTTGAAAGAGACAAGCGCCTGCCGGGTCTATTTCGGTCGGCTTTACGGTAAAAGATGCTCGTTTTTCGCCGGCGACCGGGAACTGGCCTATGCCGCGCAGGCGTGCAACCTGACTGCCGGGTTTGTGCTTTATTTTGACCAAATCGGCAAAATTGATAGACATACCTGGCGGAAGATACAAAATACTTTGCGCAAAATAATCGAGGAACTGCATGCTGAAGACCCCCAAAGGTAACCGCCTGCATATCGGTATATTCGGCCGGCGTAACGTCGGCAAATCGGCGCTCTTGAATGCCTTGACGCGCCAGACCGTGTCCATCGTCTCGGAAATCGCCGGCACCACTACCGACCCCGTCGAAAAGCCAATGGAAATGTTGCCCATTGGCCCGGTGTTGTTCATTGACACCGCCGGCATTGACGATGAAGGATTTTTGGGCGCCAAACGCATCGCCCGCACCCGCCAGATTTTCGACCGGGTGGACATCGGCATTCTGGTCGCCGAAGCGTCCACCTGGTCACGCTATGAACGGGAACTGGTAGCGGAATTTAAAAAGCGGCAGGTGCCGGTCATCGTCGCTTTCAATAAGTCCGACCTTTATGAACCAGCGGCTGAACTGCTTAACGTGCTCGCCGGCGAACATATTCCGGCGATTCGCACGATTGCGACGCAGGGCAGGGGGGCGGTGGAATTGCGCGCCGCACTGATTGACCTTCTGCCGGAAGATTTCCTGCGACCGCCGGGTATTCTCGACGGGCTGGTAAAGACCGGTGAAACGATTGTGCTGGTTGTGCCGATTGACAAGGAAGCTCCCAAAGGTCGCATCATCCTGCCGCAGGTACAGACTATCCGCGCCGCCCTCGATAGCAACGCCCAGTGCGTCGTCGTTACCGAATTTCAGCTGTCTGCCGCATTGCGCAATCTGCAAAAGCCGCCGGTTTTGGTCGTGACGGATTCACAGGCGTTTGCAAAGGTCGCCGTCGATACACCGCCTGAAATTCCGATGACGTCCTTCTCGATCCTGTTCGCTCGCCAGAAAGGTGACCTGCAGGCATTCATTGGCGGAGCGCGGACAATCGCCGCGCTAAAACCCGGCGACGCGGTGCTGATCGCCGAAGCCTGTACCCATCATCCAATCGCCGACGACATCGGCACCGAGAAAATCCCGCGCTGGCTGAATCACCTGGTCGGCGGTGAACTGCATTTCGAACACGCCCAGGGTCATGATTTTCCGGAAGATCTACCGCGCTATCAGCTCGTTATCCAGTGTGGCAGTTGCATGCAGAATCGGCGCGAGGTCCTGACGCGCATCGCGCGGTGCCAGTCCGCGAGTGTGCCGATCACCAACTATGGTTTGGCGATTGCCTACGCGCACGGCATCCTTGAACGCGCGATTGCGCCCTTCCGAATGATGTAATTGCGACACGGAGTTTTCTTAAGCACTATTAAGTACGCTTAAGTACTCATAAGTCCTATTAAACAAAAACTAGTTCGTAGTGTGTCTTTGTGACGACTCGCTGTGCCTCTGTGTAACCAAGACATCAAACAATTTCGTGTGTTTCGTGGACATTCTTCTTC
>CAZPQN010000023.1:0-38360 GCA_964588795.1 uncultured bacterium | reverse complement strand
AAGAAACCGGCATCGGCATCCGCCAACTGATCGAATACTATAAAACCAAGTTTCCGCACCTGCGGCATGGCTATTTCAATCCATGCCTCAACCATTAATCACGACCCGGAGAATCACGGTAGCCACGGAGGCCATTAAAATGAAGTATTACACTGGCAGACGAAATCTTTCTTATTAAATATAACGCAGTTGAATAATAATAGGACTCACATTAAAAGTGATTCATTGGATTAGTGACCTTTAAATCTTATCGTATTATCTGCGTCTAGCCACGGCAATCCGCGGCTTAAATACTATTCGTATCTCAGGGCTTCGATCGGGTCGAGTTTAGCGGCTTTCATGGCGGGGTAAGTGCCGAAGACTACGCCGATCACCAGTGAGAAACCGACCCCGACAAAAATTGACCAGACAGGAATCACCGGCGGCAGTTTGAAAGCCTGGGCGACGACCACGCCGATTACCACGCCCAAAATAATTCCGATCAGACCGCCAAACAGGCAGATGCCGATCGCTTCGGTCAGGAATTGGCTCAGGATATGGCGGCGTTTGGCGCCGATTGCCTTGCGGATGCCGATCTCCCGCGTGCGTTCCGTGACCGACACCAGCATGATGTTCATGATGCCGATGCCGCCGACCAGCAGGGAGATGGCACAGATGACGACCGCGGCAATGAACACAAAACCGGTCATCGTGCGCAGGGTATCCATCACCGAGTCGGCAGTCACGACCTCGAAATCGTTTTCGGCGCCGGCGGGCACTTTGCGGGCGATGCGCAGGATATTGGTGACCTGATCCATGGCTTCGCTGAGGAGCTCCGTACTTTTGGCCTTGACGGCGATGCCGATGGAGTGTTGCTCGCCGAAGATTTTCGTGAATGTCGTCTGGGGAATCGTTACAAAATTGTCCTGGCTGTTGCCCAAAAACTGCCCTTTGCGTTCCATCACCCCGATGACCTCGTAGCGGATGCCGTCAATTTTGACGTTCTGGCCCACAGGATAGAGAAACGGAAAGAGTTTGTCGACGACATCCATGCCGAGGACGATCACGTTGCGGCGGTGCAGGACATCATCCGCGGTAATAAATCGTCCTTCGCTGAGGGCTTTGCCGTTGACATCCGCCCAGTATTCATCACCGCCATAGACGATGATGTTGGGATTGGTAATCTCGTTCTTATAGCGCACCTGTTTCCCGAACCAGTAGAGCTCCGCCGAGACCGCTTCCACCAGGGTCGCTTTGCGCTTGATGGCTTCGGCATGCTCGACTTTCAAATCCTTGCGCAGGCGATATTTGCGGTCGAGCCGTCCCATCTGCACGGCGGGAAATTTCTGGACCCAGAAAACATTGCCGCCAATGGCGCTGAGTTCCTGGGTCATGTAGCGGTCGAGGGCATTGATCGTGCTCATCATCCCGATGACCGCCATGACGCCGATGACGATCCCGAGCGTGGTGAGAAACGAGCGCAGTTTGTTGGTTTTGACGGTTTGCCAGGCTAAACGGAAGCCTTCATCGAAGTTCATAGGGGGGTCGCGGTTGAGAGTTGCGGTTGAGAAAAGCAATTATTCATAGCGTAAACATTCGATGGGGTCGAGCCGGGCGGCCTTGCTGGCGGGATAAATGCCGAAAAAGAGTCCGATCAGCGCCGAAAACAGCAAGCCCATGATCACCGACCAGGCCGGCACGGCGGATGGAAAGGGCGTCACTTTGTCAATGACCATCGCGACTAAAAAGCTCAGCAGGATGGCGAGCACTCCGCCCACGCCGCAAATGATGACAGACTCGACGAGAAACTGGAAGGTGATGACCTTGCGTTTAGCGCCCAAGGCCTTGCGGATGCCGATTTCCTTGCGGCGCTCGGCGACGGAAACCAGCATGATGTTCATGATGCCGATGCCGCCCACCAGCAGGGATAACGTGCCGATTCCGATGGCCGCGGTGTACAAACCGCCGGTCAGCTTTTTGTAGAGCTCCGTCAACATCTCCTGCTGGTTGATGGCAAAATTATCTTCTTCGGAAGGTTTGAGGCGGCGCGTCAAACGCATCAGATAGCGCAATTCGTCGCGGGTGCGTTCGAGGTCGTTGGCATCGGCGACCTTGGCCAGGATCGAGATACTGCGGTGAAAGCCGAAATTTTTCAAAATGGTACCGATCGGAACATAGACCTCGCTGTCCAAATTTTCGCCCAGGATACTGCCGCGTTTCTTCAGGACGCCTACCACGGTGTAGGTCGCCGTGCCGATCTTGATTTTTTCGTTAAGCGGATCGCGGTTGCCGAAGAGTTTGTCCTTGATCTCCCAACCGATGACCACGTTATTTTTGTTTTTTTCAATTTCCAAATTGTTGAAAAATCGCCCTTCCTCAACGACCAAATTCTGGATTTGTTCAAAGCCTTCCGAGATGCCGTTGACAAAAATATCGGCCAGCTCACGGTCGAGGCGTCGCAGATTCTGACGACTGCCGGTCAGTGCGGCGATGATCTCCGCCTGGCGTGAGTGTTCAATGAGGTATCTGGCATTCTCAAGGGTAATGTCCGGGCGGTTGCGGTATTTGAAAAAGTCCTGCCCGGAAGCCCAGGGGAATTTGGCAATCCACAGCGTATTACTGCCGAGGTTGGCGATCTGGCTGGCGAAACCGCGGTTCAGACCTTCGATGATCGAAGCGACGGAAACCACCGTCAGTACGCCGATGATGATGCCGAGCGTGGTCAGCATCGTGCGCATCTTATTCTGTACCAGCGCCGTGCAGGCGATGCGGATGTTTTCCCAGAGCTTGATGAAAAAGGCGATCATGCGCGATTATTCCGAACGTCATCTGCGATATTGCCGTCGCGGATGTGCACCACACGGTGCGCCCGGTCGGCGACATCCTTTTCGTGGGTAACGACGATGATCGTATTGCCCTGCGCATGCAATTCGTCGAACACTCGCAAAATTTCTTCACCCGTCTGGGAGTCAAGATTGCCAGTCGGTTCATCGGCCAAAATCAGCGATGGATTGTTCACCAGGGCGCGGGCGATGGCGACGCGCTGGCGTTGACCGCCGGAAAGTTCGTTGGGTTTGTGATGCTGGCGGTCGCTGAGTCCGACTTTGGTCAGGGCGACCTCGGCTCTTTCGCGCCGCTTCCCGGCGCTGACGCCCGCGTAAATCAGCGGCAGTTCGACATTGTGCAGGGCGGTAGCCCGGGCTAACAGGTTGAACGTCTGAAAAACAAACCCGATCTTCGCATTGCGGATCATTGCCAGCTGATTATCATCCATCTCGTGGACGGTGACGCCTTCCAGAAGATAATGACCGGCGGTTGGCGTATCCAAACAGCCAATTATATTCATCAGGGTGGACTTTCCGGAACCGGACGGGCCCATGATTGACACATATTCGTTGGTATGGATCTGGAGGTTCACCCCCCGCAGAGCGTGAACCTCCACACTGCCAATCCGATAGATTTTGGTGATTCCCTGTAAATCAATCAGAGCCGACATCAACCACCAAAGTAAAAACTCAGGCGATAGATGACACCCGAAAGGTCAAAATCCGGAAATCCCTCGATTTTCTTGCCTTCCATTTTCCAGCCCTGCTGGTCCATCCGCGTGTAAAGATAGCCGACATGCGCACCGACGGCAAACCAGCGAAAGACATTGTAGCGGAAACTGACCGAAGGCATGCAGGAAAAATAATTGGTCGACATCTTGTTCTGGTAATCATGAAACCGGCTGGCGCTCGTATCGCTGGCGACACTGTAACCACCGACAATATCGCTCCAGCCAACCGGGCCGCTCCACTGCGTCAATTCCAGCTCTGCGGTACCGCCTCCGGTCATTAAACCAATGCCAATCTCGGTTTTGTTGAACGGATGGAAGACCTTATCAATGGTGAAGCCACCGAATCCAACGCCTAATTTGATTTCTCGTTGCAGGCCGTCGACTGTTCCGGTAGCCAGCAGTTCGCCACCCGCGCCCAAGCCACCGAGACGGATATTCTTGCCGACAAATCCGAAACCGCCACCGCCGTATAAAAACATGTCCTTGGGGAATTTCGAGACGCCGGTACCAACCAGAGAATTATTGAGCGCACTCAAATCTACCGGCAGGTAGTAATTATCCCAGCCGCCGGCGCCACCCCGGAAAAAGCCGTGTTTACGACCGCTCTTGCGCGCAATATCGTCATCGCCTTTATGCCAATCCCAATCCCAACGCCATTCGGTGTCGGGCTTGCGGTCTTTCCAGTTTTCCTCTTCCACAATTTCGTCGAGGGTCTTTTCGAGATCTTTCTCGGTACTATCCTGAGTCGTATCGTTCGGCGCCCACGCTAACTGTTCTCCGCCAATATAGCTGATATTAGCGGCTTGCACGATGGCTGTTCCGAATATCACCACTAACAATAAAGCGAATTGTTTCATTTTGTCACTCCTTTCGCATTGTTTTTATTGGTTATCTTAATCAGGGTTTTATCTTTTAAATCCTTGCTAATCGCCTTGTAGGGACCGATCACAATTTCCTCCCCTTCCATCAGCCCTTCCAAAATCTCAAAATGGGTATCACTGCTGATCCCGATCTTCACCGGGCGTTTTGCCACCAGCTGTCCGCCGGGCTTTTTGATTAATGTCTTGTCTTGGGGGTCGAGAGTATCAGCCGGTGTTTTAACCACGAAGACGACATCTTGCAATTTGACCGCCGGCATTTTGCGGTCGGCCGGATTTTCCGCTGGCGGTGTCTCTTCCTTGCCTTTTTTCGGCGGGACGACTTCCGCAGACTCTTCGAGAGGACTGCGCGCGGTCAGCGCCTGAATCGGCACCGCCAAAGCCGCTTCGCGCACATCGGTTATGATATCAACTGTCGCCGACATTCCCGGTCGAAAGCGCTCATCCTGCCCGATGACGGCGATTTCCACGATGAAATTGGTGACCTGCTCCTGGGTTCCCAGACCCTTGGTCGTAGCAGAATGCGCGATCTCGGCCACCAGTCCCCGGTACTCGGTATTGGGAATGGCATCCAGTTCGATTTTGGCGGTGTCGCCGATATTGACATTGACCACATCCGTCTCGTCCACTTCAACCTTGACCTCGACTTTTGACATATCGGAAATCACCAAAATTACGTCTTCCTGAAAGACCGAGCCGAGTGCGATTTCGCCGACCTCTTTTTTCAAACTGGTGACAATGCCGGACATCGGAGCGGCGATGCGGGTTTTATCCAGGTCATCCTGCGCCTGTTTGAGGGCGGCTTCAGCCTGGACTACCTGACTTTCCGCCACTTCCATCTGGGCTTCCGCGGCTTCCAACTCAGCTTCCGAGGTCAAATCCCTTTCCCGGAGCGCCCGGTAGCGCTTCAGGTCGCTGGCCACTTTTTTACGATTGGCCTTGCTCGATTGCACAAAGGATAAGGCCTTCTCGTAGGCGGCTTCATACTGCGCCTTGTCCAACTCGACCAATAAATCACCCTTGCGTACCCGGTCACCTTCCTTGACAGCCAGGCCGATGATACGCGCACTGACATTGGCGCTGATTTTGACTTCCGTGACCGGGATCAGTGAACCGGATGCATTCACCGTCTGCACTATGCGTTCCCGCTGAACCGTCTGGGTCTGAACCGCAACCGGTTTGACTTTCTTCTTTTGCAGATTGAGGTAAACGATGCCGCCGATTATGGCCAGCACGACCACCAGCAAAATGATTTTCTTCCGCGCACTCTTCTTCATCTTTTCTCCACATCTCACCTTACAGCGTACCCATCAACAACGCTAACTGGACTTCAGCAATCTTGGCGTCGTACTTGGTGGCCACCAAATCACCCTGCGCCTTGGTCAAATTGACCTGCGCATCCAGTACTTCCAGTAAAGTCGCCGAGCTCAGACGATACATCTCCTGCGCCAGGCGTAAGTCTTCCTCCGCCGAGACTAAATTCAATTCATTGACACTGATCATTTCGTTATAGGTATTAATCGTACGGATCAGAATTTCGATTTGATTGAAAATACCCATCTTCTGACTCAGGATGCGGTCATCGTAGGCCCGGTAAGCGATCATTTTCTGCTGAATGTTGGCCTTGCGATAATAGCCATCGAAAAGCGGATAGCTGATATTCAGGCTCAGGTTGGTGTTCCACCATTTATCAAATTGACTCACGGTACGGGCAAATTCCGAACCGCCGCGAGCATAACTGAAGCTCGAACTGACGGACGGTAGCAGATCCCCGCGGGCGATCTTGTAATTCAAATAGGAATTGTCTTTGTCGAGCGACAACTTACGCAGGGTGGCATTGCTCTCCAGCGCCTTGGTTTGGGCGGCCTTCAATTCCGGCACCGCAGGTTTCTGATAGCTGATTTCCCGGATGCCGAGCTCGAAATCGGGATTGACGCCAATCGCAACCTTTAAATCCGACAGGGACTTATCCACTTCCGCGGTCTGCCGGATCACCGCCAAGCGGCTGTTGCCTTCCTGAACCTGGGCCTTGAACAGGTCTTTTTTCGCGACCTGCCCGATGCGTAAAAGTTCTTCAGTCTTCTTGAGTTGCTCCTGGCTGTTTTTCAGCGAAACTTCGTACACTTTCAGCAATTCCTGCGCTTTCAGCACCTTGTAAAATTTTTCGGTCACATTGGCGACAATCTGCTGGCGCGCTCCCTGCACCTCCACCTGCGCGCTGGCCAAGTTGCCCCGCGCATATTTGATGGTATTCCACCATTTGCCACCGTCATATAGATTTTGTCTGTATTTCAATTCGTTAGAAAAATTACTCCTTGATTTTTTTTTGGTCGGGAGAGTAGTATCTCCGAGTATAAACTCGTTCTTACCACCAGCTGAATGCGTCGCAGACGAAGAGAACGTCATATAGGGTAAAATGGATTGATATGACGCTTTTACACCCTGCTGAGCGGACTGCGCCTGCAGATTGGCTATGCGCAGTTCGGGATTTTTTTCGGCGGCTAATTGCAGGCATTCGTCCAGCGTCAGCGCCGGTGCGCTGGCGTTCAGGATACCAGCTGTGGTTATGAGAATCAATCCTAATTTGCGCATGTTCAACTCCGATACTTAAACCTTGTAAAGTCCACCTAACACCGCTACCGTCAGCGCATAAAGCACCCAGGCGACGCCAACGACCAACCCGGCGGTGCGACTGCGCACCTTGCTGAATATTCCGATGCCGATCCCAAACAGCACGACTTTCCAGAGCCCGAATATATCCAAGCTGGCGGCGAATCGGAACCAAAATGTGCTCTCTTCGGTGAAGAAGAGCGCCGGACTGGTATAGATTTTAGTCGAGTTTTGGAGGACGATCAGGGGAGTTTTGATGGCGAGACTGACCACATCCACCAATTGCCCGTAGGCGCTGAGAGCCAGTAACTGGATAAAGCGGCTTTCACCACCGAAAATGAAATTGGCAATCATGTGTAGTACCCCGGCCACCAGGATCAATTTCAAGACGGTCACCAGAATTATGCTGACATACTGGGTGATCGAAAGACTGCGTTGCTCGATACTGGATAAAAACGCGGCTTTTTGTTCATCGCTCAGACGCTCGCTATTTTCGATGCGGGCTTTTTGTTCCTGCAGTGCAATAGGAGTGATTTGCGGTACCGCCGCCAGCGTCACGGCCATCATCAGGATCAACGGGATCAGAACATCCAACCAGGCAGTATTTACTTTTAGGGCTTTGAAGGTACGCGACGGTTCCCAGAAAATTGCCAGTATTTTACCGACCATTGACACTGCTTGTTGTTCGTTCACTGAGTAATTATTCCTGAAAAAATACGGGGGTTAGATTAATCCCGCACCCAAAGGTTGTCAGCTACTTTGTTTCCTGCGTACTGAACTCCGCCAACAGCCGATTCTTGTTGGTGATGAAAAATTCGTGCGCGGCGGCGTATTCATTCGGAATCTGACCGCTCAAAATGGCTTCCTCGATCGCCTTTTTAATATAACCTACCGCCCGTCCTTCGCGGAGGTTACATTCCCGCATAATTTCCTCACCGCGAACCGGCGATTGAAAAGCCCGCATTTCGTCCTTGGCGCGTACTTCCGCGATCAGTTCTACGACCCGGTCAAAATTAGCCGAAAATTCACTCACCTTACGGGGGTTTTTCGAAGTTATATCGGCGCGACATAACAACATCAAATCATCCAATTCTTCGCCGGCCTCGACGATCAGGCGTCGTACGGCGCTGTCGGTGACACCTTCAAAGGCGATGGCGATGGGGCGCAGGTGCAGGCGCGTGAGCTTGCTCACATAGTCGGTGATTTTATTGGGCAGGCGCAGTCTGCGTCCCAATTCCGCAACCATCTGGGCCCCCAACTCCTCATGGCCATGGAAAGTCCAACCCTTACCCGCGACAAAGTTTTTCGTGGCAGGCTTGGCAATATCATGCAATAGCGCGGTCAGACGCAGTTCCAGCTTATCCGATTTGTTCGCTACATTGTCCAGAACCTGAAAGCTGTGCTTCAGGACGTCTTTATGATGGTGTCCGTTGATTTGTTCGACGCCATCCAGTACCGCGACATCCGGCAGGAGCAATTCCAGCAGGGTGCTTTCCTGCAACAACTGGAATCCGCGCGAAGGATGCGGACTGACCGCCAGAATTTTGAGTAATTCGTCGGTAATTCTTTCCTGGGAAACGATCTTGATTCGCTCGCGCACCAGACTGATGGACTTGAAAGTGTTCTCTTCGATCTGAAAATTCAACTGGGTTGCAAACCGCACCGCTCTCAGCATGCGCAAAGGGTCTTCCGAAAATGTCGTAATCGGATCGAGCGGAGTGCGCAGGATGCCGGCATTCAGGTCTTTCAACCCTTCGAAGTGATCAATCAGCTTTAAAAAATGCTCGCTGTTTAAGGCTAGCGCCAAGGCGTTGAGCGTGAAATCGCGCCGCGCTAAATCGGCTTTCAAGTCGCCTTCCGCAATGTGCGGCTTGCGGGAAGTGTGCTCGTAATGTTCGGTGCGGGCGGTGGCAACTTCGATCAGCATTTCCGCATAGGGCACCATGGCGGTTCCGAAGCGCTGATACTCGACGATATTGGGCACTTTGAGCGTCCGCGCCAGATGGCGGGCAAAGGCGATTCCGTCACCGATTACGGTTATATCCACGTCTTTGGTATCGCGTCCCAGGAGACGATCACGCACCACGCCTCCCACTAAATAAACCGGCACCTCATTCCGATCCGCCAATCGGGAAATTTTCCTCAGCAGTTTGGTCAGATTATCGCCGGCGGGAAAGAGTGAGTCTAAGAAGGTCATTTAAAATTCTTCGTTTTCAAAATTTACCCACAACTCCCTTCAATCACAAACGGTTCCCTCAACCGTAATATCAATTCACAAAAAGAAGCGTCCGGCGGCCAAGCGCGGCGACAGTCTATGGTTCATAACAGAACATCGACAGTCAGTTTCTGCGAAAAATCGAGCCGGCGTTCAATGTAATGGATGCTCCCGGTGACGGCGATCTTCGCTTTCGGCGAATCCAGCGCCCGGAAAATCAGGTCAGCCCGTCCATAGGTTGGGGCGCGGTAAAACCGGTCACCTGACATGATCTGATGCCTTTGTCCATGATAAAAATTCACGGTCAATCGCCACTGCCGGTAATCTGCGCCACCTTCTGTGTACCACCCCGCGGCTGTTTGCCAACCGCTGACATGCCGCCAGCGGTCGTAACTGGCTAACACTCCTAAGGAAAAGTACAGGCTGTCCAGTTTGAAGACATCAGCGCCGGCGCATCCTGCCTGTATAACTGTTGCACCATTATCCCGAATGTGCTCGGTGGGCGGCGAGTTGCGCGTCAGCGCATAATGATTCAGAACGCCAAACTGACTCAGGAAGAAATGTCCGCAGGCCATCCGTCCATTTTCACCGACGCAAAAAGCCTCGCGACGCGCGGTCGTCTGCCGACTGAGCCAGTCCAGCCAGATCGTCACGTTCCCCGCATCATTCCTGTGATTCAGCAAGCCGCCTTCAATCTGCGGGCGGAAATACATTAGCGTATCACTCAACAGGGCTAAAGGATAATCGAGATATTTCTCGCGGGGAAAAGCACCGATACAAAACTCGGACTGCGGATTTTGAAAACGATAATAAAGCAGGGTGCGGGGTAAATGCCTGTCCCACCGACTGCCAAATTCATACAGATAGTTGATTCCGGCAGTAATCGCATGTGCGGGTAGCAGACGAAAAACACATTGCGGACTGATCCGGGCCCCTAAATACGTCCCGTCCGTCTGCACCGAATTAAAATATTCGCGGTTGTCCACGAATCCCTGAAAGCCGCAATGCCAGGCAATCTCCTGAGCATTGATAAACTCTGTGAAAAGGATACTCCACAATCCACAGATGACAATCGATTTCGCCTGGTTCAATCTGACGCTCCCGTAGTGGTCGAGCTGATCAATTTACCCAGTTCTTCAGCATGGTAGGAACTGCGTACCAGAGGACCGGCCACTACTTCCCGAATGCCCAGCTCGAGACCGCGTTGACGCAGGGCGGCAAATTCCTCCGGGGTAATATATTTTTGCACCGGCAGGTTAGTAACCGTGGGCTGTAAATACTGCCCAATGGTCAGGATATCGCATCCGATTCGGCACAGGTCGCGCATCAGATTTTCGATTTGGTTTGGCGTTTCGCCCAGCCCGACCATGACGCCGCTTTTCGTGATTAAGCCGGCTCGTTTGGCTAAGCTGAGCACCGCCAGTGACCTTTGATAATCAGCACGGGGCCTGACCCGTGCGTACAATTCCGGCACGGTCTCCAGATTATGCCCAAATACATCGGGCGCGGCTTCAATTATCAATTTCACGGCCGCGGGATCGCCCTGAAAATCGGGGACGAGCACTTCAATGGTACAGGCGGCGTTATCCCGGCGAATAGCGTTGATCGTGTCCACCCAGTGACGCGCCCCACCATCAGGCAGGTCATCACGAGTCACCGAGGTAATCACGGCATATCGCAGACCCATTTCCCGTACTGCCCGGGCGACCTTCACCGGCTCCTCAGGATCCGGCGGCAAGGGTTTACCCGCCTCTACTGCACAAAACCGACACGCGCGACTGCATACATCGCCCAAAATCATTAAAGTCGCCGTGCGCCGTCCCCAGCATTCGCTCTGATTGGGACAGCGAGCCGATTCGCAGACAGTATGCAATCCTCCGCGATGCACGATTTTCTGCAAAGCCTGATAGTTCTCGTTCACGGTATAACGTACCTTGAGCCAGGCTGGTTTGGTTATCTGCATTCTGTTTTTTCCAGGACAATATCGGTTGGGATCTTGGTCGGAATATCTTGAACATCAGCCGTAGCCCGATGCGGGTCGGTTGTGGTCGGCTGAAGGGTGTAACTTGCCGGCGGTTCGGTGAAAATCACCTTAGCAAAGTCAAAGCAGTGAACGAAATGCCGGACAGTACTTTTTACAACCTCGTCCCATTTGACAGCCGGATTCAAATCTATCATGCGGGTGACGCCTCTATCGACAAGCCCGCAAGGTACGATCCCAGCGTAATAGGACAAGTCCGTGCTGACGTTCAGGGCAAAACCGTGCATCGTGACCCAGCGCGCCACGCGCATCCCAATGGCCGCGATTTTACGGTCGCCGACCCATACGCCAGTCAGTTTGGGTGCTCGGCCGGCGACAATCCTAAATTCAGCCAACATGCCGATCAGGGCTTCCTCGACGGTATGAATCAACCAGCCGATGCTTTCGCGGTGACCTTTCAAATTGAAAATCGGGTAGCCGACCAGCTGACCGGGTCCATGATAGGTAATATCACCGCCACGATCGACTTGAAAAACCGCAATGCCGCGCGCGCTCAGATATTCCTGCCCCACCAACAGATGCCGGCCATCTGCATTTTTCCCCAGGGTGTAAACCGGCGAATGCTCGACCAGGATCAGGGTATCGGGTATCTCATCCGCCAGACGTCGCGCATGCAGTTGTTTCTGAAATTCCCAAGCCTCACCATAGGCCCACCTGCCCATATTGATCACGTTCAGCGTTTTTTGTTTTGGCATACTGTGCTGACTATCTGTGAATGGCCTCGCCAAAAGCATCGTGCAATGCTTCGCTGAGTGCTTCCGAGAGCGTAGGATGGGCATGCACCGCATTTTTCAAATCGGCAAAGGTCAGGCGATTCGTCACCGCCAATACCAGCTCCGGCAGTAGTTCCGTCGCTTCCGATCCGATGATATGCCCACCAATAATTATTCCGCTTTCGGCCTCGAAAAGCACCTTGACCTGCCCCTCGCTCTCTCCGCTTACCATGCTCTTGCCATTAGCGCGGAAAGGAAAACGTCCAATCCGGACTTTGAAACCACGTTCCACAGCCTGCCTTTCGGTCAGCCCGACGCTTGCTACCTGTGGCTGACAGTAAGTGCAACCAGGTACAGCAGTGTAATTCAACGGAGGTGGGTTTTTACCGGCGATGAATTCGACGGCATGGACACCCTCGGCGGAAGCGACGTGCGCCAGGCAGGGATTGCCAATCACATCCCCAATGGCATAAACACCCGCAACGTTCGTGCGATAATGTTCATCAACCTTTATCCAACCCCGGTCGGTAATTATGCCGCAGGCTTCCAGTCCTAAATTTTCCGTATTGGGTTGCACGCCAACCGCCATGAGTGCTCTTTCTGCCGCAAGTTTTTTAATTTCATTGCCAACTGTCAGCGATACCTCCACTTCTCCATCATGCCGAGTGGCGTTTTCGACGTGCGCTCCGGTGTAGATGTTTATCCCGGCTTTCTTCAGGGCGCGGGTTAACTCACGGGCGATTTCCTCGTCTTCATTCGGTAAAATCTGCGGCAACAGCTCCACCAAAGTCACCTCCACCCCGAACGTGCGCCACAGGTATGCAAATTCCACTCCGATGGCGCCGGCCCCGATGACAATGACGGAACGCGGCAGGGTCTCCAGACTCAACGCTTCACGACTACTGATGACATACTGGCCGTCAATCGGAATGGCATTGAGAGCACGCGGTCGGGCGCCGGTGGCAATGATCATATTTTGGGCAGTAATATTTTTCGTCTTGCCAGTCGAATCCTCGACGGCTAATGTATTTTTATCGGTGAAACGAGCTGTCCCGGGTAATAGGACTATCCGGTTCTTTTTGAAAAGAAACTCAACGCCTTTAGATAACCGCTGGGCGACCTCGCGACTGCGCCGTACAACCTGGCTATAGTCGAAATACGGATTCTCGACAGCGATGCCGAACGCCTTCGATTCACCGAGTAAATGCCAGACCTCCGCACTTTTCAACAAGGCTTTGGTCGGGATACAGCCCCAGTTCAGGCAGATGCCACCCAGTTCGGCTTTTTCGACGACCGCCACGTTCAGACCGAGTTGCGCGGCGCGGATGGCGGCGACATATCCACCCGGACCGGAACCTATAATGAGAATATCATAATCCATAATTTAACCCTGATTTCATTTGAACTAATTCACGCAAAAGTTACTAAATAACTTCCTTAACTGCATATTCGATTTTGGATTAACGGTCACCGGTTCAGGAAAAAATGGGTTTCACTCCGACCGGCAGAGTCAAATCAGAAAAGGTAAAAGATCAGGTTATTTATTGCAGGCGACCTACCTGATAAGTACCATTTTGCCGGTAGTCTTATTTTTCGTCGTTGCCAGACGATATAAATATACTCCACTTGCTAGCCGCTCTCCATCGAGGAGAAATTGATGCCGTCCCGGTTCCTTAATCCCCAGTGCTTTTTCCAATAGCACTTTCCCATTTAGATCAAACACCTGGAACGTTACCTGATCCCGGCACGGTAAGTCAAACCTGATGAGCGTGGTGGCATTGAACGGATTGGGGTAATTGGGCAATAATTTGAATTCAGCGGCCAATTCATTCGGCTGACCAGTTCCCGAAGGGATAAATCCATACATGGCTATTTCTGCCGTAGTAGCAATGGCAATTTTGGCATTCTTTAAAAAATAATCGAAATTGAAAGCCCCGATGGTGTCACTTACTTTCAACCAATTAGGATTATGCCCATACCATTCTTGTTCAAAATGCACGACCGGACAAATATTATAATACCAGAAAGCCATAGTCGGAACACCATTACCCTTATGGACAGTATCAACCTCCAAACCAATTTGATAGATATCATTAAGGCGGCTTACCAACTCTCCGAGCTGCTGATGCTGAGATTCCCCAAAACAATAAACCTGCAGAATATCACTCGAGTCGGCATCATACCCTAACATCTGGAGATTCAACATTGCCAGTATATCGGTGCGGGAAGTATCATCGCCTATGAATAATTCCGAGGCTAAAAAATTCTGCTCAACCCAATCCCAGAAAATAAACATGATTGTGTAATCTTGCCAGTCGTTGACCAGTACTCGCGCGGCTTCCAATACAACCGCCACTCCGCTGGCATTGTTATCCGCTCCGGGGGCCAGGGTTTGGTCATCATCGGCAGTCAGTACAGCCGTATCGTAATGGGCTGACAAAATTATTTTCTTATCGGGGTATTTCCGTCCTGTGGCTATTCCAATAATATTGCGCAGGGTGTCGGTCCAGGTCCCCGAAGGGTAGTTGTAGGTTCGTGGATATTTATATTCTTCCGCTTCATGACCGTATTTGCGCAAAGTATTGACAAGATATTTTGCCGCCATTCGATGTTCGATAGTCTCATTACGGGGACTGGCGGAACGATTTTTTATCAGATATCTACCGCCATTTATATACAGGGTGTCTTCGCCCGAAAGTAGGCGGACATGCTTCACTAATGTGTCCAGGCTGACACTATTCAGAACCCCGTCTATCACGGGTTGGTAAATTTGCGCCAGGATTTGGTACGCATTAATGAGCAGGAAACAGATGACTTTTTTCATCCTGCATTTCCTCCTTTAATTACCTAATGATTCAATTTGGGGAATTCCACCCCAAGATAGCATCGGGGCTGAAGGTGATTCTAAATTCCACACTTTCCCGTAAACCTGATAATAAACTGTCCCTTCAAGAGTCGTTAAGCGCATGGAAGTATCCACATAGGAAGTATCCGGAGGATTTGACATGCCTTGCTGTGGAACAGTGTAAGTATATACTGTTTGCCAGCTGCCGTTGTTAATTTTTCTTTTTACGACGTAATAATGCGCCCACATGAAATTCCATTTCATCCTGGGATAATGAATATCATCAATTTTAGCAAAACCTTCGATTTCTGGTAAAAAGTCAGGAATAGTGCCATTACAGGCTTTAAATAAAAGCCTGTCATTCCAGTACGGATTATAAACCGCCCATAAATAGGCTACCTGGGGTGCTGTTATGTATTGATCTGGATCGTCGGGACAAGGTATCCAGGTACAGGTCGAATTAATATTAGTATATCTATCAGGGTACAAATTATTAGCACAAATATATAGCACTCCATCCTCCGAATCGGCTATTATTTTTTCTATTTGTATTTCAGAAGAAATATCAAATTCACTTTGGGATTCACATGAGTTATATGTCACACTCCAACCAATGAAAATAAAAATAATAAAAACCTTCTTCATGGTATCAGTATCCTCACTTATTAGTTGCCAAATAGTTTTCCAATTTATATTAATCTTTATCTGAATACAAGTTATTTATAACTCAAGTGCATTGATGAGTGCGGCAATTTCCCGGGTAAAATTCTGGTCACCTCCGGGCGTCTCGAGGATCAACGGCAAGCGTGTTAAGCGTTCGTCCCTGACTATCCGCTTAAACACCTCCCAGCCCAGGAATCCTTCTCCAAGATTGGCGTGCCGGTCAATCCGTGAACCAAGCGGTTTAATACTATCGTTCAGGTGTAAGCATTTTAGCCGTTCCAGACCGATAATAGCGTCGAATCGGGCAAATGTCTCCTCGTATTTCTCCTCACTGATAAGATCATAGCCTGCGGCAAAGACATGACAGGTATCGAAACAGACTCCGAGTCGGTCGGGATAAGCTGATAAATCAATAATCTGGCGTATTTCCTCGAACGTGTTGCCGACGTTCGTCCCCTGACCGGCGGTCGTTTCCAATAACAACTGAGCCTGACATTCCGGGATCTGTTCGATGGCATAATCAAGACTGGCGACGATTTTCTGCAAAGCAGGTTCGACGCCCGCACCCATGTGTGAACCAGGATGAAAGACGATGTACGGAATTTCCAGCGCGGTCGAACGTTGCATTTCCTCCATAAAAGCCTTGCGCGACATGGCCAACTTCACCGCTTCCGGACTGGCTAAGTTAATCAGATACGAGTCATGGGCAACCACGACCGCGATATTGTTATCCGCCTGATTTATGAGAAACTTTTCTGCAGTTGCGTCTGAAACTGGATTGCCTCTCCATTGCATCTGATTGGAGGTGAAAATCTGGATGGCGGCACAGCCCAATTCGCGACCCCGACCAGGAGCATTTTCCAAACCATCTTCAGTCGAGATATGGCAACCAATGTACGGCATTTCAATTACCGGTATGCGAGTTGCCCGCACCCAAATTATTTGCGGGCAATTAAATTCAGAAATTCATCCCGTGCCTGCGGCTCGTCATGCAGTTCGCCCAACATAACGCTGGTGGTGATATTGGAATTCTGTTTCTCGACACCGCGCATCTGCATGCACAGGTGGCGGGCTTCGATGACGACGCCAATACCTTTGGGGGCCAGGGCTTCGTACAGGGCCTCGGCAATCTGCTGGGTCAGGCGTTCCTGAATCTGCAGGCGCTGGGAGAAAGCCGAGATGACGCGGGGGACTTTACTAAAACCAATGATCTTTCCATCGGGGATATAAGCGACGTGGGCTTTACCGAAAAATGGCACGAGATGGTGTTCGCAGAGGCTGAAGAAATCAATGTCTTTGACGATAATCATCTGATTATAATCTTCCCTGATGAGTGATTCGCGGAGCAGGGCGGACACATCAATCTGGTAACCCCGCGTGACATAGCGCCAGAATTTGGCGACGCGTGCCGGTGTTTTGAGTAATTCCGGTCGATCGGGATTTTCGCCGATATCGGTCAATAATTGATGGATGATTTCTTCGATTGGCATAATCTTCCTATTCAATTTTAAAGGACGGACATAAGTCATTGAGCACACATTGGCCGCATTGCGGACGACGTGCGATGCAGACCTGCCGACCATGTTCAATTAACAAATGACCGAGCATAGTCCATTGTTCTTTGGGAAACTGTCGCATCAAATCCTGCTCGATTTTCTCTGGATCGCTGTTCTGCGTCAAACCGAGCAGATTTGCCAGGCGCCTGACATGCGTATCCACGACGACTCCCGGCACGCCAAAGGCATTACCGAGAACGACGTTAGCGGTCTTGCGTCCGACGCCTTCCAGTTGCAGGAGTTCGTCCATGGTTCCGGGCACTTCACCGCCGAATTTTTCAACCACCGAGCGCATGGCGGCTTTGATGGCTTTGGCTTTATTGTTGAAAAAGCCAGTCGAACGAATGTCGTTTTTTAGCTCTTCGAGATCGGCTTCCGCAAAGGCTCGCGCGCTGGGATACTTTTTAAATAATCCCGGAGTAACCATGTTAACCCGCTTGTCGGTGCACTGGGCGGAAAGAATCGTGGCGATCAGGAGCTCTCGAGGATTAGCATGCTTCAGGGCACATTGCGCCGCCGGATAAGCGGCGGAGAGGCGGGAAAAAATGATGGATTTATTATTATCAGACATACAATGAATTTTACACTTCCCAATCGGGCCGTTCATATGAAGGGATAATTTTCAAATGTTTCAACATCTCTACGATTCCATCATACCACCCAAAATAATCGTTAGATAGAGCCTCGTCAACAACTAATTTAAGTTCATCCTGATTTAGTTTCCTGTCCAGTTCCTGTTCGGCAACATTTTGAATATCAGCAATATTAATTGAATAAATAATTTTATTACTACGCATCTATCTCTCCTGAATATATCTATTAAAATATTGATCTATTTCCGGGCGTAATTCAACGCCGACCCGTTCAAAACAATCTAGCAATTGATTATATGCCCCTTCGCTACCTAAGAAATCCCAAAATTCATTTGCTACTTTTAATTCCTCTTGGAGATCAAGCATTCCCCTCATTGTCCAACGGTCATACGGATGAGGTTCATATGGATTATAAGGAATGGCAATAATTGAATGAACAATAGCATCTGGATCAAAGGCAAGCGCAGCTGCAATCCATTCTAAAAGTGTTCTTTTAAATTCTTTAAATCCACCAGCGTTGGGTTTAGCTGTTTTCAAATCAAAGAAATAAATTATTCCATTATGATCAACAAGTTTAATATCGACCTTAGTGAGCTTGACAGTTTTCATTTCTCCTTGTCTACAAACCGCTCTGATTGCATTGATTTCATCTGGTTTGTTTGGGGTTAAAGTAGCTGTTGCCAAACCATCCATGATATTCTGAATTACTTTATGGGCTTCAGATGAAATTTGTGTACCTGCTATTTGTTGTGAAGAAGCATTGGCAAAGTTTGATGACGCGAGTGCTAATGCGACAGGTTCAAATATACTGGTTCCAAAATTTGTGTTTAGTGAATGTATAAATGAGAATAATGCTATCCTGTCTTTGCCGAGCAATCTTGTATGGAATGGCATTGAAGCGGGTTCTGGATTACAATTCTGAAATTTTCGTCTTAAACTATTCCTTAGAACATCTTCAATTCTTATTACCTGATTTTCTGATAAAGCCATATCATCTTTCTATATAATTAATTTTGAAAAACCGTCCCATATTCGTTTTTTATTTTCTTTTCCGTAATCTTCAAATAATTTCACCAAATCAGAAAAGGTATTTTCGTCCTTACCCAAAAAGTTCCAAAATGTATCTTGGACGATTATACCACCGTCAGGATTAAAGTAATAATGTACTTTTGGATTTTTATAAACTCGCGGAAACTTATTATTATAATAGATCGCCAATTTGGCATCTATATCTGATGGATGATTTTTAATATAATTCCAGGCAATTGATACCAGTAATCTTTTCTTTGCACCGGATACCTCAGTAGTATTGGGGTCTGGGCCTTTCATCTCCAATATATAAAGATGTCTTTTCTCATTATCTGTGAGTAGTAAATCAAACTCATATAAGTGCTGTTGGGTTTTCTTAAAATTTTTATCACACGCTCTAATTATCTCTTGTTTTTCTTTATAATAATCACTGAGCGTTTTTGCATTGCTAAGATTATTGATTATACTGTCAATTAGTTGAAAAACTTTAATAGGCAATTCAACATTTTCTTTGACTTTTCTCCGGACATTTTCTCGACCCCAGGCATCTATTGCTATTAACTCTGCGACTTTTTCCATCTTATTGCCCATTGAACCTTTTAATCCATGTATTCTATGGATTAATGGTTCAAAATCTTTCAATAATGCCAATATAAATGGATTACCAGAATTTGCTATTGGGGCATCCTTGGCCTTATTAAGATACTCTGATATTACTTGCTCAATCAGTAAGTATATTTCACTTTGTAATTTTTCCGAAAATATCATGTCATTTCTTCTTTAAGTGAAAAATGATTTCTGAATATGCTCCTTTATCCCTCTCAGAACGATTTAGGACAGGCCTTTTATAACGATTTACAATTTGCATTCCAGATTTCTCGGTTATTAAAGGATAAATATTGTATTTATCATTAGCTACAAGAAAGATATTGTAATCAGGTTTTAAATACTTTTTACAATTAATCAATACTTTTGTAATATCCTGAATATAGGAGTTACGAGCCTCTTTTCCTTTTCCCTTATAAAGTGGTCCAATTTCTAACTCATCGTTTCGCTCGAAGCCAAACAGATCGTACGCATATGCATGTTGTTCGTGGTAATCAATCAGACCAACATATGGCGGACTTGAAAAAATCCCATCTATTTTCTTTTTTTTAACAAGATTAGCCAGCTCACTGTTTTTACTTTGGAGTTTTTCGATTATGTCTATATTTCTGGAATCACCTACAAGACAATATTGTAAAGTATCGGTTCTTAATTTGTTAAAAGTTGATAACCTGATTAAAGTATCTTGGCTATACCTTTCCCACCAATTAAGAATAGTGAATAGTGGTTTGCATATTTTACCATGTTTGGCACAATAGTAGGTTGTTGTCACAGGTTCTATTAAAGTAACTAAATCAGCGTGAGTTGTTGCCCGGCAGGAACGAATCGTTCTGCTAAAAATTATACTCACTACTTTCTTTACATCAGGATTCTGAATAGATTTTATTAATTCAAAAACGAAATCCATTTCCTCCCGGATTGGTTGAAGATACCATTTATCAATAAAATTATTCTCAGTATCCTGTCTCAATTTAATGTTATATTTTTTAACTAAATACCAGTATGTTTCTAAAAATTCTTTCGATTTATTTTGTCCATAAACATCTTCATCAATTTCCTTTTGCCTAACCTTTCGTTTGTAATCAGGAGAAGGGAAATAAAGGTTGTCGAATGCAGTCAGTTTTTCATTTAGTTCAACATCAAACTGCAGAATATTCCTTTTCGAGTTATAATTACGTAGCGATCTGGTTATTTTTTCAATTTCCTCTTGCAAAGAAAAGATGTTATACTTTCTAATTTTTACGTTGCTTATTAAAGCATTAAATGCAGAAATATCAATTCCTACGGCATGCATTCCAAGTTCGTTAGCCTGGACTAATGTTGTCCCACTCCCGCAAAAAGGATCAAGAATTATATCGCCTTTCGTAAAAAACACTTCCGTCTTGAATTCATCTGTTTGACTATCTAGAAAATATTCCACAAGTTGTGGAATAAATTTTCCCTTATAAGGATGAAGTCTATGAACATGCTTGGTTGTGTCAGCTTCTTTAAGATAATCAAAACTCAAATGCCAATTAAGATCATCTCCTAGTTGATTTTTCCAGTGAATTTCTCGTTTGCCCCAAAAAGAATCGTAATAGCGTTTCAGTTCATTTATATCAACACTTATGCAACCATTATTATTAGCCTTATTAATTCTCCCATAATTGACCAAATAGGTAATATTGGATTCTGTTACGTTTTTCTTTAAGTAATTACTTGCCCAGCGACTGGCGTCCTTTATTGAAAGGATGTTGCTTTGGTTTTTAAATAGTGTTTCCATTATGCTGAGTTCTCTATTACCTTTTCACCCTGTAATTTCCCGCATTCCTTGACAGCAGTCAAGCGCTTTTTAAAGCTGACTGCTATTAGCGAAAAAACTCCGGCTGGAGTTCAATACGTTTATCACCCGCCGCGATCTGACCGGCGATGATGTGCGGATCGTGCGGGAAAACGATCAACCAGTTCTCGCTATGGGCACGTTCGAAAAGTCGTTGCTTTTCTTCGACCAGCATCAGCGGTTGCAGGTCAAACGCGGTAATCCAGGTAGGTGTTACATGATGAGCGGTCGGGGTTAAATCACAGGCAAAAAATACCGGACGTCGGGCATCATGGATCAGAACTAACTGTTGACCGCAAACATGCCCATCGCTCACGATGATTTCAATTCCGGGAAAAAGCATTTGCGCGCCGGTCAACCGCTGTAAAAGGCCGGCTTGCTCCAGCATTTGAAAATGTTCGCGAACGTAGCTGGCGCGATCCAGTACAGAAGGATGCATCGCCCAATTGAAATGGCTCTCCTGAACGTAATAACGCGCTCCGGGGAACGCCGGTCTCCGTTCGCCATCCATGATCACCACCGCGCCTCCACAATGATCGAAATGCAGGTGTGTCAGCACGACATCGGTCACATCGGCGGGAGTAAATCCGACCGCCCGTAAATTCTGTTCAAGGTAGTTCTGTCCCGGATCAATGCCGTACAGGCGACAGATTTTTTCGGACAGGCAAATCCCCGCACCCGTATCTATCAGAATAACCCGCCCGTCACCAACCACCAGCAAAGCACGCATGGCCAACCTGATCCGATTTTCAGCATCGCAGGCGATCTTTTTCTGCCAAAGCGGTTTGGGGATGAGGCCGAATACTGCCCCGCCATCCAGCAGCAGATCGCCCAATTCAAGAGTTAAAACCGTGTACTTATCCGTCTGAATTTTCATCTGATTATTCCTGATTTTCCCGATATAAGAATCCCTGGTGCGTTCCCCGCTTGCCAAATTCCCGGGTAATTTCCGTCAGCAGGGTATGCTTGGATTGTGTCCAGCGCGGTGCAATCAGCGTATTGCCGCGGGCTTCACCAACCAAACGTTGAATCACGACCGTCGGACGCAGGCGTTCCAGGACATCGCATACGGTTTTCACCCAGTCGTCTGCGGCAAAAACGGGAAACGGATGCTCCCGATAGAGTCGTTCCAGCGGCGCACCCTTGACGATATGCAGATGATGAATTTTCAAGGCGTCCGGATGCAGGCGATTGATGACATCTACACTCGCCAGGATCTCCTCCCGCGTTTCGGTCGGAAAACCATAGATGATATGCGCACCGACGTGCAGGCCGCGGTGCTGACTTTGCGCAATCGCCCACTCCGTATGCGCGAAAGTGTGTCCGCGCCGGATCCATTGCAAAGTTTTATCATACACTGATTCGATACCATATTCAACCGAAATAAAGACTTCCCGATTGAGTTCAGCTAACAGATTGAGTTTCTCTTCATCGACGCAGTCCGGACGGGTGCCTATGATCAGTCCAACTACCTGCGGAAATGTCAAAGCTTCCCGATAGACCTTTTCTAAAACCTCCGGCCTAGCGTATGTATTCGTGTAGGGTTGAAAGTAGACTAAAAACTTCTGATGCCCATCCGAGATCTGCGTCAAACGTGTCTCTATCTTAGCCGTGACTGATAAACGTTCTCCGGACCGCTCAGCACTGAAACTGCGGTTATCGCAGTACAGGCACCCTGCGGTACCCAGCGTCCCATCGCGGGTCGGACAGGTGAAACCGGCATCCACGCACAGGCGCCGGACCGGACCACCGAATTTCTCTTTCAGCCAGCGACTATAGTGATAATATCGCTCGGATAAAGGGAAGGGAAACATACCTGATTTAAGAGTTCATCAATTGTTACAGTCCCTTGATAATACCATATAGCATTCTTTCTTCATTCACAGTCGCAGATTGTGCGCAATCAATACGGCCAAATCAGTGCACTGCACGTCCGTCCGTCCAAGATCCTTTAAACCGTCTGTCAGCATCGCAATACAGAAGGGACAGGCGGTGGCGATCACCGCAGGATTTGATTTAGTAAGTTCTGCGGTGCGCAGAGCACTCACCCGTTGCCCGGCCGGCTCTTCTAACCACATGCGTCCGCCGCCCGCGCCGCAACATACGGCGTTCTGCCGACTATGCTCCGCTTCTGTGTAATGCCCGCCGAGCAATTCGATAAGGGTGCGCGGTGCATCAAAAATCCCATTATGGCGTCCTGCAAAACAGCTGTCATGGTAGGTCAGTTCACCTTCAAAGTGCGAATTCAGGGTAAGGCGTCCGGCCTCCAGCTGGTTTAGAATAAATTCGTGATGGCTCAGGACATTGTAATTTCCGCCTAACTGCGGATATTCGTGCTTCAAGGTATTATAACAATGCGCACACTGGGTGATGATATTCCTGACTCCATAGCGTTCAAAGTTTGCTATATTCTGACGGGCCAACGTCTGAAACAGGTACTCATTGCCTAATCTCCGCGCGGCATCTCCGGTACAAACTTCCTCTTGTCCCAAAATGGCAAAGTCCAGTTTCAGTGCATCGAAAATCTTCAGCATCGCCTCAGTTGTTTTGCGTCCCTGTTCAGAGTACACACCCGCACAACCGACCCAGAACAGATATTCAAAAGTACCCGACCGCTCCGCGGCGCGCATTCCATTGGATTCTTTTGACCAGTGATTGCGCATTTCGGGATTCAATCCCCAGGGATTGCCCTGATTTTCCAAATTGCGAAAAACCGTCTGCAGGATTTCGGGAAACCGGCTTTCTTCCAGCACTAACTGCCGCCGCATTTCCGCTATCCGGTCGATAAATTCGATGCTCAAGGGACAGGTTTCTTCGCAGGCGCCGCACATTGTACAAGCCCAGAGCGCCTCATCTTTGACCACTTCTCCCGCTAACGCTTCCCTTCTGCGCGTGGCTTTCTGCACAGCAGCTGCTTCCGCTTTTCTACCTGGGCCACTAATAATTGCTGACGTGTGGCGATCCAGGTGTTTGCGCAAACTGATGTTAATTTGTTTTGGGTCGAGCGGTTTGCCGGAAGCGAAAGCCGGACATACCGACTGACAGCGACCGCATTCCGTGCAGGTGTAAATATCGAGCAAGTCCTTCCATCCTAAATCCTCAACCCGCGCCGCACCGTAACGGCCGGCCTGTTCCACATCCAGAAAGCGCAGTGCTCCATGATCGAGACGTCGGAAAAAGACCGCCGGCAGAGCGGTGATGACGTGAAAATGCTTGGAGAGTGGCAGGTAAGGCAGGAAAAACAATAAAACGACTAAATGAAGCCACCAGTTCACCTGATACCAGAAATCGGCCTGAGCGGCGGTAATGCCGGAAAAACAAGGTGCGGTCAGCTTGACGGAAAAGGTGGGCGTCGTCAGCACACCCGTAATATTTTCCAAACCAGTCAGCATCAGGTCCGTGACCATCAGCAATCCAATCAGAAACAGGATCAGGTTGGCGCTCCACGATAATGTCAGGCGCCGAGGACGAACGAGAATACGTCTGATGAAGGCCATGATCACGGCGGCCAAGACCAATAATTCGAAAACATCTTTGAGGCGTGTGTAGAAAGTGCTGAAAATTCCACCAGCCCCAAAACCCGGCAGATGAAAGCCCGGCCTGAAACCGCCGCCTAACAACGTAATGGTATCAATCGCTACAATCAGAAATCCCCAGAAGATGCAGGCGTGCATAAAACCCGCCCCGCGAAAACGTCGCTCCACGACTTTCTTCTGACCAAATCCCCAGCTTAAAAGATATCGCAACCTGCGCCCGAGCTGGTCAAATCGCGCTTGCGGCTGTCCCGCCCAAACGACTCTCAGCCTGCGTTGCATCAACCATCCAAACCAGCTCACCGAAAAAATTGTCAGGATCCAAAAAATGACCTGCCCGTAAATATTTGCAGTTGGATGCGTCATGGTTGTCTTACCTCTCTGTCGTCGCGGTTCTTATCCAGTCGATGTTCGTACTATTCACCATAATCCAGATTAAATTCCAACATTCCGCCGGGAAAAGCAAGAGCTCTGCCGTCAGCGCGCGGTTGGTTGACCGTATTTTCAGCTTTTCAATCTGCGAAAAACTTTGTTAATTCCAACAGATATGAATATCAGATTTGCGCAACCGACCGACAATCAACAACTCCTGCAACTGGCACTCGAATCACCGATGCAGGGGCATCTGACGGTCGCCATTGACCGGGCACCAGATTACTTTCAGTTGGCACGCTTGCAGGGTCAGAACGCCAAGGTGATCATCGCCGAAGACGGAGAGAGAATCGTCGGGGCTTTGGGTTATTCTCTGCGGGAAGTTGAGATTCAGGGACGCATGGTCAGCACCGCTTACATCGGGGGAGTCAAGATCGCCGCGCACGCCCGCGGTGGCCGGTTAGCCTACCGGTTGATCAACCGAGCAGTCCAAGAATTGCTCGCAACCGATATTCAGTTAGCGGTGATCACAGTCATGGCAGGCAATCATGCCATGCATCCGGTTCTGGAAGGTCGGCTTGGATTACCCCCTTTTCACCGGTTGACCACTTTCCAGATCTACTATCTTTTTCCGTTGGTTTGCTGGGCTGATTCCGGGCAATACGTCATCCGTATCTGCCAGGCGGAGGATTTGCCTGAGCTTTATAGGCTATTCTGCGATTATTACCAGCAGTATGAATTCAATCCGGGTTGGACGCTGAAACAATTCGATGCCCTTTTGACAACCGAACCCGATTTCGGTCTCGAAAATTTTCTGGTAGCCTGCCAGAATGGTAAACTGGTTGGCGCACTCAGTTTCTGGGATCAGTCCAGCTTCAAACGCACCGTGGTTCAGCGATGGAGCAAGCCTCTGAAAATTTTATACAGTATAATGCGACCCATCAAAAACCTGCCGCCGAGAGGCACACCCCTTCCGGAATTATTCCTGCGACATTTACCGTTTGCCCCCGGTCATGAACTGGCCGCGCGCGATCTGTTGCGCACCGTCATCCGTGAAAAACATAAGCGCTATCCACTATTCCGTCTCGGAGTACAGCAGGATCATTTGATGATCTCCCTATTTCGCGGCATTCCCCGGGTTAAAGTGGATTTGGATTTCCTGGTCGCTTTCCGCGAAAAGCAACCGTATCAGTCTCAATTGATCGCTGATTTGCGAAAAGCTAAAATCTGGGAGGATCTGACCCTGCATTGATCCAGTCTCTGGAAAAACACTCTATCATCGTCAATCTGACGGCCGGCGGTGGCAAGGCGCGTTCGCAATGGACCGATTTCCTACACCAAGCCTCCGCGGCGGGTTATCGCTTTGATTTTCACCCGACGGAATATCGCGGTCATGCCCGGCAAATAGCGCATGATCTCGTCCACCGAGGTGTAGAACGTCTGCTCGTTTTTGGCGGTGACGGCACTTTAAATGAAGCCCTGAACGGCATGTTCGAGGCCGACCGTTTGCTCAATCCCGAGGTCAAACTGGTTTTCCTGAGTGCGGGCAGTTCCTGCGACGTGATTAAAATGTTTCCCAGTCCGCAAAGCTTTCTTGACCGGTTGACCAGTGTTTATTATTACCAGACCGACGTCGGACGGATAGAATTTCATGACGCCGACGGAAATCCGGGAGTTCGCTACTTTATCGCGAATTCGAGCATCGGGATCATCAGCCGCAGTATCGAGGCTTTTAACCGTCCCGGACCGCTGATGAACGCCCTAAAGCGAATCAACGTTGACCTCGCAGCCCTGACAGCCGGTGCCAGAACCATTGTACGCTTTGGCAATTTCAACGCGCATTTAGCACTCGGCGATCAGCCAGGCGTCTTGCGGCGTCTGAAAAACATCACGGTTTTCAAAAGCCCCTATTTCGGGGGCGGCATGCATTACGGTGTTCCGACCCGTTGGGACGACGGTTTGCTCCACGTTGCCGCAGTCGCGGAACTGCATAAATGGCGGACTTTCCAACTGATTCCGACGCTTTATGCGGGTACTGTACTTCAGCAACCGACTGCTGAGTACTGGCAAACACATCGGCTCAGTGTAGACGTAGAGGATCGTACAATTCCCGTTGAATGCGACGGTGAAATTATCGGCTTTCCACCCTGTCATTATACATTACTGCCAGGCGCAGTTAAATTGGTCATTTAAAAGGGGGCACCTATGAAGATATGTTTGATTTTCAATCCGTATGCCGCGCATGGCCGCGCGGTAAAATTATTACCGGAAATCGAAAACTTCTGCCGTTCTAAGCAAATTGAATGTGAGATCCTCCAGACCGAATTTCGCGGTCATGGTATTGATCTTGTTAAAAACCTGGACTTTTCTCAATACGACGCCGTTGTTGCCGGTGGAGGTGACGGTACTTTATTTGAAGTGATCAATGGCTACTACCGCAATCCTTCCCTGCAACGCATCCCGCTCGGCATTTTACCGGTCGGCACCGGCAACGCCTTCGCCCGCGACTTGCATGTGGCGACCAATCAGTGGCAGGAAGCCCTCGAAATTATCAGCCTGCGCCAACCGCGCCGGGTTGATGTCGGCAAGTTCATCACCCATGGTGAGACCTACTATTACCTGAATATCTTGGGACTGGGTTTCGTGTCCGACGTGACTGCCGTCGCTCACAAACTGAAAGGTTTTGGCAATTTCTCCTACACCATTGGCGTCTTCCAGCAGATGCTTTTCCTGCATACTTTCGGAGCCAATTTGGAAATCGATGGTCAGATTCTGGATCGTGATTGTGTTTTCGTGGAAATTTCCAACACGCGCTACACCTCCAACTTCCTGATGGCACCCGCCGCCGAAATTGACGACGGACGCTTGGACGTGACCATCCTGAACGGCTTGTCGCGTCTCAAACTGATCAAAGCCTTTCCCACGATTTTTACCGGTGAACATGTGCACCTGCCGCAGGTGGAGACTTTCCAGGCCCGCCAGATCAAAATTGCTACCGTGGAGCCGAAAATCCTGACCCCCGACGGCGAAGTGCTGGGCACGACACCCGTGGAGGTCGAATGCCTTTACCAGGACGTGGAAGTGCTATGGCGTTAATAATCACATCCTGCAATTGCGTCGGGCGGAGAATCCGGAATTTCCCTCACAAAAGTCACCCTATCTGCGGGCATCGTAATCAATCCGTTTTTATGCCTGTAATGGCCGGTGTCCTGCTCACAGTATCGACCATTTTTACGCAGACGCTACCCTTGCCGCCACGCCCCCAGAATGCGCCGAAAGGGCGGGCGTTCATTACCCAGATCACCAACCTCACACGGGAGGAACGCGAAACCCAGATCTTTAATCAGATCGTCAGCGGCAACATTCCCGACTTCCTGCGCAATTTGGTACCGGTGAACGTCACGCAGACGATTGGCGGCGGTCAGCATACCGCGGTCTTCTACGTAACCTGTGATTACTTAGCGGTCGGTGCTGACGACGATTATTTCCTGACACCGATGACGCCGCTCCTGGCGCAGAAAATTGCCGATACGCTAAATTGCATTTTGCCTACGAAAAAGATGGTTGATGACATCTATAGCGCCGCCACAGTGAAACTCCGTCCGCAACCCATTGCTCCCAGCGATGCCATGATCACCGTCCCTGTGTTCGCCCAACATAACGACTCGGTCTGGACTTTGCGCCAACCGCTTCTCAGCGAACATCCGTTAGGGCAGTTGGTAGGTGGTACGAAAAAGGACGTCATCATTTCGAATAAAATCTACAACGATCTGAAACCGGCGGTACCCAAGCCCGTCGTGATTTACGGCTGGCATAAACTCGACGGAACGCCGATTCAGCCCGTTTACAACGGTCACGGTGAAACCTACGCCGACTACAGTCACGGCATACGTCTGGTGCAAAAGACTTTGACACTTGACGGTAACCAGCAGAATATTCCAGCCGTGCTAAACGACGCCAGCCTGCACGTGTTGTTAAGCGACGAAGGTTTAATATCCACGCCGCGGTACGGAGTGCTACAATTAAAAGCGCCAACGCCCAAATCCTTCGGCATTTTCAGCACCGGACCGAACAGCCTCTGCCTGCGGCTGAAAGCGACGCCCAATACGATGTATGCCGCTTATCTCGGCACGGACGGACTCAGTTTTCCGGACACCCTTCCCGTCAGCGGAGACAGCACCATAATCAGCGGTTTAACCAGCGATCAGGTTTACTATGTCCGTCTGCGGGCTTTCAATGCCGATGGCGGTTCCAATTTTTCAGAGACGTTAGCGGCGTCGCTGGCAGCTGAATCGCCTGCCGTGCTGATAATCAACGGTTTTGACCGGGCGACCACCGCTTACACCAACACCTACAATTATATCCGTTACCATGCCCGCGCTTTTGCTGACAATGGAATAAAATTCGCCTCCGCCAGCAACGATGCTATTCTCGATGGGTTATTTGACCTTGACGAATTTGCCATCGTGGATTACCTGTTGGGAGAGGAAAGCACGGTCGATGAAACTTTCAACTCCGCCGAGCAATTATTGGTGCAAAATTTCCTGCAGAACGGTGGCAAACTGTTCGTCTCGGGCAGTGAAATAGCCTGGGACCTGGATTACAAGGGCTCGAGCTCGGACAAATATTTTTACAATCAGTTTCTTAAAGCCCAGTACATTTACGACGCTCCCAATAACCAGCCGGGGCTGATTTACCGTTCGGTACCGGTGACGGGAGGAATTTTAGACGGACTGGGAAACCTTTATTATGACAATGGCTCACGGGGCGTCTATAACGTCAAATATCCGGACGTGATCAATGGCATTAATGGCGGAACTAATTGTCTGGCCTACGCCAGCTTCGCCAATAATTTCGCCGGAGTGTGTTACGCCGGCTTGTTTCCTGGCGGATCACAACCGGGCGCCGTTGTCAATCTCGGTATTCCCTTCGAGACTTTCTATCCCGATTCCAACCGTGCCAAAATCCTGAACCGCGTCCTGAACTTTTTCGCCCACCCCGAAGAAATCCAAGCAACGCGACAGCTGGCGGCAACCTTCCGCCTCACCCAAAATTTCCCCAATCCCTTTAATGCCCAAACCATGATACCTTTCCACCTGCAGTCGGCAGTCTTTACCAGCCTCAAAATCTTCAACCTGAACGGTGCGGAAGTGGCGACGCTGGTGGAGTCGGTCATCCCTGCCGGCGATCACACGGTGACTTTTGATGCGACTGAATTAGCCAGCGGGGTCTATCTTTATCGTCTAATGACACCGGGATTTACGGCGACCCGCAAAATGGAAATCCTCAAGTAACTGCATTTGCCCCGAACGAAATTTTTAGCTTTCTGAAGAGCCTAAAGCAAGTTTATATTTCAGGCACTTTGGTAGACGAGGTCACAATGGACATCAGGCACAAAATCGCCAAACAAATCCTGCTTCTCGACGGAGTTATTAAACCGGACAACCAAATTTCGCCTATTTCAAACCTTGCCCATCCGGAGGAGATAAAGCAATTTCATCATGTTTTCCGGCAAGCCGGCGCGGATATAATTACCGCTAATACGCTGGGCGCTGATCGTCTCGGGTTGCAATCTCATCAGGCAGTTGGCGATATTGAAAAAATAAACACGACAGCGATCGCACTGGCGCGACGGGTCGCGGGAGATGCAGGTTTGGTCGCCGCCACCATCGGCGGCCCGAAATCCGCTGATTTTACCGACGCAAAATGGGATTTTAACGAGCAGTATGCCAATTATCAGGAGCAAGCGCGGTTATTGGTGGCCTGCGGCGTCGACCTGCTGATAATTGAAGAGATACCAGACCTGCCAACCCTGCGGGCAGCGATCATCGCGGCGAACTCTATACGCGGGAAAGTGCCGCTGTTAGTGTTCAACACAGATTTTAACGCGGAGCTTTCCGCGCAAGCCGTGATGTTCGAAAGTCTGGACGTAGATCTGATTGGATTTTCCGGAACGCCCGATCAATGCCTGGATGCGTTGGCTGTCTTGCGTTCCACCACCAATTTGCCGCTGGCAGTGCGTCTGAAGTCGGTGAAAGATGCATCCTCGAACGCTCTCCAGCCCTTTTTTCAAGGAGACGTCGCCATAGTCGGGTGCGAATCAGCAAACGATGCTCCGACTTTGAAAATCTGGAAAAAAATGTCCGCCACATGCCGACCGTTTCCGCATCAACAGGCGTTTCCATTGCGGGTGGCTTCACCTAACCGGGTTATCGCCATCGGTGCGCATTTGCCATTCGTCAAAATCGGCGAGCGGATCAATCCCACTGGACGACAGACGCTGGCACGCGAACTGACCGCAGGACGACTGGAGACGGTTCTGCGGGATGCACAAAGTCAAAGCGAACACGCCGCCGATCTGCTTGATGTCAATGTCGGTGCGCCGCTCGTAGATGAACCGCTGATGATGACCAAAGCCGTCCGATTACTCCAGCAACAGCTGACAATTCCGCTTTGCCTTGACAGCGCTTCACCCGCCGTCATTGAAGCGGGATTGAAAAACTGGTGCGGAAAAGCACTGGTCAACAGTGTCAATGCCAAACCTTCCCGCCTGCAGGAATTTCTGCCGCTCGTTAAAAAGTATGGTGCGGCGGTCATCGGGCTTTGTATCGGGGACACCCTGCCCACCACCGTGGATGAAAGGCTGACAATGACCCAAACCATAATCGCCGCTTGTCATGATTATGGCATTCCCCTGACCAATCTCCTGATTGATCCCGCCGCCTTGGCTATCGCCACTGATGCAGCTTCCGGCCCCGCAGTGCTGGAAACCATCCGGCAGATAAAAAGCAAGTTTGACTTGCCGGTTTCGCTCGGCGTGAGCAACACATCATTCGGCTTGCCGGAACGCGCCTTAGTGCATAATACTTTTCTCGTGCAGGCGATTGGTGCCGGGCTGGATGCCGCCCTGCTTAATTTGCTCGACGAAAATGTAGCGGATCTGATCGCCGCCGCCAGCCTGTTCACCGGTCGCGACCCGGACTGCCGACAATTCCTAAAATTTTTCCGTCAGCGCCAAAAGCGCGCTCAGTAATCCACTGGCGCCGACTGAGGTGCAGATTCCTGCATCCGACTTTCCCGGACAATCTGAACCCCGGCACTCGTACCCAGGCGGTTGGCACCGGCATTCAGCATACTCAAGGCATCAGCCAAAGTCCGGATCCCGCCAGCAGCTTTCACGCCCATTGTCTCACCCACCACTTGCCGCATCAGGCGCACGTCCTCGACAGTCGCACCACCCGTACTGAAACCGGTCGAAGTCTTGACAAATTGCGCGCCGGCCTGCCGGGCCAGCTCGCATGCCCGCTTCTTTTCTTCCTCCGTCAGCAGACAGGTCTCGATGATCACCTTGACCACCTTATCCCCGACCGCGTGTACAACGGCGGCAATATCCTGAATAATTAATTGATTCGCTCCGGCTTTGAGGTAACCCAAGTTGATTACCATATCAAATTCAGAAGCGCCATCAGCGAGGGCTTGCCGGGCTTCCGCCGCCTTTAGCATCGTCGCATTGGCACCTAATGGAAAACCAATGACACTGGCAACCGGAATCGCGGTATGTTTCAATTTATTGACGGCCAAAGGCACATAAACGGGATTGACGCAAACCGCGGCGAATTGAAATTGTTCCGCTTCAGCACACAATTTTTCGATTTGCTCCGGGGTAGCGGTCGGTTTGAGTAAGGTGTGATCAATAAAAGCGGCGATCGCGTCGCCGGGTTGAAATTTTTTAAAAGGAGGAGTTTCAGGCATCATAATTCCTTCCAGATTTAAGTCAAATTTTGAAAAAATCGAATGTAGCGGTCGGCGAGCGTCCGGGCGTCCTTTTCGGTCGGCGCTTCGGCGTATACCCGCACGATTGGTTCGGTATTGGACGAGCGCACATGCACCCAGCGATCCGGCCAGGTGAATTTGATTCCGTCTTCGGTATCGACCATGGCGTCAGGAGCAAGGGCTTTCAATCGTTCAATCAGAGTCTCGAGCCGCAGTTCACCGCGCGGGGCTTTTTGCTTGACCATAATATAGTGTGGTAAGCGCTTCATCAATGCCGACAGCGGACAGTTTTCTGCACTGAGCAATTGTAAAATCAGCGCCGTCCCAACCAGCGAGTCCCGCCCCAGATGCGCCTCGGGCAAAATCACTCCGCCATTGCCCTCCCCGCCGATTACGGCGCCGACTTCCTGCATCCGCCGGGCGACGTTGATTTCACCGATCGGGGTACGTATCACCTGGGCATCAAATTGGCGGGCGACGTCATCCACCGCTAAAGTTGTCGAGAGATTCGTCACGACGATTCTCCGCTCGGCTGTTGATTTTGACAGAACGAGCTTTTCGGCCAATACCAGAGTGTACTCTTCCGAAATTGGCAATCCGTCGTCGGCAATAATCGCCAGTCGGTCGCCATCGGGATCAATGGCCAAACCCAAGTCGGCGCCTTCTGCCTTGACGGCGGCACAGAGCTGTTTCAAATTTTCCGGCAGGGGCTCCGGGGTATGCGGAAACGGTAAAAGTGGATCGTCATTCAGTGCCACTACCCGGCAACCCAACTGCGTCAGTAATTGCGGAATGATCCGCGATGCCGCGCCATTCACGGTATCGGTGACGACTTTGAAGTTACGTCGCTGGATAAGGTTGCGGTCAAGATAGGGTATTTTTAAAACCAATTCGATATGATCCGCATCGGCTTGGGAATAATGGATGCGACGCCCCTTTTCAATCCGGGAAGCGTATGGCGCACCGAGCACGACATGCCTTCGCTCCTGTAGCCAACGCATCTCGGCCGGGCTGACGAACATTCCGTCGCGCCCTAATAGTTTGATCCCGTTCCACGGCAGGGGATTATGGCTGGCGGTAATGACCACTCCGGCATCAGCCCGGTGATGGACGACGGCGTGTTGCACGGTTGGAGTAGTGCTCAATCCCAAATCAACCACCGTGACTCCGACATCAGTCATGGCTGTCACAAAATGGTCTTTGATTTTTTCGCCGCTCGTCCGTGAATCCCTGCCGATCACGACGCTTCGACAGTTGCACAATTCCTGCAATGCCCAGGCGTAACCGGTGATCAAATCCTCCGTCAAATCGGTGTCGAACCCGCGTACTCCGGACAGGCTTTCAATCAGCATTTTTACCCGTTTGGTTAAATCGAACGTCCAAATGAAAATGGAGCCTGAGTGACGAGCCATGCGCAAATTCGTTTTGTATCGGAAGCTCCTGCATACGACTTAAAATATCACAATTTTCCAATTTTGGCAAATTCAAAGTGGGATTTGACCTTGATTTTCTCGTGCATAATGTCCAAATTTCGCCTGGTTTTTAAAATCAGAACAGCCGATGCAAACGGGGTGTAGCGCAGTCCGGTTTAGCGCGCCTGCTTTGGGAGCAGGAGGCCGCAGGTTCGAATCCCGCCACCCCGACTGGGAGTGCTTTTTGAAAGCCGCTTTGATCATTACCACCGTGCCCCGATAGCTCAAGTGGATAGAGCATCTGCCTTCTAAGCAGAGGGTTGCAGGTTCGAGTCCTGCTCGGGGTACTCATCAAAGGCTATCAACAGGTAAACTGTCCCATAAACACTGCAGGGGGCTGCGCGTTCTCTGCTAATTCAGCACCACCCAGTTTTCGAGTTGTCCCTGGTTAACAAATGCATCACCGTTGCAGGTCAACGGATCGGCGTCGCGGGCGTCTTTGGTAATAATTACGTCACTTCGCGCCGTCAACCCCCGACCAAGGTAGTTTTGGAAGATGCCATCCGGCATGACTTCAAAATATGAAATCAGCTTCCAGCCCAGGGGAGTAGTCACCCCAACGGCAATATCAGACCAGGTTTCGTAGCCAATGTGCGTCCCGAGTTGCTGACCAGCCCGGACGTGATCGCCGAACTTGAGTGAATGGCTGAGATTGACATGGAAAATGATAAAATGGAAGGCGGGATTGTCGTCGGACTTGATCTGCACCCGCGTTCCTGCCCATTCCTGTTCGGCCCTGATTACCATCCCGTCCACCGGCGAAAAGATTTTAATCGCCGACCAGTTCACCGTGTCAATCGGCTGATAATAATGTTTCATGCTCCGGCAGGTTTCAAATTCATCGGAGTAGTCATGGCCTTCAGCGGAGCGAAATTTCGAGATGCGCTGAATTTTGGCCAGCTCGACATAGTCGCACTGCACCAATTGCGGAATGCCGTGCGTCTCGATATCGTAGATTTCGTCATTTTTCTTCTGATCATCGTCATCCCTGTCGCAGGCGACGGCAATAAGCAACCCCAAGCCTATTGCCATTCGCAAAATCCATTCGGTTAGTTTGCCACGCATGATGATTTCCTCCCGAAAAAGAGCGTTTTACATTGACTCACTGAGGGTTTATCTCGGCGCATTGATCGAATAATCCGTCAATGTGAAAGTATCAAAGGCATCCAACTTGCGACCGGTGCCGGCGGGATTGTTGATGTCAGTCTCGGTCAGGTTCAGGACCGTGATCTCGCGCCTTACCAATCCTTCCCGACTGATATAATCGGTGATCCAGATGTCATTCTCCCACCGGCCATCATTATTCAGGTCGTAGATAAACTTGATGGAGAAGCAATCGAACTGCCCGCATCCAACTTCCAGAACGCTCCGTTTGGCGATGAATTTGTCCATCCGAAAAGGCTGTCCTGTCGCGCGGTAGGTCCAGCGCTTTCCGACTTTCAGGGGATAGTGCAGGACTTTCCTGGGTGGCTCTTCGCGCATCAGCGAATCATCCAGGAGAGACAATAATGGCCAACCTTCCTGTAAATATGCCGATAACTCGGCATAGCCCGAAAAGCGCCGGCCTTTGCAAAGAATTTGCTTTTGCGGGTTCATTTTGGGCATTACTGTCGGCCCGCCACCGATTAAGTAAGCATACATATACAAACCATCCAACTCGTTGCGGTACAGATGCGCTGCTTCCCCGAACGTGCTACCGTATTTTTCGGTGGCGACCATCCGGACGAGGTCTGCTTGTCCGTCGAGCACTGCCTCTTCAGTTATCGCGACTGTTACTTCGGAGGTCAAGGTCACCGTATCGGTGTAAACTCGTGTCGTATTGTCGACAGAATAATAGAATTGCTGGAAACTACGCTGATAATGCCAGACGTTGCCCACAGCCAGCGGAAAAATAAAATCGTTCCCTTCTCCTTTGTCATAATCGAGGATACACGCCATCAACCCAAGTAAAAGGAAAGTCGGCAGAGCAATCCGACTATACTTCAGTGAATGTTTTATCCTCATCAAAAACCACTGCATTCTGTTTTTAATTTACTGTGTCCCTGATTGTTCTGCAAACATAATGCTAAGTTGGGTCGTTGCTGGCGTTCAACTGGCTTTGTGGGCGGTGTGGGATTGATAGACGTCGGTGCCGAGGTATTTCAGGCAGGAATCGAGCAATCGTCATTTTCGTTTCGTTTACTCACTGAATCCTTACGGATTCTGATAAAAAATCACCTATTTAATATAACCAGAAGGAGCATAGGAAAGAGCAATACTATACTGCCAGGCTTTACCTCCACCTTCGGCGACCCCTATGCCGATTTCCGGTCGCAAACTCAAGCCCTTGACAAACAGGTTGACATCCAAACCGATATTTTGAGCGGCAAATTTACCGATTCCATGCGAGCCCTGGATTTTTGTGAAGGAAAATACGGTTGAAAATAACAGATCCAGCCTTTTTGTCACCGGTCGGGTCAGAATCATTGTCGGTTGAATCACGATCAAATCCAGACGGTCGGTAATTTTTTTAAAACAAGTCCCTACCGGTATATACAACGCTCCGCGGGTCTTATTATCGGCAGGTTTGGTCATATCCAGTTTTAAGCCCAGAGCGGTAATGTTGAGGGTATAGTGACTTTTTTCGTCGTCTTGCAGACCATATACAACTACTCCGTAATGTCCATATAAATTGATTTTGGGGGTCAGACCTATGCCTAACCTGCCGCCATAACAGCGTTGATACCAGAGAGATTCCGGATCCAGTTCAGAGAACCACGAAACACTTGGAGTAAACTCGACGGTTTTCGGTGGCAACATCCGGGCAGTTTGCAGTGTATTAAAGCAGGGAGAACACCCGGCATAAAGTAGAAGAATCACACTAAAAAACCATTTGATGTTTTTCTCAATAATTCCCATAATGCAATCCTTTCTGATCTGTCAGGTTCGAGAGATGTTCCGTAAAACTACAGAATATTAAACAATCACCAGCCAATTTTCAAGGGTTACTTTCAACAATCACTCTGTAAATCTCGATTAAAAAAATACTTGTATTACACTTAAAATTCAGGTAAAATAAAATTGTTATAGCTTCCAAATCAAGAAAAGGACTGAAAAGAGGCAGGACATTTTTGATAGAAACAAGTCTGTCAATATGAGACATGATCACTAAAATTTCGTGGGAGGCGTTATGATTCATTCAAGAGTGCATCTCAAACTGATCTTTCTAATCATGTTTTTAGTTGTTTTACTATTCGCCCAGGATACCATCACCGATGTTCACGGTAGGTCAAGTGAAGGAACATTGGTTGGTTTTAAACCCAATAGAGTCATTTTTAAAATTGTCGGGGCAAACGAGCCTACAGAATTTATCTCAACTCAAATAGAAAAAATTCTTTCTATAACTGGCGTATCGTACGATAGGGCAACCATCGCAGTATTATGTCGGGAAAATCAAGGGGATCAAAATCCTATCACTATCAATCAGACCGTACAAAATGAGGAAGAAAAAAATATCCCACAATTAGAACAGTATAATCCCTGCCAAGATGAACAATATTTAAAATTGAAGAAATTAGACTTGAACGCCTTATCCGATCGTGAATACAATTATTTCTTACAAAAAGATAAGGATTGTTCCGAGTGGATAAAGCTCCAATACCAATCTAAAAAATCCGCAACTGATATGGGAACTGAAAAAGGAATTGTTAAACCGTTCGGGAGCAGGGAGGCAGTTCAAGACAAATTCATCGCCGGAAAAATGACCGCTGAAAAATATTATGTGACCAATGCTGGATTCGGAGGATTCGCCTGCGGGTTTTTAGGAGGATTAATCGGATGGGGACTCGGCTACGCCGTTGTAAACGGGATGGAGATCGAAATCCCTTATAACTATTACTACAAGTACTCAATTGAAGATCAGTTAAAATTTCAGGAAGGCTACAAGACGGTGGCGAAAAAAAAACGAAACGATTCTTTTCATACAGGAGCCGCAGTTGGCACAGGTACTATAGTAGTATTGGTATTGATCTTTTCTTCAGCAGACTAAAAATTTAAGATTCTTTTTCAGGGCGTTGAGCGGGTGAAGGGAATCGAACCCTCGTGACCAGCTTGGGAAGTATATCATTG
>CAZPQN010000022.1:0-40154 GCA_964588795.1 uncultured bacterium | reverse complement strand
GAACCCTCAACCTGCGGATTATGAGTCCGTTGCTCTAACCGTTGAGCTAGGGGCCCGATGGATTTTAAAAAGCGGTCAAAGTTATTTTTTCTGTTCTAAAATAACAAGAAGTTTATAGAGAAGAGTTGGCCTGCAACCAGTCGGTTAATGAAATAAATTCTGCGACACTCAATGTTTCAGCGCGGCGCTGGAGATCAATAGGACAATTAAGCAGGGTAGTAGGCAATAATTCATGCAGTGCATTTTTCAAAGTCTTACGCCGTTGGTTGAAGGCTGTTCTAACAACTTTCCGAAAAGCGGAGCGCATCATCGGCGAACAGTCATTTTTTTCGGGGGCCAGCGTTATAACGCTGGAGAAAACTTTGGGTACCGGACGAAAAACGCGGGGCGAGACATGGAATTCAATGCGTGGACTGGTATAGAAACGTGCCATTACCGATAATATCCCGTAATCTTTACTGCTCGGTTTCGCACACAGGCGCAGGGCGATCTCTTTCTGCACTAAGAAAACCATTTGTGATATGCAATCGGAAAATTCGAACAGCTTGAAAAGCAAGGGGCTGATGATATTATAGGGCAAGTTGCCAACGATTTTTTGAGGGACATTTGGATTCAGTAAAGTCGCCAGGTCAAAATCCAGTACGTCCGCCTCATATAGATACAGATTAGGACGATCTACAAAGGTTGTTTTTAGATAATCGACGAGTTTATGATCAATTTCAATGGCGTGGACGATGCTTTGCCGTTCTAATAAGAGGGCAGTGAGTGCGCCCCGCCCCGGACCAATCTCAATCAGCGATTCTCCCGGTTGCGGGTCAATGACCTCGACAATTTTGCGCAGAATATTTGGGTCAATCAGGAAATTCTGGCCGAAGCGCTTTTTGGGGTAAATCGTGGTCAATTCAGACGGAAAAAGTTAAGGGCGTTACGAGTCGTGGACTCGGCGATGACATTAGGCGTCGTCTTTCTGATCATAGCTATTCGTTCGGCGATTACCGGCAAAAAGGCAGGTTCATTATTGCGTCCGCTGGCTCCTTTGGGTAAAATGAATGGGGCATCGGTCTCTATCATTAGTCGGTCAATCGGTACCGCCATGACCGCCCGCTCGGTTTTTTCATTGCCATAGGTTGCATTGCCGGTGAAAGAAATATGCAGTCCCAATGCAGTAAGGTGTCGGACAGCTTCGGCATTTTCTGAAAAGCAATGCATGACGCCCTGCCAGTAGTTTTCTGTATTTAGTATCTCGAGCACGGCGTCGTAAGCTTGACGGTTGTGTACAATAAAGGGTAAAAGATGACGGCGCGCGATGGCGATTTGTTTCCTGAAATATTCCTTTTGGACGTCGTGTGGTGAGTAGTTCCGGTAAAAGTCGAGACCGATTTCTCCCACAGCGACAACTTTGGGATGGTCTAATAATTTTTCCAAATCGTCCAGGCTATCGGTAGTAGTCTTTCCGACGTCATGTGGATGAATCCCAACGGCTGCGTAAACGGCGGTGAATTTTTCCGCCAAACTGATGGCTTGCCGAGAAGTGCGGAGATCGGTACCAACGCAAATCATGCGCCCTACTCCAGCGGAATGAGCGCGGGCGACGATTTCATCAGCTTTATTTAAGAGGGGCGGATAATTGAGGTGGCAATGGGTATCAACCAGCATTTGTCAACTGATAATAGCTCCGGGTCCTATATCATCCATAGTAGTAAGCAATGTCAGGTGTCCGTCCTTTTTTGCGGCGAGCAACATACCTTCGCTGCGGATGCCGCGGATTTGCGCAGGTTGTAAATTAGCCACCAAAATGATGGTTTTGCCGACTAGGTTCTCCGGCTGAAAATATTCCGCAATCCCGGCGACTATCTGGCGTTTTTCTGTACCGGTATCCACTTGTAGTTTAAGGAGTTTGTTGGCGTTGGGAATACTTTCAGCGGTGATAATTTTCGCAGTGACCAGTTTTATTTTACCAAAATCGGTAATCGAAATCTGCTCAGGTGAGGGAATTTCTGGAGTCATAACAGGAGCCTTGGTTGTTGATGTTTGGTTTTCGATTCTGGGGAATAAAATGGGTAAGGTGGTCAGCGGGACTCCGGATTTGCATTTTCCCCAGTTGAAGGGATTGTCTGCTTCCGTGACCGGGATTTTGTCCAGTAGTTCTTTCATTTTGGAAGGCATGACAGGTTGCAGGAGTTGAGCGGTGATGCGTAGCCCTTCGAGTGCCGTATAAAGAACCGTGCCCGCCACTGTCCGGTCGGTTTTCACCAAGTGCCAGGGTTGTCGCAGTTCCATGAAGCGATTCAGTTCCCGCACGAAACTGATCACCGCCTCAAGTGCATCCGATAGGCGCATGGCATCAATGAATTGCATGACGGTGTCGGGCAAAGCTGTAGCCGACTGCTCGATTTTCCGCTCAGTTTCCGAAGGCGATGAAGGTTCCGGGATAGTTGGGAAATTTTTAATGATCAGCGTCCCGATGCGACTGACCAGGTTGCCCAAATCATTCGCCAACTCGGAGTTGTAACGTTTGATGAAAGAGTCTAAACTGAAATTAGCATCCTGTCCAAGGATCATGTCACGCATTAAAAAATAGCGTACGGCATCAACGCCATAGGTATCGACGAGGTCGAGCGGTTTGATGATATTTTGCAGGGATTTGGACATCTTGGTTTCGGCAACCAGCCACCAGCCATGGGCCAAAATCGTCCGCGGCAGGGGCAAGCCCAAAGCTTTGAGCATCGTCGGCCAGTAGACGCAGTGAGTTGTGACGATATCCTTGCCGATCAGATGATAGTCCGCCGGCCACCATCGCGTAAAGTTTTCCTGCTGTTGTTTGTATCCGACGGCGGTAATATAATTGAGCAGAGCATCGAACCATACATAGGTCACATAATCCGGATCGAACGGTAATTCAATACCCCACTGTAGACGACTTTTTGGCCGGGAAATACACAGGTCGCCCAGGGGATTTTTTAGAAAACCGAGCACCTCGTTGCGGCGACTCTCCGGCTGAATGAATTCCGGATGCTGGTGGATGTACTCGATTAACCATTCCTGATATTTGCCCATCCGGAAGAAATAATTCTTTTCTTTAATGTAGTCGGGTGCTTGCAGGTGTTGCGGGCATTTGCCCTCCACTAATTCCTTACGCGTATAGAAACGCTCACAACCAACGCAATAATACCCGCCGTATTCGGCCAGGTAAATTTCGCCTTTGGCATACAGCTCATCCAGCGCCGACTGCACCGCTTTCTGGTGTTCCTTATCGGTCGTACGGATGAAGTAATCGTACTTGATGTTCAGTTTTTCCCAAGCTTGCCGGAAATGCTCCACCATTTGATCGCAGTGCGCCTGCGGTGAAATTCCGGTGCGTTCCGCGGCTTGCTGGACTTTCTGACCATGTTCGTCAGTTCCGGTCAGGAAAAAGGTCGCATCACCCCTTAATCGATGGAATCGCGTCAATACATCGGCCACAATAGTCGTGTAGGCGTGTCCGATATGCGGTTTGTCATTGACGTAGTAGATGGGCGTGGTAACGTAGAATTTTTTCCTTGCTGGCATAGCTGGTTCTATGAAATGACTTTTATCTTGCGGTTGAAATCGGCCAGGGGCAGGTCTTCTAACTGATTATCTTCGTACCGGACAGTCATGGTTTTTTGAAAAATGTCAATCTTCTCAACTGTTCCGGTTTTTTGCTCAATTGAAACTTTCGAGCCATACGGAGGATAATGGCTCAGGAACTCTTCGTAAAACTCGTGTTCGTACTTGTAACAGCATTTCAACTTGCCGCAACAACCGGATATTTTCGCTGGATTCATCGGCAGATTTTGCTGTTTGACTAATTGCGTGCTGACCGGATCAAAATCTTCCAAAAAGCGGCTACAACACAGGGCGAGTCCGCAGGGACCGATGCTGAGTTCACGTTTCATTTCTTCACGACTGCTGATCTGGCGCATCTCGATCCTGGTTTTGTATTCCGAGGCGAGCACCTTCACGAGCTCCCGGAAGTCGATCCGATCGTCGGCGGTGAAATAGAAGATGACTTTTTTACGATCCAGGCGAATATCGACGTCCACGATTTTCATCGCTAAGTTCAAGTCTCGGACGCTTTGTTGACAAAACTGGAGGCAGACCATTTCCCGCAGACGATTTTCGCTATCGCGGGCAAAGTCATTGAGGCCTGCTTTACGTAGAATGCGTGGATAAGTTTCAGTTGTCGGTGCGGCGTTTTGGTCATGCAGATCAATGACCAGGCCAATGTCTTCGCCGCGGTCGGCTTCCACAATGACCCAATCACCGTATTCGAGTGGGAATTGCAGGTCATTTTGGTAGTATGCCCGCGTATAACGCCGTAATTTTATTTTGACTAATGGTTGTGATGGATTATCATTCATTTTTCAAATCGGGTTCAATACTGGCTTTTATTTGGAATAACATCTCGGTTATAGCAAGATTAATATAGACATTTCTGTTCAGGAAACCAATACAATTCTCGACGGAAGATTTGATTTTTTCCGTATCGCAGGCGGTATATTTGTTGGCGAATTTTTGCAGTCTTTCGAAAAGGTCGGTATGAATCAAATGGCGCGGATCAGCGCCGTTGCGCAGTAATTCGACATCACGGGCAAAAAACAGCATGGATTCTAAAATCTGTCGGAACTGATCAGGTTCATCTCTATACTGGGCGGCCAAATCTTCGGTTATTTTACGCACACTGGCGGGTTTCCAGAGGGCAATTTGCTCATATATCGTGAGAGTCTTTTTTTTAATGATTTTAAGGTTGCCCTCTAACAGATTCATCAGTCGGGCGACATTACCACCCGCCATGCGTACCGCTAATTTGACGTCTTCCGACGGATAGTCAAACGTCGTCAGATAAGATAACAGTTCCGTCTCGGGGACAGGAGGGAAGTGCAGTGCCTGACAACGTGAATGAATCGTCGGTAAAAGCAGATCCGGGACGGAGGTTGTCAGAATAAAAGTTGACTGGCTGGGTGGTTCTTCGAGGATTTTCAGGAAAGCGTTAGCGGCAGGCTCAGTCAGCAGATGGGCATCAAAAATAACGACCACTTTATAACCCGGTTCCAAAGCCGTGAGGTAGATCTTGCGTTTGATCTCCCGGATAAAATTGATAGGAATATGCAAGCCTTTAGTGATGACAATTTTGCCATACGGATGGCTGGCTTTGAACCTGATCGCCTGCTGGATTTCCTCCATGTCCTCTTCTTTGAATTTTTCGAAAGGCGGGTCATCACTTTCCGTGTCTTCTTTGATAGGTATGGGAAAGACCAACGACAGGTTGGAATGTTCGAGGTTTTTCAGCTTGCGACAGCTGGCGCATTCCCCGCATGGTATGGCATCGGCGCTGCCAAGACAATTGAGCATGGCGGCAAATTCCAACGCAAAACCTTCTGTCCCGTGCCCCTCGGCGCCATGAAAAAGATAGGCATTGGCGATGCGTTTGCTTTGGGCGATTTGTTCCAATCGCTGGCGATTTTGGTTTTGATTGACGAGCTGGAACAGACTCATGATTTTTTCCCTAACCAGTCTTCGGGATCGAGTTTGGTTTTATTGCGCCAGATTTCAAAATGCAGGAGCGGACCGCTCAGGCTACCAGAATCACCCACTTCAGCGATTTTCAGACCGGCAGTGATGTATTCGTTTTCAGTCACTCGGACATTTTCGACGTGCGAATAAACCGAGTAAAATCCCGATCCGTGGTCAATGATGATTGTATTACCAAAGCCACGGATATAGGTTATCGTAGTGACCACTCCATCCAGGATCGCCATCACGGGTGTGCCGCGTTTAACCTGTATATCGATCCCGGAGTTTTCGGTAATCGTTTTCAGCTTAGGGTGTTTTTGAATTCCGAATTTGGCGATGACTTCACCCTGCGCCGGCCAGGGTAATTTGCCCTGATTTGTAAGGAAAGGATTGTCAGCTGTGATGCCTGACAGCGCCCGCTGACGCTCCAGCTCGATGCGCCGCCGCTCGCGCTCTTTTTCCAAATCGGCGATCAATTTGGAAAGCTGGGTGGCGGCTTGTTCTTTTTCTTTGATCTGGGCAAGCAGATTATTCTTGTCTTTCCGGGCACTTTCCAATTGTACCTGGCGCTGTTTCCTTTGCTCAGCCAAACTTTTCTGATGGACCCGTCGTTCAGCGATAATTTGTTCCTTGGCACTCATTTCTGCCAGCAATTTTTGCTTTTTCGCGGCGATTTCGGTGATGTTTGAACGGATATTTCGCGAAGTACTGCGGTCAATCTCGGCTAACAGGTGCAGGTACTTATAGCGATAAATCGCCTGGTTAAAAGAAGTGGAAGTAAGCAATAACTCCAAATCGCTGTATGTTCCACTTTTATAAAGGTAGACCAATCGGCGTGCGAAGTTGGACTGCAATTGATTCAGATTGCTTTCCAGCTGGGTGATCGATTTTTCGATAGATTTAATATCTTTGTCTTTTTGGATTTGTTCGCGATTCAATTGAGATAGAAGCTTCTCAGTCAGGCCGATACTTTTTTCGGTATTGTCAAGTTGAGTCAGGATTGATTTTTCCCGGGATTCGACCTGATTCAGATCGCTTTTGAATTTTTTAATTTCCCGGCGAATCTTCTCCAATTGCTCGGACTGATATTCAATTTTTTTATCAATTTCCTTTTCCTGGCCTGAGACGGTGAGCCAGCACAGGAGAGGTAACATTAACATGGAAATTTTTCTAATCAGTGTGTTGCTCCATTCACCAAAGCAAAATAAAAAAAGTTGTCCAATATAGCAAGATGGAAAATGTAGTTCGGTCGGGAAGATTCAAATTGGAATTTTGTGGGGAATGTTTGTATATTGAGTTGTAATGAAAAGCAAAATATAGAGGCAGGTTGTCATGATTAGTCCAATCTGGGATATTGCATTTTTCAAGAAGAAAAAAGATAAGGGTGACATTTTTCAGATATTAGAAAATGTTCCGATCTTTTCCGATCTCGATGAACGCGAATTAATCGAGGTGGAAAAGATAGTCCATCGCCGGCAGTATAAGAAGGGTGAACCAATTTTCAGAATGGGTGATCCAGGATTAGGAATGTACATTATCGTTACCGGTACTGTGGATATAGTGGAGGAGCTGCAGGACGAGAACCAAAAACATATTGCGACTTTAGGGCATGGAGCGTTTTTTGGCGACCTGGCTTTACTCGATGAGTCGCCCCGCTCGGCATCCGCCATCGCCGCCGTGGATTGTGATATTATCGGCTTTTTCCGTCCGGATTTAATGGACCTGCTTTACCGGAAACCGCAATTAGGAATAAAAATATTAGTCGCCTTAGCGCGAGTTATCGGCGAGCGCCTGCGCCGGACCAACGAACAATTATCGCAAATTATCAGAGAAGCAGAGACCCGGGAAAATGGATAAAAACATTAACCTTTCAATAACCCAGATCAATCGTACGATCTGGCGGATTTTTCTGTTCCTGCTGAGTATGGCTTTTCTATTGATCGCTTTTCCTTATCTCAAGCCGATCATTTTTATGTTGATCATTTCCTGGATCCTGGCCATCATCCTGAATCCGATCGTGGATTATGGTGAAAGTGTCGGTATCAATCGCGCCCTGGCGATCGTCATCGTGATGGTTCTGATTGTCGGCGGCATCGCCGGCATAGTCGCCTTGATCGTCCCAGCGATTATGAATGCGATTGATACGCTTTCAGGGAAAATGCAATCGGATTTTCTTAAGGACCTGACGGCGCAGTTAGAGGCATTTTTTCAAAAGAATTTTAACAATGCCGCTTTAGCCCGTGATGTTATCGCCAAGGTCAATGATCTGAGTGCAAACCTGCTGTCGAACATGGGCCAGTTTTTACAGAACGCCAGTTCTTTTGTCGCTTTTATCGGGATCATTCCGTTTGTCACTTTCTTTTTGATTAAAGATCTCCGGTTTTTCAAGCGTTTAATTATCCAGCAAATACCCAATAAATACTTTGAATTAGCCTTGAATATCCTGCATAAAGTCGGTGATCAGGTCACGCGCTATATCCAGGGACAGGCTATTGATGCGCTGATTGTCGGCATTCTTTCTGTCATTGGATTGGGAATTATCAATATCGTGTTTGGGGGTCCGGTGCCCTATTTCTTTTTTATCGGGATGATGGCCGGTATCGCTAACCTGATTCCTTATCTTGGTCCACTGGTCGGCGCCATTCCGGCAGTAGTTCTGACGATCATGCACGGGCCACAGAATTTGGGAACGATTGTAGTCTGGATTGCTGTTGTGTTTGCCCTGGTGCAGGTTATTGATAATAATATCGTTTCGCCGATGGTTGTATCCAAAAGCGTCAATATGCATCCGATCACTGTCGTAATCGCGGTGATTTTGGGCGGCAATATCGCCGGGGTGATTGGTATGTTATTCGCTGTTCCGGCCTGGGGAATCATCAAGGTCGTGATGAAAGAGGTTTCCTGGGGGCTGAAAAGCTATAAACTTAGATAATCGTCCCGCGACGGACAGATCCGCAGGTCCGTAAATATGCCAGTTAGATCCAACGAGAGACTAATCCTTTGCGTTTTTCTGCTTGGGATATTTTCCTTCATCATCGAGTTCCTGAATCCCTCTAACCGATTTCTACTGCTGGGATTGTCATTTCTGGAATGGTTGGTGATGGGTTTATTTGTCCTTGAAATTGTCCGGCGGTTTTGGCTCGCAAGACTTTCGTTGAACCTGGTACGTCGTAATATTTTTGATTTAGCGCTGGTTATCTTTTTCGGGTTTACAATCTGGGCAGGTTACCGCGGTGATCTGATTGATTTTGAGCGTGTACCGGTATTTATCGTCAATATAATCCTAATCCGTTATCTGTTTCACCTGTTGCACCAGATTAGCCGGTTTGAACGGGTCAATGCGTATCTGAAACGAATTTTCTACCATCCAGCTTTGACGATCGCGGCCAGTTTCTTGGTCGTGATTTTATTTGGGGCACTCATTCTGATGATGCCTTTTGCGAGCTCTGACGGTGTACGGCTCAACCCGCTCGATGCTCTTTTTACGGCCACTTCCGCAGTTTGCGTGACGGGCTTGATTGTCGTTGACACAGCTACACGTTTTTCGCTATACGGCAAGATAGTCATTATGGGTTTGATCCAGATCGGTGGTTTAGGGATTATGATTTTGGCCTACTTCGCCGCTTATTTGATGGGCCGACGCATCAGTATCGAGGAAAAACTGACCATGTCCTATTTTCTGAATGATCAGGAAGTAAAAAAGGTAACCGGGACGATAACCTGGATCATTTTATTCACTTTAATCATCGAGTCTTTGGGCGCCAGTTTACTATACCGGTTTTTCTTGGATTGGTTTAATTCGCACTCCAAAGCACTGATTTATGCGGTTTTCCACTCTGTCTCGGCATTTTGTAATGCCGGCTTTGCACTGTTTTCTAACAACTTAGAAGGTTTCCAATCCAGCGTATTCCTCAATATCGTCATTTGCAGTCTGATTATCGCCGGTGGTTTAAGTTTCATCGTCCTGGTCAATTTGATCCAGACGGTTTATGTCAATATCCGTAATGCGCTCAGCGAGCAAAAAATTCAGCGCATTTATCTCTCGCTAAATTCCAAAGCCGTATTAATTGTGACGGTGATATTGCTGATCAGCGGCACAGTGTTCGTGTATGTATTAGAACATCGCACGACTTTAATTAACTTAGCTCTTGGGACGCAATATTTGACGGCATTTTTTCAGTCTGTTACGCTGAGAACGGCGGGTTTCAATACGATTAATATTGGCGGATTACGCACGGGAACTTTGCTACTGATGGTCGTATTGATGTTTATTGGTGGCGCGGCAGGATCCACTGCCGGGGGCATTAAAGTCAATACGGTTTTTGTAGTTTTTGCCTATTTAAAATCCATCATCACCGGAAAAAGCGAAATTCTCATCATGAATCAGGCCCTCGGGCGCGAACTGGTTATTCGCGCTTTCCTGATAATAATCATTTCACTGACCATAGTCACTGCCAGTACGATGGCAATGACTTTGTGCGAACCATATGCGCTGGAAAAAATCTTGTTCGAGGTGGTTTCTGCTTTCGGAACCGTGGGCTTATCAACGGGCATCACGCCCGATCTTTCAGGCTGGGGCAAACTGATCCTGATTATGACCATGTTTATTGGTCGGGCTGGTCCTTTGACCATGATGTTCGCACTTTTTCCATATCGGACCTCTAATAGTGCAATCAAATACCCGGAAGGGACCATCATTTTTTAACTTATAATAAGGTATACAGAGAACATAAGAACAAACCATTCAATGACGCAAACCAGGATAGGGAATGACCTTTGATTTCAATTATCAGGGGACCAAATTAACGATGATGAATAATTTTCCATTCACCGTTTCTAAACAAATCCAAAACTACTGGGATTCTGAGGGAGCATTACAGAATATCCTTGCGCTGAAAAAATGAATTAAAAAAGTAGGATTAAATGTGAAAGAAAAAGTATTTGGGGTCTTTGGTTTAGGCATTTTTGGCAATGAGGTTTGCCGGACAATCTCTGAAAAAGGAGGGCGGGTCATCGCTTTCGATCAGAACGCCCTCGCCGTCGAAAAAGTCAAAAACATGGTAACACGGGCGGTTGTCCTCGACAGCACCGATGAATCTGCCTTGGTTGGTTCAGGCATTGAGGATATTGATATTGCCGTCGTGGCGATCGGTGAGAACATCGAGGCCAGCATTCTGACCACCGCTCTCCTGAAAAAGTCTGGGACTGCCTATATCATCGCGCGAGCGATTTCCGAGATTCATGCCCAGGTGCTGAAGCAAATCGGTGCCAATGAAGTCATTAATGTCGAGATCGAAGAAGGGCGTCGTTTGGCCAACCGGTTAATGACTCCCGATATTCTCGATCGTATTTACATTGGGAAAAACCAGGTGATCACCGAAATGCTCGTTCCGAAAATGTTTGTCGGGAAATCCATTCTACAGATTGACCTGCGGCGCAAATATAACCTGAACGTCATTTCTATCAAACGCACCCAAACCGAAATAGATGAAAATGGCCAGCCGCTCGAGGTTCAAGTCGTCAATTTCCCCAATCCCAGTCTGGAGTTGAAAGCGAACGATACCCTCGTGGTCGTAGGGGCGGAGAGCGACATCGAAAAGATCAGGGATTAAAGTCTATGTTCATCAGTCGTTGGCGTCTCATATTGTTATTGCTCTTTACGGCACTCATGGTATTTATCGTCGCCCTGAAAAGTTACCTGACGATCATGGAATTAAATCTCAGCAGTGAGTTGAAGGTGAAATACTTCGCGGAGAATATTCTGTTGATCGCCTTTTTAGCCATCCTGGCACTGGGATTATGGTACTGGAGTACTGCCGGACACAGTCGCCGGATTTTAAGCGACCTGGATAAAATCAGAGAATTGTCCCAGCATGGCGTTTTCAATCTGGGGAAATATTTTAATAAGATGGGCGTGGTGGGCACCAAGATATATGATATTTTGCGTCAGAGCGATCATTACAATGAACTTAAATCGTTGAAAATCGGCGCACAGAGTAATTTGCTTGCTTTTCTGATTGACCGGTTAAATGAATTTGTATTAGTCGCGGATCTTTCCGGTCGAATTGGCTATCAAAGTGCTCCGCTGACAGAGTTCATCACAACGGTGCTGTCAGGTGTGAAGGAAAATAGTATCGAAACCCTGTTCGAAGATCTTGACTATCAGGCGATCCTGAACAACCTGCGTCGGAGTAAACAGGTCTCAGTCAAATGCCTGATCGGAACCAGCGCAATGCAAAAAACTGTTGAGATTGATTTTTATCCGATTAACAATATGCAGAACGAATTATCCTATGCCGTTGGAATCGTCTCAGCGGTGATGCCTAACGCACAAACCTGAGTTATCTGCATATTGTTTTAGTCGTAAAAGTTCAGCGGGGCGGGAAGATTACTTGACTTCCTCAAATTCGCCGGTTTTGCGATTTTTACGTACGTTATCCCATAAAAAATAACGCCCGTTCATGACGATATAGACTCCATGGGGCAGAGTTTGAGTAAAAGCTAGGGCACTGCCTAAGTTGAACAGCCCATCGGAACTGCCGAATTTATAGGGGATCATTGCGCCGGTCAGCACTACGGTTTTATCCCTGACCGTTTCCGCGATGACCCGCGCGGTTTCGACCATCGTATCCGTTCCATGCGTGATCAAGATACGTTTTTCAGGTACGGTAAGACAATTTTGGGCAATGACTGCCCGATCCGATTCAGTCATTTCGAGACTGTCAATCATCATCAGCGTTCGTAAATCAACATCCAGGCGGCAGCGTCCTAATTTCAACATTTCCGGCAGGTGAGTATCTTTGAAATACAACTGCCCGTTGAGTTCGTTGTATTCCTTATCGAATGTTCCGCCGGTTATAAAAATCCTGATGGCCATTATTGATCCTTGTAATGCATTGAACCATTTAAATTTAACGAATCCGTCATAATTCCAAGATATTCTCGATCATTTCAGCCGCATATTCGACGAAAGAAGGACAAAGGTTTTTACTGAGCTCATGCTCGCGGGCATACTGCCGTCCTTCCTCGGTACTTAAATCACAGCCCATCAATTCACGGCATTTGATCGTTCCATATTTGACCTTAAAGCTGTCAATCAAGTCAAGTGCCAGCGCATAGGTCAATTCCTTTGCATCTTCGTCGTCGGAGATAGATTTACCATGTTTCAAACCTATAACCATGAGTGCTCCTGTTACCGCACCGCAGAGATCACCGGAACGTGCAATACCGCCTCCGAAGGCCGTGGTTAGAAGCAGAGCCAGCTTTGGATCAAGTCCGAATTGCTTACTGTAAGTTGAGAAGATTGCCTGCGCGCAATTAAAACCGGAACGGAACTTCTCAACGGCATCGTTTATAACTGTCATTGCTACTCCGAGTATCAAGTTATCCAGCGACGAATTTAGGCAAAGTTCTGCATTGCTCGATGAAGATTTACATAAACGAAATAGAAAGCCGGTCTTCATAGTGACGACCGGCTCCATAGTTAAAGGAATTAGTTTTATGAATTTTTACGAAGAATGGCACTCAACAGAGCGATGTGTTGCAGCTCCTGATCGATGATCGCCTCAATCGCCTGGCGATTGTTGTCGTCAAGCATCACTTTCGCTACTCCCAGATAAAAGACGATCGAATCTTTCTCCAATGTGATGGCCAGTTTGAGTACGTTTTTAATCGAATGATGCCCTCCGATTTTATCGGCAGGATTGGATTTCAGATTAAATACATAATCCCCGGCAAAGGCTTCCAAATAAGTCGCAGCTTCTGAGTTGGAATCGAATACCAAAGATTTCTTGTCTCCGGTAAAGGCGGAGTGCATTCCAGCGAAGGATTTTTCATGACTGTCTTCCATCTCGGCCAATTCAAGCAATTGGCGTTTTATGGCAGTGTCTTTGGCAAATTTTACCGCCTTACGATAAAAAGTCGCTCCGTTACGTTCGATCTGCTCGGCGATCGTGAACACTTCATCAACGTTAAAATTCATACCAGGCTCTCCAGGTTATTCACGTTTACTCAGGAAAGCATCGACCATCAACAGTGCCTGACCGGAGGTACCGGCGCGTTCCAAGTGTTGCACCACTTTTAGAACGGAGTCCTCTTCTTCAACCTGCTCCTTTACAAACCAATCGAGCAGGCCTTGGGTAGCATAATCATTTTCGGCCAGCGCTAACTGCATCAGGTCGTTAATTTTGGCCGTGATGAATTGTTCATGAGCATAGGCTTCTTTAAATGCCGCTAACGGCGACTCCCACTTGTTTTTTAGGACGCTAAGTGGTTTGAGCTCGACGGTGCCGCCTCGTTCGTAGATATAATTAAAAAACCGCGTAGCGTGTCCGATTTCTTCCTTTGTCTGGACTTCCATCCAGTGCGCCATTCCTTCCCAGTTTTGGGCTTTAAACCAGGCGACCATCGCGGCGTAGAGATAGGCGGATTCGAGTTCATTTTTAATTTGTTCATTGATTTTATTCTGAAGTTTTTTACCAATCATAACACTTCTCCTTTCCATAAACCATGCAGATTGCAATATTCGCGGGCGAAAACCGTGTCGGCTTTGATTTCAAAAACCGCCACCGGCAATTCATTAGGTTTCAAGAATTTTCGGTAAACGTCATCGCCGGCGACGAGTTCAATCCACTCGATATAATGAGTATCGAGCATGGGGTGGGCGACGCTTCCAACACTGACCTTATAACCGTTGGGTAATTTTTCAATAACGGGTACGTGTTTTTCCTTGGCGGCGTCAGTCGTATTTTCGAGGAACAGTTTCATCGGCTTTCCACAACATACCAGCTGACCAGCACCCTCGTGCAGAACTTCGACGATGTTTCCACATACTTCGCATTTGTAAATTTGCATACGTTTGGTCATAGTACGGTCTCCTTATGTTTGTTAGTTTAGAGATGACTATTTTTTATCTGTTACAAAACGAAGTCATTCATGCTTTTGATGAACACCGCTAAGGTTATCAATATTTTTTGACTGAAACAAGCATCGCCGCTTGCGGAATCCAGGGATTTGCAGGCTTATAAATTTTTAAATACATTTCCGGTGATAAAAGTAGTAAAAATAGTCTCGGATTCAGATACACATGAGTAGTAGTCAAAGTTCAATCGCCGAAAAAATGTATACGACCTGCACCAACCCAGCCACCGGCGAAGTCATAGGTCAATCTGAAATTACACCGCTTAGCGAGGTGGCGGGGATTATCGAGAAAGCCCGGTCAGCTCAGCTGCGTTGGAGCGGAATGCCGCTCAGGCAAAGAATTATCGGTTTACAAAGGGTTCAGCAGTATCTTGTCGAACATAAAGATGAAATCGCGGAAGTCATTGCCCAAGACAACGGGAAAGTTCGCGTGGATGCCATGGCCACCGAGGTTTTACCAGCGGCGATGGCGATTGCATATTATTCTCGGAAAGCGCGACGTTTCTTGCGACCTAAAGGTTGTGGTACCGGCAATCTTTTCCTTGCCAATAAGCGCAGTCAAATAATTCGTCAACCATTTGGAGTAATCGCCATCATTTCGCCATGGAATTACCCGTTTGCGATCCCTTTTTCGGAAGTAGTGATGGCCTTATTGGCGGGCAACGCGGTGGTATTAAAAGTTGCCAGCGAAACCCAGCTGGTCGGTCGGAAATTGGAAGAGTGTTTCCGGGCGGCAGAATTACCCGATGGCATCTTTCAGTACATCAACGTTCCCGGAAAAGATGTTGGTGATGCATTATTCGCCGCCGGGATCGATAAATTATTTTTCACGGGCTCGGTTGCCGTCGGAAAATATCTGATGAGTCGGGCGGGGCAAACTTTGACGCCGGTTGTACTGGAACTAGGCGGCAATGATCCAATGATTGTCTGCGAAGATGCTGACCTCGCACGCGCAGTGGGCGGAGCGGTTTGGGCGGGTTTCTCTAATTGCGGCCAGTCCTGCGGGGGCATAGAAAGAATCTACGTTGCTGAAAAAGTCTATGGCGATTTTTTAGAATTATTGAAAAACCGAATCGACACCCTGCGGATCGGGTATGATACCGATTTCCAAGTTGATCTGGGAGCGATGACGACAGAGCGTCAGGTTGTAACAGTACAACGCCATATCGAGGATGCGCTGAATCAGGGAGCTGAAATTTATGCCCAGTCGAAAATTCCGGAAACTCTGCATCTTAAGAACTTTTTACCTGCGACCGTATTGGTGAATGTCAACCATAATATGTTGGTGATGAAAGATGAGACTTTTGGCCCTGTTGTAGGCGTGATGAAATTTCGTTATGTTGAAGAAGCCGTGACACTGGCGAACGACTCCTATCTGGGATTGACCGCCTCGGTTTGGTCGCGCAATCGTCGTCGGGCGATAGAGATCGGGAAGCGACTCAAGGCAGGAGTCATCACCATCAATGATCATTTGATGAGTCACGGTTTGGCTGAAACACCGTGGGGGGGATTTAAGCAATCCGGAATCGGACGAACCCACGGCGAGATAGGGTTTGAAGAAATGACTCAACCGCAGGTCATCGTTGATGATAAATTCGCTTTCACTCGTAAAAACCTCTGGTGGCCGCCCTATTCAGAAAAACTCTATCACGGACTGAGCGGTTTGTTAGACCTGTTATATGCGAAGAAGATTAGTAGGAGGTTGCGGGGCTTTGGACGAATATTGAAAATTCTACCACGCATCTTGAGCGCTGATTAGGTAGAGAAAATGTTTGCCTTGTGCCTGACCACCAATGAACTTTTGCAGTTCCGATGCTTTGACATGAAGGGCAATTGATTTAAATTTCGCGTTCATTTTTATGAGTTACCAAGAGAAGAAAACCTGGCAAGAAATCATTACTCTGATAGAACAGAGCGACCGGATTTTGATATCCACTCATGTCAATCCGGATGGTGACGCTCTGGGTGCCGAAGCCGCGCTGTATTATTGTCTGGTACGGATGGGGAAAAGTCCTTTTATCCTGAATTCCTCAAATCTACCCACCGAATACGATTTTTTAAACCGTGACCATATCTTTAACACTTATCGGCCGGAACGTCATAACTCGATTCTGCAAGAATATGATCTGTTGTTTGTACTTGATATTAGTGACGCCGAGCGTCTGGGAAGAATAGGCATTGAACTACGCCAACTGAATCTTCCAACTATTTGCCTTGATCACCATCCGAACCATAAAACGGTTTTTTCTTTGAGCGTAGTTGATACCAGGGTTGCGGCAACCGTGGTATTAATCTACCGGTTAATATTAAAAATAAATAAGACCTTTCTTGATAAGCGAATCGCCGAAGCCATCTATGTGGGACTGATGACTGACACTGGCTCGTTTCGATTTGAAAATACTGATCGGGTGGCCTTTCGTTTGGCCGCTGATCTGCTTAAGTATGCTATTCAACCGGGTGTGATTTTCAGTTCGGTTTATGAAAATTATCGTCCCCAGCGCATGAGACTGCTGGGGATGATTTTACAGGAAATCAACTATGAGTATAACGGCCAACTCGCCTGGTTCACGGTGACTGCTCAACAAATCAAAGATGCCGATGCAATTATTGATGAAGTGGATGGATTTACCGATTTTGTGCGTTCGATAAAAGGAGTGGAAATTGCCATGATGTTTCTTGAAGTTGGCCCACAACGCACGCGGATGAATTTTCGTTCGAAGGGACGTTTTCCGGTAAATGACATCGCCCGTTCATTAGGAGGAGGCGGGCACCCCTTCGCGGCAGGACTGGCACTGGATGTACCATTAACGACAGCGCTTGAACGAGTTTTGCCGAGAGTGCGGGAGGTATTTAATCAGCAGAAAAAATAGATGGGAAGTATGACTCTCAAATCCGATCAGTGGATTGAAGAAATGGCGCTCGCCCAAAGGATGATCGAACCTTTCAGCAGGGATCAGATAAGTAAAAACGTCATTTCTTTTGGATTGTCAGCATACGGATATGACTTGCGCCTCGCGGACGAGTTCAGGCTATTGAAAATATTTCCGGAGACTGTACTTGATCCGAAAAATGTCCCGGATAGTTATTTCGAGCCATTCAAAGGTCTCAGGTGTCAGATACCGGCGAATAGTTATGTTTTAGCCCGCAGTCTGGAATACTTCCGGATTCCGCGTCAGGTATTAGCCTGCACTTTTGGAAAAAGTACCTACGCCCGCTGTGGGATCATTGTCAATGTTACACCCCTGGAGCCGGAATGGGAGGGCTTTATAACTATTGCCATTGCTAATACTGCGCCAGTACCAGTGATTATTTACGCCAATGAAGGTATTGCCCAGGTCGTGTTTTTTGAAAGTGACGAACCCTGTCGAACGTCCTATGCCGATAAAAAAGGCAAGTATCAGGCTCAAAAAACCATAACATCAGCGAAAATTTTGAAATAGTGGCACTCAAAATAAATATATCATCGGAAGTGGGTTTCTGTTCCGGCGTGAAAAGCGCCCTTAAAAAGGCGGCAGATGCTACCGCTCGCTATCAATCGGTTGCGATGTTGGGTGACATCGTTCACAATGAAATAGTCATTCAGGATTTAGCGCAAAAAGGTGTTAGCGTCATCGATGCTTTGGATAAAGTGGCTAAGAAAACGCCGATACTGTTTCGTTCGCACGGCACGCCGATTGCGGTTTGGGAAAAAGCTCGCGAACTCGGTTTGACCATAATAGATGCTACCTGCCCGTTAGTCAGAGAAATCCATCGCATAGTCAAGGAACTCGACCGGGAAGGACGGCAGGTAATCATCCTCGGCGATAAAAGTCATGAAGAGGTAGAAGCCATCGCCAGTCAGGTAAAAAACGCTGTGGTCATAAGTTCGGTTGCAGAAGTCTGCAACACATCCTTTGCCAAAAAGGTCGGTATCGTCGTGCAATCGACCTTTAATCTCGAGACAGCTACGGCGATTGTTGCGGAAATTCTTGAACGTAGTGAAGATCTGCGATTTGTGAATACGATTTGCCGACCCACTCGTAAGCGCCAAAAGCAAATCCGGGAACTTGCCGCGGCAAATGACGTTATGATTATCGTGGGTTCCCGATCCAGCGCCAATACCAACCGACTAACGCAAATTGCCCGGGCAATTAATCCCAGGACACATTTAGTCTCGGATGAAAGCGAACTGCATAATGAATGGTTCCAAAATGTCGGTTCTGTAGGAGTAGCGTCAGGGGCTTCCACACCGCAAACGGTTGTGCAGAAGGTAGTTGAAAAACTCAGCGCAATTCCGTGATTTTTTAGTAAATTTCGATAAGAGTTAAGGAGCATAGACAATGGACAAAGGTTCGTTTGAAGTCAAGGTTGGCTTAGCGGAAATGCTCAAGGGTGGAGTGATTATGGATGTCACGACCCCGGAGCAGGCCAAGATCGCCGAAGATGCCGGTGCGGTGGCTGTCATGGCCTTGGAACGCATTCCCGCTGATATTCGAGCCGCCGGGGGCATTGCCCGCATGTCAAAAGTCAAGGTTATCAAAGCTATTCAGGATACGGTTTCGATTCCCGTCATGGCGAAGTGCCGGATTGGACATTTTGCCGAAGCTCAGATTCTCGAATCATTAGGTGTGGATTTTATTGATGAGAGTGAAGTGTTGACTCCCGCAGATGAGGAAAATCATATCTGGAAGAGTGATTTCAAGGTGCCTTTTGTCTGTGGTTGTCGCGATTTGGGAGAAGCATTACGGCGTATCGGCGAAGGAGCGGCGATGATCCGAACCAAGGGTGAAGCCGGGACGGGGAATATCGTTGAGGCAGTCCGCCATATGCGCATTGTTCAAAATGGCATCCGCCGTCTGACGACTTTACGGGATGACGAATTGATGGCCGAAGCGAAAAAATTGGGAGCGCCCTTCGAAATTGTACGCCAGGTAAGTCGCAAGGGTAAGCTACCGGTACCGAACTTCGCCGCGGGCGGTATCGCGACGCCCGCAGACGTTTCCCTGATGATGCAGTTGGGGGCCGAATCGGTATTTGTCGGTTCGGGAATTTTCAAGTCTGAAGATCCAGCCAAGCGCGCCAAAGCCATCGTCCTGGCGGCGACCTACTTCAACGATCCCGCCAAACTGGCCGAGATTTCCGCAGACCTCGGTGAAGCCATGCCGGGACTGGATATTGCCGAAATTCCGGAGACTGAAAGACTGGCTAAACGCGGTTGGTGATTTATAATGTCTTGTAAAAAGCCTAAAATCGGCGTCCTCGGTCTACAGGGCGCCTTTCAGAAACATATAGAAATTCTCGAACGTCTGGGTGTTCAAACTATACTAGTAAAATATCCGGAAGAAATTGCAGGATTGACGGGTATAATCATACCCGGCGGCGAATCGACTACTATGACCAAACTTATTGCGGAGATGGCTTTTCGCGAGCAGTTAATCAATTTTCGCGGCGGAATTTTTGGTACCTGCGCCGGCGCTATCATGTTAGCCCGGGAACATGGTGACTCACGCATTGCACCGCTCAACCGGGTTCCTATCGGTGTCGTTCGGAATGCTTATGGACGTCAGATCGATTCGTTCACGGCTGAGATTAATTTAGCTTACGATCCGCAGCCATTTCCGGCAGTTTTCATTCGTGCTCCGAAGCTAAAGGTGCTGGAACAGCAAGTGACAGTGCTGGGAAAATTAAACGACGAAATCGTTATGGTGAAATACAACCGCGACCTCGTCGCCACTTTTCACCCTGAATTGACTAGTGATACCCGAATCCACGAATACTTTGTGCGGATGCTATCTGAATGACTACGCCAGATAAATATCCGATTTTAAGCAGGGTTGATTTTCCCGCGGACCTGCGGAAGTTATCCGTTTCTGAACTGATCGGATTGAGCAAGGAAGTCAGGGAGTATATTATTGAGACGATTACCAAAACCGGTGGGCATTTGGCACCGAGCTTGGGAGCGGTGGATCTGACGATTGCCTTGCATTACGTTTTCAATACTCCGACGGATAAATTAATCTGGGACGTGGGGCACCAGGCTTACGGACATAAAATTCTCACCGGCCGCAAGGAGGCCATAAAAAATATTCGCCAATACGGTGGCATCAGTGGCTTTTGCAAAATTACGGAAAGCGAATATGACGTTTTCGGGGCTGGACACGCCAGTACTTCGATATCAGCTGCAGTCGGCATTGCCTCTGCCCGTGACCTTAGTGGCGCCAATTATCGCGTCTGTGCAATTATCGGTGATGGCTCTTTTACCGGTGGCTTGGCTTATGAAGGGTTGAATAATGCCTATAATATCAATAAGCAATTTTTAGTCATCTTAAACGATAACGAGATGTCTATTTCCCGCAACGTCGGAGCGATGTCGAACTACTTCACACGCATTGTTACCAGTCCGGAGTACCTCAATTTCAAAAACCAGGTCTGGAATACGCTGGCCTTACTGCCGCGCGGTACATCGGTGTTGCGGAAAATCGGAAGAAAATTGTTAGAATCGTTGAAGAATTTTTTAGCACCCGGTATCCTGTTCGAGGAATTTGGTTTCCGGTATTACGGCCCGGTGGATGGCCATAATATTCCCCAACTGATCACTACCCTCAACAATATTAAAAATCTCCAGTACCCGGTCCTTTTGCACGTAATCACGCAGAAGGGAAAGGGTTTATCGAGTGCCGAGATTGATCCTACTAAATATCATGGGATAAGTCCTCGTCCCGCGGAATCCTGTATCGATCAAAGTTCGACACTCACGCCGCCGTTTTTATATGCTTTCGGCAAAATTGCCTGTGAAATGGCGGCGCAATTCGATAAGGCTATTTTCATTACGGCGGCGATGGCGGAAGGCACCGGGCTGGTGGAATATTCGCACCTTTTTCCAACCCGCTACTACGACGTCGGAATAGCCGAAGAACATGCCGTGACTTTCGCCGCAGGATTAGCCGCAAGCGGCTTTCAACCAGTCGTTGCCATCTATTCCACTTTTTTACAGCGAGCTTACGACCAGATTGTGCATGACGTGGCGTTACAAAATTTGCCGGTTATTTTCGTACTCGATCGGGCTGGCATTGTCGGGGAAGACGGTCCGACGCATCATGGGAATTTCGACCTCAGTTATTTGTCGTCTATTCCAAACCTGATTGTCACCGCACCCCGAACCGGTGACGAACTGCGTGACTTGATTTTTACCGCCATGCGTTTAAAACCGGGGCCGTTTGCAATTCGTTATCCCAAAGATCACTGTTCGGAATTTACCGAGGGGAAAAAGCCTGAGACGGTCGAAGTAGGCAAATGGAAAATACTCAAAGAAGGTGAGCGAATCGCCATTATCAGCGTAGGTCCGATGTCGAATGTGGCACTCGACGCAAGTTGTATTATCGAACAGAAACATAGCTCTCCGACTATAGTCCATGCCCTTTATATCAAACCGTACGACAAGGCTTTGTTAGCTCAAATTCTACAGACTCATTCCCTGATCGTGGTTGTCGAAGAAAACAGTGAACAGGGGGGCTTGGGCACCGTCATCGCCCGGGAAATCGCCCTTAAAGGGTGCAGAAACAGATTACTGTATTGCGCTATTCCGGATCGTTTTATCGAACAAGGGGCCCGACACCTGATACTCGAAAAATTAGGTTTGACGGCTGGTACGTTGGCAGAGCGAATCATTAAATTTGCAGCGCAACCGAATCAGGCTTAAAGCAAGGAAAACGCTTAAGGATCAAACCCAAAGTTGGTAATGAAATTGCTCCAAGAAAACAATTCGACGAGATATAATTTTTTAGGCTGGAATTAATGCAAAAACTGACCCTGATATCCTGGAACGTCAATGGTTTGCGATCTATCTACGGCAAGGGATTTTTAACGTGGCTAAAGCAAGAAAATCCAGACATTGTATGCCTGCAGGAAACTAAAGCCCAACCGGAGCAATTGCCTGATGACCTGCTCAATATACCTGGTTATCATGTATATTACTCTTCTGCAATACGCAAGGGATATAGTGGAGTCGCTCTTTACACCAAACTGCCACCCCAGCAAATATCTTTTGGATTTGGTATAGATAGGTTCGATAGTGAGGGACGCATAATCATTGCCGAATTCCCGGTCTTCAATCTTTTGAATATCTATTTTCCTAACGGGCAAATGTCGGACGAACGACTTAAATATAAACTCGAATTTTATGACGCATTCCAAACGGTGGTCAATCGCTTCATCCGTGAAGGGAAAAATGTAATTATCGGCGGGGACGTCAACACCGCCCATACTGAAATAGATCTTTCCCATCCCCGACAGAATGCTATGATTTCAGGCTTCCTCCCGGAGGAACGCGCCTGGATTGATCAATTCCTGGCGCAGGGTTATTATGATACTTTCCGGCTGTTTGACAATAGCGCCGGCAATTATACCTGGTGGTCGCCTTTGACCCACGCCCGGGAACGGAATATTGGATGGCGGATTGACTATTTCTTTGTCAATAAAACCTTCCGCTCCGCGGTTTTATCCGCCGGCATTTTAAAAGATGTTATGGGCTCGGATCACTGCCCAATAAGTTTGAAAATCGCATTTTAAATGTCGTAACGTCTATTCTTTAAAAACCTTGCTTTAGAGGAAAATAATGAAGAATTTTAAGCAAAGGTTGATTGAGCGATTAGCACATTGGGAAACATATCCACGGTTAAAAATGGTAGAATGCGGGACGCAAGAAACTTGGTTTATTTGATTGAGGGGACGGTATGAGAATTCAACGACTGGTTTTGTCAGGCCTGGTAATGACTTCGTTTTTAATTGCCCAGCAAGTATCTGAACCTGCACCGCTAAATCTTTTTATCTTATCCTTCGATAATTACCTGGCGGATCCGGAAATTGACTGGCTCAGGGAGGGATTTGTTGATTTTATAGCGGATTATTGCCATCAGAATTACCCTATCAATGTTCAGCGGACAGTCAACCTGGACCGAACCATTGAGCAGGTAAAAAAAGAAGCACAGCAACAAACTCGCAAGAATTTCATCCTGACCGGCAGTTTTAAACGGGTGAGTGAAAAATTCGAAATCGAACTGCAGTTGACCGATATGAGTACCTGGAAACCTTCAGGTAATAAAAAAGTCACCGAGACCACGACCGATCTTGCCAAGGTTATCGAATCAGTCAATAAAAGTGTAATTGATTTACTCAAAATCGCACTGCCGCCGGCCGAACAGAAGCAAATCGTAAGTCCCCCCAAAAGAACAGGATCTGATACCTTATCGCTGGAACTGAGTAGACAGTTAGCAAAATACGGCGAGACCGCCGCCGCGACCCGGAAAATTACTTTCGAACTCGAAAAACTTTCCGATGGTTACCGGTCCGGAAAAACCTCCGAAGAACCACCCAGCAGACTACGCACTGATTATACTGACCAGGAACAGGTAAACATCCTGAAAAAATTTGATACGCCTGTTTCGCTGGCCGCTAATTTTATCAATGTTCTCGACCGTATCATCGTCAATCCCTACCAGGTCGAGATAAGCGATCCGGTATTTAGACGAGATGCGCTCGACGAAGAACGGTTAAAAATCAATCTGAAAGTCAAGTACACCTTAAGACGGGAATTAATCCAGGAAATGCTCCAGACTCTGCCTTATGAATTAAAAAATATCCAATCGGGGTATGTGGAATACGTCTACAATGCCGATAAATACGTCTTCGGTCGGGAAGTATTAGATTTGATCAGTACGGGCAAATTACGCGTTTTTCCCCTCTTGAAATTTTTAGATAAACAGGACAATTTAATCTTTATGGTTGTGGATGTACCTCAGGGTTTTGGCAAAAGTCTGCCTGTGGATTCCCGCTTTTTATATGTCAGCCAGTTCAAGCCACTGTTCAATATCCATGTCGCAGCCCGAGAGGTGCGAATTCAACTGAACAATAGTGATTTGGAATTTGAATATAAACTTGAGCTGCCTTATTGCGAAGCTTTAAAAGTCGACCATATAAATGTTCACTATTTTAATGAAGATCGCATTTTACAGTCCTTTGGCACCCGGCCTAAATAAACCGGTTGTAAATATTTGATATCTTGAATATATTAACCGAGTAATGATAAGGAAGAACAGGTAGAAAGATTGGCGAATATGCAAAAATATAGAATTTTATGTGTTGACGATGAGCCGTACGTTTGTGATTTTCTGAAAGACTACCTGCTTTTTAAAGGTTACGATGTCCAGGTGGCTTTCTCAGGCAAACAAGCCCTGCAGATACTGGCGGCGGAGAAGTTTGATATGTTGTTGCTCGATATTATTATGCCGGAAATGAGTGGGATGGAAGTACTGCAGAATATTCATGAAAATATTCCCCATTTGCCGGTCATTATTCTGACGGGTGTCAAGGACCAAAATATTGCCGCGGAAACCGCTCGTTTAGGAGCCCTCGATTATATAACTAAACCGATAGATTTGGATTTATTAGAGCAAAGCATCCGACTAAATCTCAAAGTGTAGCAGGATAACCAATTGGAAAAAGTCACTTGGTATATTCCCAGACATAAGCCCTCGGAAGGTGCGATCTATATCTTCGATTCAATTCGGCAGTTGCTGCGCGACGCGCTCGAGTTGAAATTCGAATTTGGCTATTTCAATGAAGGTCAACCCGCATTCAAACAGATGCTTAATCTACCCAGTTCCGTGGCTTTTGTCTCGGTGTATGAAGCACTGTTTTTAGTCAAACATGCCGGATTTCAACCATTATTCCGGTTAAAAATGAATGGCTGTGACGGTCTGATTATCTGTGAAAAAGATCAGGCAATTGAACATATCACGGATCTCCGCGATAAATCAGTATTAATGCCGATCAGACCAGAATCGTTTAATTTGAATCCCGTAATTCTTTATATCCTGAAGAACTGTCCTACGAAAAATGGCTTTAACCGACTCGACGGATTTACACTTTCTGAAGCGCAGCTTAATCAGCTTTTTGGGACTTCGCCCGCCATCCTGGTATGCAGCGATCATGATTTTGCCATGCTACCCGAAAAAGAACAGAAGAGGTTAAAGATCCTTCGTAAATTCCCGCTTTTTGGAGAATATCTGGCTGTGGCCGGTTCCCAGAATAAAATAATCCAGACAAAGGACTTCCAGCAACGTATCGGTACTTGGTTGAAAAATTATACTAATAGAGATGATAATTACTATTTTTTACCGCCTTGCGACAAGTATTTTGACCTGCTAATTGAAGCTCTGGATGGTCTGGGAATAACGCTTAAGGAATACGTCGAGCAAGCGGACCAAATTTACCTGCGCTATTTTACCAACGGCAAACAATCTGAACTGGCCGCACTCAACGAAAAATATCAAAGTCTGCACTCCTTTAATGAAAAACTCGTCGCTATGTACAAGGAGGTGCGGGACAGTCGCGATCGTCTGATAAAAGAAATGGAAACCGCCAACGAAAATTCAGTGCTCTTCCTGAAGGACGGTACGATAATCGGAGTTTCGCGAGGACTGCTTAACTGGCTCAGATGTTCGCGCCCGGAGATTATTGGAAAAGAAATCGGTGAATTTTTCAAACCAAACCTGAACAAATCCCTCAAGGAATTGATCCAGCAAGTGGATTATGGATTGATTCGATCCTTCGGAATTAAAATCCAGAAACGCGACGGGCAGGAAGAATCTGCCAAAATGGATTTTAGTATTGTGGAATTGCAGGATTCGAAGGTAATTTTAGGAATGATTACCAAAAGAAGTACATAAAAACAAAATCGAGGTATATATGAAAAAGGTCCTTGTGCCAGTAATGTTGTTTATGAGTGGGTTCCTAACCTTTGTAACTGCTCAGCAACAGTACGCTACCGTTCTGAAATCTACTGGGTCAGTCAATCTGCGACCTAAAGGTGGTGTTGGCTACACAACGCCGGTCACAATGAATATGGCCATCAATGTTGGTGACGCGGTGAAAACTGGTGAGGATGGATTTGTAGCAATCATTTATTCATCTGATAAAAGTCTGATAAAAATCCGGAAGAATTCCGAAATCGAAATCAAAGATGATCTTAATGTACGCACCGTTAAAATGACCCAGGGAAGGGTTCTGGCCGAGGTGACGCCCGGGCTGAAAACCTCCTACCGGATCGAGACTCCAACCTCAGTCGCGTCGGTCAAGGGCACAAAATTCTGGGTCATTACGCAACCCGGTTATGGTGACAAATTTTATGGCGTTGATGGTCAGGTAAATGTTCTTAATCTGATTACCGGAATGGAATCCAATTTGCTTGCCGGTCAAATGATTGCTTCCACGATTAATGGTGATATTTTTACCATGCCGGTTGATCCGGAAGATATACCCAAGGATCCCGATGCTGAACCGCCTGCTCAACCAGCTCAGCCCACTCCACCTGAGCCTGGATTTGAGGAAGAACAAGCTATGGAGCCGACTGGAGAAACCACCCAACCTGAAGAAGCTGTGGCGGAAGAACCCGGAAAGGGTGATAAAAAAGGCAAACCGTTTGGCATGGGCTTGGGATTGGGTTCCGTGACCATTGATGGAAAAATTTACAATCAGATTGCCCTGCGCCCGGAAGTTAAACTGGGGAAATTAGCTGTATCGCTTGATGTCGCAGTTTACATTGACGAAGCGGGTAAGATTCGGGAAGAAGAATGGGATGAAGTCTCGGATTACTTCGATAAAATTTACTACGTGCGCTGGGGACAGCAGGGTGATCCGTTTTTTGCCAAGGTCGGAGCTCTGGACAATGTCACCATGGGCTACGGAATTTTACTAAATGGCTATTCCAACACGACCGAGTATCCCCAGGTGCGTAAGGTCGGTATTCACACCGGAATGCAGAGAGAAAAAATGGGGTGGGAAGCCTTTGTCGCCAATGCCAAAGAGATCACCGGCCCCGGTTTACTGGGTTTGCGTATGACCTACAAACCAATGAAAGTATTACCAATTACCTTCGGTGGTACGGTTGTATCAGATTTCAACCAGTATAAGGGTTTGAAGGATTCGGATGAAGACTATGTCCCGGATGTCTTTGATGCATTTCCGTATCGCAAATTCTATCTGCCGGAAAGATTCCCCGGATTTAGTGGCACCAGTGTCATTAATAACAAACTCTACGCCCTCAATTCCGGCGGTGTCAAACTGAGCGGTGACAAATTCTCCAAAGACACCGACAGAGACGGAATTCCCGATGAAATTGATTGGGATGTAGATGGTGACGGTATGACGGATAACTATCCGACTGATCCAACCAAGAATTTCGATGATACAATCAAAGCTGACAAAGATCCCTTCAATACCAAGGACAGCAAGAAATCGCTGACCGCCGCGGCATTTGACGTCGGTTATCCGATCCTGAATTTCAAACTCTTCAAATTGACCCTGTACGGACAGGCGGCCACCTTTATTTCGGGAGAGGTAACTGACTACAATTCCGGACAAAAGTTCACGCCGGGATTCGGGATTGCCGCTCCGGGATTAAAAATGAATATCTTCAAGATTGTCAATACATCCATCGAATACCGCTATGCCGGAGAGAACTTCCTATATGGATTTTGGGACCGGGCCTATGATTTTGAACGAGTGGCGGTTAGGACCGATTATACCGATGGAACTCTGAAACCCAAGACCAAAGACGAAATGCGTCTGTACAACGCCTCAATGCAGGGAGTATTCGGCTCAGTGGATGTCAATATTCTGAATTACCTCATTTTGGGCAGTTATTACCAGCACATGCTGGCAGGCGATAATGAAGTCAAGAGCTTCATGGCAACCGCGATTATTCCCAAAGGGAAAATTCCGAAATTAGCCGACGCAATGGCTTTCTACCAGCGCAATAACGACCCCAATCCTTTTAAATTCAAAGAACCGGCCGAAAACACCATTCTCGGCTACCGGATCGGTTTCGAAATTGGGAGCGGAGCGGCAATATACTACAAATTCCAGAAAACCTACCGCGATTTTAATGGCGATGGCAAGATTGATCCCAAAACCGAATCGATCAGTTTAACCACCATCGAAACAGGATTCAGTCTGTAATCGATATTTTTTCTGTATCAGGAAAAGTGATTAGGAGCGGGGAACCCCATGTCAAGTGGGGTTTCCTGTTTCTAATGCTTTTCGCGTGTAGTTGGACTCCAGGACAGGAAATGCTCGTCGTGCACCCGGCGGTAGGCGCTACAATCGATCTGGAAGAAAAAATCCATTACAAACTATTTCCCGAGATCTATAATTTTCATGACGCGCAGTTTTTGGAATACCGTCCAGATACAATTCAAGTCAGGATCAGGACCTGGTCAGAGGGGGGTACTCAAATTATAGATCAGTTTTTAACACCATATCAGTTTATGCTGATTGCCGCGCAGGTGCAACGAACACCCGACCTGACTCAAAAAGAACGTGAATCCATTCATAAAAGGTTTCAACCGTTATTCACCGATAAATTCGTCGCCGCTATTCCAGAGAATAGTTATTGTCGGATTCGGTTGAGTGATAAGACGCAATTCGACGGGGTTTATTATCGGATGAAAGGCGAATACTTGCAGTTTTGGCGGGGTCAGCAGCTTAAATCCGTCCCGAAAATGAATATTGTGCGTTTAAAATACTGGGACACTTATCGACAGCGTGATATCGTCAAGGTCATCAGTGCCCTTTCGTTTGCGACCCTGACATTCTTGGTTACTGATTATTTAGTGGATTTTGTACCGTTGTCGCCACAGGATAAAGCATTGGCGTGCTGGGGTTCGGCTTCGCTGGCCTGTATCCCGGGCTACAACGTAGCCTGGCGTTTTGACGAATATTTATCCTCTGCGACGGTGATTGAATTCCGAACCAGCAAAATAAAAAGACTTGATACTGTCGAGAGAACTGTTTATACTCTGGAAAAAATAAAGGATCGTATATGGCAATTAATCGCAGATTTCAAAGAAATGAACCAGCCCGCACCCCCGCTGAGCCGGAAATAAAAGAAAAGATCGAGCAGATCGTCAATGTGAATTTCGGCGATTCGTCGGCACGGTTGGATTATCTCCGGAAAAAGCTTGATGACATGATGAACAACATCGGGCAAAGTTATGGAGAACGCCTAACCCGGGAGTTGCTGAGACGCTTGGAACAGACTGTGATCGATTTTCATCAGGAAGTGGTCAAAATATTAGATCGCCTGGAAAATCTTGAAGCTCAGCGTAAAAAACAGGAGGCTCCCGCGGTGGCTGGAACACCAATTCCCGAAGAGACCCAGACGGATGAATTTGCCGGTTTGAGTGAATGGGAACGACGTCTGGAGATGAAAGAGCGGGAGATGGACTCGAAAAAATCAGTTGGTGCCGAAAGTGCCGGCAAGGAAGCCAAGAAAAAAGGGGCCAAATAGTCTCACAATCAGGAATTAATTTTTGATTGAATGGGCAATTTTGTGTAATTTCCAGCCAGTTCTTTGACAATCTCCCGTTTAACAAATCGTACCTGTCAGGGGAGAGCCAGGATATCCAAATTTGGGGCTGTAGCTCAGCTGGGAGAGCGCAGGGTTCGCATCTCTGAGGTCGTGGGTTCGATCCCCATCAGCTCCACTGTTATTTTAAAACCTATAATTGGCTATGCTACACGGGGAGTTAGCGGTGCCCTGTAACCTGCAACCCGCTCCAGCAGGGTGGATCGCCAGGCAAAGGATTACGCTTCGGGGAGTGGCTCAGCACCGGAACCATGACATTTTCAGTTTTACGCTATCGGAAATTGTCAAACCCCGCCAGATCCGGAAGGAAGCAACGGTAAACAATCAATCAGATGTGCCGTAAAGAATCTGGAAATTAGTTGCTGTGCTGATTCTATGAACCGAAAACGGGTTCGATGCCTGGTGCATAGCCTGTCAATCGTATGAATTACCGCGTCATTTCTCGTAAATATCGTCCACAACGTTTTGATGAAATCATCGGCCAGGCGCATATCTGTACCACTCTGCAGAATGCCATTGGCAACAATCGCATTGCCCATGCTTACCTATTCACCGGTTCACGCGGCATCGGGAAAACTTCAACTGCCCGCATTCTGGCTAAAGCGGTAAACTGCCTGAAACCAGCTCAACGTAATCCCTGCAACGAATGTCAGAACTGCATTGAAATTACCGGCAGTCGCAGTCTGGATGTGGTGGAAATTGACGGTGCCTCGAATCGGGGCATTGACCAGATTCGCGAACTGCGCGAAAGTATCAAGTATCCACCAACCAACTCGCACTACCGCATTTACATCATTGATGAAGTGCATATGTTGACAAAAGAGGCTTTCAATGCTTTGCTGAAGACGCTTGAGGAACCGCCAACGCATGCACTGTTCATTTTGGCTACTACTGAACCTCTAAAAGTTCCGGCAACGATCATTTCACGTTGTCAGAGATACGATTTTCACCGGATTACTGTTCCGGAAATTGTACGACAGCTGAAGAAAATAATCGTCGCCGAACAATTCCAGATTGACGATGATGTACTGACCCTGATTGCCAAGAAATCGGATGGTGCCCTGAGGGATGCCGAGAGTATGTTGGAACAATTACTGACACTGTCCGAAGGAAAACTGACCATCCGGGATGTTCAGCAACTGCTGGGTCAGATTGACTATGATGCCCTTTTCAAAATCGCCGAACTGATCTATGCCCACGATTTGAATCAATTATTGCAAGCCTGCGAGGAAATTTTTCAAAAGGGAATCAATCTCGGCGAGTTTATTGGCTGTTTCAGCGAGCATTTTCGCAATTTATTGATTGCCCGGATAAGCGGCTCTGTTGAAATTCTGGACTTGCCACCCGCAATTGGAGAACGCTACCTGGCTTTTGCCGAAAATTGGTCGGTTAATGATCTCCTGCGCCTGCATCGTTTAATCAATGAAGCTCAAACCGGTCTGAAAAGTGCGTTGAATCAGCGCACTCACTTAGAGTTTCTATTTTTGAAGATGGGTGCCATGGATAAGACGATTGATATTCGTCAGCTGTTGTCAGGAATCAAAGGTGGAACTACATCAACCGCGTTTAACGTGCCACAAAAAAATCCACCGCCGCGGAGCCTGTTCGACGAAAATACTACCAGTAATCCCCGACCCAATACCCGAAACGCAGGAAAAACCGCCGAACAAAATCCAGAGTACAAACCTGAACCTACTCAACTGCAAAAGCCTCCGACGGATAAGGGTTCGATTGACGCCATCAGTAGTGATTGGGAGACAATTATGCTCAAGGTGGAAGAAAACAACACTTCTCTGGGCGAATTTCTCAGAGCAGGCAAACTACTGCGTCTTAGTGGTAATATTCTCGAAATAGGTTTCGATCCCGAGAAAGAATATCATAGAAAAAACATTGCTTCACGGGCAAATGTAATCGAGAAAATATTAAACGAAATGTATCAGAAGAATTTCAAAATCCGTTGCATTGAAACCAAGGACGACTCTTCACAACCTAAAGTCAGGAAACCCATTGATCAGTTGACGGAAAAAGTGGTTGATTTGTTGGACGGCGAGATTATCATAAAATGAGGTCAAAGTGATGTTCCCCAAAGGCAGTCTGAATACCCTGATGTCACAATTTTCAAAAGTCCAGAAAGAGATGGAGCGGGTTCAGCACGAATTATCAGAACAAAAAGTTGAGGGTAGCGCCGGAGGTGGAATGGTCAAAGTAATCGCCAATGGCAAGCAGGAAATCTTGTCCGTAAAAATCGACGCGACCGTGATTACGGATGATTTGGAGATGGTCGAGGATATGATCGTGGCCGCTACGAATCAGGCAATTAATAAGGCCCAGGAGCTGTATCAGGAAAAAATGGCTAACTTAACTGGTGGTATGATGCCCAATTTACCAGGCGGATTGAAGATTCCTGGTTTATGAGCGCGCTTCCCGATAAATTAACTGTACTGATTGAGGCTCTGGCGCGGTTTCCGGGAATCGGGAAGAAAACAGCCCAACGCCTGGCATTTTTCATACTCAAAAGCAACCGCGAGGAAGCTGTACACTTGGCGAAAGCTATTATCGATGTTAAAGACCGGATTTACAACTGTTCGATTTGCCATAACATTGCCGAGCATGATCCCTGTTCAATCTGTACTGATCCGAAACGCGATCACGGTACGATCTGTGTTGTGCAGGAACCGATGGATGTGTTGGCAATAGAAAGGACCAGTCATTACCGTGGATTATATCATGTATTAGGGGGTGTTTTGGCACCTCTGAGCGGCATAGGACCGGATGATTTGAATATTCAGGGATTGCTAACCCGACTCACTAATATCCGGGAAGTGATTCTGGCTATCAATCCGACCCGTGATGGAGAAACAACTGCGTTGTATCTGTCCAAACTTATCAAAGGGAAAAACATTACCGTCACCCGATTCGCGCAGGGCTTGCCAATAGGTATCGAGCTGGAATTTGCCGATGAATTAACCTTAACACATGCATTGGAGGGGCGTACCAATTTATAAAATGAAAAAAGTACACTTTATCCCCAATCTGCTGACTGTATTACGCATTTTGCTGACCCCCTTGTTTCTGTATTTTCTTTTCAATAAATATCCGTTTTTCGAGATATTCGCATTGCTTATTTTTATTATTGCCGCTCTGACGGATGCATACGATGGTTATTACGCCCGGAAGTATTCCTCAGTGACCCGGATCGGCAAGTTTTTAGACCCTTTGGCGGATAAAATCCTGATGTCCGCCGCCTTTATTTCCTTTCATATCATTGGACTGATACCGCTGTGGATGGTTATCCTGGTAATCACGAGAGATTTTATCGTCACCGGTTTAAGAATTTTAATCTCGAGTCGAGGTGGCTCGATGATAACCCGCAAATCCGCCAAAATTAAGACCGGACTTCAGATTGGAGTAGTCTGCTTCTTCTTGGCCTATCTGATTACCCAGCGCTGGAAGATTTTTTTCGGGATTGCAGATTATGTCAGTATTATTGAAAGATGGCATTTACTCAAAATCACGATGTTCATTGTGACAGTCATTACGGTCTGGACGGGTATTGAATATTTGATAATTAATCGGAAAGAAATCGTCGCGGTTTTCAGGCAATGAAACTCAACCCAAAATTAATTTGCTACCGTTTGATCGCCACCTTTGGATTGGTGGGATATATTCCCTATGCGCCGGGAACGTGGGCGACGGCCCTGGCGATGGTTGTATGGTTTATCTTGCCTTGGCATTCTTTTATTTTTCATCTGCTTCTGGTTAGTTTAACCTTCTTTACGGGGATCTTTGCATCGGAGACGATTGAAAAACGGGTCGGTGAAGTTGATCCGGCATACATCGTCATTGACGAAGTGACCGGGATTTGGTTGACTCTAACGATTATTCCGCCTTTGAGTTATCCCAAGAATCTGAGTCAGATTGTTTTAGTGTTTCTGATTTTTCGATTCTTCGATATCACCAAGATCCGCCCAATTGACCGTTTGGAAAGGATCGGTGGAGGGTTTGGGATTATGATAGATGATATTGCGGCTGGTATTTTCACGGCGATCATCGTCAATATAGGAACGATTGTTTTGTGAATCGCGCCGTCGTTCTGTCGATTGGTGACGAATTAATATCCGGATTAATCCAAAACAGCAATTCCAGAATCATCGCCTCCTACCTTAAATCTCATGGGATTCCGGTTATAAATATTGTTACCGTCGGAGATAGTGAGCCGGAAATAATTCGTGCCCTGGAATATGCAAAATATTCTCAAGCGCCATTAATCATCGTGACGGGTGGTTTAGGCTCGACGCATGATGACATCACCCGTCGAGTTGTAGCCAAATATTTTGGGAGGCAATTAGTATTTCGTCCGGAGATCTTACAAAAAACCGAAGCGTTGTATCGGAGACGGGGCAGGAAGATGCCGGAAATTGTACGTCTGCAGGCTTACTTTCCAGATAGAGCTACGCCTATTCCAAACCCGATCGGGACCGCTCAGGGTATACAGATTGAGCAGAACGGCCAACAATATTGCTTTCTGCCCGGCGTACCCACCGAAATGGAATCAATGCTGAAAGAATCGTTGGCGGGTCTGATTAACGAAATGCACGGTGAACCGATTTACAGCAGAACTATCCACGTTTTTGGACTTACGGAGGGAGAGATCTATACCAGGCTGCGAGATTGGATCGAACAACAATCGGAAATAAAAGTAGCCTTCTTGCCGGGTTTATCCGACACGACTATCCGACTTACATCTCAATCCGCAGAAGGAATTAAAACCTGTTCAAAAGCATGCCAGAACATTAAAAGTATTTTGGGGGAATTTATCATTGGCTACGATGATGAGACACTTGAGAACGTCGTGGCGAATATATTGATGACCAAGCAATTGACACTTTCAGTTGCGGAGTCTTGTACAGGTGGATTGATCGCTAATCGCCTGACCAACGTGCCGGGTAGTTCAGCATTTTTCAAGACCGGCATCGTAGCTTATAGCAATGAATCCAAAATCAACATATTGGGTGTTGAACCGGGACTGATTAATGAGTTCGGTGCAGTGAGTGAGAAGGTCGCTTGCGAGATGGCCAGGCAAATCCGAAAGATTAGTCAGTCGTCAATTGGATTAAGCACAACCGGTATTGCCGGACCGACTGGCGCCACACCGCAAAAACCGGTCGGGTTGGTTTTTATCGCCATAGCAAATGCCGCCGGATGTCAGGTTTACAGATTTGTTTATTCCCGTGACCGTGTATCGAATAAAAAACTATTTTCACAGGCGGCTTTAAATCAATTGCGTCTGGCTTTGTCTCAGGAGAGTTGAAGTAATGAAACGTACCTTTTTTGCGGTTCCCGTGACAAGCGCCATCCGGTCATTGGTTGCCGATTTATACAAAAACCTGCCGGAACTTCGCCGGAACGTACGTTTAGTCGCTGTCGAGAACCTGCACTTGACCCTTAAATTTCTCGGTGCTACCGCGGAAGAGCATATAGCCTCAATTATTGCCGAAGTAGAAAAAATCATTAGGGACATTAGCCGCTTTGAATTTACGATTAACGGAACAGGTGTTTTTCCACGTATGTCCAATCCGAAAGTTCTCTGGTTAGGAGTAGAGGATCCGCAAAAACATCTGTCGGCGATAAATAGGAGGTTGGAAAATGTCCTGAAGACGTTTGGTTTTCCGCCCGAAAGTCGTATATTTAATCCACATTTAACGCTTGGCAGAGTTAAGGATTTTAGAAATCAAGTGCTTGGCATTCAAAAGTTCCTGGAATATGAGTTCGAACCAAAGATTAACCTTGTTGACCGAATCATATATTTTGAAAGTAATTTGACTCCTGAGGGAGCCATCTATACACCTTTACATGAGTTCAAACTTTTGACAGGGAGGTCATAAATGGCGGAAAAAATTGATAACAAACAGCGCGCTCTCGACTTGGCGGTGGCCCAGATTGACCGTCAATTTGGGAAGGGCTCGATCATGCGACTGGGTGATGAATCCATGCGGATCGCGATTGACTTTATTCCGACGGGTTGCCTGTCGCTCGATGCCTGCATTGGGATTGGTGGAATTCCCCGCGGTCGCATCACCGAGATCTTCGGCCCCGAATCTTCCGGGAAGACGACGCTGGCATTGCATATCATCGCTCAGGCCCAAAAAAATGGCGGATATGCGGCATTTATTGATGCGGAACATGCTCTCGATCCGAGCTATGCGGCGAAATTAGGCGTCAATACGGCCGAATTGCTGGTATCACAGCCCGATCATGGCGAACAGGCTTTGGAAATCACTGAGACGTTGGTGCGCAGCAATGCAATTGACGTTGTCGTAATTGATTCCGTGGCGGCACTGGTGCCCAAAGCCGAGTTGGAAGGTGAAATGGGCGATTCGCATGTCGGATTACAGGCTCGCTTGATGTCGCAAGCCCTGCGCAAATTAGCTGGCTCGGTCAACAAGTCGAACACCGCCGTCATTTTCATCAACCAGATCCGTGAAAAAATTGGTGTGATGTTCGGTAATCCGGAAACGACTACCGGTGGACGGGCGCTTAAATTTTATACCTCACTGCGACTTGATATTCGGCGAATTGCTACGCTCAAGGAGGGTAACGCTAACATCGGTAATCGTACTCGGGTAAAAGTAGTGAAGAACAAACTTGCACCGCCTTTTAAAGAAACTGAATTTGATCTTACCTTTGACCAAGGGATCTCTTCTGTCGGTGATATCCTGGACACCGCGGTAGAGGCGGGTATGGTTCAGAAATCTGGCGCCTGGTATTCGTATGGCGACGAACGCATCGGGCAAGGACGGGAGAGTGCAAAAAATTATCTCGAACAAAATCCCGACCTCCTGTCTAAACTGACGCACCAGGTGAAAATTCATTTAGGTTTGCTAAAAGCCGAAAATTCTGCGGATTAATCATTGCCAGAATTTGACTCCCGGAATGCCACCTCCGAAGGTAGCTGGACTATTTCCCGGGTTGAACAACAGAAAAGAAATCATCAGCGCTACGCGATTTATCTCGATGACGCCTACGCGTTTTCTGTTGAGGCGGACACTCTAGTACGTTTCTCTCTGGCTGTCGGTGGACAGCTGAGCGAGAAGCAGATAGAGGTGATTCAATTTCATGATCAGTTCGAATTGGCTAAGAATCTCGCCGTCAAATATTTAGGGTTGCGGGCGCGTAGCCACTGGGAAGTTCAGACCTACCTACGCCGAAAAAAAATCGATCCAATCATCATAGCACGGGTGATTCGCTATTGCCAGGATAACGGCTATATCGACGATGAAAATTTTGCCTCAGCGTTTGTGCGGGACAGATTGCAACTCACTGCCGATGGAATTTTGAAAATTAAAAAGGAACTCATCAGTAAAGGTATTGCTCGTGATATTGTTACACGGGTTACCCGAGACTTGGTCGATCCTGAAGCGCAACTTAAAAAGGCGATTGAAATCGGTAAAAAGAAACTAAAAACCCTGTCAGGAGACACGAATATCCGGAACAGATTATATCGTTATTTATCTCAAAAAGGATATCCCGGAGCAACGATTTTCAAAGCGCTGAAAATATTGTTAACCGGATAGCATTTTCCTCGCTCCAGCTCTTGTTTATAAAACCATTTAAGAATAATTTCTGGCTTTGAATGGAAAGTTAGCGATATGAAACATATTATTTTATCAGGCATGCAGGAGATTGATGAAAACGGCGAGTGAAGTCCGGCAGGAATTTTTAAACTTTTTTGCCCGCAATGATCATAAAATCGTAAAAAGCGCACCGGTCATTCCTCAAAATGACCCAACTCTGCTATTCACCAATGCCGGGATGAATCAATTCAAAAATATTTTCCTGGGACAGGGAAAAATTGAATATCCACGCGTCGCCGATACCCAGAAATGTATCCGTGTCAGCGGCAAGCATAATGATTTGGAAGAAGTCGGCAAGGACACCTATCACCACACATTCTTTGAAATGTTGGGCAACTGGTCGTTCGGCGATTATTATAAACAAAAAGCGATCGCCATGGCGTGGCAGCTCTTTACTGAAATTTGGCGATTCCCGAAAGAACGCTTATGGGCAACTGTCTATTATCAGGATGAAGAAGCGGCCCAAGCTTGGTTAAAGGTTACCGACATCAATCCCGGGCGGATACTGCGGTTCGGCGAAAAAGACAATTTCTGGGAAATGGGAGAAGTCGGACCTTGCGGCCCTTGTTCGGAAATCCACTATTATACCGGGGAAAATATACAAAGCCAGATCGCGGAAAAAATCAATCAAGGCGACCCGCACTATATTGAACTTTGGAATCTCGTTTTTATTCAGTACGATCGTGATGCGACCGGCAAACTTAATCCACTTCCGGCCAAGCATGTCGATACCGGAGCGGGATTGGAGCGAATCGTCGCCGCCTTGCAAGGCCATTCTTCGAATTATGATACTGATTTATTTCAACCGATCATTGCCGCTATCGCTGATCTGACCGGGGTCCCATACATGGAGAAAACGGGTATGCCGCACCGGGTAATTGCGGATCATATTCGCATGCTGACTTTCGCAATTGCTGATGGAGGCTTACCTTCCAACGAGGGACGCGGGTACGTCATTCGCCGAATATTGCGCCGGGCGGCGCGTTTTGGACGCATGCTGAACATGCATGAGCCTTTTATTTTCAAACTTGCCGAAGTAGTCGGTGCAATTCTTGGTTCCACCTTTCCTGAAATAGTAGACCATCAGAAACATATTCAACGTATAATCAAAGCCGAGGAGAAATCTTTCGGTAAAACTCTTGATCGGGGTTTGGAAGTATTTGGAAAAATAAAAGATGCACTGGAGACGGCTGGTGAGAAAATAATACCCGGGCAAGAAGTATTCAAACTCTACGATACATTTGGTTTTCCGGTAGATTTGACGCATCTGTTGGCTGAAGAAAACGGTTTGCGTATTGATGCTGATGGTTTTGAAGAAGCGATGAAACGCCAGAAAGCACGCGCTCGTGCGGCGTTAAATTTCCAGCCAGCACAGACTAATCAGGCCGGGGAATGGGTAGTTCTGAGTGAAGGTCCAGATTCGGTTTTTACCGGATACCAGAAAATTAGGACCCGATCGCAGATCAGACGTTACAAATTGAATGGTACGAATATCGCCGTGGTACTTGATCGCACACCGTTTTATGCGGAATCCGGAGGCGAAATTGGTGACAAAGGCACGCTCAAGGGTAAGGATTTTGTCATCGACGTGGAAAATGTACGAAAAAGCAATAATGCGATCATCCATGAGGGAAAATTAAAAGGGGAGGCCAAGCAATTATCCAGTTCTGTAACCGCCCGGGTAAGTACGGACTTCAATCGCTCGATTCGGGCAAATCACACCGCCACTCATCTGCTCCACGCGGCTCTGCGACGGGTACTGGGTGAACATGTTCATCAGGCGGGCTCTCTCGTTGAACCGGAACGCTTACGGTTTGATTTTACACATTTTGCCAAATTAAGTGATGACGAATTGCGGCAGGTCGAAGATTTAGTCAACCAACAAATCTTGGCCAATATACCGGTAGCTGTCAGGCATGAAGACTATAACGTCGCCCGCGCTTCTGGCGCCATGGCTCTGTTCGGTGAAAAATACGAAGATGTCGTTCGCACCATCACCGTTGGAGAGTTTTCCAGAGAGTTATGCGGTGGTAAGCATGTAAAAAGGACGGGTGATATCGGAAGTTTTCGCATTCTGTCTGAATCAGCCATAGCCGCCGGCGTGCGACGGATCGAAGCGGTGACCGCTATGGAAGCTTTAAAATACACCCGCGTGCAAACCCACTTACTAAAAAATATTAGTAACCTCCTCAATGTCGAACCAGAAAAAATTGAAATCCGCATTGCCAAAATAATAGACGAATTGAAAGAACTTGAAAAGGAAATCAGCCGTCAACGCGGCAGTCGCATGGCAAATTCAATCACCGGGTTAATCGCAAAGGCACCGCAAGTTCGGGACGTCGTCATCGTCACTCAGCAAGTCGAGGTCAAGAATATTGACGAGCTGAAAAAAATTGGAGATATTCTGCGAGCCACATTGAAAATTGGCGTAGGAATTTTAGCGGCAATAATTGACGACCGTCCCAGTTTGGTGGTGGTAGTCTCGGACGAAACCATAAAAAAGTATGGTCTATCTGCAAGCGATTTGGTACGTGAATTTGGTAAAATGTTAGGCGGCGGAGGAGGAGGACGGCCGCACCTCGCTACTGCCGGAGGTAAATTGAGGGAGCGTATCCCTGACGTTTTTAGTCAGGCACAGCAGATCATTGAAAGTAAATTATCAA
>CAZPQN010000021.1:0-40716 GCA_964588795.1 uncultured bacterium | reverse complement strand
GATCGTCCCCACGTTCACATGCGGCTTCGTCCGCTTAAATTGCTGCTTGGCCATAGGTGCTCCTTATTCTTTTTTAATTGTTAGTCATTGATTTGAGATTGATGCAACCACACCCCGAACCACTTGAGCCCACGACCAGGATTGAACTGGTGACCCCATCCTTACCAAGGATGTGCTCTACCGACTGAGCTACGTGGGCGCCGAACAATGAAAAGTTCTCATTTGGTAACCAAGCTCCTGTCAATTAAGAAGCACTGGTTGCGCAAACATGTACCTGCGAGCGGGTGAAGGGGATCGAACCCTCGTAGCCAGCTTGGAAGGCTGGAGCTTTACCACTAAGCTACACCCGCAAAATATGTGGGCCGGGATGGATTCGAACCACCGTAGGCTGTCTGCCGGCAGATTTACAGTCTGCTGCCATTAACCACTCGGCCACCGACCCTCTATTTTATGGCAGTATGAGGAAGAGAATTGTTGCAGTGAGGATTGATTAGAACCTGACTTGACTTAGCGAAAGTAGCTACTCTCTCCCAAATACCCCTGGTGTTCAGGTTTTGGTAAGCGTCAAATCTCCATTTCAAAAATCATCCGCGAAATCTTTTGAGCCACCAGTAGGATTTGAACCCACGACCCGCTGATTACAAATCAGCTGCTCTACCAACTGAGCTATGGTGGCATTCAGCTTTCCTTACTCCCCTTACGGGTTAATCATTACATCCAAAGTCCGTCCGGGAGTGGGTGGCTTGTTCTAAATTCAAAAAAGCCGTGAAATTTACAAATAATTATTTTCAAAACAATATAAATTGTTGGTAATTATCCAAAATATTATCAAGCCTACGAAAAATATTCCTTTCTAATATCGTCTTGCGCCTTTTCCAAGACTAAGTTCATTGGTGCCGTATTATCCTGATTCATGGTCAGATTTTGAATCCACTTGTACAAAATATTTGAATTTTTCTCCGATTTGCGCTAACCTTTAGTATGATTTTCAGGAGTACGTGAATGGCGATTCTGGTAACTGGAGCGGCGGGGTTTATCGGTTTTCACCTCGCCCGGCGTTTGCTGTCGGAAGGTTGCGAGGTCGTCGGTCTCGACAATCTCAATGATTACTATGATCCGTCGCTCAAGCAAGCGCGTTTGGATATTCTAAACACCTATCCCAATTTTACCTTTTACCGGCAGGATCTCTGCAATTGGGAGGGAATGACTAAAATATTCACGGAAAAATCCATCACCCGAGTTGTTCATTTAGCGGCGCAGGCGGGAGTACGTTACTCGCTGGAAAATCCCTTCGCCTACCAGAAATCCAATTTGGAAGGGTTTATAAATATCATCGAATTGGCTCGGCGCCAGCAAGTGGAAAATTTCGTCTATGCCTCCAGCAGTAGCGTTTACGGTAATAATCCCCATTTACCTTTTGCAGTGCAGGACAATGTCGACCACCCGATTTCACTCTATGCGGCGACCAAGAAAGCCGACGAACTCATTGCTCATGTTTACTCGCATCTGTACGGTTTGCCCTGCACCGGTTTGCGGTTCTTCACGGTTTACGGCCCCTGGGGCCGACCGGATATGGCGCTGTTTTTATTCACCAAGAAAATCCTGAAAGGTGAACCGATCGAGGTCTATAACTTTGGCAAAATGCGTCGCGATTTTACTTATATCGCCGATATTATCGAGGGCGTCCGTTCCGCTCTTGACCATGCCTTCACCTACGAGATTTTCAACTTGGGTAATCACCGGGCGGAAAATTTGCTGGATTTCGTGCATCTGATCGAAGAATATACCGGGCGTCAGGCACAGATCAATTATCTGCCGCTCCAGCCCGGCGACGTACCGGAGACTTTTGCTGATATTGAATCCGCAACTCTGAAGCTGGGTTTTCAGCCCACAACCAATATCAAAGAAGGCGTCCGGTTTTTCCTGGATTGGTATTATCAATATTATAAAATCGCATGACAGGCAGAAGAATGCAGAACAAGAGCGCAATTCAATTGGAGCAAATCCGTAAAATGCTGAAGTGTTTCCCCGAGAAACATATCCTGGTGGTAGGTGATTTGATCCTTGACCAGTATGTGTGGGGAAACGTTGATCGCATCTCGCCGGAAGCGCCGGTACCGGTCGTTAACGTCGTCCGCACCGAATACCGTCCCGGCGGAGCAGGAAATGTCGCCGCCAACCTGGCCAGTTTGGGCTGTCGGGTGACTTTGACCGGCCTCTGCGGCGATGATCAATCGGGTCAGACTCTGCAGGCAACTCTGAGTCGATTGGGAGTGGCACATTCGTTCATTAAATCGAGCCGCCCCACCACGGTCAAGACGCGGGTAATTGCCCATCACCAACAGGTTGTGCGGATTGACCAGGAAGAGAACACAACCGTCGACAAAAACCTGCGTGGCAAACTGCTGTCCGCCGTCACTGATTCAGTTCGCCAATTCGACGGTATGATTATTTCTGACTATGCCAAGGGTCTTTTGACCGAGGATCTGGTTGCCGAACTCATCAGGATTGCGCAACCGCGACCCGTAATCATTGATCCCAAGGGTTATCATTACAACAAATACCGCGGTGCGACGGCGCTCAAACCCAATTTCAAGGAATTCTGCGCCGCCATCCGTCGTCCGGATCTGCCGAAAGCACAGGTTGCCCAGTATGCTCCAAAGCTGGTAGCCGAACTGAATTTAGCCGGTTTGATCGTCACACTCGGAGAAGACGGTGTGTTTATTCTCGATGATCAAGGAACAGGGCATCGTTTAGAAACGCAGGCCCGTGAAGTATTTGACGTCAGCGGGGCCGGAGATACTTTCATCGCGGCTTTCTGTGCCGCCCTGCTCGTCTCCGGTGACTGGCGTCAGTCGGGAGAATTCGCCAACCTGACTTCCGGCCTGGCGGTCGGTAAAATCGGGACGGCAACCGTCACGGTGCAGGAAATACTTGCCAGCTTTAGTTAAATCGGTGGGCGATCATTTGCGTTTCCAGACCGTGCCCTGAGGCGTGTCTTCGAGAATTATACCCCGCTGCAATAGTTCCTGACGCAGGCGATCGGCTTCAGCCCAATTCTTTTCGCGCCGGGCAGACGTGCGGGCATCCAGTAAAGCCTGTTCTGCGGCGGTCAGCGTCTCCTCGCGTCCGGTTAAAACATTCAGCACCGAATCGAACTTTGTGAGCACAGCCAGCAATTCCCGCTGATCTCGCCCGGACAGTGGCTTTTGCTCGCGGAAATTATTCACATCGTGCATCAAAGAAAACAACGCTCCCAGTGCTCCGGAAATGTTTAGGTCATCATCGAGTGCGCTGGTAAAGGCCGTGAAGTGCTTGGTAATTAATTCTTCGATCTGATAAGCTCCGTCCGGTGGAATGGCCTGCAATGATTTCCTGAAGTCGCGCAGGCGAGTAATCGCCTTGGCGGAGGCCGCGACTTTCGCCAGAGTAAAATTCAACTTCTGACGATAGTGGGTCGAAAGCAAGGTATAGCGAATCGCGGCCGGGTCGAGGTTTCTTCCCAAGAGATCGCGGAGATAGATATAATTCCCCAAGGACTTGCTCATCTTTTCATCGTCGACTAACAGATGTTCGCAATGCAACCAGAAGTTGACGAATTTTTCGCCGGTTGCGGCTTCGCTTTGGGCGATCTCGTTCTCATGATGCGGGAAAATATTGTCCACTCCGCCGGTGTGCAGATCAAAATGCCGACCCAAGTATTTCATGCTCATTGCGGAACATTCGATGTGCCAGCCAGGTCTTCCCCGCCCCAATTCGGTATCCCAGTACACCGGGCCATCCTCGGCTTTCCAGCTTTTCCAAAGGGCAAAATCACGCAACTCTTCTTTCTCGTATTGATCATTCGCCACTCGTTCCCCGCGTTGCATTTCGGCGACCTTCAGGTTAGCCAGTTGACCGTAGCGTGCAAAGCTGGCCACCTTGAAATAAACAGAACCATCATCCGTTTTGTAAGCGTAGTTCTTTGCCAACAGGGTCTGCACCAGAGCGACCATTTCCGGGATGTGGGTGGTAGCCCTGGGGTAATGCTCCACCGGTTCAATACCCAAGGCAGCCAAATCAGCGAAAAACGCCTGCTCATAGGGAGCCGTAAATGTGCCGATCGGTACCTGATCGCGGTTGGCATCCCGAATGATTTTATCATCAACGTCGGTGATATTCATAACCTGGATAACGCGCAGGCCCTTGAATTTCAGATAGCGGCGCAGGAGGTCTTCAAAGATAAAGGCCCGGTAGTTGCCGATATGAGCGTAATTGTAGACCGTCGGTCCGCAGGTGTACATTTTGACCACGCCCGGTTCAATCGGCCGGAATTCTTCTTTGCAATGGGCAAGGGTATTGTAAAAATAAATGCTCATTAAAAACCCAGCGGCATGGTGATCATCTTCTTCTTTTTTTGATCTGAAATAGGTTTCAGCAGGGCCTTATCCACTACCACGGAATAGGAAGCCTGGACTGCATCCAGTGAAATCACAAATTTTTCCTGATTGGCAAAATTCTGGATGCGCCCGACGACACCTTTCAGCGGACCATCGAGAACTTCAACCAATTGTCCCACCTGCATAAAGCACACTGGCGACAATAGCATACCGGTTTCCAGCACCTGCCGCAAGGCATTGATCTGAAAATCAGGAATGATCGCGTATTCATGGTTGAAAGTCACGACCCGCACGACCCCTGCCGTCTCGAAAATATAGAGCATGTGCCGGGATTCGATGCGGACGAAGACATAACCCCGAATCAAGGGGACTTCAACCCATTTCCTTCTATCCGCCCATTTATGGGCTTCTCTGATGAGCGGCAAATAATGTTCGAACTGCTGATCTCCAAATTTACCCGCAACCTGTTTCTCATGGCGCGGTTTGGTGTACACCGCATACCAAAATTTCGACAGAGCATTCTGGTTCTGCTCAATGGCGTTAGATTCAGGCGCGGCCATCTTGTTTTTCATGGGCGGTGCAATCCTAGCTCGATGATCTTTTCCAGTAATACGTTAAAACTCAACCCAACCGCCCGGGCGGCTTTGGGCACTAAACTGGTGGCCGTCATTCCGGGCAACGAATTTAATTCTAAGAAGTAAGGTCTATTTTCACCATCAAGGATTAAATCAAAACGCCCATAGCCATAGCATTTCAGCGCCTGAAAGGCGATCCGGGACCAATTTTCGATTTGGTGCGTGATGTCTTCGTCAATCTCGGCAGGGACGATATATTCGCTCATTCCTTTGGTATATTTACATTCGTAATCGTAGACGCCGTGCTTTGGGCGAATTTCGACCAGAGGCAGAGTCCGTTCACCTAATATGGATACCGTGATTTCCCGTCCCGCAATGTACTGTTCCACTAAAATCGTATGATTGTGACGAAGCGCTTCGCTAATAGCCGGAAGCAATTCGCTCGGCTGACTGACGATCGAGATCCCGACCGTAGAGCCCTCATGGGCGGGCTTGACGACAACCGGTAGTTTAAAGCTATTTATAATCTCCTGGCTTATGGTATCTTCCGTCATCTGCGGATTGAGGTTGAAATAGCGCCAGGTCGGGGTGGGAATACCATACCGTTCCAAAATGATTTTGCTGACTATTTTATCCATGGCTATGGCGCAACCTTCATGGTCACTGCCATTGAATTTGTAGCCCAAGGCCTCGAGTGCACCTTGCAAAATACCATTTTCACCCGATCCGCCATGCAAGGCTATGAAAATAAACTCGAACGCCCGCATTTCCGGAGCATTCAGCAACTGCAATAGATTGCGTTCCCCCTGCTCCAAATGCTCTGGCGTTGGTTCAATTGTACAATTGATTTGGTCCCAGGGCAGAATGGTATCGAGCGCCTGTACGGTATGTCCATTCTCGCGCAGGGCGTTGGCAATATTGCTGCCGCTGGCAAGGGACACCGCTCTTTCCGAGGACACTCCACCCATTAACACACAAATTTTCATCTTATGCCTTCTTTTCAATTCTGTTAATCAACTGCGCGGCTGTCAAAACATTCGCGGTTTCGTAGTCTGGTCGAATCGCCCAGGCTTTCTTCTGCGCCGCAGAGTACCGTCGCACTCCGCTTCTGATAAAAATTGTACGGCACCCAGCGCGACCACCCGTTTCAATATCACGCGCGGAATCTCCGATAAAATAGGATCTGGCGAGATCAATCCCGTGTTCATTCGCCGCCAGCATAACATTTTGTAACTGAGGTTTACGGCAAGTACAATTATCTTCACTCCGATGCGGACAGTAATAAATGCCCGCGATATTAATTCCCCGGGTTTTCGCCTCATTCAGCAAATATTCATGGATTTCTTCGACTTTAGCGCGGGTGGTCAGCCCCTTGCCGACACAGGCCTGGTTTGTTATGATGATGATTTTATAGCCCAAATCCTGAAAAATCTTCAAGGCCGGAATTGTAATGGGAAACAGGACAAATTCGTCCAGCGATTTAATATAATTTTTACTATCAGCATTGAGAGTTCCATCCCGATCGAGAAAAATCGCTTTATGCATGCCTAACAGACAACCGCTGAACAGTCCCCCTTTCGAGTACTTAATTCAAGTACTGCAGGACTTTATCAACCCCTTCCATGGCGTTGCGGGCAAAGAGGTCGGCCTGGATTGAATTGGCATATTCTTCGGATACCGGGGCTCCGCCGACAATGACCGGCGTACGGACACCGGCTTCGCGCAACTTCTTAATTATGGTGCCCATACTAACCATGGTCGTCGTCAATAGTGCCGAAAGCCCAATGATGTCCGGCTGATGCTGACGCGCCGCTGCCAAAAATTTCTCCGCGGCGACGTTCACCCCCAAATCAATTACTTCAAAGCCGGCACCCTTGAACATGATGGCGACGAGATTCTTCCCAATATCATGCAGATCATCCTGCACAGTCCCGATGATAAGTTTGCCGCGGGTTTTGACTCCGCTCTGCGCAAACAGCGGTTCCAAGCGGCTGATTCCACGGGTCATAGCCCGGGCGGCGATTAAAACTTCCGGGATGAATATCTCGCCATCCCGAAACTTCCGACCCACGCTCGTCATACCCTTGATTAATCCTTCATTCAAAATTGTCTGTACCGCGATTCCATCTTGCAGGGCCGAGTCAACTAATTTCAGAACGGTTTCGGCATCCCCATCTTCCAAAGTGACTGCGATTTTATCCAGTATTTCCATCATCAAACTCCGCTTTTACTTGCATAAGTTACAATCCCGCACGCTAAAATAATAGTGCAGAGCTGGGGAGAAAAACGTAAATTGATAAACGATTAATATATCAGACAGGATCTTATATGGCCGATATTGAACAATTCAAACAGACTCTCAAGAGAAAACCTGCCGACTATATTCCCGTGGCAGAATTGGGCGTCCATCCGCTGATCAAAGCACAAATTATCGGCAGACCCATCCGGACTCTGCAGGATGATATTTCATTCTGGTACGATGCCGGCTACGATTACATCAAACTGCAACCTAAAGCCGACTTCAATCCCGACAAACTTTTTCTGCAGGATAATACCAATACCACTATCAATGCCGATGGCAGCGTTGCCCGGCGCTGGGCCACCGAGGGTCGCGGCATAATCACCGACTGGGCGTCCTTCGAACGCTACCGTTTTCCGGAAACCAGCGATTTCGATTACTCCGATTTTGAATCCGTACGTCCGCTCCTGCCGGAAGGTATGGGCGTCGTTGGACAATACGGTGACATCTTTACCATGGTCTGGGAACTGATGGGGTTCGAACAATTTTCTCTTGCGCTGTATGACAATCCGGCGCTGATTGAAGCGCTTTTTAACAAAATCGGCGGTTTGGTCCTGAGCATGTTTGAGTATTTCGCCCAGAACGAGACCGTAGATGTGCTGTGGTACAGCGACGATATTGCTTATCTTTCCGGTCCGATGCTTTCACCAAAAGTCTTACGACGTTATTTTTTCCCCTGGTTGCAGAAAATCGGCGACCTGGCGCGTGCGGCACGAAAACCGTTGATTTATCACACTGACGGACTGCTTTATCCGGTGATGGAAGATATCATCGCCGCCGGTGTCGATGCCCTGCATCCCATCGAGCCCAAAGCCATGGATCTCGGCGAGGTCAAACAACGCTATGGTGATCGGTTGTGTCTGATCGGTAACGTGGACGTTGATTTGCTTGCTCGCGGGACACCCGCTGAAATCCGCGCCATCGTGAAAAAAAATATCGAACTCGCCGGGCAAACCAGCGGCTATTGCATCGGTTCCGGCAACAGCATTCCGGAGTATGTACCGGTGCAAAATTATCTGGCTATGCTGCAGGCCGCGCGTGATTTCGGAAGAATCAGCTGACTCCTCTATTCGGTTATGTTAAAAAAATCACTCATCATAGCGTGTTTTATTCCCTGTCTGCTGGGCGGTCAGGAAATTCCGGATCCGCTCCGCCAACCCTTCGCCTATTGCCGTTATTATCCCCGGCATTTCAGTCAGAGCCTGCGGTATGTTACTGATCTGAATTATCACCGTGATTTGCTAATAACCGGGTTCCTGTTAATTCCTGCGGCGTTTGTGCTTGACGAACCGGTACATCATTGCGCTGTGGAGCAGGGACTTTATTCGCGGAAAATATCCCGAGTAGGAGATAAAATCGGCTATCGCTGGGGCTACTACGGCGCCGCGGGTTTTGTCCTCACGCATGGTTTTGTCCGACGCCAGCCGTTCCGGCGAACTTTTGCGCAAGTCGAATTACTGGCCTCGGGAGTGATCACCACCGGAATTGTCACGGGCTGGATTAAATTCCTGACTCACCGCCAACGTCCCGACGGTTCCAGTTATACTTCTTTTCCATCAGGACATACTTCGGGTTCATTTGCCTTAGCTGCCGGGCTAGCGGAAATCTACGGATCCCAGGCCGGCAGTTTAGCGTATCTGCTGGCGGCCTTCGTGGCTTCCAGCCGGATTAACGACAACAAACACTACCTGTCGGATGTCGTGGCCGGGGCCTGCCTCGGCACACTCATCGGTCGTAGCTTCGCCCGACAGCACCGTTTCGAGTGGCAAACCGAGCCAACCTTGCAAGGCGAGCGGATCGGAATAAAAATCACCATGCGTTTATGAATTTCCGCGAGCGATTGGCTGACCCCGAACCGTTGTTTCTCGACAGCGCCATGGGTACCGAGTTATCCCGACGAGGCGTCGCGGTGACTTTGCCGCTATGGTCCGCCAAAGCCCTTTTTGATGACTGCGAGTGTGTCACCCAGATACACCGGGAAAATATTCGCGCCGGTGCCGACATCATCACCACTAATACTTTCCGCACCACGGCTCGCACTTTCCGTAAAGCCGGCCTCACTCCCAATGAAGCGCGGGCCTGCACTCAAAAAGCTGTCCATTTAGTTCAGACCGCCATCAGGGCTGAATCCCCCGAACGTCCGATCTGGGTTGCCGGTTCCATCGCACCCTTAGAGGATTGTTACAATTCGGGACAGCCTCTCGACCGGGCGACAATGCTCGATGAACATCGGCGTCAGGCAGTCTGGCTGGCAGAATCAGGTGTGGATTTTATATTGCTGGAAACCATGAATTCAATCACCGAAGCTCGGGCGGCCACGCTCGCCGCTCAAGAGACCGGCTTGCCGGTAATGGTCAGCTTCATTGTCAAAGCGCCAGACACGATTTTAAGCGGTGAATCTCTGCTGGCAGCCTGCGCAAGCTTACGCCGACTGAATATCGCTGGCTTCGGCATCAATTGCACAAATCATCGGCTGATTACCGAATTTTTTAACCAACATCTTGAAGACTTAAACCGACCTGCGATCGCTTACGCCAACGCCGGATTGTTGACCGATCAGGGTTGGATTGAAGATGCTACGTTTAGTCCGGATACTTATAGTCAGGTAGTTCTCGAATGGGTCAAGCGGGGTGTAAAGATCGTCGGAGGATGTTGCGGCACAAGCCCCGAACACATTCGCGCCATTAAAGAAAAAGTCCAGTGTGATTGGAAACCACGCTGGACTGGAGGGTAGTGAGGTTTGGGTATATCAAAAATTGCACTGAAAAGTTAAACTGTTTCACCGGGACAGGTGTTGCTGTAAATCACATTTGACAATTTTTTACACCGTCAGGGGGTGCCGGAACTGCTCCAGGTAAAACCGGTCAGTAAACCTTTAAACCAGGCGCGGTTACCAGTCCCGCTTTCGTCCTCGACCACCGTGGAGTATTCGGTATTGAAACGCCATAAACCAATCAGACTATTCAGATCCTCCACCGAATAATGCTGCAGGAGTTTATCGGGGTGCAGGGCGTGATAAGCGACTTCCGCGGACTGAATATTGCGTCTCCACAGACGGACTTCATCAATATAGCCTTTCCAGTAATTCCCGACATTGGCGTTCACTCCAGGAGGATCGTAATCCGCGCCAATCAGGAAATTGCTGGCACCGATGTCAATGGCTAAATTCCCGAGCATGCGCGTATCAATCACCCGCCCATCAAAATAGAAGGTGACAAAATTATTCACCTGAGTCAGACACAGGTAATGCCAGTCCCCTCGGCGCCAATCCAGTCCGGGAATCTGGTAAAAACCAAAAGGTTGATCGTCAATGTAGACCGTGACCAGGCTGGAATCGCTGGCGCCCTGGTAGATCGCCAGTTCGTTGCCGCCATTACTGTTGCCGAACATAATCAGCGACCGAGCCACTTCCGGTACACTGGTATCACCGGCAGTCCAGATTTCGATGGAAAAATCACCGGTGAACATCCCGATCAGTGAAGCAGAGTTGGCGACTTCCAAATACCCATCACCCGCAAAATGCAGAGAATTAATTCCGGTCGTCGGTTCCTCGCCGCACTGACCAAGGAAGCAAATCATCAACGTACTGATCCAGAGCGGGGCTCTTTTAAGGTGTCGTGTAGCCATTTACGATGTTACTGCCGGTTGATTTGCCGCCCTGATCAACTACGTAGATGCAATAATAATAATTGACGCCGCTCGGCAAATTGCCATCGGTATATACATTTAATCCGCGCTCGGATATTGTGGCAATCCGCTTGGCGGCTGGTGAGGTTGCGGTAAAATTGGCTACTTGCGCACGATAGAGATCGTATCTCAGGAAATCCTCATTCTGATTGATCGTCCAAGTCAGCGAAATCGAGGAATAATTTTGTCCGGTCAGCGATAGAGTGACGGCATCTGGAACGGTATTCAGTGTATCGCCGACGATGTTACTGCCGTTGCAGGAATTGCCGCGCTGATCGAAAACATAGACCCGGTAGTAGAATTGCTGCATTTGCTGGAGGTGAAAATTGTCGTTATAAACCGTATCGGAACGGTTGGTGATGGTAGCAATCAGGGTATCGGTCTGGTCCACGATTTTCGAAAAACGGTTGCGATAGATGGCGTAGTGATGAAAGTCATCATCAATCCGATTCCGCGTAAAGGTGATGCGGAAATATTGATCGTTGATAGGAGCGACGCTTAAAATTTCCACAGCACTGACGTTGCGCGTCGTGAGGGCAACTTCACTCTGCGCTTCATAACCGGAAGTGTCGCGAATGAAGAACTGATAATGGTAGGCAGACTCGCGCTGTAAGCCGGTATCGTGGAATTCCGCGGTGTTTTGGTTCCCGATAATCTTCTTCAAACCGGCTGTGGCGGTATCGAACCCGGCTGTGGTTCCGCGGTACAGTTTATAACAGGCGAAATCCGGTTCGCTGTATCCGGTCCACTTAAGGCGGGCGTCATATTTATTCACTTCGGAGGCAGTGATGGGCAGAGCCTGGAGCCGAAAAGTCGCGGCGTTGATTTCATTACTGGCGATTTCGTTACCACGGCTGTCCTGCAGATAAACCACATAAAAATACTTCACGCCCTGGGCCAGTGATTTGTCCAGATATACCGTGTCTTGTGGATCGGTAATGACCTTGGCCAACTCGTCGTTTTTGGTGACACCGGAATGCTGTGCCCGATAAATGTAGTATTTTGTCGGATCTTCTTCCTGACTACGACTCCATTTCAGCCGGATAAAGGTTTTACCGATGTCCTGTTCCAACGGTGTCTGCAGTACAACGGGTTGAATATCGCCGGTCTTGATCCGGATGGTGTTACTGCCGGCGGAATAACCGGCATTATCAACGACGAATACCCGATAGTAATAGGAAGTCAATACCGTGAGTCCGGTATCACGGAAAGTAGTCACCGTACTCTCGGCAAAACCCACGGAATCCGTCAGCTGTTCACCCATATTGGCGTTGCGGGAGCGATGAATCCGATAATATTGTACGTCTTCGCTGGACGCATACCAACTGATCTGCGCCGATAACTTGGTGGCGGTATAGGTTTCCTTGAGGATGACCGGGGTCGGGAGCTTGGTTGTTGCGGAAACCGACGCTGATAGGCCTCTGCGCGCAGCGGTGTCTGCCACCACAACCCAGTAATAATACAACTGGTTCTCCGCCAGACCCCACGGCGTCTCCCAGGTCTGATCGGCGTTCCAACCGACATCCTGAAAACTGTTTCTGTTGATATCCGTCAATGCCACTACCAGTTTAGCGTTATTATCCAGCGTGTCAGCATGGTTTCGCCAAACCTGATAAGTTGCGAATTCCCGGTCAATGCTCGGCGTCCAACTCAGTGTAACATGATGCTTACCGACATCGGTAGGCGTGGCCACTGTCACCGGCAGCGGAGCCCGACCCTGATTATTGACGATACAGCGGATGGTATCCGAGACCCCGACATTGCCGGCATTATCATGGGCGCGGATTAAAATCCAATGGTTTGAAGAGTCGGGTTCATTGGTCGTATTCCATTTGCAGGTATAGCGGTTTTGCGTTCCCGGCAGACCCGAGCGCAGAACCCCGTCAATCAGAAACTCGACCAGGATGACACCTACATCATCAGTAATCACTGCCCGAATTTCTACTTCGTCATAAATGGTTTGACCGGTCTGGGGACTGAGAACGACAATCTCGGGATCTTCGTGATCTTCGGTCGGCGGCGCCTGACAGCTGCCCCCCCACTGCAGTAAGAGGCCTATGCCCATCAAACCTATCCATGACATGCGGTTGTTCATAGACTGGTATAGAACCTATCCAAACGAGAACCGTCCGGTCGGAAAACATCAACGACGATTCGAAATTTTTCGTAATCGATGGTTAAAAGCTGATAATTGAGCGGTTGATGCCGATGATCGTAATTCGTTTTTTTGGTCAGTCGTCCATATTCATTGAATAGCAGGTCACTGAAGGCGACCGGTTTGTCATTGGCATCCCTGACCTGCAGGTGAGCAATTGTACCTTCCGAGTTTCTCTCGTAGGTCAAAAGGTAACGATAATATTGATTTCCGTAATCGTCCATCACCAACAGGTCGCTGAGCATCTTGTTGTCATAGTAAAGGGCTTTAGCAACCCAGCCGGGTTTGATCTGGTCGAACTGCCGATCGAACCAAAATGGGTTGATGTCCGTCAGGCGTCCTTCGCCCTCAAATTCCAGCCGCTGTTCGAGAATGACATCATGCAAACCATAGTAAAATGTTCCGCGAGCGACTGTCCCGCCGGTATTATTCTGGTATTCCACCCGGCGTATTCGACGGGATTGGTCTCGGAAAATCTTGGCGCGCGCCGGGAATTTAACACCGTCTTCGGTAGTGAAAAACATCGGGCGCGAGAAAAAAATGTCCCAGTAAGTCGCCTGGCTGACCGTCAGCACCGGATTGGGATTGAGCAACCCTTGCTGGTTATCGAAGAACTGTAACGCCACCAGTTGCCCGTGTTCATCGTAGGTTCCGACGAAATGCGGCTGATTCTCGACTATAGAATCCGGCACTTCATTCGCGAGCAGGTCTTTCGCCCGCAATTTGGTAGCGTAAAAACGCGTCGTCGTCCGGCGACTTTCCTTCTGGACTAATGGGTCAGGATTGTAGGACTGCAGTATTGCGGAACTCGCACGCTGGACTTGCTGTACTTCCGCCGGCGTCAGGGCAATCACCAGATTAAGCGAATCAATCAGCAGATGCGGCCCGCCTTTACCCCGATAGGACGGCAGAAGCTGCACCGTACTAGGTCGGCTGACCGGCAGTCTGGCCGGTTCCCGCAGGACAATGGTGGTCGTATCGCGTAGCGCCGACGGTTCATAGGGCGTCTTTTTCCAGATGCCGCAGGTCGTCAGTATCAATATTACCGACAAACCAATTAGGTGCCCGCCAACTCGTCTGATTTTTCCGTCCGTCACGAACTGTAAATAACAAAAAAAAGGGCAATAATGCAAATCAGAATCAACTGCGGATTTTCTGTTCCAGCTGGCGGCGTTTTTCCTGCAGACTGGTCAACTGTTTCAACAGGGCGATGGAGTCCTGGCCTTGCTTTTCGGCGGTCTTGAGATTGTCGCGTACGGCGCGGATCTGGCTATCAATCTCGGGTGTCAAAATGGCAACCAGGCAATCGCGGGTCAAGGTGTTCAGAGCATCGTAATTGGCGGAGTATTCAGGTACTTCCGCATCCAAGATCAATCGGGCAAGGTAGAAACGTTGCTCTTCCGTCCAGCTTTCGTTGAAGATCTCTTTGGGATCGGGCACAGCGCCGGCCTGCAGTGCCCTGAAAAGGTACTGCGCCAATGATTTCAGGACGGAATGCTGGAAATTTGCCGCAGTCAGCCATTGCGTTATCAGCTCCGGCAGTGAGGCCGTCCGGGTCAGCAGAATGCGCAGGATCTCGTATTCCGCCTTATCAACCGCGGTCAATAATTTGACCGTCGGGCGGTTGGCCTGTCCAGTCGGCGTAACAGACCGATCGCCTTCCCGGCGTTTGCGGAGGTTGTAACGCAACTGCGCCTGAATGTGTTCTTCGCGGATGTGCAATTTTTCGGCGACGATACCGACGATTAAATCGCGGGTCACCGGATTGCGGATTTCGGCTAATTCCTCCGCCAGACGTTCGATGAAAAGCGTCTTGCCCGCCGGACTTTGTAAATGCTCGGCGTTGCGGGCTAAATAATAGGTGATGAAATCCGGTGCGGACTTTGCCAATTCTTCCAGCTCGGCGCGTTTGTGATTTTTCAAAAACGAGTCGGGATCTTCCTCAATCGGCAGACGAATCGCCCGGACGTCCAGACCTTCTTTCTGCAGGAGAAAGCCGGCGCGTTCCGTGGCTTTCTGCCCCGCCTCATCGCCGTCGTAGCACAACAGTATCCGGGTGGTAAAGCGACGCAGGAGTCGGGCGTGATGAAAGGTCAGGGCGGTGCCGGAACCGGCCACGGCATTGGTGAATCCCTGGCTGTACAGGCGCAGAAAATCCGTGTAACCCTCGACTAACAGCGCTTCGCCGGTTTTCTGAATGGCGTCCTTGGCAACATTCAGCCCATAGAAAACACCGCTTTTGAAATAGATCGGCGTCTCCGGCGAATTCAGGTATTTGGTCTCCTCCTGCGGGTCAAGCGTCCGCCCGCCGAACGCAATCACCCGCCCGGAAAGGTTGACAATCGGAAAAATGACACGGTTGCGGAAGCGATCGTAGAAATTGTTGCCCTCCCGACGAATAAACAAACCCGACTTCTCCAGAATACCGGGCGTAAAGCGGGTCAGATCAATCTGGCGGAAAAGCATATCCCATTCATCGGGAACATAGCCAATCCGAAACTGACGCAACAGCGCTTCTTCGAAACCGCGCTCGCGTAAATATTCCCGCGCGTTCCGACCGCGTTCGGCAAAGAGCAGACCATGATAGATCTGCGCCGCCAGTTCATGCAGTTCGTAAATGAGGGCGATCTCGCCCTTGCGCGTGTCCTCGCCGCCTTCCCATTCGAGCTCGATGCCGTAACGATCGGCTAACTTTTTCAGGGCTTCGATATAGTCAATCTTTTCGTACTCCATCACGAAAGTCACGGCATTGCCCCCCTTGCCGCAACCGAAACAGTGAAAAATCCCAAGCGCCGGATTGACGCTGAAGGACGGCGTCTTTTCCTCGTGAAAAGGGCACAAACCGAAATAATTACGCCCCCGCTGACGCATCTGGACGACCTCGGAAACCACGTCTAAGACGTCCGCCCGCGCCTTGATCTGCTCTATCGAACCAGATGAAATCTTCGCCATCGCGCGACTAATTTAAAGAATCTGGAACTTTTTACCACGCTCCTCGGATGGATGAGTGGCTGATCGTCTTCTGACTGACTAATCAATCTTGTCGCCTCAGTCGCATCCAATTACGATATGAAGACAAGATCGACTCTGATAAATAATGGCAGCTATACAGGAAAATTCTGAATCAATTCCTGCAAATCGCCTAATGAATATTCTTCGATAGTCTTTTCATTTAATATTATTGACAAGGTCTCTCCGTCCCAATCGATCTGATCAAATGGTTCGGTTGTCGTTTTGAAAAAAGCGTAAATCCTGTCGTACTGCTCTTGCAGGTCCATTTTTACAAACTACCAAGAGCAGATAATTCAAATGACTTCGCATGTAAATTCGAAATAAGATCATAATCTAAAAACTTAATTCGCTCTTTAATGTTATGAAATGCGGAATATCCGATTTTTCGATCAAACTCTCTTTTCCGGTTAATGGGGCAAACCAAGTAAAATTTGGAGTAGAAATCCTGAAGGTCGATAAATTTTATTATTGAGTTTTGGAGATCCGTGGAATGTTCAATCTCAAAAAATGAATAAGGCATTTTTCTATCATTAAACCAAATCACATCAATCGTCTTCGCCCTGGAAACTATCTCGGAATAAGAAAAGGGTAAAATGGAACTCAGCTGCGATATCGAACCGAGTGGACGATCTAAAAATTTATTGTTCTTGTCCTGCGGTGGAATGTAGGTGCGATAGCCTTTTAAATTCCCGATTTCCAAGAGTAATCCCTGATAATAGGAGTGGTTGAATGCCTCCTGACATTCCTGCTTAGGATCGTCAATTTTGAATTTACTCAGGACTTCATTTTTAAATTCATTCAGAGCCCATAATCCCGGTCGAATTCGAAAAAAATGTCTTTCGTCCTGTACAATTCTCCTGATGGAAGCATAAGGAGTTCTTGTTTTCCATTCAGACGTATTTACATTTTTGTTTAAAAATCCCAAAGTAGCAAAGCCGCCATTATTACGCATCACCTCGATCACGTAATCGTACTGTTTCATTTCTTTTGCGATTTGTTGTTCCCCCATTCTTATTTCTCTCCTAATTCGCCGCAGTTGGTTGTACTCGCATTTGTTTTGATATTACAAAGTCTGCAGGATTTTGTCAACATCATCGGTGCAATGAGGGACGGGATTAATCACCGGCGCCGGACATCACAATTCCACGAGTGTGGCGCCGGTGCCGCCGCTGTCAAAGTCTTCGAAGTGGAAATGGCGGACGCGGGGATGATTGCGCAGTACCTGATGAGTCATTTTCTGGAGCGCTCCGGTGCCCATTCCGTGGATGATCTCCACCTGATTCAAACCGGCGATGAGGGCCCGATCCAAAAACTGGACGAGCATACTTTCCGCTTCGTCGGCCCGCAAACCGCGCAGATCCAGGCGGGGCGAGACGGGTTTTTCAGCATTGACAATGACCGGCGCGGCGGGGGCGGCTTTGCTGCCGGTGGGCGGACGGACGCGCTGGAGATTCTGACTGGCGATCCACAGGGTTTTGTCCCCGATGCGGACGGCGACGCGCTTGCGATTGGCGGCAAAGGACACGATTTCGCCCTGGTTCGTCAGACCCTCGATTTTCACCCAGTCGCCGGTCTCCAATTCGTGTGTTTCCATTGACGGAGGTTCTTTTAGTCGGGCGCGGGTCTGGCCGATTTCTGACTCAAGACGCGCGACAACCTGTCGCGCCTGTTTGGTCGCTGCCGGGTGAGCATTGTTTTCGCGAATGGTTTTAATCGCCTGCTCGATCTGCTGGCGCGCCGAAGCCACGACCTGCTCCAATTGTTGGACTAAAGTCGCATCGGCCTGCTTCTCCTTCTCGCGCAGTTGATTCAGAAGCGCAGTCTGTTCCGCCACCAAACGATCCAGCACTTTTTGTTTTGCGTCCAACTGCCGGGATTCGGCGGCTGTACTTTTCCGGAGGTCTTCGACTTCCTGGAGCAAAGCGGTCAGTCTCAGTGACTCCATTCCGAGGATTGACTGGGCGCGGGCGATGACCTTTTCCGCTAATCCCAGCCGGCGTGAAATTTCAAAAGCATAGCTGTTGCCGGGTAGTCCCACCTGCAGACGATAAGTCGGCGCGAGCGTCGCCGTATCGAATTCCATGGCGGCGTTCAGGGCATTAGGATGGCGCTGAACAAATTCCTTGAGTGCGTTATGATGCGTGGTGGCCAGCGTCAGTGCTCCTGATTGAGCCAGCATTTCTAACACAGCCTGTCCGAGCGCGGCCCCTTCCGTCGGCTCGGTGCCGGTGCCCAATTCATCAATCAAGACCAATGTACGACCATCGGCTTCATCTAAAAAATCTTTCAGGTTGCGGACGTGCGATGAAAAAGTCGAGAGGTCGTTTTCGAGTGATTGCTGATCGCCAATGTCGGTTAAAAAATTGGTCAATAGCGGGATCGTGCTATCGGCGTCCGCCGGTATATGCAGTCCGGACATCGCCATCAAAACCAGCAAGCCGACTGTTTTCATCGCCACCGTCTTACCCCCGGCATTCGGTCCTGAAATCAGTACGATCCGAACCTCTTCGCCGAGTGATATGCTGAGCGGCACAACCGGCTTGACCAGCACCAGCAAAGGATGCCGGGCCTGCTGCAGGCAAAGGCGGCGTTCCGTGACGTTTATCCGGGGCGGTTGACAGAGATAGCGTCGTGAATAGAGTGTGCAGGCGCGGCGGCTATCCAGTTCAATAGCCTGTTCATAGTTGAGTCGAAGCGCATCGAACGAGGGGCGCAGTTGTTCGGTCGTTTTGAGTAAAATCCGTTCGATTTCTTCTTTCTCGGCCTGTTCCAGCTCCTTGAGCTCATTATTGATCTCGACGATTTCGAGTGGCTCGATGTAGGTCGTGGCACCCGTTGCCGACTGCCCGTGAATGATCCCGTTGACCTTGCGCTTGAATTCCGAACGCAGGGGCAAAACGAGGCGTCCCTCGCGCAGAGTGGGATTCTCCTCATGCAACCAACCCGAAGTCCGTGCCTGCTCCATCAGCCGCACAATCGAACGCTGAAGGCGTTGCTGGCGCACCCGGGCCGCAGTGCGGATCGTCTGCAGGTCAGGGCTGGCGTTATCGCGAATATTACCAGCGGCATCGAGGAGACGATCAATCAGTTTTTTAACTGCGGTCAGCGGATTCAGGTTTTTAAACAATGCTTCCAGCGGACTCAACGTCGTACGTTGGCTTCGATAAGTCTGCAGCAGACCGGCTATCATTGCCAGATCCGCCCGGATGTGCTGCAAGGTGGCGATTCCCAGGAAGGTCCCCTTCAATTGACAGCGTTTAAGCTCCGGGCGCTCGTCCTCGAAGGCGCTGAGCGGCAGATCGGTGCCTTCTTCCATCAATCTCTTTAATGCGCTGATCTGTTGCTGAAACAACAGGATGTCTTCAACCTTGGCGAGCGGCGCAATCTCACCGACGCGCTCGCGACCGGCGGTCGAAACCGCAAATTCCTGATGCAGAGCAATTACTTTGTGAAAACCGAGCGCTTCCCGCGCTGACTCAACCGCCGTGAGCACGGACATCTACCTGCCGTTCAGACCGGATGTATCGGGATGGAAAATGTCTTCAGGAGTCGCCAGCGCCGGCAACATAAAGATTTTGCGCAAGCTAATCTGCAGTTCGCCTAATTCTTGCTCGAGATTAAGCAGACTGACGGTCTTTTCCTCGAGCCGATTCAAACTGCGGTACAGTCCGGAATCCCGCTCCAGAGTCTGGTCAAGACTTAGCTCCGGAAAGACATTGATAAACCAGACGAGTACGATAATTATTCCCAATCCGCCGATTATCCCGAACAACGCCCCGCCGACCCGATCTAACCACACCAATTTCAGACCACGCAGAAGACTGCGCAACATGACGCCCATCAGTTCAATGAACAGGAAAATGATTAAAAATATTACCGCAAATCCCAGTATGGTCCGGACGCCTTCGCTGGCATTAAACAGCGAGTTGACAACGTTGCCGCCAAAATGATAGAAGCGGGAGGCCGTGTAACCGGCAATGAAAAGACTGCCGAGCTTGAGCAAAGCGCCCACCAATCCCTTGCGCCCGCCCAAAAAGGCCAACAAGGCGATCAATCCCAAAACGAGCAGATCAAACATGGTGACTCCCTCGGCGACCGGATGCTTTCATACCGCGCTCAGTTTATTCCGCACCAGGGTCTGGAGCTCCGATCCGCTGGCGCGGCCTTTCGCCTGCGCCATGACTTTGGGCATGACCTTACCAATATCCTTAATCGTAAGTGCGCCGGTTTCTTTAATGACCGACTTAATAATCTTATTGATTTCGTCTGGAGTCAGCGGCTGGGGCAGATAGGAACGCAAGACGTTGAGTTCCTCAGTCTCCTGGGCCACCAGATCGGAACGATTCCCAGCCGCGTAAGCCTTGATCGAGTCCTCATGCTGTTTGACCGAATTCAGCAACACTCCAATCACATCCTCATCAGAAAGTTCACGGCGCTGGTCAATTTCCATTTTGCGGATATTGCCGCGTATCAGGCGGATGATCCGCACCCGATTTTCATCCCGCGCTTTCATGGCGGCAGTCAGATCATTTAAAAGTTTTGTTTTCAAATCCATAACTACTCCTGATTCAGAGAGAATTCTGCTGATGATTAAGACCGATGACCCCTAACATTCGACCGGTGACGCCCCGCTCCCGCCGATGCGAGTAAAACAGGTCAGGCTGGCAGGCCGTACAGAAGTCGCTGGCGTGGATATTGGTTTCCGCTAACCCGGCTGACCGGAGACGATTGCGGATCGCGCCCACCAAATCCAGGAAAAGCCCTCCCTTGCGCCGCACCACTTCCTCCGCGGAAAAATGCCGGGCCACATCGTCTTGTATTTCATAACAACATTGTGACAGAGCAGGTCCGATCGCGGCAACTATCTGTTCGGGATTAACATCGAACCGGTCAACCATGGCTTTTACGGTATTGGCAATTATGGCATTGGCGGTGCCGCGCCAGCCCGCATGAACTGCCGCGACGACATGTTTCTCCGGCTCATAGAGCAGAACCGGAGCGCAATCGGCGACCCTGACGCTCAGAAAAAGATTGCGCTGATTGGTGATCAAGGCGTCCACCTGCCCGGGGGAGTCGTTTGCCTCAACGATAGCGATGCTCGTGCCATGTACCTGCTCGCCCTGCAGTAAATTGGAGGGCGCGAAGTTCAGGGTGTTGCAGAAGCGCTTGCGATTGACAAGGATATTTTTTAAGGTGTCGCCCTCCACCATGCCCAAATTGAGAGACCGGAAAGGTCCGCGGCTGATGCCACCGTTACGGGTACTGAATCCGTGCACCACCTCCGGATAAGTTTCCAAGGCGGGTGCAGTGATAATTTCAATGCCGTTGCTGGGCCGAATCGAAAACATCAGCGAATTACCTTCTGCCCGATGATCAACTGGCCGTTCTCAATCAGCGCCGCCGGTCGCACGCGGTTATTGTCGTAGCGCAAAATGAAACCGCAGGAATTGACACGCGGACGATTGCCTTTAAAGGAAATGATGCGTCCCAAACCGCGGTAAACCGGCATCTCAAGCAGTCCGCGGCGGATCGCCGAACGACTGATTTCCTGCGCTTCCATTACCGACAGCAAGGCTTTCATCGTGTCATAGCCGTATAGTTCAAAGCGCCCCGGCTCATTACCGAACACTTTGGCGAATCCGGTCGCCATCGTCTTGAAAGTCCTGTTATCTGGATCAATGTAGAAATCCGAAATGAAATATAAGCCTTTCAACAGGTCTTTGTTGCGTTTCAGCAACTCGGGATCGTTCCAATTGCCACTACCGAGGAATTGCGCCCGGATGTCAAAATAATTGATCTGCGGGACGATCAGGTTCGCGTCGCTGGCCCGGGCCGGGATTAAAAATCCGTCCACCAATCCCGATGGAAAAGTCAGGGTATCGCGGCGCGGGATTTCAAAATCTGAGATTTTCATCAGGCCGGTATAAATCAGCGTCTCGCGCAAGGTCAGGCTAAGCGTTGTGTCCTGCCGGATAATCGTGCAATATGGTTCATCCACGACGATCTTCAGAATAGGTGCGGGTGGATTTAGGGCTAAATTCTTCAGATTCTGGCGGGCTTCATTTATTTTGAATTCCACCTGTTTTTCGACGCGCTCTACGGCGGCTTTGTGAATATTAGCAATCTGATTCTTCAGATCCGCCGGTTCGCCGGAGTACCACTGTTGCGAAATGATCGAGGCTCCATATTCATCCAGCGCCCGACAAAAAGCGTCAGTGAATTCCTTACCAAACTCGTCAGCCGGTGCGAGCGAAGCGGCGCTTTTTATCCCGGCGACCCGCACTCCGTATAGCCCGAGGAAGCGTCCCAGGTTTTCATAGTCTAAGTTTACTTGAAAAATGTACGGGCTCAGAGTCGAGATCTGGGAACTGGAAGCAGTCGGTGTCAGTAGCGGTATTTGTTGGTTATTGGCGATGGCCGCGACGGCGATGGTTTCCTCGCTGGTCAGGGGCCCGATGATCGCGCAGACCCGCGGATTGCCTGCCAGAAATTCAACCTGCCGGACACTCTGGGCGACTTCACTGCGATTATCCAAAACGAGAGCGGCAATTTCGGCATGGCCAGCCTGGCGATACTGCGCCAGCGCATATTTCAATCCATTTAATATTTTTTGCCCAAGCGCGGCATTCGAGCCGCTTAGCGGCAGAACAACACCAACGTAGACTCGGGGAGCGGCGAGACTTTTCAAACGATTCTCAGTCTGGGCGACCTGGTTACGCAGATATTTATCAGTAGCGGAAGGCGCGACCTGCCGCAATTCTTTATGCGCCTGGCGGGAATCCCCCTCGGCATGTAGTTTCTCAGCCAATTTCAAGGTCAGAAACTGTCGGATGAAGGGATCCGAGGTGAAATCACGTAATGCCCGGATTTCCTCCGCCGTGAAATAGAAACCTAAAATTTTTTCGATGGCTTCTTCACTGCTACTGCGCAGGAAGGCATCATCACCACTTTTCAAGACATCCAGGTAATAGTTCAAGGCCTCGCGATATTTACCCTGAGCGAGCAGGATTTCCGCCAAATCCTCGCGTACCTCGGTCACATAACGTGAATCCGGGAAAGTCTGCAGAAAGGTGCGGGCCAACTGGGCGCTCCGGTCCAGTTCGCCTAACCGATAAGTGGTCTTAAGCACCATCAGTTGCGCTGAAGAAAGCAGGGGATTTTCATTTTTATTTGCGGCAGCTACCTGCTGAAAATTGGAAAGGGCGTCCCAGTATTTTTCCGTATTGAAATAAGTAACGCCCTCATCGAAGACTTTTTGCAGTTGCGGGTTAGCGGTCCGCTCCACCGTCTGACTAAACGCGGTACCCAAGATTACTGTGATGACCATCGAGACTTTCAGCCCGGTTTTCTTCATTCCTGATCCAGATTATGGTTTGCTATTCCCATTCGATAGTTGCCGGAGGTTTGGAGGTTATGTCATAGACCACCCGGTTGATTCCCCGCACCTGATTGACGATGCGATTAGCAATTTGACCCAGCAGATCGTCCGGCAGACGAGACCAGTCGGCGGTCATACCATCACTGCTGTTGACCGAACGCAACACGAGCAAGTGTTCGTAAGTGCGTTGATCGCCCATGACCCCCACCGTTTTCACCGGGACAAGCACTGCGAAAGCCTGCCAGACCTTGGCATAGTAGCCGGATTGATGCAGGTGTTCGATAAAGATCGCGTCCGCCTGGCGCAATAACTTTAGTCGATAGGGCGTAATTTCCCCGATAATACGCACGGCGAGACCCGGACCCGGGAAAGGGTGCCGGTTCAATATTTCGGGCGGTATTTGCAGTTCGCATCCGATCCGCCGCACCTCATCCTTGAACAGGTGATTGAAGGGTTCAAGAAGCTGGAAACGCATGCGTCGCGGCAGGCCACCGACGTTGTGATGGCTTTTAATGACCTGCGAAGGGCCGTACACCGCGCGACTTTCGATGACATCCGGATAGAGCGTCCCCTGGGCCAATATTTTAACCTCGTGATAGCACTGCGCAATTTCTTCGAAGGCGCGGATGAATTCGCGACCGATGATCTTGCGCTTGCGTTCGGGATGGGTGACGCCCCGTAAAGCTGTTAAAAACCGCTTGGCATAGTTGAAAGAGCGGATTGGCAACCGCATCTGGTCGCGCAGTTGTTGCACAACCTGGAATTGTTCGTTTTGCCGCAACAGACCATTATTGATAAAAACCGGCAGGCACTGTTTACCGATGGCGCGGTTGACCAGGACACCCATAACGGAAGAATCCACACCGCCGCTGAGCGCCAACAAGACCCGTTCTTGGCCGACCCGCTGACGAATCTCGGCAATACTGTTTTCGATGAAATGCGCGGCAGTCCAGTCAGGACTCAGACGGGCAATCGCAAACAGAAAATTTGAAAGCATCCGGGAACCTTCGCTCGTATGAGCGACTTCCGGATGAAATTGCAAACCTATGATTGGTTTCTCGGCATGTACCAAGGCCGCGGGAGCCCCGCTCTCAGATTCGGCCAGGATGCGAAACCCATCCGGCAGGGTATCCACATGGTCGCCATGGCTCATCCAGACCTGTGTGGTCGTCCCCACTTCCTGAAAAACAGGATGCGACGCCAAAATGCGTACGGCATTGCGACCATATTCACGGTGGTTGTCGGAATGCACCCGCGCCCCAAAATGTTCAGCGATGACCTGCAGTCCGTAACAGATACCCAGAATCGGCAGGTTGAGGTTAAAAATCGCGTTGTCCAGTTTCGGTGCCGAGGCTTCGTAAACGCTGGCCGGCCCACCCGACAGAATCAGTGCCTGAACCTTTTCGCGGCGAATATCCCCGGCAGTAACCGAAGGTGATACGATTTCCGAATAAACGGCGCATTCACGCACCCGCCGCGCGATCAGCTGTGTATATTGCGAACCAAAGTCCACTACCCAGACTTTACTGTTGACCGTCATGTTAGGCGACCTCCTGCAACCAGTTCCGGAGTTCAGTGATAAAATCGTAATTGGTCAAATCGTATTTGATCGGGGTAATGGAAATATAATTGCGCCGGATGGCGACATCATCAACATCCTCGCCTTCCTCGATTTCGGCCTTTTTACCGTCCATCCAGTAGTAGACGCGCTGACGCGGATCAATCCGTTTGTCAAACTGCTCGGCAAAATTTGCCATGCCCTGCCGGGTTATCCGCACGCCCCGAATTTCACCCTGCGGGACATTCGGTACATTAATATTCAGCAATGTGCGGGGCGGGAGACCTTTCGACAGCACCATTTTCGCCATGGTCAGAGCAAATTCCGCCGCCGGCGTAAAAATCGGTTTGGTATACGTCGTGAGCGAAACTGCGATTGACGGAATTCCCAGAATGGTGCCCTCGGTTGCCGCGGAAACCGTCCCTGAATAAATCACATTGATGCCGGCGTTGGAGCCGAGATTAATACCTGAAACGACTAATTCGGGGCGCTTTGAAAGAAGCGCGCCCACCGCGATTTTGACACAGTCCGCTGGAGTGCCGGATACCGCATAGCCCTGCCGAATCCCGTTCTCGCGATAGTCAGTTACGCGGATTGGATCGGATAAGGTGATTGCATGCCCGACGGCACTTTTTTCGCTGTCCGGTGCCACCACGACCACTTCGCCCAGGCGCATCAGATATTCAGAAAGAATCTGGATGCCGGGAGCGGTGATGCCATCGTCGTTAGTCACCAGAATGTATGGTCTGGCCTCAGTCATAAAAGAAATCTAAGATTTTGATGAGTGTGGAACGCATCTCCGAACGCTGGACGATGATATCGATAAAGCCTTTTTCCAGTAGAAATTCGGAACGCTGAAATCCAACCGGCAAATCCTGACCGATGGTTTGCTTGATGACGCGCGGTCCGGCAAACCCGATCAGTGCGCCCGGTTCGGCGATGATCAGGTCGCCCAACATCGCAAAACTGGCCGTCGTCCCGCCGGTCGTCGGATCAGTCAGAATCGAGATAAAAAGCCCGCCGGCTTCGTGCAATTGGGCCAGTTTGGCGCTGGTCTTAGCCATCTGCATCAAAGAAAGAACACCTTCCATCATCCGGGCCCCCCCGGATTGGGAGACGATAATCAGCGGCTGATGCGTTTCGCGAGCCCGGTCAATGGCACGGGCGACTTTTTCCCCGACCACCGAACCCATACTGCCACCAATGAAGTTAAAATCCATTACGGCCAAGACCACCGGGTGCTGACCTATTTTCCCGGTGACACAGCGCACCGCTTCATTGGCTCCGGTCTGCACCACCGCCTGCTTAATCTGCTCCTGATAGCGTTTCTGGGCTTTGAACTTCAGTGGATCACTCGACTTCAACCCGACTTCGAATTCCTGATAATCGTCTCCCACCAACATCCGGATGTACTCCTGACAGGCAATCCGAAAATGGAAATGGCATTGCGGACAAACCCACAGGTTCTTATCCAGTTCGCGTTTATAGAGGTATTCACTACACTCCGGGCACTTGACCCATAATCCATCCGGAATGACCTTTTTTTCCGTGCTGAGTAATCCTTGTTTCGTGCGCTGAAACCAATCCGGCATATTTACCTCACTGCAGACTCCGCGACAGGATCAATGCGTCATCGCGGTTTTCGTAATATTTGGCGCGCCGACCGACTTGCGTGAACCCGAACTTGCGATACAAATCGCGGGCGCTGACATTCTTTTCATTGACTTCCAATGTGATGATTTTTGCTCTGTGCCGACTTGCTTGATCAAAAACGGTTTTTAACAATTTCGTACCCATACCCGAACGTCTAAATTGAGGATGAACGGCCAAATTTGCAATATGAACTTCATCGGCCACCAACCAGAAAATGACATACCCGATGACGCACTTCCGCTGTTCCAGAACATAGAACTTGCTGATCGGATTGTGCAATTCGTGAAAAAAAAAGTCGCGACTCCAGGCGGTGGTGAATGAAATTTCTTCGATGGCTAAAATGGCATCGAGATCGGCTTCATTGGCGATGCGTAAACGAATTCCGGTCAGTTCCGCCACGATTTGATTTCCATTTCAGACAAATACTCCGGTTCCAGATCAGGCCGGTTCAACGGCAATAACTCCCGGTAATGTTCGGTGGCTAACAAAGCGGTGCAATCTCCGCGCGGATAAAGGAGCCTGCTCCGACGCGAATGCCCAAGGTCTATCTCGCTATCGCCGATGAAAACATATTCCGGAGCGAAACGTTCGACGACCCGACTGATACTCTCATGACCAACAGGACGTTTCCAAATTGTTTTCAAGGAATCCGGGACTTCAGTATAATAAATCAGGTCGCGATGTGATTTGATAAAAAGTACCATTGCACCATCAAACTCCTGACGCGCCACCCGTTCCAGTACTGCCAGAGTTGGCACAGGCAAGACCGGCAATTGTCGCGGAAACGCCAGCCCTTTGGCCGTCGCCAACCCAATCCTTAAACCGGTATAACTGCCCGGCCCGATACTAACCGCGATAGCATCTAATGCGTTAATGTTTGTACCCTGCAGGGATTGCGCCACCAGTTCGAGCAATTTTTCGGAATGCACCGCCCGGTCTACGATGCAGTGATGATTTACAATTCGGCCATCCCTGACCAGCCCGACGCTGCAGTTGGCGGTTGAAGTATCGATGCCGAGGATCAGCATGGTGCGGACGCTCCGTTTGACTGATTTTGCATATGCGTCGATAAAGAGCTGAGCAAGTTAAGCGGGCCGGTGAACTCGATTCGCCGATAATTTTCGTGCCAGGTATCCTGCCGGATTTTAATCCGCAGGCTATCCTCCGGCAATAAACTGCTGATGCGGTCAGCCCATTCCACCAAGGTCACTCCTGCGCCATAGAAATACTCGTTAATACCGAGTTCGAGCCATTCCTTTATCCGCGATTCGCGATAGCAATCCAGGTGGTAGACGGGCATTCGCCCCTGGTATTCATTAATCAACGTAAAGGTTGGGCTCTCCGCCGAGCGCGAGACACCCAAGCCATCACAGATGCCTTTAATCAGCGTGGTTTTCCCCGCCGCCAAATCACCACTCAGGGCTACGACCATGCCCGGTTCAAGGAAGGCGGCTAAGCGCTGTCCCAAAAGCTCGGTCTCGGTCGGATGGTTGGTTTCAATCAGTAACATTCCGAAAACCTATTTCGGAGTCAGTTTTACCACCGGCAAAATCATCTCCTCCATCGAAATTCCGCCATGCTGGTAGGAATCCTTGAAAAAGGTCTGGAATTTGTGGTAGTTGGTTGGATAAATGAAGTAGAAATTTTCCTTGGCGATCAGATAATTATTGTTGATGCCGAGGTTGGGCAATTTGTAGCGGGCGGGTTCTTTGATGACCAGGGCGTACTTGGGCGAACAATTGAGGTTTTTACCGAATTTGAAGCGGATGTTGGGAGAAGTGGCTTTGTCGGCGACGACTTTGACATCGTTCTGCACCCGGATACTGCCATGATCGCTGGTCAGAATAATCGTGAAATCCAGAGCGGCAAATTTGCGCAGGACGGCATAAATCCAGGAATGCCGAAACCAGGTGCGGATCAGCGAACGATAACTGGCCTCATCCGGTAAAATTTCCTTGAGAATATCCGATTCCGACCGACGATGCGCCAGGACATCCACGAAGTTCAAAACGAGGGTGATGAGGTTATTGTTAAAATAGGAATTGATTTTGCGTTCGATGCCCCAGCCAGCTTCTGAATCGAGAATCTTATGATAAGTGTAGCCATTTTTCAGGGTCAGCATTTCGCGCTTCAGCAGACTGTCCAGCATCTGGTTTTCGAAGCGATTCATAGAACTTTCGTCTTCTTCTTCCTGAAGCGTATAAATGTCCGGGTAATAGGTCTGAATCTCATCCGGGAAAAGTCCGCTGAACAACGCATTGCGGGCGTAGGGTGTCGCCGACGGGATAATCGAAAAGCAAAAATCCATCTCGATATTAAAAAGTTCGTAAAGCAAAGGTGCAAACGTCAACCATTGGTCGAGCCGCATACAATCGATCACCACAAACAGTACCTTGGTATTATTTTTAAGCAGGGGCAGAACCTGCCGCGGCAGAATGTCCGGTGAGAGCGCAGGACGGAAGTGGGGATCGTCATTGATCCAGCCGACGTAATTTTTTTCGATAAATTTGGCAAATTCAATATTGCATTCCCGTTTCTGATCCGCCAGAGTCTCTTGCAAACCCAGGTCAGGATGATCGTCAAATTCTATCTCCCATGCGGCCAGTTTTTTCCAGATTTCGATCCACTGCGTACTCGTAAGATCATCGTACAGCTGGCGGGAAATAGCATGGAATTCCTCGAGATAGTTACGGGCGATATGTTCGGAGGAAATCCGTGACTGTTCCAGGACTTTTTTACAGGCTAACAGAATCTGACTGGGATTCACGGGCTTGGTCAGATAATCGGTGATTTTACTGCCGATGGCTTTTTCCATCAGGCTTTCTTCTTCGTTTTTGGTGATCATGATGACTGGCAGTGCTGGTTTGCGGGCTTTGATTTCCGACAGCGTCGTCAAGCCGTCCTGGCCCGCCATCATTTCATCCAGGAGGACAATATCGAATTGCTCGCGTCCGGCCAGATCCACGGCATCCACCCCGTTGGAAACCGGAGTCACTTCGAAACCGCGGCTTCGTAAAAACAGAATATGCGCTTTCAACAGGTCAATTTCATCATCGACCCATAAAATCTTGCCTTTTTTTAATGACATGTCTGCCTCAATCTGTCTCCAGTCGGGATTATAATTCTGATCACTTGGATTGTCAAATATTAAATGGAAATTCAGCGTAATTTAAGCAAAAGACGCCGCCAATGGCACAATTTCCGACGCTGACCTAGAAAGGTTAGTTCTGCCCGCCGGATTCCTATTTGGTCTTCATGACAAACTCACCCTGCCAGTCGGCACCGGGCGGATTGGCCTTGAACAGCTGACAACGTTCGATAAAAACACGGGATGGCGGGTCGTCACCCTGCACCGCGAGAGCGCGCTGAAAGGCGGCTACCGCCGCGTCCCATTGCCTTTCCCAGTATAAATTAATCCCCTGATCGAAATGTTCGCGGATGTCAGCTTTTACCTGCTCGATCTGACCTTTGCGGCCTAATAGTTCATAAACCGTTATCGGTTTGAGTTTCCCCTTGACGACTAATCGGTCGAGAATGCGGACCTCGATGAAATCACCCGCCCGGCGCAGGGTTTCCTCGCCGACCATGATGTAGGTCCCATACTGCTTATTGGCGCCTTCAAAACGGGAGGCCTGATTGACCGCATCACCCATGACGGTATATTGGAAACGTTGGGTTGAACCCATGTTTCCGGCGCTGACGACGCCGGAGTTGACTCCCATGCGCACATAAATATTCACGCCGTGATCGCGCTTGATCTGTTCGCGAATCGTCTTCAACGCTTCCTGCTGATCGAGCGCCGCAAAGCAGGCTTTCCAGGCATGGTCGGGATCTTCCATCGGAACTCCGAAATCGCACATGATGGCGTCGCCTTCGTATTTATCCACATAGCCGTCGTAGCGCATCAAAATTTCAGTCATCGGTGAAAGGTACTTGTTCAATACCGTCGCCAGTTCTTCGGCGGACAGACTTTCCGAAATGGTCGTAAAATTGGCGACGTCAGAAAAGAACATGGTAGCTTCGCGCTTTTCACCCGAAAGGCTGAAAGCGTCGGGATGGTCTTCGAGGTATTTTAAGACCTTGGGACTCATGTAAGTCTGGAACATACCCCGGATTTTTTTCTTTTCCTTTTGTTCGGAAAGAAACTGATAAATCACGCTGGCGATATAGCTGACGGCGATGCTGGCTAAAATGGGGATTAAATAAATCCAGCGCCCCTGGTGGATAAAGATCCAGTAAGTACCCACGGTAGTAATGCCGGCCAGCAGGATCGCCAGTCCGCCACCCAGAACCGGGCGCACAAAGGCGACCGCCACGGCCGTGATGATCCCGAAAATGAAAATCAGTACAATATTAACGATCTGTGGCAAAGTACGGATAAACCGCTGATCGAGCATGGTTTGGATGGCGTGGGCGTGAGTTTCCACTCCCGGCGTCAACCGCCGATTGCCGGCGTAGTTATAGAAAGGCGTGAATTTGTTATCATGCAGTTCTTCGATCGAAACTCCGATCAGGGCAATTTTGTCCTTGAAGGGATTTGCCGCTTCCAAAATCGCATTCACCTGGGCCAGGTCGCCCCGCTCCAAGGCCGCCATGGCGGCAAACTGCTGAGTGGAATCCGACAACAAGGAAATCCGGAATTCGGGCGGATAGGGAGAGTTGGGTTTGAAAAGCTCCAGGTAATCGGTATCCTCTTCATCCTTCAGATCAAACTCCGCATCGTCCAGCAAATCCGACATCGAAAAAGTCGGAAAGGTCTTGGCTGGTCCGTAATAATTGATCAGGATCGTCTGCTCCCAGCCTAAACTGCCGCGATGCCCCAACAATCGCTGTTTATTGCCCGAGGCCGAGTCGGAGAACATAAAGTAGCCATCCTGGAATTCAAATTGCGGGAAGCTTGGCAGGTTGCGTTCTTTGAAGAACACGCGTGCTCCGAGTGAATAGATAAAACGCCCCTGATATTCTTCAAAGATCGAATAGCGCCGGGTGAAACCGTCCGGGTCCTGCATTTCGCCCACCACACCCCAGTCACTGCCCGTTTTTAACAGGATCGGCAGTGGTTCGTCAGCATAAACATATTCCCCGCCGGTGGTCAGTTCCCGGGCGACTTTCCCTGCCAGGATGACATTGCCGTTTTCCTTGATTGCCGCCGCGAGTAAGGAATCTCCGAGCGGATTCTTCAAATCGGGCTCGGTAAACTGAATATCGAACATCACCATCTTAACGCCGACTTCCTTCAGATTCTCGACCAGGGTAGCATAATATTCCCGGGGATACGGATAGCGGTCGCGACAGTCTTTGAAAGTTTTGTCATCAATGGCAACGATGATCAGTGGCGACTTGCTGACGTCCTGAGGTCCGCGCCATTTAAAGCGTGAATCCAGTGACTTCAGTTCGATTTCCCGGAATGTGCCCAAAAGCAGTAGTACTGAAACAATCACACTCAGTACAACGGCAATGCCTACACCCCACAATGCCTGTTTCAGTGTGTTCTTTTTCATCTGATTTACCGGCGAAAATTAAAAGTTAAGCGAATAGGTCAGGTAGAAGCTAACATCGTTGAATTTTTCAACGCTGGTGCGGTCATTAATGTTGGTATAGCTCAGATAACCGCGCAGTTGATGCACTTTCATAAAGCGCAGGATCGCGCCGACGTACATATTATGCTGGGTAAAATCCGCCTGGCCTTTGCAATTAGTCAGATTATAGCCCGCCAAAGTGCCCAATTTCTCACCAAAGAAATCGTATTCACCCTGCATACCAAACGACATGAATTCGAGGGGTTTATCCGCCAGTCCACTCTCGTTCTTATTGGTGGACAACCGAATATTGGTCTTGAGCGGGAAGGGGAATTTGGAATTCAGGCTAAAGCCCAACATGGAGGTTGACATCGAACTGAACTGATAGCCGGGCAGACGTGACAGACGATCGCTTTTGTCGGAATTGGCATAGTTCAGGCTGATGGTATTCTTGATGTTTAAAAATTCAACCCGGTGTTCGATCCGGATATCCTGGCGGATGGTCATGTTGGATTCGCGATAATCACGCAGACTGAATGAATCAACCGTCGCCCAGGTGGTATCGTACGTCGTGAGATCGTTTTTCCGGCTGTACTGCATGGTATTGAGGTTGATCGTCGGTAGGTTTTCCCCGAGATAGAGCGATATGCCGGCGTTCAATGCCGTCGTGGTTGTCGTAGCGCGTTTTTGATCGTTCAGGTTGTCGCGGTACTGCTCGAAATTCAGGGTGAGGAATACGCGGTTCTGAAAGAGTCGGATACGGTCGGACAGGCTAAAACCCTGGACGTCATTGCGCATGTACGGATTGCCCAATGAATAAAATTCCGGCCCGACGCGTTGGTATTTCAAAACCACATAATTGTTAAAATAATTCAGGGTCAGGGCGGTACGGAAAGCCGAAGAAGGCATATTTAAAATCGCAAATACGATTCCGGTATCAGGATTGAAGGGCAAAAGTGGAGCGATGTTCTTGTTGATGATAAAGATATTCGCGATATCGGCGGGGTCAATGGGAATGACTTTCAGCGGGATATTGACCCCCTGGATACTGATGGTATCGTTTTCCAGCGTATCGCCCGGGGCGAAAGTATCGAGCTGTTTTTTAGTCAGCGCACCGGAACTGATATCGCGGTTGAGCATGGACAGGGCGGCTTCGGTCATCCAGGTGAAGCGTTTGTTATCGAAGGCCAACAGCAGATCGGTACCGACGACCAAATTATCCTGGGGCTTGGTGCCCTGCATGGCGATTGAGACGTCGTTGGTGGGCAGAATTCCCTGCATTTCCCGGGCGACCGAAATCGTGTCATCCACGGCTTTTAAAAAATATAATCCCAACTGAAAATTCTGACCACTCCCGAAATAGGGACGGACAGCCAGTAAATTGCGACTGAAGGTATAGCCACTGCGCCCGTATTGCAGAACCCCGGTACTGAGTGTATCCGGCGTGTCGCTGATCGTACCTTTGATGGCCCGCTCGGTTTCGCCGTACACAACATGCAGATTGAAGTATTTGAGCATCAGGCGGGCGTTAACGCCACGGACCCGCTTGCCCTTGATGCCGAACTCGGCAAATTGTGGATTGACGTCACCAATCCCAATTTTAAAATAATTCGTACTGAAGCCTGCGGAGTAGCGGTTGCGGGGTTGCTTATTGGGATCTTCCTGGTCGGTCAGATACATACTGGCTTCGAAATTCAGCCAGTCATAGGCACCGCTGAAACGGGTACGCAGCTGATTGAGTTTCTGTTCGATACCACGGACCGTTTCGGAATTGGTTTCGGCGATCACATTGCCATTATAGGACAGTACTCTTTCGGCTTCGCTGATCGAACTGACAACCGTGAAGCTCCAGACCAGTGGATTAAAAGGGACGTTATTCTGATTGGAAAAGGTGATTTTAACCGAGTGCAGACCGGCGAGCAATTTGCTGGGGCGGACGGTGATAAGATCTTCCGAAACCTGCGCCTGACTGGTAATATCGAGCCCATCAATTTCAACTTTAACCGTATTCAGAGCAATATTCCGGGCATTGAAGAGCGAAACAGCGATGACCACTTCCTGGGCGGCGACAACCTGTCCGTCATCCGGGCCGAGAATGATGGCATTGCTGGGGATGCCGCCTTCCAAATCTTCTGCTTTTGCATATGCAGAGCCGGCAACAGCCTGAGCGCGCTTTACGGTGACGAACATGGGCACATTGTAAGGATCGGTTTCCGGAAAAGCGGCCATACTGCCATCGGAAAATTCAGCCACGATCAAGTATTCGAGCCCGTTTTCGGTGACGACGCGTGCGGGGATATTGTACTTGTAAATTCCCATGATCTCATTCATGCTCGCTTCGAAATAGGTTTCCTGTCCGGCTTCCCGAAAGAATATTTTCACATTCTTGATGCCCTGGGAGTTGCCTTCAATAAGCGCCTCGACGAGAACCGGAGTGCTCACGACGATATCGCGGGGCGGTTGGTGTAAAATCCGGGCTTGCCCGAAAACGCTACTGATTAAAGCTAAAGTTAAAATGAGAGCTCGTGTCAGGTTCTTTCGCATTATTGACCTTTCAGTAATCTGAAATTCCCGATATCGCTTATTTGTACTCGACCTTCAGGTCTTTGACTTCCCCCTGCGGATTTTTCAGCTGGATGCGCAGGATGTTGGACGGGGTTTCTTCTTCCTTATCTGGTTCCTGGGGCACTGTGCCTTCCGGAGTGACTTCGACGTTGACGTCGCCGGTCGGGGTCGAAGTGCCGGTTTGATTGGCGCCAACGACAATCACCGCGCCGCTCTCGTTATTGGTCACTTCCACCGCTCCGGAAAGTCCATAAAAGACATCGCCGTTGACGGGGTCGGATTGTACCCAGAAAACCGTACCCTTAACCGATGCGACCGAGGTTGGAGTAGCAATCACGAATTCGCCTTTGCGCATGGGCGTGATTTCGGCTTTCATGGTACCGAACTGCATGGCGATGTTTTTCGAGATCGCTTCCTTTCCGCGGGTTCCTGAAATTACCATTTCGGAATTCTCGCGCACCTTGATCTGACTTTTATCGTCCAGGAATACCAGTACGGCCATACCATCCTTGCCGGTTTTGATATGATCCTGGTCAAATAGAGTCGTACCGACGGGCAGATTGGCTTTGAAAGTGGATTCGTTGGCCCGTTTGATCTGGGTGTCTCCCCGAGCTTTCAGGGTCAGGGCGATTTTATCCTGTGCAAAGCCTTGCATTAGGAGTAATACGATACTAAACAGAGCGATAATGATTTTACGCATAACTTTACTCCTATTCCACGCTAATCGATTTAATGGTTACCTGACCACTCAGAAATTGAGCGACTAAGGCAGTCAGTTGCTCATAGGTCAAATTTTGAGTCGCATTCAGTGTGACCACTCCGGTGGGTGTGAATCCGGTCAGTTCACCGGTAAAAAGCCTGTTATAGGTATCGGGGTCCAACAGTTGCGTCAGCAGGGTCATGTATTGACTCAGCTCGGTCGTGGTGGTAGTTCCTCCGGCCGTGCTGGTGCCGCCCATAGAAGCCTTGATGGTAAATGCAAATATCTGACTGGAAATTGTCTCCGGGCCGGAAGTAGTGGGATAGGTTTTTTTAATTTGCCAGACATAGGTTTTACCGGCTTCCAGTGGTTTCGCTCCAGTCATGGGATACTGAAAAATTGTGCCGGCGGTATAGAGTCCGACCCCCGCCCGGCTGGTTACGGCCTGGCTTGGCAAACGGAACTCACCACCGTTATCCGGATACGGCAGATTGGCGCGGTCATGGAGGGCTTCCTCGATCGAACTGTGCTTGGCAGGATCGTACTCGGCTATCCGGATGCTGTAACCACAAGTCGGGCAATTGGCACTGCTCCACATGAAATCAATCGATTCCCATTGAAACTGGGGAAAAGTCGTCGCAATTTCGAGATTCTGGTCGAGGGTGCCGCCGGGAGAAATAAGTTCGAGAGTCGAAGGATTGGACACACCGATTTCCTGGGTCTGACTCTTCAGCACACTGCCGGACTCATTCATGATATTCAATTTAAAGATATACGAACCGGCGGGAAGTTTCCCGGTGGCCATGATTACGGCTTTTAACCTCTCGACGTTCTGTTTGAATTCGGTGATACTGATGGGTACCTGTCGTCCATCGGTATAGTAGAGGTTGCGCATGTTCTGGTCGAAATCCTTAGTCGTCAGCACCACCTCACCATTAAAATCGAAGGGATTGGACAACATGTAGACGATTTGACTGTTGGTCAGGTTCAGAGACGGGACGGTTGCCAGCCATTCAAACTCGAGTTTGATTTTAATCGGTGCGCCCTGCGGGTCATTGGGGGTGTAGGACAGGCTGTAAGAGAACATATCCGGATTATTGCGCCCATTATTAAAATCGAAATCCAGCAGGTAATAGATTTCGAAATTGTAGAAGTAATTAGTCCTCAAATCGAGCGTCCCGGTAGAGACCTGCGCGAAGAGACTGATTGTCCAGAGACTCACGACTGCGATAACGATTGATTTATGTTTCATAAGCACCTCCAATTCTGCCACTTTAATTTAGGTGGGCAGAAAGTATGGGTTTGTGAGATAGGACATAAGTCCATTTCCGTCCAGAAATCGGTATTTTTTCTCGTGCCACATGCACTTGGAATATAAAACTGCCGGGGCTTGCGAAACAATAAAAAAAATCCCGCTCTAAGGCGGGATTTAAAGTTTCCCGGCAACGACCTACTTTTCCACCCCGTGACCAGGGCAGTATCATCGGCGCTGGAAGGCTTAACGACCGAGTTCGGGATGGGATCGGGTGTGGCCCTTCCGCTATAGTCACCGGAAAAAGACTGCATTGGGAATGGGAAAAATTGGATCGCGAAGTCACCTGCATAAAAATTTTTGGTCAAGACGCACGGTTTATTAGTATCACTCGGCTGAGACCATTACTGATCTTACACCTATGACCTATCAACCTCGTAATCTACAAGGAACCTTCAGTCCCGAAGAATCGGGAGGGAGATCTCATCTTGGGGAAGGTTTCACGCTTATATGCTTTCAGCGTTTATCCTGACCGAACATAGCTACCCAGCAATGCACCTGACGGCACAACTGGTGCACCAGAGGTTCGTCCACTCTGGTCCTCTCGTACTAAGAGTAGCCCCCCGCAAATCTCCTGCGCCCACAGCGGATAAGGACCGAACTGTCTCACGACGTTCTAAACCCAGCTCGCGTGCCACTTTAATGGGCGAACAGCCCAACCCTTGGGACCTTCTCCAGCCCCAGGATGTGACGAGCCGACATCGAGGTGCCAAACCTCCCCGTCGATGTGAACTCTTGGGGGAGATCAGCCTGTTATCCCCAGAGTACCTTTTATCCTTTGAGCGATGGCGCTTCCATGTGCTACCACCGGATCACTAAGCCCTGCTTTCGCATCTGCTTCTCCTGTCGGAGTCGCAGTTAAGCTCCCTTATGCCTTTACGCTCAACGCACGATTACCAAACGTGCTGAGGGAACCTTTGGGAGCCTCCGTTACATTTTGGGAGGCGACCGCCCCAGTCAAACTACCCACCTGACAATGTCTCTCGCCCCGCTTCAGGGGTCGAGATTAGAATTCTAGATTTATAAGGGTGGTATTTCAAGGTTGACTCCACCCCGACTTGCGTCGGAGCTTCAACGTCTCCCACCTATCCTACACATACAAACCCAAAACCCAATGCCAAGCTATAGTAAAGGTTCCGGGGTCTTTCTGTCCAGCTGCGGGAAACCGGCATCTTCACCGGCATTACAAGTTCGCCGAGACTCTGGTCGAGACAGAGCCCAAGTTGTTACACCATTCGTGCAGGTCGGAACTTACCCGACAAGGAATTTCGCTACCTTAGGACCGTTATAGTTACGGCCGCCGTTTACTGGGGCTTCAGTTCAGAGCTTCTCCCGACAAGTCGGGATGACTCGTCCCCTTAACCTTCCAGCACCGGGCAGGTGTCAGTCCCTATACGTCGTCTTACGACTTAGCAGAGACATGGGTTTTTAGTAAACAGTCACCCGGGCCATTTCACTGCGACCTTTTTCGGCTCTTCCAGTCTACCGAAATAGTTGGATTGACCTACTCAAGGCACCCCATATTCCGAAGTTACGGGGCCAATTTGCCTAGTTCCTTGACCAGAGCTATCTCGCGCACCTTAGGATATTCTCCTCGCCCACCTGTGTCGGTTTATGGTACGGGCATCCTTTCATCTAACATAGAGGTTTTTCTCGTCAGCGTGATTAGGGTCAGTTTGTGTCCAGAGGACTCCTATTCGCATCTCGAGGTGTTGATCCGACGGATTTTCCAATCGGATCCCTCTACCTGCTTAAACCGGGACATTCAACACCCGGCTGACCTTTCACTCCTGCGTCACCCCTTAGCTCAAACGATGAAAAGATGGTACAGGAATATTCAACCTGTTGTCCATCGCCTACGCCTCTCGGCCTCGGCTTAGGGTCCGACTAACCCTGAGCAGAGTTACTTTACTCAGGAAACCTTAGGCTTTCGGTGTTCCGGAATCTCACCGGAATTATCGCTACTAATGCCAGCATACTCATTTCCATCTCCTCCAGCCAGCCTCACGACTGACCTTCGCCGGTGAATGGAACGCTCCCCTACCAACACCCGACAAGTCGGGTGGTCCGGAGCTTCGGTGACAGGGTTAACAGTCCCGCTAATTATCGGCGCGAAATCACTTGACTAGTGAGCAATTACGCACTCTTTAAATGGTGGCTGCTTCTAAGCCAACATCCTAGCTGTCTGGGTGGTTTCACATCCTTTATCACTTACCCTGTACTTAGGGACCTTAGCTATCGGTCTGGGTTATTTCCCTCTCGGCCACGAAGCTTATCCCCCGCAGCCTAACTCCTGCAGAGCATGTCAATGGCATTTGGAGTTTGGTTGGGTTTGGTAACCTGGTAAGGCCCCTAGCCCATTCAGAGCTCTACCTCCATGACACTCGCTGCAAGGCGATTCCTAAAAATCTTTCGGGGAGAACCAGCTATCACGGAGTTTGATTGGCCTTTCACCCCCATCCACAGCTCATCCCCCAGTTTTTCAACGCTGGTGGGTTCGGACCTCCATTCCGTTTTACCGGAACTTCATCCTGGCCATGGATAGATCACCCCGCTTCGGGTCTGCCGCAGGTTACTAAACGTCCAATTAAGACTTGCTTTCGCTTCGGCTCCTCTTTCCAGATTAACCTTGCAACCTACGAGCAACTCGCTGGCTCATTATGCAAAAGGCACGCTGTCATCCCGAACTAAATCGGGACTCCAACAGATTGTAAGCAAATGGTTTCAGGTTCTATTTCACTCTCCGTCAGGAGTACTTTTCACCTTTCCCTCACGGTACTAGTTCGCTATCGGTCATATAGGAGTATTTAGCCTTTCCAGATGGTCCTGGGAAATTCCCACAGAATTCCTCGTGCTCCGTGGTACTTGGGTACGCCCGCCAACAAGTCAACCGCTTTTCCTCTACCGGACTATCACCGTCTGCGGTCTGTCTTTCCAGAACAGTTCGAGTAAGAGGTTGATTTATCACTTGTCGAGAGATCTGCCGATCTCTCCGCTTGCGCCCCGCGACCCCCGTTTTACAACGCCGGCAGGCTTGAACATAAAACGAGTTTGGGCTCTTCCCCGTTCGCTCGCCGCTACTGGGGGAATCACGGTTGTTTTCTTTTCCTGGAGTTACTGAGATGTTTCAATTCTCCCCGTTTGCTCTGACCGACCTATGGATTCAGTCGGTAGTCTCCGTCTATTACGGCGGAGGGGTTGCCCCATTCGGAAATCTCCGGATCGAGGGTTGTTTGCACCTTCCCGGAGCTTAACGCAGCTTGCCACGTCCTTCGTCGCCTCTATATGCCAAGGCATCCACCATTTGCCCTTATTTACTTGACCAAAAAGCCTTTTATTTTATGAAGTGGACTTCTTGATATCCAATTTTTCCCTTTTAATTTTTTTTCCCAATGTCAAAGAACGGTCCCGACTGATCGGGATAGTGGAGCTAACCGGGTTTGAACCGGTAACCTCTGCCGTGCAAGGGCAGCGCTCTCCCAGTTGAGCTATAGCCCCTTGCGGAGCTTCTGTTGTTAAAAAGCCTTGAAACGTGGGCCTAGGTAGGTTCGAACTACCGACCTCACGCTTATCAGGCGTGCGCTCTAACCACCTGAGCTATAAGCCCTTTTTGAGCATGGAAAAGAAAGTGCAGAGCAAACCGGTGTCTCGACCTATCCCGACGAATCGGGATACTCCTTAGAAAGGAGGTGATCCAACCGCACCTTCCGGTACGGTTACCTTGTTACGACTTCGCCCCAGTCATCCGTCTCACCTTCGGCACCTCCCTCCCGCCGAAGCGGGTTAGGACAGCGACTTCGGGTGTTACCGACTCCCATGGCGTGACGGGCGGTGTGTACAAGGCCCGGGAACGTATTCACCGCGGCGTTCTGATCCGCGATTACTAGCGATTCCGACTTCATGGAGTCGAGTTGCAGACTCCAA
>CAZPQN010000020.1:0-42462 GCA_964588795.1 uncultured bacterium | reverse complement strand
TGATCGGACGCCTGAGTCAGGCGGGCGATAATCTGCGCTGGGCGCCCGGCATCCAGGGCGGCATCAGCGACAATTTTCTGAAACAGCTCCGGCGGCATCTGCCCCGAACAGGAGAACGTGAACAAACAGCCACCCGGGCGCAGGAGCCTGAATGCCGATAAATTGATGTCCTTGTAACCGCGACTGGCTCTGGAGACCTGCTGTTTTGATTCGGCAAATTTCGGCGGGTCGAGTACGATCAGGTCGAACAGGCGGCGCTGATCACGGAAGGTGCGCAGGATCTGCAAGACATCTGCCTGAAAATTTTCGACCTGCGTGGAATCGAAGCCATTTAAGGCGACGTTTTTATTCAGTAGTTCGAGGGCGGCGGCCGAAGTCTCGATATTGGTGACCCGTCGCGCGCCAGCCTGCAATGCCGCAATCGTAAAGCCACCGGTATAGGCGAAGCAGTTCAGCACTTCGCGGTCGCGGGCATACTCGGTGAATTTTTGCCGGTTTGCGCACTGATCCAAATAGAAACCGGTCTTGTGTCCGTGCCGCACATCCACGAAAAAACGGCGGGAATTTTCATGTATCTCGATTAATTCGGGCGGCTCGGCACCGTAGAGCGAACCCTTGCGTAGCGGCAAGCCTTCTTTCGCTCGTACCTCGACGTCCGAGCGCTCATAGATCCCGCTGACCGGACAGATCTCCGCCAAGAGCGGCACCAGCGTCGTATGCCAAAACTCCGCGCCTACTGTGAGAAATTGCGTTACAATAAAATCGCCATACCGATCCACAATTACGCCGGGTAATCCGTCGGATTCGGCGTTGATGAGCCGCACTGCATTCGTGTTTTCCGTCTGAAAAAGTTCCGTACGGCGGGCGAACGCCTGACCTATTTTGCGTCGGAAAAAATTTTCGTCAATTTGTTCTTCGATCCCGAAATTCCACATGCGGACCGCGATTTGCGAGTGTGGCGACCAGGCGCCACGCCCCAGAAAGCGCCCATCCTGCGCCCGAACTTCGATCGTTTCACCGCTCTGTGGGGCACCCTCTACCCGGTCAATTGCCCCCGTAAAAATCCACGGATGATGGCGGAGCAGAGACTTTTCCCGACCCGCTTTGAGAATAATTGAATTCTGCTTCATCCTAAAACCTGTTGCCTGAGAAGCATGGTGATAAGTTGATTGTCCTGGCAGGTATAAAGTGTGTCACCGGAACACCTTTCCGGCTAAAAAGTAAGTAAAGAAAGTGATAATTATTGCGCCGATCAGGTTTAGCACCAGGCCGGTTTTCGCCATATCGGCCACAGTCAGACGATTGGAGCCGAAAATGATGGCATTGGGTGGCGTAGCGACCGGTAGCATGAAAGCCATTGACGCCGATATAGTCGCGGGCACCATCAGCAGTAAAGGATTGACTTTTAGTGAGAGCGCTAAACCCGCCATAATCGGCAAGATCATCTCGGTGGTAGCGGTGTTCGAGGTCAATTCGGTCAGGAAGGTCACTACCAGGGCAATCACTAAAATAATAAAAAACGGGTGAATTCCGGCCAGCCATTGCAGTTGCTCGCCAAACCGACTGTCAGTCCGGATTCCTTGAAACCGGTCGCCAGTGCGAAACCTCCGCCAAACAACAGGACGATCTGCCGGGGCAAGCGCGTCGCGGTTTCCCAGTTCAAAATACGCTCACCCGGTTTTGATTTCGTCGGGATAAAAAACAGCAGTCCGGCCATCAGAATGGCCACTGTACCATCGTTGACAAATTCCGGATTGCCAAACAGTCGCGCCCAGCCGCGGATTTTAACCTCCCCAAAAATCAGATCGCTCCGCGAGAGCCATAAGGCGGCCAGCAGGCAGAAATCGAACAGTACCACCCGTTCAGGAAAAGACATGCGTCCCAGCTCGGTGTACTGCTGGCGAAAAAGGCTCTTTTCTATCGCGATTAACTGATTTTTCCGCGGGCAGTAGATCAGCCAGAGCCACCACCAAATAAAAATAAAAAGAGTGAGCGCGACCGGACAGGCAAACAGAAACCACGTCGTGAAATTCACCTCTGGGGCCTGCGGAAACATGATCTGATAAATCCGCACGAATGACAAATTGGGCGGCGTGCCCACCAGCGTCGCAACTCCTCCGACTGAAGCGCTGTATGCGACTCCCAGCAGTAATCCGGTAGCATAGCGCGCCATGACGGGTTGGTCAGCCGTCTCCTCCAATTTTTGCATCACCGATACCAGGATGGGCAACATCATCATTGCGGTCGCGGTATTGGAAATCCACATCGACAGCAACGCCGTGGCGAACATAAACCCGAATAGGATACTCCCGGGGCGCACGCCGGTGAACATCAAAATCCGCAGGGCAATACGCTTGTGCAGATTCCAGCGTTGCATGGCGAGCGCCACCAAAAAGCCGCCGAGAAAAAGAAAAATTATATGGTTGAAATAGGTTGCCGACACGATGCGTCCGTCCATTATCCCCAATAATGGAAAAAGCACCACCGGTAAAAGCGCCGTCACTGCCAGAGGAACAAACTCTGTGATCCACAAAATCGCCATCACCAAACCGACAGCTAAGGTGCGGGTAACCGCGGGATGCTGGGGATCGAGATCAACGAAAAAAACCAATAGTAAAAAAATCAGCGGCGCGAGGATGGCACCCGTGAGCGTGCGGAGTGAATTCAAGCGATGACGGGCGAAGATATTCATCTGTGGCTCATCCTCTCGAATTGCCTGACACGCCGGCTAAGCAACGCTCATCACCTTTCCGAACGGTCAAACCCCGCTGGTCAAAATAGGCGAGGAGCGGTATAGCAAATTTACGGGAGATGCCGAGTAGTGTCTTTAATTCACTGACGGTGGCAATCTTATGCTCAGTAAGGAATTTTTCGATCAGCGCCGCGGCTTTTTCCAGCGACTGAGTATGGAAGGGTAGAATCTTTTCCACCATGACCACACGCCGTTCGAGAATCAGTAAAGTTAGTAGCCGGTGCAGTTCCTCGATGCTTATTTGGAATTGGGTGCTGAGCGTCTCCAAATCGGGAGGGGTCAGGCCCGCCGAGAGCAGGGTTTGCTCGATAGCGATGAGCAGATTTTGCTGATGCGCGCTAAGGCGCGGGTTAAAATCAGCCAGAGCGATTTTATCGGCATTAAGTTTCAGTATTTTTACCTGCAGGAGCATTTCGATCATCCAATTGGTTAGGCTTTCATCAAGCCCGACCTGGGCTAACAGTTCGGCCTTTTCGATGCCCGGTGCGAGCGGGTTAACCTGATGAAACTTTGTCAAATAATCGAGAAGTGCGGTCTTGCTTTTCACGATTTTTGCCTCGGCGATGTAGCCATCGTCGGTGCACACGACCCGCCCACTCTCCTTGAGGGGTTCTAACGCCGTTTCAGTTTCCCGGATTGTGGCGGAAAAACGACGGGATAGTTGTTCCCGCGTGACGATGTTAGACCCGGATTGATTGAGATACCACTCCATCCATGCGGTCAAACCGGCCCGACTCAATTCCAACAGATCTTTGACGTCATCAACCACTTTTTTTCTCAGCGGCACTGGCTGAGGGTCGAGTACCAGCCCGCCTCCGATGGTTTGCCGAGCGGATTGATTACGCAGAATGAAGCGATCGCGGAAGCCACCTGATAGCGAATGTTCCGCGCTCAACTGGGCGATCGCCTGCTCGCCGCCGGACAATGCATCCCGACCGATGAAACGCACTCTGACCAGATCTTCAGCGGTATTCAGATGCAGATGCACCCGGTCGTTGTATTTCAAGACCGGCGTTCCGGCAAGGAGTTCGATTTGCACCGTTAACAGTCTGGTTGTCGGGAAGGCATCCGGTGTAGCCAACACCTGTCCGCGCGTCAAAACCGAACGCTCTACGCCGGTCAAATTCAGGGCGGCGCGCTGGCCAGCGACAGCGCATGTCACGGTCTGTCCCTGGGTCTGCAAACCACGTACCTTGCAGATGCTGGTCAGCGGCAGAACCTCCACTTCATCTCCGACATTCACCCTGCCGCTGATAATCGTTCCAGTCACGACCGTGCCATGTCCTCTGACTGAAAATACCCGATCTATCGGCAGGCGAAACAAGGACGTGGTCGATGGGCGTACGAACCGTTCCGGCAAGTCTGTCAGGTACTTTTTTAACTCGGCAATTCCGGCGCCGGTGATGGCCGAAATCCTGAATAGCGGAGCGTTGGCTAAAAACGTAGCCTGTACCAAATTTTGAACCTCGGCCACGACCAGCTCTAACCATTCCGTTTCCACGAGGTCAATTTTGTTGATGACAATTATACCTTGCCGGATGCCAAGCAGGTTTAATATTGCGATATGCTCGCGGGTCTGGGGCATGATTCCATCATCCGCCGCGATAACCACCAGCGCGACGTCGACGGTACTCGCGCCGGTCACCATATTTTTCACAAAGCGTTCATGTCCGGGCACGTCAATGAAGGCGACGTTTTCATTCAGAAAAGCGAAGCCGATGTCAATTGTCATGCCGCGTTGTTGTTCTTCGGCCAATCGGTCGGGATCGGTGCCGGTCAGGGCTTTTACCAGAGCCGACTTTCCATGGTCAACGTGACCGGCGGTGCCGACGACCAGAAAACCCATCACTGAGACTCGCGCAGGCGCTCACCGACTTGGTTGATCGCCCGGCTCAATGGGGGCAGATCTGCCGGAAGTACGGTCTTCAGGTCCAGGCAAAAATATCCCTTGCGGCTGTAACCGATAACCGGCGGGTTGAGACGGCGAAAGTGCCTCGCCAAAGCCGACGCGGAACAATTGACCGGTTTTAGTACAATCGCCATGCTCGGTAAATTTTCCGTCGGCAGACTGCCACTGCCGGCTTCCGTGACGGTTTCCCTGATTCTAATCTGAAAATATTTGACGACTTCCCGAGTCACCTGCCCGATGACTTCTTCGGCCCGCTCTCGCAAGGTCGCCTGGTCGCACGTCAGCAAAGCATAAGTCGGAAGCTGCGGCGAGCCCGGCTTTAAATAAACTTGCAGAGTATGCACCAATAGTGCGAGAGTCAATTTATCACAGCGGACACAGCGCATCAGCGGATTGCTCCGCAGGCGTCGGATCAGCCGCTTTTTACCGACGATTAAACCGGCCTGCGGTCCACCCAATAATTTGTCACCGCTGAAAGTCACTAAATCGTAACCTTGGTGAATCGTCTCAGCCACCGTTTGCTCGACGGGTAATCCGAGTGAAGGTAAGTCGCACAGTGCGCCACTGCCCAGATCCAACATGACCGGCAGACGGTGCTGATGCGCAAATTTGATTATTGCCGCCGGTTCCGGTCGCGCCGTAAAACCCTGAACGCGATAGTTGGAGGGGTGCACCAGGAGAATCGCTCCGGTGTTTTTATTAAGGGCGCGGACATAGTCCGGCAAATGCGTACGATTGGTGGTGCCGACCTCGACCATCCGCGCGCCGCTTTTTTGGATGATTTCCGGCAGACGGAAACTGCCGCCGATTTCGATCAGTTCGCCGCGCGAAACGATCACCTCCCGTCCATCGGCGATACTGTTCAGAGCCAGCAGAACGGCGGCGGCATTGTTATTGACTACCGCGGAAGATTCCGCGCCAGTCAGGAGCGTCAGCAGATCTTCGCTAAGGTCGAGCCGCTCGCCGCGCTCGCCCGTCTCGAGATCGAATTCGAGATTGACATATCCGGCGATACCTGACGATGCCTGCGTAAGCATGGCCGGCCCCAAAGGTGCGCGTCCCAGACCGGTGTGCAGAACGATGCCCGTGGCGTTGATCACCGGTCGCAGTCGCCTCCCGGTCAATTGCTCAATCTCGGCCTGGAGCATTGCCATAACGGCGTTCTGAGCCTGCGCTCGACTGCGGGGCAAGTTGGTTCCGGTCTGGATTTTCTGCCGGTAACGGGTCAGAATTCTGCGGACAATTGCGGTTAGCAAATCATCCCGTACTGCATAATTTTGTTTCCTGATCAGCGCCGCCAAGGTATGTACGGCAGGTAAATAGCGATACGGCTCGGACTTTTCAGCCATGCTCAATTGAATTATTTATCCGGTTTTATCCTTGCGGGACAGACTCGCAAACTGGGTTTCATAGAGAAAGCGGTACAGGCTGTCCGGGTGATTCAGGAGTTCGGTATGCCGCCCGCTTTCCACGATGCGCCCTTTCTCTAACACCACGATTTTATGGGCATTCTGGATGGTGGATAGACGATGGGCGATGACAAGCACGGTGCGGTCTTTGATCAGGGTTTCAATCGCCGCCTGGACCTTTAATTCCGATTCCGTGTCAAGCGATGACGTGGCTTCATCGAGAATCAGGATGGGTGGATTTTTCAGCAGGGCGCGTGCGATGGCGAGTCGCTGGCGTTGGCCACCGGAAAGGCGCAGGCCGCGGTCGCCGATCACCGTTTCAAATTTCTGAGGCATTTCCTCAATGAATTCCAGGGCATTGGCGGCTTCCGCCGCGGCGTACACTTTATCCTGGTCAAAATCGCGAACGCCATAGGCGATATTGTTGAAGACTGTATCGTTGAACAGAATGGTGTTTTGGGTCACGATACCCATCTGCGAGCGCAGGGAAGTAAAAGTCAGGTCGCGAATATCATAGCCATCAATCAGGATGCGCCCACTGCTCGGATCATAGAAACGTGGCAGAAGGTCAACCAGGGTGGATTTACCGGCACCGCTGTGTCCGACAATGGCTACGATCTCGCCCCGATTAATGCGTAACGAACAGTTGTTGAGCACCCTGCCGCGGGAGGTTTCATAGCCGAATGAAACGTTTTCATAAACGATCGAGTCGTGGAAGCCGGGCAGGACGATAGCCTGGCTCTTTTCGACGACGTCGGGCTTTTCATCCAACAGGGAAAACACGCGTTGCGCCGAAGCCAGGCCCTCCTGCAGTTCCATATTGACATTATTCAGGCTCTTGATGGGCGTCATTATGGCAAACAGCAAAATGATAAACCGCACGAAATCTTCGGCATCAATGCCCGCGCCCATCAGTACCCGCCGTCCGCCAAACCATAACAGGAGCATCCCGATGATTACCCCGAACGTCTCATTCAGAGGCGAGGAGATTTCCCGCAGTCGGCGCCGCCGGAACAGCAGTCGGAAATATTTCTCGGATTCGGCAAGAAAGCGTCCGATTTCAAATTTTTCCATGGCAAATGCCTTGACTACACGTATACCCTGGAGCGTTTCGTCGATGATCGCCATAATGCCGGCGACCTGCCGGCTGGTGCGCATGGATTTCCGCCGGATACTTTGTCCGATGCGCGAGATAATCAATCCGCTGATGGGCAAAATCAAAACCGCCAGCAAAGACAACTGCCAGGAGATGATGAACAACAGAACCATGAATGCCAAAATGTTGATCGGCTCGATTAACAGTTTATCAAAACTGACCGTGAACGAATTACGCATATTGTTCACATCATTCATCATAATCGAGGAAATTTCACCGGTGCGCTTGCGGTTATAGTATGCCATAGAAAGGTTGTGCAGTTGCGCATACAGCATATTCCGCACGTCGGTCACCATGCGCAGTTGTACAAAATGCAGGGCGACATTCTTGAAATACAGGAAAATATTTTTCATCAAGAAGGTAATGAAAATCAACAGGCACAAGGCTTTCAGCGATTCCAGGGGCGTGGCGCGGGCAACCAGCCGGTTGGTAAAGCGATTCAGAGTGGCATTTAATCCGGATTTGGTGGCAAGCTTGGCGCTGGGCGCATGCGCCTGAATTTCCGTCTGCTTTTCCGGGAAAAGCACTTTGGTAAAAGAGGCGGTCAACCATACTGAAGAGCTGTTGAAGACCACAAAAACCAGTGAACACAGAATGCTGACAGTCAGCATGCCCCAGTAAGGTTTAAGTAATTTCAACATGCGCAGGTAAATGTTCATAGCTCCATCAATTTGTGTGTAATTTCCATTTCAGACACAGCGCCAGCACGTAAAATTTCATAACCGTCGGTCTCAAGCCGCAGTACCGTGGATGGTAAAGAACAGCCGGCGTCACCGCCATCTAAAATTAGGGAAATTTGCGCACCAAAGTAATTTAAAATTTCCGCGACGTTGCGGGCCGGTGCGGCACCAGCCGGATTGGCGCTGGTCGTGACCACCGGTCGAGAATACTGAGCAAGCAAGGTCTGCAGGGCTGGATAATCCACGACGCGTACGCCGACTCTCCCATCAGCCACAACATTGGCGGGGATTGATGACGCGCTCGCCACCGGCAAAACCAAAGTCACCTTACCCGGTAAAAGTCGCCGGACTAAACGTACTTGATAGTCATTCAGGTGCGGGAAATCGGTCAGGAGACGGGACACATCGGAATAAAGTATGCTGTAGGGTTTGCGTGCCGGACGTTCTTTGAGTAAATCCAGCCGCTGCAAGGCGTCCGGATTTGCGGCGTCACAACCCAATCCGTAAACTGTATCGGTGGGATAGGCAACGACTGCGCCCTCAGCTAATACCTGATTAAAGCGAGAACCCGCTGTTGCCTCAAGGCGAAGAATTTCAGACATCCCGGGCTTCCAAGCTTGGCGGTGGAGAAGTTTTCCAGCGTCGGTGGAGCCAGTAATACTGCTCGGGATGCTGACGGATTTTCCCTTCATAGTATGCGGCGATCTTTTGCGTAAGATAGACGACTGAGTCTCCATTAAAACCATCTGGAATGGTCGTGTCAAACGATTCAAGTTGCAAGCGGTAACAGCCCGGTGCCTGCCAGAGGCAATAGCCTACCACGATCGGCACGTTCAGTCGTACCGCGAACAACGCCGCGCCGCGGTGCGTAGAAGCCCAGCGATTAAAAAAACGCACGAATACGCCATGTCGTCGGGCATCCTGATCACCGATCAGACAAAGAACTCGGCCCGCTCGGATGTATTTCCAGATCCGGGGTGAATTGGCAGTTTTCTTGAAAAATAACTGCACTCCATTAGATTGGCGCGCCGTGGTAATCACCCGATCAACTTGCCGATTTTTCATGGTTTTGGCAACGGCGGCGAATTGATATCCCTGCCGCGCTAACCAGTCGCCCAACAATTCCCAGTTGCCGTAGTGATACAGAACCAACAATACTCCTTTGCCCTGAACCAGCGCGCGATCAAGGGCACTGGTATCAGCAATAATAATCCGGCGCAGATAACGATCCGGGGTGGAAAACAAGGGTAGAAAATCGCAGTAAAAGCGGGTTACGTTGACGTAGCATCGCCGGGCGATTCTCCGGTGCCAGCCGGGAGCATGTTCCGGGAATGCGTGGCGTAGATTGCTCAAAACAACCTGTTTTCGAAAAGGGATTAAATAATAGAACAAACACCCGAGCGGGACAGCCAGATGGTGGCGCATTTTAATACCAAAGGGGCTTAAAAGCAGGCGCCAGACCCGCAACCCGAAATATTCCAGCTGGTAGCGCAGATGAGCCATGTTTAGTCGCAGTTAGATGGGGAAAGACTGCGGTCTATTTTGGCGTTTCGAAAAGTTCATGGAGCGCTTTGTCGCCGGAAGCAATTTTTGTATGGGCGTAGCGCAGGGCTTCGTTGAAGCTCTTATCCTTGTTGAAATCGTTGCGGTAAAATTTATCAATCCAGAACACGACCGCTTCCTTGCCAGTCGAATCCAGCGCCGCAAAGGTTTCGAAAACCGGACGGGCAATTTGCTTATCGAAAATTCCCGCCTGAGTCTTCAATTGTTTATCGGCCTTGACCTGGTTATTGATTTCATGCGTCCGGTAAAGATAGGCGAACAGAAAGACTTTCTTCTCCGCCGGAGTCAGGGCTTTCCAGTAGATCATTTGCCCGTAATTGGTGTAGTCCACCGGTGGTCGCAGGGTGTCCTGGGCGATTATGTACGTGCTTAACAGCAGGCTGATGATAATGCCATTGATGAGCTTCATGGCCAGCACTCCTTTATCTTTTGTTTTTCCAATTTTCGATTTCCGACAGAAGTTTTTCGACCGCTTTTTCGGGTCGGATTTTGGCTACAATTGTACCCGAGCGGAAGAGCAAGGCGGTGCCGTGACCGAAAGCGATTCCTATATCCGCCGCGCGCGCTTCGCCGGGGCCATTGACTTCGCAACCCATGACGGCGACAGTCAAATCTTCAGTGCGCTCCCGCAGTTTGGCTTCGACCTGATTGACAATCTCGATCAGATTGACGGAAGTTCTGCCGCAGGTCGGGCAGGACACCAAACGGATCCCCCGCCGGCTGAGGTTAAGCGCCTTTAACAATTCATAGCCAACACGGACTTCTTCAAGCGGCTCAGCCGTCAATGAGACCCGGATAGTGTCGCCGATACCTTCCGCCAAGAGTGTCCCGATACCGACACAGGACTTGATCGTCCCCGACCAGGCCGGCCCCGATTCGGTCACCCCCAAATGCAGAGGATAATTAAATTCACTTGCAAACAACCGGTTGGCTTCAATCATCAGATTGACGTCGCTGGCTTTAAGAGCCACGACAAGATCTTCAAAATCATTTTCCCGGCAAATCGCGATCTGTCGGCGGGCACTTTCCACCATGCCGGCCGCTGTCGGATGTCCATCCTTTCCGAGCAGGTCTTTTTCCAACGATCCGGCATTGACTCCGATACGGACAGGGATATGCGCGGCGCGGGCTTTCTGGAGAACCGTCTTGACATGCTCTTGGCCGCCAATATTACCGGGATTGATGCGAATTTTATCGACGCCGGCATCAATCGCGGCCAGGGCTAAACGATAATTAAAATGAATATCCGCTACCAACGGTACATGCATCCGTTTTTTTATGACCGGCAGAGCCTTAACTGCGGTTTCGTCGGGAACCGTAACGCGGATGAGCTGACAGCCCGCCTGTTCCAATCGCTCAATTTCAGCGATCACCGTGGGCACGTCCTGCGTGCGGGCAGTGGTCATGGATTGAACCGTAATCGGGAAACCGCCGCCGATGGCAACCTTGCCGACATTCACGGTACGCGTTATTTTGCGCTGATACATCTGCATTGTCAGCTCAAATTAATAGCTGGACGGCATCAAGACAATTAAAATATTCGCCGGAGTAAGTGCATCTTATGCGTATCACTGCGGTAGAGTCCGGAACTTTCAGATTTGATACCGATACTCTGACCTTTACAGAAATATGCGTCTAGTTACTTCATTTATTTTTTGGGCACTGAATACGGCTTCTTTAGATAAGCCTGGGCTTTGCGACAGGCCGCTGAACGATTGTTCAGGGCAATTGTGCGCCGGTAACAGTTCACGGCCTCCCGGCGCCGATTTTGCAAATCGTACAGATTGCCCAGCCTGAGACAGGCTTCTCCCAATTCATAATCCAACTCGTAATCGTACGCAGTAATGAACCGGTGCAGTAACTTCTCGGCGGTTCGGAAATCGTTTTCAGTCAGCGCCAGAGTGCCTTTTAGCAGGCGCAGACGCTGAGTATACTCATTTTTCTGCGAGGGCGACAACCGCGGGAAAAGCTCTTCAATATGATTTAGGCATATACGCGCCGAATCGAGTTCCCGCAGGCTGAGCAGGGCTTCCGCACAAAGCGCGCTATAGTAGGGATTATCCGGCAGTTCAGTCGCCAAGCGACGTGCATAGATCGTCGTACCGGCCGGATTATCTTCAAAATAAAAATAGATATAAGCCAGTAAACTCCGTGCTTCATAACGTCCGTAATTGCCCTTGTCAGCGACGGTCTGGATGTCTTTCAGCGCCGTCTCGCGGGAGGAAGAGACCTGCAGAATCCAGCTGGCAATCTTCATGTACGGGGCCGAAATCGCCACATAATAACTGAATAACGCGGCAGGTAATTTGAAATCCGGCATATCCGGACAACGCGCCTGCGCCACCTGGATGGCACGAACAGCCCGATAACCGCTGGTCAACACTCCGAGGTAATCCTTCTTTCCCAACAGGATACGCGCCCGTAAACCCTCCACGGTCCCGTAGAAAAAAGCAATCTCGGCACGGTCAGGCTGACGGCGCATTTCCAGCCGATAAAGCGCCAGTGCCTTTTCGATATCTTCGAAGAATTGGGTGTTGCGCTTCCGGTATCCCTCCTTTTCATCGTTGACGTACCACTCCACGGCCAGCAAGCCTAAGGGGCCCATGGGATGAAAGGGGCGCGAATCGCAAACCAGCCGAAACTGTTCACCCGCGGTATGGTAATCACGGTTATACATCGCCCGAAGCGCAGTCTGCACCCGCGCTTCTTGCAGAGATGCTTCATCCGCGGCAAACCCCTGACCAACTACGATTCCCAGAATCAGAAGCGCCCTGCCTACGTTTCTCTGAAGTAGTTGGCAGAGGTTTATAGTCGTGATCCATTGCAGGGGTGTCTCGTGCCCCTGCCTCTTACAAACAGGCATTGACGGTCCGATTACTCGACGAAATCGGCGTCCATGAAATCCTGGAGGTTGAAACGCCCTTCTTTTTCTAATTCACGAACTTTTTCAAGGATTTTCTTCTGCGCGGCTTCGACCTTGCGGCGCGGCTGGGGACCTTCGAGCAATTTGATTTCATCCTCGAGGATGATTTGAGTGCGCTGCGGGAGCGAGCCGATAAAAAGCTGCCGCACTTCTTCGCTTTGCCCTTTCAAAGCATAGGCCACTTCGGAAGCCTCAACCGATTTCAGGACTTCAGCCAGCAGGTTCTGGGGTAGTTTCGGTAAATCATCAAAAGTAAAATAATAACGTTTAATCTGCTCGACGAGCTCTGGAGCTTCTTTCTCCAAATGTTCCATGAAACGTTTTTCATCTTTGGGACGCATTTTGCTCAGAATTCCGGCCAGGTCTTCACCTCCACCGCGTTTGAATTCCGAAGCACGCGGAATGAAAGCCGCCTTTTCCTTCAAATTGTTAGCGATGGTCACCACCCCTTCTAACGGGATTTCCTTGAGATGTCCCATCTCGGTCATTACCCGCGGTTGGACGGTCGGATCGAGATTTTGTAATACATTGACCTGACGCTCGACGGGTAACTGGGTAATTGCCAGCGCCATGATGACGGGAGTTTCACTGCCGATCAGATAGGTGATTTGCTCGTCCGTCAGATTGATCATGAATTCAAACGGCTTTTTAGTTTCTTCCTTGGCGGGAGTGAATTTTTCGGAGACGAAGCTGAAATAGAATTCTTCCAGGACGGTTTTCTTCAAATCGAACGGTACGTTGGAAATTTTGGTCATGTATTCCCGCACTTTCTGCAATTGCATCCGGCTCAAACCTTTAAACAATTGCATGGCTAATTCGGGGCCAAGCGCCTTAAAGAGGATGGCGGCTTTATCCAGACCGGTAAGGTTTTTTACTTCTGCCATAAGAGAATCTCCTTATGTCTCGGACTCGGTTTCGGTCGGTTTAATTTCTTCGCTCAACCAGTTGTTGATAATCCGGGATGCGGTATCGGGCTGGCCGACAGCCATCGAGATTACGGATTGTTTCATGCTTTTTAATTCCTCGCGCTGAGCTTCGACATCGGGAGCCGGTGCCGGTTTGGGAGCTGGCGCTACGGGCTCAGGGACGGGAGTTGGTGTACTGGCTATCACAGGCGGTGGCGTGGGTTGGACCGGCGGAGTCGCTACTGTCGGTGCAGGGGCTGGAGCGGCCGGTTTGGCAGGGCGTGGGCCTAAGGGGATTTTGGTTCCATAACCCCATTCGATTTCCTGCCTTTTCTCTTGTTTTCGCCGATTGGAAATTAGGACGATCAGCAGGATGAAAAACAGCACCAGGGCGGCGGCAACAGCGATCCATAACCCGACATTGCGCAGACCGAAAATGCTCGGCGGTGTAGTTTCCAACGTGCCCAATTCGAGCTCCTGCAAACGCCGGTTGCTCTCTTTGAGCTGGTCGCGCAGATTGGCGAGTTCTTGTTCACGTTGCGAGGTTTCCTGTTCCGTGACCTGCCGCTGAGCTTCACTGATCTGGGGCGTCTGGAGTTTGGTTTGGAGTTCGGCGATCTGACGTTTTAATTCTTCGACCTTGAGCGAATCGCGCACGATCGCCTGGCGTTCGAGGCGTTTTTGCTGTTCGATGCGACCCGTGCGTTCGGCGTCCGCCTGGCGTTTTTCGAGGTCGTCAATTTTCTCGGCAATATTTTTCAGAATGATCGCCTCGGCGGCATCCTGTTCTTTTTTCTTTTTAAAAGACGCCGTCATAATGCTGAGCACGTCACCGCGGGCCCGGTCATAGTGGGCGGCGACGGCGACGACTTGCCGCACATTCTCGATCATTTCCGGTTCCACTCCGTCCTCGAGAATGATATTAATTTCCTGGCGCTTTATGACCGGAATCGGGACCGTCGTTTTCTGAATCTGAGTCGAGACGGCGGCGGGCTTGCCGGATTCCACGGTCGCGGTAGCCGGGGCCTCGGGTTGATGCTCAGTAGGGGTGGCTTCCGGAGCAGGCGCCTCCGTCTCGGGTTGTTTGGTGGACGGAGCATAGTCCATCGGCGTCTCGAAACCCGGCAGAGGCAAATTCATGGGTGAATAGGTCTGCTTGGGCTCGGTTGTTGTGGTCGACGGGGCTTTTTTAGTTTCCGGCACCGGCGTTGTGGTCCTGGGGGTTTTGGCCACCGTGGTCTTGGCGGTTTCGGAAGCCTGTTTGTCTTCGATGATGGTGCGCGTTTGCTCGATCGGTGCAAATTCGATTTCGGCTTTGACATCGACGACGAAGCGAATATCGTCGAGCAATTTATCTAAGGCGCTGGTTATGCGTTCGCGCAGGGTATTCTCCAGCATGAGTTTCTGCGAGAGATAGGACAGCTGATTTTCCTGGGCGATCAGCAAGGCACTCATCAGCAACACAAGTACGTAAGTTATTTTAAATCGTAAGGCGTTTCGTGACTGCATACGTCTTCCCCTTGGTTATTAGCTCAAAGTTAGAAAAAAGATTTCCACCCGGCGATTTTGGGCTTTTTGCTCCGGCGTCTGATTGGCTTCCTGGATATTGCGCCCGGGAGCCCGCGGGCGGGTTTCGGCATAACCGATAGCTTGAAAGCGCACCGGATCAAGCCCGAGTGAAATAAAGTAACGTACCACCTGGGCACTGCGGGCGGCGGAAAGTTCCCAGTTGGAGGGAAAGGTTCCTGATTTGATCGGGTCGCTATCGGTATGACCTTCGATGGCAATCGGGAACTTGGATTGGCGAATCATGGGTTCAAATTTATTTAGGATTGGAAAGATGCGCGGGTCGAGATCGGCGGAACCCGAAGAGAAGGAAATGGCGCTGGGAATTTTGATGGAGACTCCTCGCGGGCTGGTTTCGACTTCGATCACTCCTTTTAGTTTTTCCTGTTCAATGACCTGGGTTACTTCTTTATAAATTTCCTTCATTGAAAATTGCTGGGATTTCTTCTGCGTTTTACCCATAGCCTTATTAACGGAATCGCCAAAACTCTCCAGTTTGACCGGATCAATGGAAGACATCGAAAACATCAGGACAAAGAAGGTCATCAACAGAGTCATCATATCGCCGTAGGTCACTAACCAGGGCTCTTCCTCACCACCAGATGAAGAAGTCAGGTTTTTGCGGGAAGTAGTTTCGTCAGCCATCGGTTATTTTTTTTCTTCGGCTTTTTTCCATTCGCGCGGACGCAGGAAGGAGTTGAGCTTTTCGCGAACGATCAACGGGTGTTTGCGAGCCTGCAGCAACATTACGCCCTCAATCAGCATGGTCTGCATCGTGTTCTGCCTCTCGATCCGAGCCTCGAATTTGACTGCCATCGGATTGAATATCAAGTTCGCCATGATCGAACCATAGAAAGTCGTGATAATTGCGGCACCCATGCCTTTACCGAGTACCTCCATCGGATCCTTGCCTTCGGAGCTGATGGTACCCATTCCGTAAAGCATTACGACCAACCCGATTAGAGTTCCAATCATTCCGAATGATGGTGAATATTTGCCCATCGTCCGCAAGACGTTTGCTTCGGCTTTTTCACGCAAGGCCCGATTCTCGATCCGCGTCCACATGATTTCGCGGATTTCAGCCGGAGCATAGCCGTCAACCACCATTTGCAAACCATCCCGCAAGAAGGGATTCCGGATTGTGTCAAGAGCTTTTTCGAGATCCTGGACGCTCTTGCGGGCGATTGGCGCCAGATTGACGATGCTTTCGACTTCGTCAACCATTTTCATTTTTTCTTTTTTAAATACCGCCGTGATCGAACCGATCAGGCTCAAGACCTCTTTCAAGGAAAAACTGATCATGGTCGACGCAAATGAACCTCCGACCACGATCAGCAAACTCGCAACATCTAAAAACATACTGAAATTGGGCGTCAGCAACCGGATTCCGTAAACGATCAGACCGGCGCCAGCAACGATACCAAACAGGGTGGCTATATCCATAAATCAGTTTCCTTTATTCCTTTTTCTCCATTCCGCTACCGCGCAGTCGGCTTTCACTCATCGCCCTTAAAATATTGCGTACATCATCGTATTCAGGATCAATTTTCAAGGCCAAATTCCAGTTGATGGTCGCCCGGTCAATGTCACCTAACTTGTAATAAATTGAACCCCGCCGCGCGTAAGCCAGGGCCAGATTAGGATTGAGCTCAATCGCGGCTTCCACTTCTTTCAGCGCTTCGCGGTATTCGCCAGTGTAGAAATAACGCAGAGAATTGGATAGATATTTCAAAGCCAGATTGATGTTACGCTCCATGGCGTGTTTGGCAAGCTTGATCGAGCGCACCGAATCTTCGAGTACCGCATTTCTTTGCTTCAACTGCATGACCTGGCTGTTGAGGTACTTGATTTCCGATTCGTACACTTTCAGGGAATCGCGCAGTTTGGCAATTTCGAAATCGGCGGCTTTGAGGGTCGAGTCCAGCTTGGCAGCAAATTGCTCTTCCAGGTCGAGGATCATCTTGGAACCTTCGTCCACCATACCCTCCAGCACACGCCGCTTGGTAGCTTCGGGTTTCAGGCGTGGAATCCGGAAATCGAGGCCAAAAGCAATACTCGGACGCTCGTCCGCTTTGGTGGCGGTGAAATTTTCCTGCCCGAAGTTATACAGGAAAGTGATATTATTGACGCCCAGGCTCAAATTGTAATCGCGCGTTAGCGGAATGCGGGTGCCAAAGTTCAGGCCGCCACCGTCAAATTCACCGATAAAATCAACGCCACCGCGCTCCTTCATGATGTTGGTATGCAAAAGCATTCCGGCAAATACCCCGGCCGTCGTGCTTGAATCATCCCCAAAAGCCGTCGCCAGCCCGCCGGTGCCAAAGCCCATGTAGGTGAATAGACTGCTGTTTTCAAACTGTTTTTCGTTGCTGATAATCCCAAAAATCGACAACGTCTTTGTATCAATATTCAGGTTCTTTTCACCCTGGCGAATCACCAAGTCATGAATACCCGTGGAAAAACTGATGTCGCCGTAGGTAAAGAGCCGCTTTTGAAAATGCAGTCCGAATTCCACCGGGCGTTCACCGGTCACTCCCTGCACCGACGTGAGCCCGATTTTAAAAGTGGGGGTCAGGTCGGATTCGAAGAAGACACCTTTGGCAATCAGGGTATCGCCGAACCCATAGATATCAGTGGCAAAACCAGTACGGAAAACATACGTGGTCCGGTAAATACTGCTGATCGGAATTTTCATCATGTAACCGGGCTTGGCGAAAGACAGCCTCGTCACCTGTTCCGTCGCGGCCAGTCCACAGACGAGCAAAATTATCCCTGCAATTTTTAATACTCTAATCATTCAGGCTGACTCCGTTTATAGTATTCCGCCTCTGTAAATAGAACCTGGGAAATGGTCCGGGGCGAGCTGTCTGGCAGGCGACAACCATGCAAAGAAGCCGAAAGGAGGGAGTCTAACTGGTTCAGATGTCGAACCATGCTTGGATTAGCAACGCCATAACCTTGAAGGGGGGTAGACTCCCTCGCCGGCTCTATTCTTATCCCAAGTAAATCTGCATCGTGGTAGCCACCATAACAAGGCGCTAAATAAGTACGTTCAAACTTACAGAAGCCTAATTGGTCCTTCAAAATTTTTCCTGATTGGTAAAATACTCGCGTGCCTTGCCGACCAGCTCACTGCGGGGGAAATTTTTTTCCAGATCCCGGAAAGCGGCCAGGGCTTCGGGGCGACGCCCGAGTTTAAGATAGCTGAGTCCGATTTTATATTGTGCGGCATCGGCTTTATTGCCATCCCCTAACTGCCTGACCTTGCGGAAAGCGTCGATCGCATCCATATATTTTTCCAGGGAATAAAAACACTCACCCGCCCAATACTGACAATTATCGGAAAGAGGATGATCCTGCCGGACTAACAGCAGCTTCTGGAAATTTTTCTGACTCTGCACGAACTGCCCGTCAAAGTACTGGTTCAGGGCTTCGTTATATTTACTCCTGAATTCAGAATCATCTTCCACCCTGACAGCGGTGGCTGGGGGCTGGTCAGGAGTCGGTTTGTTGCCCTGAATATCGGCGATGATGTCATTGGCTAACTTGCGATCATCCTCGATAGTGCGATGAAAGACCCGTAGATTCTCATTTTCTTCCGGAACCTTCTGACCGCTCAGGGAATCGCTTTTCACCCGCAGGGAATCCAGCAGGCGGGTATTGAAATTCTGGAGATTCTGCAACTCACTTTTAACATACTCCAGTTCCTGGCGCAAATTATGAATCTGGACATCCTTCTGGTCAATCATTTTGCGGGCTTCCGGTGGCGGCAGATTGGCTTCCTGCTTTTGTGCTAATAATAACCCGGCCATCAGCAGGAGCATCAGAGATGCTCGACTCGCAAGCGCTTTTGTCACTGATATTGCTCCCAGTCAATGTTATAGGAATAGCCAATAAATGTCCCGAAATTTTTCGGTACCACTAGCTCGAAATTCCCGCTCGCCCCGGGTAGCAGAGAATTATTGCTGGTAATGCCGGAACCTTCGAAAGTATAATAGGAACCTTCCACAAAGGTCGTGCGCGTTTCGGTATCTCCACTCCAGTTCTTGCGGAATATGAAATTGACCTTCACGAAATCCGCCCGTCGGTTGCCGATATTTTTCACTTCACCGGAAAAAATCGTATTGCCGGTGCGATCTTTACGCTCCTTAATATTACCCACCAGTACGCAGTTGGCATTGCGGCTGACCGATTCGGTAATGGTAGCTGGTTCGGCCGCCTTCGAGACATAGGTGGACGCCGGCAGCGGGGCGCTGTCTTTGATGTCGGTCGCGATTTCAGCCGGAACGTATTGTTCAGCTGGTTTCTCGGTGACATTGGTAACGACGCGTACAATTTGCGGTTTCTCGACAATCAGATAGCCGATCAGCGTTTCCACCTTGACTATTTTTTCGTCCTGGTAGATAATCTTACCATAAATTGAGCCGCCGTTTTCCAGAATGATTTCCTTGTCGTAAATCGAAAGCGGATTGGCCCACATCTGATTTTTCGCCTGCATTTCCTGCATGGCGGATTGCAGGTGCTTCAGCTCCGCGGCTAATTTTTTCACCTCGAAGGTCAGCTCATTGATCACATAGTTTTGATCGGCTGCGGTCGCCTGTTGCGGGGCTGGCGGTACTTCGCGTACGGCGGGGCTGACCGAGGAACTGGTTTTATCCACACTCGCTTTGGGCGTCACGGTAGTGGCGCTTTCGCTCTTTTGGGGAGTGCTTACCGGTTCGGCTTTATCCTTAGTCTTTCCCTTGAAAAGACTACACCCGGCTAAAGCGATGACGAGAAAAAGGAAAATGTAAAAATGTTTGGCTTTCATAATCCCGACCCTTAAGATATTTAGTGTCTTGGTTGTTCATTGTGACACTTCAGCGTTGCATCCGTATAGAATATATATTCATTGCATGCATAATGTCAAGTAAAATTTTATGTAGATTAGCGAGTTAGCGCAAATACTTAATTTTTTAATTGAACGATTACGGCAATAATTGCCCCACCTGTGCAGGCTATCGTTCTTTATCCTCCGATAGGAAAACGCAATAGCGCGGCGATTTTCCCCTCAGCTTCCATGGCATTTTTCACGACTTGCACTACGACACCCTGCCGCAATGCTAAATGCAGAATTTGCTCGACCAGATCATTAGTCCGCTCCAGGAGTCCACAGCCATGGGGGCAACCCGCGGCCGGATTAATCGCTAAAAAATGACACTGGCGGCAAAAAACGCCTTTGATTTTGAAATCTTCCTGCACCAACAGGCTTTCGACACTGTTTTCCTGAATCTTTGTGAGCACAGCGGGCAACCCATCCACCGCTCGGCCGCCTACCTTTTTCTCGGTGAAATCCTGCAATAGGCGTTGTTCATAGAAACCGCGGGTCTGGTTTTCCAGAGTCTTGACTTTTTCCAATACTTCACTCAGGGGTGCGTTGGGTTCAGTCTCTACCTGCCCGCTGACTTTGGCTTTGACATAGGTATGCAGGTACTTGCTGAATTCGGCAATTACGTCTTTGCGTCCGCCGAGAACGATCCATTCGAATCCATTTTTCTGATCGATTTCAAGAATTTTTTGGGCGACCATTTTGTAATGCTGAATGACCGCCTGATGAATATTGCGCTCCACGCGGCGCTCCTGACGCCCGCCAAAACCTCCGACTTTAATCGAGCCGGGGGCGTTATCTTCTATATGATACAATTCGGTGAATTCTCCCAAACGCGATGCAAAAACGCGGGCTTTAATTTTATCAATCAAGACGACGATATAGGCGCGGTGAACGCTGAACATGGTAACCAGCGGTCTGATGTATGGGAGCGGTTGAATGACCAGGTCTTCCACGGCCAAGGGACGCTTGAAGTTCAGCGTCTGCCATAATCCTGCCCCGCTGGACGTAAAACAAATCGAACTGCTGGCTTCGGCAGGATTCAGCCCATCGCTGTACCAGGCCAGAATTTTATCAAAATCGCGGAGCACCGAATCCTGCTCAGCAGGATTGAGCTGTTTAAAATAAGTCGTATCCTTTTTATAGCGGATTTGTTTCTTGATTTCTACCAGGTGGTGTTTGCGATTACCTGCGACGTAATCGAACGTGAAGTAAGCGCTGGTAACCGGAAAAGCATAACCGGGGTGCTGGACTAAATCCTTAAGTATTTTGGTTCTGATCATAACGACTCCTTCTAATTGATAGACTTTTAATTCAGTATCAATGGTAACAAGGCAGGAGCATGGAATCAGGGCACACGCCTATTTTTCCCCCTTCGCTAAGATTTTCCCAGTTGGATTGCGGAGACTGCCAGTCCTTGAATCTCACACCTAATTAATAAGCATTTTTTTTGAATAAGTCAATAGCTATTTTTCGGCATCCAGCCAGTAGGGCAAAGTAGTGGCTCCGGTGATCATTTCAAAGGGATCCTGAGCCCCAAGACCTTCGCAACTGATAACTAAACAGTGCGCGGTCTTGCCTGGTTCGAGGCTGCCGACCTCTTTATGAAAACCGATGGCATAGGCGCCGTTCAGCGTGGCAAATTTTAACGCCATTTCCGGTGATATTCCATACAAATCAATGCTCTTGATCATTTCCTGGCGAATATCTAAATCACCGGCGACAATCCGGCTCTCGGTACCCAGGCACAAGTTGACATTTTTTTCCAACAGCATGCTAACCGGCGCGGACCTACCGGATAGTTTCTGAGAACTGCGCGGACAGAGACAAATATTGATTTTGACCCCGAATTCCTTGGCAATATCAAGATCAGCACTGGAAACATACACCATGTGGATCAGAATATTATGACGGGCATAAAAATGTGATCGGAAAAAATATTGCATGGCCGACAGACCGGGGACCTTCCACCCATAGTCGAAATCCTCTCCTGCCATCAACATCTGGCGCAATAGTCCCTCGCCGGTCAGGGTAAATTCATTCTCGGCTTCGATGACTCCCATATGGATGGCAATATGACGTTCGCTCAGGCAAATCTCGCGTAACAACTGCGGTGACAAATTCCATACTGCCGAAGGGGCGAGATGAGCGGTAAGGTAATGATCCTCTTCTGGTTCCTTGAGTTTTTCCCGGTAACGACGCCAGAGCTGCTCCGCTAAAAAATTTTTAAACCCCGTGACCTCATAAAATAAGCGCGTATAAAGGTGGCTTTCCCGTAGCGGCTCAAGGGCGGCACCTCCGGTACTAAAATCGGCTACGGCTACGGTTCCGCACCTGATGCATTCTGCGATATTCGTCCGGGCGATTGCCTGTTGCTGGGCGAATGGCGTGTGGGTATTAAAATCTCGCAGAAAGCCCTGATAGTCGACAAAATCGGCAATCGGTACCTCTGTCGGTGGCTGTTCGAGGTGCGTATGGACATTGATCATTCCCGGAAAAATGACCGCCTGCCCGTAATCAATTACCTTCTCCTTTTCACTCGTATACAAATTGCGGACATGATCAACCTCAACGATCTTGCCCCCTTTCACCACCACGGCTCCATTTTCCAGTGGCGGGCGTGAGATGGGAACGACCCATTTGGCGGTGTAGATGGTCAATGGTTCGTTAAATTCCTGCTCGTTCTGTGCCCGTTCTTCCATCGGATTCCCTGTCGATTCATTCATCTGCATACCGGGCGAATTTAACGCCGGTCAGTGAGATAACAAATAGCAGTAATCCTGAACCTAATCGTGCTCCCAGCGCCGAATTCGGTAACGCTGTCCATCGGAAACGATAATCAGTGCCCGCTCTTCATCCGTCCGATGGATTTTCGCCGAAGCGGAGGCATATCTGGCCAGCGTCTGTGCCGCCGGATGGTTGAATTTATTCCGCCGTCCCACCGAAATCAAGGCGAGTTGGGGTTTGACCAGGTCAATAAATTCAGCGGTCGAGGAAGTGGAACTTCCATGGTGTGGAACCTTTATGATTTCGGATTCCAAGAACCCGTTCCAACCCCTGAGATACCTCTCGGCACCTTCTTCGGCATCACCACACAGAAGCAGGTCAAAGTTTCGGTAGGTGATTTTCACCACTAATGAATAATCATTATAGCCGACGGGATTGCCGGCAATAAATACAGGCGATGGATGCAATATGCGGACCACCAGCGATTCCGCCATTAAAAAGTAATCGCCCGCGAAGCAGGTATCAATCTCAATCTTTAGCGAATCGCATAGATGCATGATTTCCTGATAAATCCTCGAGCTGGCGGGCTTAGCCGGCATCCAGATTGAACCAACAGTAAAATTGCGCAACAGGAACGGCGCCCCGCCGATGTGATCACTATGCGGGTGAGTCAAAACCAAATAATCAATCCGTCGGACACCCTGTCTTCTAAGAAAAGGACTAATCGTGGCCGCTCCGGCATCGCGGGTATAGGTCCTGTCACCGCAATCAATCAGCAGATTACGACCATTCGGCAAGGTAACGAAAAGCGCGTCTCCCTGCCCGACGTCCAACATTGTCACCCGCAGGAGAGGGGGCCTCAATAATTTGCCCCAAACACCGATGTTCACTCCGATTAAAAACACATACAGCGCCAGGCGACGGATCACTGGCCGCTCGAGATACATTACCATCAGCAATAGCCCGTACGCCAAAATCATTTTCCCGAGACTAATTGCCGGTACACTGACATAGGCCATGGGTATCCGGGAGGCGAACTTTACCGTATGCATCAGAAAACCGATCAAGACCATCTGGACTTCCCCGTAAGCAAGATTGAAACCTTGCCAGAGCGCTCCCAAAATCACCTGCGAAAATCCTAAAGCTCCGATCAATCCCACCAGTGGCACGGCAACCAAATTCACCACGAGCGCAATCAGCGGAATACGCTGAAAATAGAACACCGTCAGTGGAATCGTCCCTAACATTGCCGAGAGCGAGACGAGCAACAACTGGTAGACCGCTTTGGCCGGCGGCGAGGAGAATGCCGAAGGGTGCCATTTTTCTGGCAACAGCGCCACAAGGCGACGATACACAAACACGATGGCCCATACCGCAGTAAAGGAGAGCTGAAAACCAAGGTCAAAGAATTGGAGCGGGTCTAATAACGTTATCAACAGGGCAGCGGTAGCCAGGGTATTGTACGCGTTGACTCGTTTTTCCCAGGCTTGGGCGATCAGAATGACCGACGCCATGCAGACCGCCCGTGTGACCGACGGACTCATATTCACTAAAGCCGCATAAAAAATCAATCCGGCGACAGCCAGGATAGCCCTCGGTTTCCTGGGTAAGCGTAAAAAATTGAGAATAACTATCAGCACCAAAGTCACATAACCGACGTGCATTCCCGAAACCGCTAAAACATGGATTATTCCGGTATCCACAAACGCTTGCAGGGTTTCGTCACTGACCTCGCCGCGCATACCGACGATTAACGCCTTCAAAATTGCATTCTGTTCTCCGCTGGTCGATTGATCCAATAATTGTTCAATTGCCAAGCGTGTGCGGTTAGCCAGGCGGCGCAGCGAAATCGGCCGGGGACTCTCAACCGGGAGCGAGACATCGTCCTCGATATAACCTGTAGCGTAGATATGGTGATTGGCTAAATAGCGGTGGTAATCGAATTCACCGGGATTGCGCGGACGGTCTGCCTGACGAACCACTGTGAAAAATTTTATCCGATCGCCATACAAGTAGCACTTCCGGCCGTCCTTGATGGTCAGGAGCATTTTCCCCCGCCAGGCCTGCCATTCGGGTCGTTTGATTTTGACTCCAGACAAGCTCAATTTGGTATAGCCGCGATTGTTAATTTCGGCTTTCGTAACGGTCGCACTGAGGCTGTCTGGCAGGTCAATGAATGGATATTTGGTCAAATGAAAGCCACTAGTATCGGCAACACGGGCATGATTCATACCCCCCAATAGCCAAAGCCACAAGCCAATGATTATGATTCCGTAGCGCGCTCTGACTCCAGACCACCCCAAAAGTACCGCGGCGACTAAGATCAAAACCCAAATAAGATAAGAAATGTGCACCAACCTGGCCGTTACCAGACCGAGAAGGTAAGCAATGGCGATGAAAACCATCGGCATGCGCTCCAATACGTTTCGCAGGGCGGACTGGATCATCGGGGCATTAATCAAAAACTACAGCACGGCGATCCGGGCAATCATACTCAGATAGAGCCAGGTATAGGCGGTCGTCGCCGCCATGATGCCCAGCGCGAACGGCCAGAAATTATGCTTCTGGGTGAAGTTCACGATAAAAAACAGGAAAACCAAGGCGACAGTAACCAGGTTGGAAACTAACAAACTGATTAATTTGGCCACCAGCACCGGAAACTGCTCGCCGCGTACGATTTGGAAGAAAATAGTCGCGAAAAAGAGCGTCAGGCAAAATATCCCGAGATACCAGATAATGAACCATAAGCAATTCCCTCCCCGGATGACCTGACAGATCATGCCCCAGAAAAAACTCAGCATGCAGGCGATGGTACTCACCGCAAACCAGGTCAGCAAATAACTATTGAAGGTCGCTGGTGAAATCCAGCTGCGAAATTGCCGCAGAATTTCGGGTTCTAGCGATACTAAAAACAATCCAAAAATAGCGATAGCCACCGTTATCAGATAACGATAGAAATGGCGACCGAATTGCAATTCTTCAGTCTCTTTAAATTCTGGCATGATTTTCCCCCTCTTCTATTTGGTTTTCTGATAAATCGCCCGGCGGGCGGCATTCAACCAGAAATCAGCCTGCTCGGTCTCCCCGCGTTGTCTGGCTAAGACAATCCGGATTGCGGCTTCGATCTGGATTTTCTGGTTGTATTTGTCCTCATAGAAATTATCAAGAAGTTCGATGAGCAGGTCAATTTCCGCATATCGCTTGGCCGGGAGATAGGACACGATCTTGGTACGCAGTTGGTTGACGTAAAACGGTTCGGTGAAGCCGAATTCCTTTTCGCGCTGGCGGGTTACCTCCAGATCAATAATCTCTTCGGCCTTTTCCAAACCTTCGATGTAGCCGTTCAGCCAGTAGAACTTGTTATCGTACCGCATTTTTCTCCAGACCAGCCCGGTGATTTCCTTTTTGCTCTGTGCAAACAGTGAACTGGCCAGAGCCACAATCAATCCACCGAAGACCAGCCATTTAAAGCCGTGCTTGGCAAACCAGTTCATAGCCATTCCTGTTCCCGAAAATGATTGATAATCGGCCAACGGCGTCCGATACCGAAAGCTTTGCCGGTAATTTTCAAACCGGGAGCCGCCTGATGACGTTTGTATTCGGATTTCCGAATCTTGTCCATGATATCATCCACCAGTTTGGGCGCATATCCCATTGCGATCAGTTCGGGGCGACTTTTTTGGTCATTGATCAGGGCATCCACCAACGGACTGACTAGGTTATAATCAAATGGATCATATTGCCCTTCAGCCAACTCGGCGGTCGGTACCCGCTCGATGATACTCTGGGGTATCATTTCTCTTTCGCTCTGCCGATTGACGTACTCCGCCAATTTATAGACATCCGTCTTGCTCAGGTCGGAGATCACAGCCAACGCCCCGCACATGTCTCCGTACAGGGTACAATAGCCCAGCGCCAGCTCGGTTTTATTCCCGGTATTCAGCAGGAAATGTCCCAGCTTGTTCGACAATCCCATCAGGAGATTGCCCCTGATCCGCGACTGCAGGTTTTCTTCAGTAACATCTTCGGGCAATCCGTTAAAAACCGGTTGCAGTTGTTCAAGGTACTCTCCAAAAATTTTATCAATTGGCACTTCTTTCCATTGGATACCTAAGTTTGCGGCCAGGCGCCGGGCGTCGGCACGGGTTTCGGGCGCTGAAAACCGCGAAGGCAGGCTGACTCCTAAAACCTGCTCCTTGCCGAGTGCTTCGACCGCCAAACAGGCAACCAGCGCCGAGTCCACCCCGCCGCTCAGCCCCAACAGCACTTTCCCGGCTCCGGTTTTGTGTACATAATCCCGGATGCCTAACACCAGCGCCTTGTAGATGCTCCCTTCACGCTCACTGTCCGGCAAAGATATACTTTTCCCACACCAGCTGTTTCGGTCAATTTCGCAGGTCACTAACGATTCCACAAATTCGCCGCCCCAGCCGATTAAACTCCCTTCGGCATCCAACATTAACGAATTACCGTCAAAAACCAATTCATCCTGCCCCCCGATCAGATTCACCAGTACCACTGGCCGGCACAAACGCTGAACCTTCTCCGATACCAGCCGACGACGAACATCGCGCTTGTTATATTCGAAAGGTGAGGCGGAGATATTAATGATCAACTCTGCGCCCTGACTGACCAGATTGTCCGTAACTTTCTGCGTGCTGTCGGCATCCCATAAATCCTCGCAAATTTCGACTCCAATGGATAGCAACTCGTCTCTTATATTTAGCACAATGGGATCGTTGGACTCGGCCGGCTGGAAATACCTTTTCTCGTCAAAGACATCGTAATTGGGCAATAGTGTTTTTTGACGCGTGGCGATTACCCGCCCATCGCGAATCAGGGCGGCGGAATTGAACAACTGACCATTGCGTCGTTCCACGAAACCAACGACGACAATGCAGGACGAGGTAGAAGCCCGGGCAATTTCTCCGAGGCATTTCAAATTGGATTCTACAAAAACAGCATTCAATAGCAGATCCTGCGGCGAATAACCGGTGATGCTCAATTCGGGAAAAATCAAGAGGTCGAGGTTTAGCGGACCGGCTTTGCGGATATATTCGCTAATTTTCCGCGTATTGCCACGCAGGTCGCCCAAAACGGGATTGATTTGCGCCATGCCGATTCGGAGCTTGCTACTCAAAATTCGATCCTGAAATTTTTATAACCGACAAGTGTTTCGGTAATATTAACTTTCACATTAGTGACCCGGCTGAGCGTTGGTCCGACCCGCATTTCTTCGATAAAGTCATTAATCATTCCCTCAGGTCCTTCAACGACACACAACACACTCTCGCTGGGCAGGTTTTTAACATACCCGGTCAGCCGATACTGGTTAGCCGTGCGACAAGCAAAATAGCGAAAACCGACGCCTTGCACGACTCCTTCCACGATTATTTCCGCATGGCTGGCCATATTTTAACCACCGAAGACAAATTGCAGGGCTTCCTGAACCGAGCCGACTTCTATCAACCCGGCGATACCTCGCCAGGAATTCAAGGCGCAGACCGGCTTGCCGATTTGCAGACAATAGGCGATTTCTGAAAGTGTTCCGTACTGACCACCAATGGCAATGGCGGCATCGCAGGCGCGCGGGAGGATGGAATTCCGCGCAATGCCAATGCCCGTTGGGATGGCGATGGTCACCCAGTAATTGGCTTCCGACCTTTCCTCACCCGGCAAGACGCCGATGGTCAGACCGCCGGCTTCACTGGCGCCTTTGCAGGCGGCTTCCATGACGCCGTTGCGCCCACCGCAAATCAGCACTGCCCCGCGCTCGGCGATGCCTCGTCCCACTTCGTATGCCAATTGATAGGTCGCGGTATCGCACTCACGCCCACCCAAAACCGCGATGACTTTACGCTTTTCTGGCATCTGGCTCATGGACTCAATCGGTAAATTGTCCTCGGAAAGGGGATGGTTTCGCGGATGTGCGGCACGCCGGCGATCCAGGTAACTAACCTTTCGAGACCGATGCCGAAACCGCTGTGCGGCACGGAGCCGTATTTGCGCAGATCGAGAAACCACTGATACTCGGCGAGCGGCATGTTTTCGTCCTGCATCCGTCGGAGGAGTAGCTCATGGTCGTCTTCCCTCTGCGAGCCGCCGATGATTTCACCGTAACCTTCAGGAGCGATCAGGTCGTCACCCAAAACCAAATCAGGATTCTGGGGATCACGCTTCATGTAAAAAGCCTTGATTTCTTTCGGCCATTTTTCGACGAAAACGGGAACATCCGAACCTTCCGTCAGCAGGGTCTCTTCCTGCGCGCCGAGGTCTTCAGTCTCGGTCATTGCAGAGCCTCTACTGCGTAAATATTCCACGGCTTCCCGATGGGTCACTGTTCTAAAAGGCGCATCGGCTTTGCGCAGTTTTTCGACGTCTCTTTCCAGAATCTCCAGCTCTGTTTGACAATCCCTCAATGCCTTGCGAATGACAAAGCGGATCAATTCCTCCTGGATGCGCATATTTTCCGCATGTTCGACAAACGCGGCCTCGGCATCCATCATCCAGAACTCGGTCAAATGTTTGCGCGTTTTCGATTTTTCGGCGCGGAAGACCGGTCCGAAATCATAAACCCGCCCCAAACTCATGATCCCGGTCTCCAGGTACAACTGCCCGGATTGCGACAGATAGGCTTTCCCCAAATCGAAATACGGCACCTCGAACAACGTCGTGGTGCCCTCACAGGCATTGGGCGTGAGGATGGGTGAATCGAACCGGACGAAACCGTTCGCGTTCAGGTATTCGGTAATGGCATAATAAACGGTATGGCGCAGGCGGAGCAGAGCCCATTGTTTGCGCGAGCGCAACCAGAGATGGCGGTTGTCCATTAAAAATTCCACCCCATGCTCTTTCAGGGCGATGGGATAATCGAGCGCCGTCTGGACGATTTTCAGGTCGGACAGAATCAGCTCAAAACCGCCGGGAGCACGCTTATCAGGATGGATGCGACCGGTTACCTCCACCGAGGACTCCTGCGTCAAACGTGCCTGCGCATTAAAAATTTCCTCACCGACGTCCTGGCGGGACGCGATGCACTGCATCATTCCGGTTCCATCCCGCAGGATCATAAACCAGATCTTCCCGCTACTGCGCAGGTTGTAGACCCAGCCTTTTAAGGTTACCAACTCGTCGTTATGCTCCGCCGCATCTTTTACAAAAATCCAGGGTGTTTCCACAGTTGTCTGCCTGCTCCTTTGCTATTTTACCAGTCTGCTAAAATCGAATTCATAATGTCTTCGGTAATTTGACCGATGGAATGGTCTAAGGCAATCTCCCGGGTCTTCTCCGTTGCTCCCGTGGGATCGTACTCGCTGTAACCGGTAAATTGTTTTTTAAAAATTGACTTATTGTTGACTTTATCGTACCACTCGATCTCTACGCGAAGCGTCAAACGGTACTCGCTGACCGCTTCACCATGGCTCGTCTCGCTGTAAACGAGCGGTCGGTCCTGAATGCTGACAATCGTACCGTAAAGCACCGAATGCGCCTGTTCTTCTTCGGCCAATTTTAACAGGTTTTCCCTGATAAATCCCAACCGGATTTTGTCGGTGACGACCTGCTGGATGTTGAACTCCGCCGTGCGGTCATTGAAAATCGGAATGGCGATGTTTTTGATATGGGGTGGCAGAGTGCCTTTAAAAGAATAGAACCAGCACTGCGAAAACCCGAAAAGAACGAACATCAACATGGTAAAAATGATTAGTCGGTGTGGCAAGCGGAGGCCGTGCATCTCAGAGACCATATTCATTGATTTTACGATACAGGGTGCGCTCACTGATCTGCAGAGCATTGGCAGTCTGGCGTTTCCGGTAATTGAATTTCTTGAGTGTGCGCTGGATCAGATCTTTTTCAGCCGCCGCCAACGTCACCTTTCCGAGCATCTGGCTGTTGATGATTTCATCGGGAATGGTTTCGACACTTTCCTGTTCCTCGATTGCCTGGTCTTCCGGAGCTTCACGCGATAAATTGGCGGGAATTTCCATACTCCGCAAAGATTCGTATTTCAGGGGTGCGGGTTTGCTCGCCACGACGTCATGAATTTCATGCACTTCCTGGCGCATCATCATGATCTGCTGGAGAATCAGTTCCCGCTCCGCCTGATCGACGCTCTTGCCAATCTTCATCGGCAGGTTCGGTGAAGGCGTCAACCGGTGTTCCCCAAGCAGACGTTTCTCGACCATGGCGGAAGTTATTACTTCACCTTTCTGCAAAACGATCATACTTTCGACGAAATTTTTCAATTCGCGGGTATTACCCGGCCAGGCGAATTCTCGCAGCAGGTTTAGGGCGGTCGGTGAAAAACCTTTGAAAACGATATTATTCCGATTCGCGAAATCCAACGCGAATTTTTCAACCATTAAGGGAATATCTTCAGGATGTTTGCGCAAAGGCGGCATGGTGATGGTAATGGTTTTGATTCGATAAAAAAGGTCTTTGCGGAAAGCATTTTTTTCGATCTCCGTATGAAGGTCTTTATTGGTAGCAGCAATTACGCGAACATTGACCCGGCGGACTTCACTACCTCCAACCGGCAGAAACTCGCCCAATTCCAAAACCCGGAGCAATTTTACCTGAGTTTCCAGGGGCATCTCCCCGATTTCATCGAGAAAAATCGTGCCCTGATTGGCGGTTTCAAAATAACCCTTACGGTCTTCCACCGCGCCGGTGAAGGAGCCCTTGACATGCCCGAAAAGCTCGCTTTCCAGTATACCGGCGGGAATCGCCCCGCAATTGACTTTGATCAGCGGGTGGTGTTTTCGTAAGCTGTGGCGGTGCAGGGCATTGGCGACCAGTTCTTTACCGGTGCCACTTTCGCCGCAGATTAAAATCGTTATATCAGTTCGTGCTACCTGATCAATGGTTTCGATAATTTCTTTGATCTTTTCGGATTCACCGAGGATACCGAAGCTCTGTTGCAATTTATCAATCCGTTCGCCGTTCATGATGACCCTCCGTCTTGTATTAGCCTTGCACCTTCAAAATGGTGCCGCAAGCCTCTTTTGCCAATATCAGTCCGGTAGTGCATTCCTTCGAAATTGATTTTCCTTATTCTGTCATATGCTTTTTGCAATGCGTTTTGCAGGTCGCCAGCCCAGGCGGTTACGCCCAAAACCCGCCCACCGCTGGTCTTCAACTGTCCCTCCTCACGTTTGGTTCCCGCCTGAAAAACCACCCAGTCCGCTCCCCGCCACGATTCGTCCAGACCATAGATCGGATATCCGGTCCGGTAGGATGCGGGGTAACCCGCTGAAGCCATGATGATACAGGCCGAGCAGGCATTTTGCAACTTAAAATCTTTGGTATCTAATCGCCCGCGCGCCACACTTTCCAAAAGGACCAGCAGGTCCGAATCAAGCAGGGGCATTAGCGCCTGCGTCTCCGGATCGCCAAACCGTGCGTTGAATTCCACCACGGCCGGTTCATCATCTTCGACCATTAGTCCGCAGTAAAGAACACCGCGATAGGGATGTCTTTCGGCCTGCATACCGGCCAGAACCGGTTCGATTATGCGTTTTGCGACTTTGTCAAGCAGAGTAGTGGTTGCGACCGGCACCGGGGCATAAGCACCCATGCCGCCCGTGTTTGGCCCGCGGTCGTCATCGAAAACCCGTTTGTGGTCCTGGGCGGGAGTCAGCATCACATACTCTTCACCATCGGTGATAGCCAAAACCGACAGCTCTTCGCCGCACAGAAAATCCTCGACGACTACCGATTCCCCAGCGGTGCCGAATGTTTTCTTATCCCAAATCAGCGCCAGGGCTTCGTCCAACGCGGATCGATCCTTGATGATTAATGCTCCCTTGCCAGCCGCTAAACCGTCAACCTTAATGACGTACGGGAACGACTTCCCAGAAGTGACCGCGCGGGTTTCCTCCGCCGAATGGCAAATCACATACGGAGCCGTGGGAATATCGTGACGGGTCATGAATTGTTTGGCAAATACCTTACTACCCTCAAGACGCGCCGCGTGTTGAGTCGGCCCGAAAATGGGCAACCCGGCGGCCTGAAAACGATCGACAATTCCCGCCATCAAAGGTGCTTCCGGACCTACGACCGTAAGGTCGACATCACGCTCGTGTGCCAGGTTCTGCAGGTCATCTAAAGCCATCTCGTGGATGAAAACATTTTCTGCCAAAAGGGCAGTGCCGGCATTACCGGGCGCACAAAAAATCTTACCGATCAGGGGTGATTGCGCCAGCTTCCAGATCAAGGCATGCTCTCGTCCACCGCCACCGACCACTAACACCCTTTTTTTATTTGTTTCCGTATCTCCTTTACCCACTTGTATAATTATCTTTGTTGTCCGTCAAATTGTCCTAAAAATCTACCGACATTTAATACAGCAAACAAGAAAAAGCTTGGACCCGATTATTTTTCAGCAACCAAAACCAGACTAAGTACTCTGCTGGTTAGAAATTACGTCATCTAAATTGCTTTTTAGTCTCCTTTGGAAAGATTATATTTAGTTGTTCAGTATTAGCGACGGCATGGGCAACAACGGTTTTTTCAAAGTGCAATAATGAATATAAAAAAAGTGATCGAAATCGAGATGCGCAATGATATAGCTGAATTGGGGGCCCTATGCGGAGAACTCGACAAAATCGGTGATACCTGGAATTTGCCGCCCGATCTGATTTTTAATCTTAATCTGGTATTGGAAGAATTGCTAACCAATACCATTTTTTATGGTTATGACATCCCGGGCGAGCATGTCATCTTGCTGAAAATATCATTGGAAAATGACATTATCATGGTCACCATCACTGACAACGCCAAAGCATTCGATCCGTTAGCTCGCCCGGATCCGGACGTGACCCAGGCACTGGAAGAGCGTAAAATCGGCGGGTTAGGCATCTATTTAGTAAAAAAGATCATGGACGACTTGACTTACACACGCAGTGGCGATAAGAATATTTTGACTCTGCGGAAAAAAATTCAATTTTAATAAATAGGAGCGTTTTTCATGGAAATCAATGTCAAAACCATCAGCGGGATCACGGTCGTAGACCTGGAAGGTCGGTTGGATACTGTAACGGCCTCGGAAGTAGAGAAGAAAATTCTTCCTCTGCTTGCTCCGGAAAATAAAAAATTAATCCTCGATTGCGCCAAGCTCGCCTATATTTCCAGCTCCGGACTACGCCTCATCCTGATGATTTTTAAAAAGGCTAAGTCATTGAACGGCAATATGGTGCTGTGCAACATGATACCTTCCATCAAAGAAGTATTCAATATCTGCGGTTTTACCAATCTATTGACCATCACCGAAGACCTCGTCACAGCGGTCAATAAGATCTGAGCGGATGGAACAAAAATCCTATTGGGCTTCGTCCAAGTTTGCTCTGCTGAGATGATTTTTCCTGCCGCTGAGTCGTGCAACTTCATCGCGCAGTTCGGCGGCTTTTTCAAACTCCAAATTCTCTGCTGCCGTCAGCATTTCTTTGCGCAGTAATTCGATCAGCTCCTTTTCATCCATTTGATGCTGATACTTTTCCGCAGGACTGACTGTAGTTTTGTATTCGGGAAGTTTGACATCAGCAACAGTTGTGGTCAGCAAGACCTCATCAATGGATTTATAAATTGTGTGTGGTTGGATGTTGTTCTGACGATTGTATTCGTCCTGCAGTCGGCGCCGTCGGTCGACTTCTTCGATGACCTTGTGCATCGAATCGGTGACCGCATCGGCATAGAAAATCACTTTGCCGTTGATATTGCGCGCGGCCCGTCCGGAAACCTGCATCAGCGAGCGCTCCGAGCGCAGAAAGCCTTCGGTGTCTGCGTCGAGGATAGCGACCAAGGAGACTTCCGGAAGATCAAGCCCTTCACGCAGGAGATTAATACCGACCAGAACATCGAAATTGCCGAGACGCAGGTCGCGTAAAATGCCGACGCGCTCCAAAGCCTTGATCTCGGAATGCAGATACCGCACTCGCAAACCCATGCCCTTAAGATATTCCGCCAGGTCTTCCGCCATACGCTTGGTAAGCGTCGTAACCAGTACCCGCTCTTTCCGATCGGTAACGGCTACAATCTCATTGATCAGGTCATCGATTTGGTGAACACTCGGCTTAATGACGATCTCCGGATCGAGCAAACCGGTGGGTCGGATGATCTGTTCCACCACGACGCCCTGGCATTTTTCCAGTTCATAATCAGCGGGCGTGGCGGAAACAAAAACCACTTGTCCGATTCTCTGCTCGAATTCCGGAAATTTCAACGGACGGTTATCTAATGCCGATGGCAGGCGAAAACCATACTCCACCAGCACTTCCTTGCGCGACCTGTCACCGTTGTACATCGCCCTCAACTGCGGTAAAGTGGCATGGGATTCATCAATAATCAATAAATAGTCTTTGGGAAAGAAATCAAAAAGCGTATACGGGGCTTCACCGGGTTTGCGACACGAGAAATGCCGCGAGTAGTTTTCGATGCCGCTACAATAGCCGACTTCCTGGATCATCTCGAGATCAAAGCGGGTGCGCATCTCTAAGCGCTGGGCTTCAAGCAATTTACCGGCGGTGCGTAACTCCCGCAGGCGCTCCTCCAGTTCCGTTTCGATGGATTGCAGCGCATTTTTGACCGTTTCTTCCGATGAAATGAAATGTTTGGCGGGAAAAATGACGATGGCTTCCTGTTCCCGGATAATTTCGCCGGTGAGTATATCGAAAGTATAGATTCTCTCGATGACGTCCCCGAAAAACTCAACGCGGTAGCCGAAATCCTCGTAAGCCGGACGGACCTCCACCACATCACCACGCGCCCGAAACTTGCCCCGTTCAAGGGCAATATCATTGCGAGCGTAATAAATGTCCACCAACTGCCCAAACAGCTGGCGGATTCCGAGACGCATTCCCCTCTTCAGCATTACGATATAACGGCTGTACTCTTCCGGCGAACCAATGCTGTAGATGCAGGAAACACTGGCAACGACGATCACATCCCGCCGACTGATCAGCGAAGCGGTGGTCTTGAGGCGGAGTTTATCAATCTCATCATTAATCGACGAGTCTTTTTCGATATAGGTATCGGTGACCGGCAAATATGCTTCCGGCTGGTAATAATCATAGAACGAGATGAAATATTCAACGGCATTTTCCGGAAAAAATGCCTTGAATTCGCCGTATAGTTGCGCCGCTAAGGTTTTGTTGTGCGAAATCACCAGCGTCGGTTTCTGAACATTTTGAATGACCTGGGCCATGGTGAAAGTCTTGCCACTGCCGGTTACGCCGAGCAGAGTCTGGAACTTTTCGCCGCGGCGCAACCCTTCGGTTAACTCCCGGATCGCCTGCGGTTGATCGCCCGTCGGAGAAAAATTAGTGACTAATTTAAACAAATCCATAGCGTGGGAATTTAGATTCTTTCCGGACTTCAGGCAAAGCTTTTCCCGAGTATTTTTTCACAATCGAACGGTTTTTATGATTAACTGAATGCCGGCGCATTGTAAGCCTCGTACTTGCCTGCGGCAGGCAGGCCGGCTTTTTTAATTTGGCGGGCGTTATTTGCCGGTTTTTTTTACCGGTTTGGATTTGGCGGGTTTCTTCTCGAAAATTTTTGTACTAAGGGCCACCTGGAACGACAGCCCGGTCAGCCGGGAGTACTCGCTGGGAAACCCGTATTCGGTCGTTGCCGGATAGCGCGCCGGATTTTTCGGTTTGAGACTGAACAAATATTCGATGGGCTGACCGCGATCGAAATCATGGAAGTAACCCACCTCGACACTGACTTTCTGGGCAATCGAAACGCCTCCCAGAAAACCAACCCGGATACTGCTACCTTTCAGAATGCCATGCGGAATCCACATGATGCGAAATCCATTGTACAAAGCATTTTTCGGTTTGGCGGGCAGGGTGCGAATCGAGTAGTACGTCACATCGAGATTAGCATTAGGATTGAGCGAGTAACTGAAATTGACCACATCGAAAAAACGTCCGCGGTCGAAAATCAGGCGCGAATAATCAATGCCGGTGCCATACAACGGGAGTCCGATCCGAATACCGAAATCGCTCTTCTCGCTTAATCCCTTGCGATAAACGAAAACCGGAACAACATTTTCCGCGGAAATCGTCACCCCGGTATAGACCTGGTCAGTTTTCAGCGGAATCGGGCTGATCGTGGGATGCGTCGCGCAAGTCTGCAAACCAAGCATCAGGATAATAATAACGATAGAACGTACCATAGAAACTGGTCTTACGTTAATCAAATTCCACCAGATTGAAAAGTATTATTTTCGCGTATTCCCCAATATATATTCAATTAAATTCCTGACATCCTGGTAATCAATTTCTCCGTCAAAATTCCAATCGGCGTTGATTTTCTGCTGGGGATCAGGGACGAGTTTTTGCGACGAAAAGGCGGTCAGCACCACCGCATCGCGAACATCCAGCTGTCCGTCATTATTGACGTCGCCCAGGGCCAGCTGAGAAAACCTGACCTCCAAGGTGGTTCGCAGATTATCCGCGACAGTCACATTTTCGTACAGTAACGCGGGTAAATTTCCAACTTGCGCCACGACGGTATAATTTCCCGGCGCACAAAAACGATAGAAATCTCCATTGGTGGTATCGGTGCTAATCCACGAGCGATCCATCTCGGTGTCATGTCCCACCAGAGTGATCTTAGCCGGTAAAGGGCGCCCTAAGTTATCCATGACTGTGCCGTGAATGCCGGAAAAAACGTTTTCCAAATAGCCCAGTAAAGCATCGCGGTTGTACTGCCAGTACAAATTTATCTGCGTTTCCGGGATGAGCTTGACAGCGGAGAGTTCAATGGTCGTCTCGCGACTTCCCCGTTCAAAAACCATCCAGTCCTGACGACAACCTTTGACCTCGTACCAGGCGTAACCATTGGTAATGCCATTGTTCAGATCGTCCATGTAACCCGGTGCGCTATTGAGATGCACGATGTCCGCATAGCGGCGGGCAATAGTCTGAAACCACTGATCATCCGGATGGGGACGTGCCCAGGTGTCCCAGGGATAGTTCACAACTTCTGCCCCGCCGTGAAAATTGGCCGAAAGCACCAGGTGATGTTGAGTGGCAAAATCCATCATCGCCATCGTTTCAGCCTGCCAGACCCGTCCGTCGGGATGCGCGCCTTTTTCAGGATCAGGAAAGTTCCGGTTCAAATCCGCCCCGTTGGCATTGTAGCGCGTTGCTCCGAAAACCGTGCTGTTGCCATTGCGATAAGTTCCATCAGGATTGGCGAGTGGATTGATCCAGATTTCGGCATTGTCGAGCAGGTTCCGGATTCGCGGGCTTTCCGCGTAGCCGCTCAACAGCGAGTCTATTAACCGCAACATCAACATCCAGCCGGCGGTTTCATCGCCGTGCATTGTTGCGGTATAGAACACTTCCGGTTCGGCTTCATTATTGGCGACGTTGTCGGAGAGCTTGACGGCCAAGAGTTCCCGTCCCTGTACGGTGAATCCAATTGGTTCCATCCTGCAGAGCGCTGGAAAATCCTGAGCGAACTGATTCATAATGGCAACATAAGCCTCATAGGTGGGATACCTGTCCCAATCTTGGACCTCGCTGACTGACTTCGCCATCACGGGATGATAGAGCGTCCCCGGATGCGGAAGCACCTCGCAGGCATAACCAAGCTTTTCGAATTCCGCAAATTCAGAACGGTTAGCATAAGCGTAAACAATCTGATCGCGCACATTGTCAATTGAGATCACCCGCGTCAGTTTGGCCAGCTCTGCGCGGTCGCTCAGCTTGAATCGAAAGTAATATTCCGGACTGTCAGCGGGCAGGGGTTCTGTCGCCCACAGCCGGACGAAAAAAACCACCAGGCAGAATCCGGTTTTAATCATTACCCTCATCGCATTCTCAGTCTTCATAACATTTAAAAGTTACTAATTTCAGGGGGATTGACAAGCGGTAAATCACCGGCTCTTCCACCGAGCATTATCAGCTCAGCTCGATATATCCAATTCGCATCATTAAAGTCATAACCCTGATGGCAATCTGATGGATTCGCGGTGTCTGCAAACATTTCCGTTCCTGCATAGCTGATTTTTGCTAAATTAAACCTCGAATTCGGAGTATTTTTTCTCAGACAAAGGATGTCGGACCAACGCAAACTCGAACAGCATTTTCAGAAATTCCGTCGCCATATTATCGGTGACGACCACGAATATGATTTTCCGGCAGGGCGCCGACCGATTCTGTATGCCGATTGGGCGGCGAGCGGCAGGCTTTATCGCCCAATCGAAGATTATATCGCCCATACCCTCGGACCTTTCGTTGCCAATACGCATACCGAAACCACCCTGACCGGCACGGTCATGACTGACGCCTATCACCAAGCTCACCAGATTATTAAACAACATGTCCACGCCGGGCCGGATGACGTTTTGCTGTTTGCCGGATTCGGGATGACTTCGGTAATCAACAAATTCCAGCGGATTTTGGGACTGCGCGTCCCGGACAAAGTCAAGAATCGGGTCGAACTTTCGCCCTCCGAAAAACCGCTGATTATATTGACACACATGGAGCATCATTCCAATCAGACCACCTGGGAAGAATGTTGCGGCGAGGTCGTCCTGCTGTGTAAAAAAGCAGACGGCACTCCCAACATAGAGCACCTGCGCGAAATCCTGCGCTTGAATCAGGAGCGCCAAACGATTATCGGCTCTTTTACCGCCTGTTCGAACGTCACCGGTATCATTACCCCTTATCACGCCATGGCCGGCATTATGCACGAATTCGGACGATTATGTTTCATTGATTTCTCAGCCTCAGCGCCTTACGTGACCATCGATATGCATCCACCCAATCCGGCTGATAAATTAGATGCGATTTTTTTCTCGCCGCACAAATTTCTCGGCGGACCAGGGTCGTCCGGCGTGCTTCTTTTCGACAAATCACTCTACGACAACGCCGTCCCCGACCAGCCTGGCGGGGGTACCGTGCTGTGGACAAATCCCTGGGGCGAGCATCGTTTTTATCCAGACATCGAAGTTCGCGAGGACGGCGGCACTCCCGGCTTTCTACAGGCGATCCGCGCCGCACTGACGATTTTGCTCAAACAGGAAATGGGCACCGCCAATATCCTGGCCCGCGAACATTATCTGACCGAAATCCTGATGGATGAACTCAGCCGCATTTCTGACTTGCAGATCCTCGAATCCCAGAATCGTCAGCGCCTCGGATTCGTCTCCTTTTATTCGCCGGTGGTGCATCATAATTTGATCGTGCGCTTGCTGAACGACCGTTTCGGCATTCAAACGCGCGGCGGATGCCTCTGCGCCGGTACATACGGACATGTGCTTTTGCACCTCGATGCCCGGCAATCCAAAGCCATCACCAAGCGCATTGACGGCGGTGATTTGAGCGCCAAACCCGGCTGGGTGCGCATTTCGCTCCATCCCACTTTGACCGAATCCGAGGTGCGGTACATCGCCACGGCTGTCAGACAAGTCATGGAAAATCACGCTGTCTGGTGTCAGGACTATTGCCTGAATCCTCATACAGGCGAGTACGAACCCTGCTCTCCGTCGCCTTCGATCATCGACCTCAAGGCGACTTTTAAAGCCGTTTGAAGATAAATAATGCTTCGTAAAACAACATTTTTTAGATTGGTGCGATAAATAAGCATCATGCTACGATTATTAACTTTATACGATTCAAATACAATGATACCTAAACTCGAAAGGAATCCATCATGAAAAAAATTCTCGCGGTCGGAGCACTCACGATACTCGGTTTGCTTTTCTGCAGTCGTCAGCCGGACAATCCGTTTTTTGCGAAATGGAAAACACCCTTCGCCACACCGCCTTACGAACAGATCAAAACCGAGCACTTCCTGCCGGCTTTCCAGGAAGGCTTGAAACAGGACAGCCTTGAGATCGCCGCCATTATTAATAACTCCGCGCCACCCACTTTTGAAAACAGCGTCGTCGCCCTGACCGAAACTGGCGAGATGCTTAGCCGGATAAGTGCCGTATTCTACAACCTGCTCTCCGCTCGCACCAGCGACACCCTGGAGGCACTCGCTCAGCAAATCGCGCCCCTGCTCTCCAAACACAGTGATGATATATTGATGAACGTCCAACTTTTCGAACGTATCAAAACCGTTTACGAACAGAAAGACAAACTGCAGTTGACTGCCGAGCAGGCCACCCTGCTTGAGGAATGGTATCGCGACTTCACGCGCGGCGGCGCCAACCTGGACGAAGCCGGTAAGGCTCGTCTGCGCGCCATCAATGAGGAACTCGCCCTCCTGACTCTGAAATTCGGACAGAACGTACTCAAAGAAACTAACAATTATGAATTAGTCATCTGCGACCACGCCGATCTCAGTGGTTTGCCGGCCGACGTAATCGCCACCGCCGCGGAGACCGCCAAGGAGCGTGGTAAAACCGGTCAATGGGTTTTTACCACTCAAAAGCCCAGCATGATCCCGTTTCTGCAGTACGCTGACCGGCGCGACCTGCGCGAAAAAATCTTTAAGGCCTACATCAACCGCGGTGCGAACAACAACGAGTACGACAACAAAGCCGTCTTAGCCAAGATCGCCGCTCTGCGCGTTGAACGTGCCAACCTGCTCGGGTACCGCACGCATGCGGACTTCGTGCTCGAAGAAAATATGGCCAAAAATCCCGCTCGCGTCTATCAATTACTCGATCAGCTCTGGGCTCCGGCACTGCAGCGCGCCCAGATGGAAGTCAAGGAACTCCAGGCCATCGCAAAAAAAGAAGGACAGAATCTCAAAATTCAACCATGGGATTGGTGGTATTATGCCGAAAAACTGCGTCGGGAGAAGTATGCGCTGGATGACGAACTCCTGCGTCCTTACTTTAACTTGGAAAACGTACGCCAGGGGGCTTTTGACGTCGCCAATAAACTGTGGGGCATTACCTTCACCGAGCGTGCTGACATTCCCAAATATCATCCCGATGTAAAAGTGTTCGAGGTCCGCGAAGCCGACGGGAAACATATCGGCGTCCTGTATGTGGACTATTTCCCGCGCGACGATAAAAAGTCCGGCGCCTGGTCCAGCTCTCTGCGCGAGCAGTATCGCCTAAAAGGCCAAATGATCACACCGATTAATGTCAATGTGTTCAATTTCACCCGCCCGACCCCGGAAAAACCCTCCCTGCTCACGCTCGAAGAAGCCAAAACTCTCTACCACGAACTGGGCCACGCCCTGCACGATCTGCTGTCCAACTGCACCTATGCCAAACTCACCGGCACCAACGTGCCGCGCGATTTTGTGGAACTACCCTCGCAAATCATGGAAAACTGGGCGACTCATCCCGAAGTTCTGAAATCCTACGCCAAACACTATCAAACCGGTGAACCGATTCCGGATGAGCTGATTACAAAGATTCAACAATCCAACCTCTTCAATCAGGGATTCGAGACCGTCGAATTCCTGGCCGCGGCCTATCTTGACATGGATTGGCATACCCTGAACACCGCCCAAATCCAGAATGTCACGGAATTTGAAAACGCCGCCCTGAAACGGATCAAACTCATGCCGGAAATCGTAGTGCGTTATCGCAGCCCTTACTTCCAGCATATTTTCGCTGGCGGTTATTCTGCCGGGTATTACAGCTACATCTGGGCTGAGGTATTGGACGCCGACGCGTTTCAGGCTTTCGAGGAGAAAGGCATATTCGATCCGGAAACCGCCAAGGCGTTCCGCGAGAATATCTTAGCCAGAGGCGGAAGCGAAGACCCCATGGTTCTGTACAAACGTTTCCGCGGTGCGGAGCCGAAAATTGACGCTTTACTAACAAGGAGAGGACTAAAATAATCGCGCATTACTGATGACGTTATTGGCTTCACTGATTGGACGTCTTCAAATTCCCAGAATGTGACATAGTATTTTTTTAAATCGTATCGAGCATTCGAAAACGAAAAAGGCTGATGCTATACCACGTATCTGAGGGGCAAAACCTACTTTTTGTTAAGCTGTCAGAATATTAGAAAATTGTAGAACACGATTATTGTTATCAATGAACTATCCCGACGCAAGCATCGGGGAATTTTTTTGA
>CAZPQN010000019.1:42222-44206 GCA_964588795.1 uncultured bacterium | reverse complement strand
CGCGCTGACGACGCTGACGGTTTACAACCTGCGGGGTGAAATCGTAGACCTAATTGCCGACAAATATTTTCCTATGGGTTACCACTCCTTGCAGTGGATTCCACAGAACCTCACTGCCGGCGTCTATATCATTCGTTTGGAGTCTGGCAATCAGACCAGCCTAAAGAAAGTTGTTTTCGTGAAATAATCCAGCGCTGCGCCAATCTCTTGCTCTTCCTGGCACCGAGACAGATTGGCATTTTACGCCATTAGAAAAAAACGTATATTCCTGCCCGATGTAAGTGCGGGGTTAAAATGCAACCATATCGAGTTATCGTCAAGCAATGTCCGGATTACAACCCGGAGCTCATCGGCACCTTAATAACGTCCGCCCTCGAAAAGCTCTCCCTGAAAAGACCTCTGGCCGGGCGGATCGTCATCAAGCCCAATTTGGTCATGGCGCATCCACGCGTTGCTACCGATTCCTACACGCGCAGTGAGGTGGTCGCAGGGATAGTTCGTGCCGTGCGGCAAGCCGGGCCAGCCATAAACCGTATCACCATCGTCGAAAAATCCGGGCTTGGTATTACAACCTCCACAGCTTTTCGCCATGCTGGCTATCGCCGGTTGGCCCGACAATACGACGTCAGGTTGTGCGCCATGGAAGAAAGCCGGCAGGTGCGCATCGGACTGGAGCAGGGCGAGCTTCACAAGAGCCTGCGCGTCGCCCGCGAACTAATCGAACGCGATTTCCTTATTTTCGCCCCTAAACTGAAAACCAACGTTTTAGCGCAGGCTTATTCCGGTGCCCTGAAACTGAATATCGGCACGATTGACAGCCGCGAACGCATGTACCACCATCATTACGATCTGCCAAAAAAGATAGTTGACATTCTGGAGATCGCCAATCCCGATTTGATCGTAACCGACGGTATTCGCTTTTCCTTTGGCGGCAATCAGATGACTCAATCCGGCACGCACCTGGGACTGCTGGTCATTTCGACGAATGCTGTCGCCCATGATATGGTCTGTGCCGACCTGCTCAATTTAGATCCGGTAAAAATCGACCACATTCGCGAGGCCAGCGCCCGCGGCTACGGTCCGGCGTCCCCATCAGAAATCGAGGTACTGAGTGATCTGCCTTTGGAGCAGATCCGCGCAAAAACCAAGACTCTCGACTTTGGCTATTACCGGGTTGAACAATTTCCCTGCAATTTCAAGATTATCTCCGGCCAGCCTTATTGCATTGGCGGCTGTCAGGGCATTTTCCTCGACTGGCTCCATATGGTCAGAGACCGCAAGCCCAAAGCTTTGGCGCGCTTTCCCCATCTGACGGCGCTCGTCGGCAAGGTCAGGGACACCATCGCCGCCCGCACCGTGTTGCTGATCGGCGACTGCGCCCAGGCTTCGCCGTACGTCAGCGCCCGCCGCATCATACGCATCAAAGGTTGCCCGCCAACCCACAAACGCATGGTCTGGGATATGATGGTGAAACTGTTCTTGTTGGCGCCGCTGGTGCGTCCGTCCCTGATCTGGGACGGTTTTGGGCTTTATCCGTTGAAAAAATTCAAGGGCTGGTTACTTAATTTGCACTGGCACAAACCAGCTTTCTGAACCCGCCTGAGGCCGCAAACAGCTTTCAGTTCAGCAATTTGCTGATATCGTACGGCGGCGGAACACAGCGGGTGATATTATTCAGGTAGTCCGCTTTTAAATCAAGTGTTTTACCATCGATGGGGCGGCGCTCCTTGTCCAGGAGCAATTTTACCAGCGGTCGCACCGGGGTGCCAGCGTTTATGCGGATGACCCGTCCGATTTCGCCGGTGGCGAGCTGCACATGACAACCCACCGGATAGATGGAGATTTGCTGAATAAGAGCACGCACCAGTTCGGGTGCAAAGGCGGTCCCGCGTTGCTCAATAATTTCCTGAATTCCCTTAGGCGGAACCAGTGCATCGCGATGCTGGCGGGGATGAATCAGGGCTTCATAAGTATCAATCATCGA
>CAZPQN010000019.1:0-42122 GCA_964588795.1 uncultured bacterium | reverse complement strand
TAATTTGGCGTTTTTCTCAAATATCTTCAAGAGCAAAACCGGATGTCTTTTTCAATGCACCAGCATGTACATAACCGTCGCACTGACCAGCGGAATAAGCAGGTTATCATCAATCTTACGGTGTACAACCTCGACCAGACAGGCCGCCAATGCGCCGGCGACCTTGACCCGCCAGGGCAGGCCGGGAACCCAGAGTGTGCCCACGATGGCGATGATCAAAAAGGCGATGGCGCCCTCCAGGGTTTTTTTATTGCTGATATGGGTGCGTCCGACGCTCATCCCGACCAGGCAGGCCGTCGGATCGCCCAGGGTCAGAAACAAAAGGCTGGTGATGGCAATCGGCTTGGGAAATAACAGGACCGTGACGAAACTGCCCAGGAAAACGTAGGTTGCGCCCGTGAAATTTTCCTCGAACTCGTGGGGACGAATCATCCATCCGAAAATATTTTCATAAAGGCGGCGGCAGGCAGGGACCTTCATCCGCAGGACTTCCGCCGTGACGATCGCGGCAGTCAACAATCCCAATATGATCCCGGCCGAAAGGCGTCCAAAGAACCCAAAATAGATCAGGGGAATCAGAGTCGCTGTATAGTGGACGGCCTTGCGCCCCAGTTCCCCGCGCTGAATATTATTCACCGGTTATTTTCCTCGTCAAATTCTGCATCGCCAGCTTCGGATTACCCGCGCCGAACACGGCATAGCCAGCCACCAATAGATCGGTTCCGGCGGCGACGACCCGCGGCACGGTCTGCAGGTTGACCCCTCCGTCAACTTCAATCAGCAGGTCCGGCGACAGCACCCGTGCCTGGGATACCTTTTCGAGGGTGGAGGAAATCATTTCCTGCCCGCCAAAGCCCGGATTCACTGTCATTACCAACAGGTGATCGGCTTGCGACAAATATGGCTCAAGCGCCGCTAAGGGCGTGGGCGGATTCAGTACCAGACCTGCCTTAGCACCTGCGCCGTGGATGCGGGCTAAATCGGCCAACGGATCGCGGCTGGTTTCCACATGAACAATCACCGTATCGCTCCCGGCTTCGATGAACGGCATGATAAAGCGTTCCGGGCGCTCGATCATCAGGTGCGTTTCCAGGTGCAGTTTGGTAATTCTGCGAATGGCCTTTACGATGAACGGTCCGATCGTCAGATTGGGGACAAAGTGTCCGTCCATCACATCGAGATGCAGACGATGCGCTCCAGCCAGCTCGACGGCGCGGATTTCCTCCGCCAGTTTGGTGAAGTCAGCCGATAAAAGCGAAGGGACGATTTCAGGCATGGTGTGGGTCACGGCTCCGCGGTGACATGCAGGTCAATCGGAATTGGATTCTCATACAGACGACCGGCCTTGGGGTTCTGGTCCAACACGGTATTGGGATTCAGTTCCTCGTTCGGTACATAACGAATCAGACCCACGCGAAAGCCTGCCTGGCGGATGGTGCTCCTGGCATTGGCAAGGCTCAGACCGATCAGATTCGGCACCTCCAGCTGGCGCGGCGGGGCACCCTTGCTCACCACCAGACGCAGTGGCGTCCCGGTCGCGACCATGGAACCCGGCAGAAGGGATTGTTCGCAGACGACTCCCTCCGGCTTTTCCGAAGAGTAGATATATTCCACCGTATCCAACAGCAGTTTATTGCCATCAATCAGCAGTTGGGCGGCGCGCAGGGCTTTGCCCACCAGATTCGGCATGGAAAAGAAATGTTCACCACCGGTCACCACCAACCGCACGATGCGCCCCTTCTTGACCGTAAAGCCGGGCGGCGGTTGCTGATCAACGATAACCCCGTGTGGCAGATTGCCGGCCTCGACAGTATCCGCAAACTCCACTTGAAATCCATTGGCTTTCAGCAGGCTGACTGCCTCCGCGGCGCGTTGTTTCCGTACATCCATCAGCTTGATTTCACGTCCGTGCCGCACGTAGAGGGGCATGACGATTTTGTCCAGCAGGAGCACCAATACCAGCGAAAAAATGAAAAAGGCGGCCAGCTGGCGAAAAATGTTACGGATATCAGTACGCATGGACTACCTCGACCCGTCAATTAATGGTTTGCGGCGCAATCGTACGGCGAAAGTGCCGGTCAGGCCCTGATCAAATGGTCGGATACAGACGGCGCCCCGCTCATCACAAAATGCAAGCGCTACCCACTCTTCACCAGGCTCGCTAAAAAAGTCCGGATGGTTGGCCAAGAAGGCCTCGGCCACGCCCCAGTTCTCTTCTGCTTCAAGGGTGCAGGTGCTGTAAATCAGCGCCCCGCCGGGACGCACGAAGCGGGACACGTTATTCAAGATAGCGCTCTGCATAATCGGGAATTTTGCCAGCTCCTCCGGAGTCCGGTTCCAGCGCAAATCTGCGCGACGCGCAATGACGCCGGTACCGGAACACGGTGCGTCAACCAGGATTTTATCCGCTTGCGGGTATTCTGCCATCATCGCATCTGCCACGCGGTAATTTATAAAATCAAGACCTAATCGGCAGGCGGATTCTTGCAATTTGGCGAGCTTGCGCTCGCTCTGGTCAGAGGCGTAAATAATCGCCCGTCCCGCGGTTTGCTGGGCTAGGTAGGTGGTTTTGCCGCCGGGCGCGGCGCAAACATCGAGGATGGTCTCGCCGGCTTGCGGATCCAGCAGATTGACCGCCAAAGACTGGCTGTAATCCTGGACTGAACAGTAGCCTTTTTTAAAAAACGTACTTTTCAGCAGGCGTCCCGGCTGATTGACCCGGAAAAATGCCACCGGCTTTTCGGCGATGCATTCCGGTTCGTAACCGGCAGTCGCCAGTTCGGCGCGCCAGTTCGTCCAGTTACTCCGGATTGGATTATGCCGAAAGATGATGCCGGGCGAGGAATTGTTGAATTGGAGCAGTCGCGTCGTTTTCAACGGCCCAAAGTCGCGGATCCATTTTTCGACCAACCAGAGCGGATGCGAATACTCGACCGCCAGTGCTTCGGCGGCCGATAGGTTGTCCAGACGGGCACGCCAGGTTTCCAGCGGTGGCAGGTTGCGCAAAAAACCATTGACCAGGACGGCAAGGTCCCGACGCCCCAGCTCGCGCGCGGCGGCGGTGGTTTCATTGACGGCGGCATACGCGGGGGTCTGCAGAATGATATTCTGCAAAACGCCGAGGCGCAGGAGATTCAGCGCCAGTGGTTCCAGCTGTGCCAGCGGGCGTTTAATACCGCCGGCGATCACAAAATCAAGTAAACTGCGATTCTGCACCACGCCTTTGACCATCAGATAGATAAAATCACGGTCGGCCTGTTTAAAGTGCTGACGGGTGCAGAAGTACGCCACCCGCTCTTCAAAATAGCGATAACTGTCGCCCAGATTATCAAGAATCAGGGCGGCGGCGGCACGGGTATTCACGCGGCGAAACGCTCCCCGACTCGGCCGTTGAAACCGCTTAAAAATTCACGTACAGGCAGAAGGCGGCGACCCTCCAATTGCAGCTCGAGCGGCAGTAACAGGCCCCGGCTCGTCTGGATGCCGATCCTATTTTTATCTCTGAGTACCAGCGTTCCGGGTTCGGCGGTGACCGATTCGGGCGTCGTGGCGGCTTTCAAGATTTTCAGGCGTCGCCCGCGCCAAAAGGTGAAGGCGCCCGGTTCCGGCGCCAGGCCGTGGATCAGGAATTTGAGCGTCATGGCGTCTTTGTACCAATCAATCTCGCCCAGCTCGGGAAAAATCTTGGGGGCGGGGGTCGCCAAAGTCTCATCCTGAGGACGTCCCTGCAACCGACCGGCTTCCAGTCCATCCAGGGTGGCCACCAGCAATTCAGCGCCCTTGAGGGCCAAACGTTCGGCAAGGCTGCCGGCGGTATCGTCGGGAGTGATTTTTACTTTCTGCTGTAATAGGATAGCCCCGGTGTCCACCTGCGGTCGAATCTGAAAAACGGTCACGCCGGTTTCGCTTTCGCCATTGATTATCGCCCAGTTAATTGGAGCCGCGCCGCGATATTTGGGCAACAGGGAGGCGTGCAGGTTGATGGCCCCGCGGGCGGGTATGTTAATCAGCGCCGGCGGTAAAATTCTGAAAGCAACGACGACGAAAATATCCGCCGCGAACCGCCGGACTTCTGCTAAAAATTCCGGATCTTTAAGCGAAGCCGGTTGCAGGATCGGCAAATCCAGCTCCTCTGCAAACAGCTTAACCGGCGGCGGGGTGACTTTCTGGCCGCGCCCCGTTTCCACGTCCCTGCCGGTCACTACCGCTAATACGCGATGCTGTGAGCCGGATAAAGCCTCAAGGCTGGGCAGGGCAAAGGCCGGCGTTCCCATGAAAACGACGCGCATGGGTTACTCTCCAACCGCCTGCGCGGCAATCCCGGCCTGCGCCTGCTTGGCGAGTCGTTTGAGCCGCGGCGCGATAAAACTGCGTTTCAGAGATGAAATGCGATCTACAAACACGATCCCGTTCAGATGATCTACTTCATGCTGAATGACCCGCGCCGGATAATCGGAATATTCGCGTTCGACGACGGTGCGGTTCGGGGTTTCGTAGCGTAGTAAAATTTTCCGGGCGCGGGTGACTTTCTCGTGGATGCCCGGCACACTCAGACAGCCCTCTTCGCCTTCAATCGTGTCCTCGGCAGAGACGATCTCGGGATTGATGAACACCTCGCGTCCCAACGTCCGGTCGTGGAGCGCAAAGTCCGCGATGAAAAAGCTGGCGTCCAGACCGACCTGATTAGCGGAGAGCCCGATGCCGTCATCATCGTACATCGTGTCCCACATATCTTTTAGAGTCTGCTCAAAGTTCAGCGGCAATTCGCCAACCCGCACAGTCTTCTGGTGCAGACGCGGGTCACCGTAAAGCAGAACCTTCAGGATTGCCATGCTATTTAAGCTATAACTTTTTCCGTAACCTTGTCGGCGACCGCCGAGCGCGCGATATAGATTTTGACATCCTTGGCGATCTTCACAATCAGCATATTCTTATCCTTGACGCCTTCGATCTTGCCGTACAGGCCGCCAATGGTCAGAATTTCATCGCCTGGCTGTAATTCCTGCAGCATTTTATTCTTTTCCCGCTGTTTCTTCGCCTGCGGGCGGATCATCAGAAAGTACATGACCACGATGATCAGCACAAATGGTAACAGGGACAGCAAGGGGTTGCCGGATTGCTGAGCGCCGGGCGCTCCCATGGCATAGAGTACAGTATTCATTTAACCTCCGAAATAATTATTAATCCACACGATAATGGCAACCCAAACTGCCTTTGTTCAGCCGGGCGGCATGCTGAATCAGCGTAGCGGTGGTTGCCGCATTGCGCAGTCCGATCAGGTCATCGCTGAGCTGGCTGTGCGCATAAAAATTTTCAATGTCTCTCTGCAGGCGCCAGAGGATACCGCCGGCGCGATCCAATTTCTTGCCGGTGCGTACCAGTCCGACATAATTCCACATCGTCTGCTTGATGGTCAGCAGGTCCTGTTGTAAAAGGTCGGGGTCGAGGGCTTCCGACTCGGCCTTCCAGGGAGCGACCTGAGGCATGATGCACTCCTGCTCTCGTACCAGGCGGGCGCAGTCCTCACCGGCCAAGGTGCCATAAACCAAGCATTCTAACAAAGAACTGCTGGCCAGGCGATTGGCGCCGTGCAGACCGGTGCAGGCGACCTCCCCGACGGCCTTGAGTCGCCGAATCGTGGTATTGCCCCAGTCGTCCGTCGCGATGCCGCCGCATTCATAGTGGGCGGCGGGCACGACCGGAATACCTTCGGTCGCCATGTCAACTTTCTGGGACAGGCACTTCTGGTAAATGACGGGAAAGCGTTGTTTTAGCCAGTCGGCGGGCTTGTTTGTGATATCGAGATAGACAAACTGCGTCCCGGTTTTACTGATTTCCTGCATGATACTGCGGGCCACGACATCGCGCGGCGCCAGAGAACCCATGGCATGGTAGCGCGGCATGAAGTCCTCGCCGTACTTGTTGCGCAGGATACCACCCTCACCGCGTACCGCTTCAGAAATCAGAAAGCGTTCATCATCCGTTGCGAAAAGCGTGGTGGGATGAAACTGAACATACTCCATGTTCATCAGGCGGGCGCCGGCCCGGTATGCCATGGCGTAACCGTCGCCTCGTGCGCGGGGCGGGTTGGAAGTATGCAAATACAGACCGCCCAGGCCGCCGGTGGCCAAGACGGTCATTTTGGCTAAAATGGGCCGGATGGCATTCTCCTGCTGAAAATAAATATAGGCGCCGGCACAGGTGCTGGGTTCATAAATGTGGCTTGGGTTAAGCGAGTGGTGCGCCAAGGTGATCAGATCAATGCCGGTAGCGTTGCGAATGATTTCCAGGTTATCAATGGTGGTCAGGCGGCGGTAAAACTGTTCCTGGATAGCGCGCCCGGTATAGTCCCGGACAAAGGCGATGCGCGCCAACTGGTGAACGCCCTCGCGAATCAAATGCAGTTGCTGGTCGGTGGTGCAATCGAACGGCACCTGCAGATCCTGACGCAAGACCTGATCAATCAATTCCGGTCCGTGGTGAAAAACATTGGCCACCGCTTTGACGTTAACCAACTCCAGGCCGGCACGCAGGAAATCGGCAGTAAAAGTCTCCAGGGTGTCATCGGGAGATTTGTAGATGACGCCTCCCTGCGCGTGATAGGAAGACGCCTCGTTCAGTTCGCCGCCGCTGGTGATCAGCACGGTTTGCAAACCGTGCCGGCAGGCGGCATACGCCGCGGCGCATCCGGCCAATCCGCCGCCGATTATCAAAACATCCGTGACCCGGTAGGGTTCTGCAATCTGCATATTAAAGCTCCAGCATCCGTTCGATAGCCCGCAGGGCGGGGGCGCGCAGCTCGTCGGGTACAATTACCTGGTTGATCAATGCACCACGGGCAATGCTTTCCAATTGAAACAGCAGGTGCACCGGGGTGATCATCGCCATCGTGCGACAGCGCGGTTCCCTTTCACTCGGCAGGATGATTTGTTTATCCGGAAAACGCGCCTGGAGGCGCCTAACCAGATTCTGCTCAGTCGCCACACCCCAGACCGAACCGGCCGGACTTTCGCTGACCGTACGAATGATATATTCGGTACTGCCGACGTAATCTGCCTGCTGAACGACCGCAAAAGGGCACTCCGGATGGGCAATCAGTTTGAGTTCCGGCAGACGTTTCCGCAGTGCGGTAATCTGTTCCACGCTGAAAACCTGGTGCACACAACAGAAACCGTTCCAGAGAATCAACCGGGCGCGGGTGATCTGGCTCGGCTCCAGAATCCCGCGAGGATTGTAAAGTTCTATCTCCTCCAGCGGAACGCCCATCCGCACGGCGATATTGCGCCCTAAGTGCTGATCGGGAAAAAATAAAATGTGTTTCCGGCGCGACCAGCCATATTCCAGCGCCGCCCGGGCATTCGCCGAGGTGCACACCAAACCATCATGCTCCCCGCAAAAGGCTTTCAGGGCAATGTCGGAATTTATATAGGTAATCGGCAACAGCTCGTCGCCGAACGCAGACGTCAGCCGGCGCCAGGCGCGCGTGACCTGGCCAATGTCCGCCATGTCCGCCAGCGAACAACCGGCATCCGGGTTTGGTAAAAAGACTTTTTGGGCTGGTTGGCTGACCAGATCGGCGGTCTCCGCCATAAAATGCACCCCGCAAAATACGATCCACGCGGCCTCGGAACGGGCGGCGGCGCGCGATAATCCGAAAGAATCGCCGATCACGTCGGCATGCCGAATAATGGCATCCTGCTGATAATGGTGCCCCAGAATCAATAGGCGTGGCCCTAATTTCTGGCGAACTGCGGCAATCCGCTGGTCAATTTCTGCTGGCGAAAGGTGTATCAGGGATTCCGGCGGATAGGCGACATTCAGATTCATCTACTTGTAAACCATGCTAAAATCAGTGCTTAAATTACGCACTTCCAACGTCATTTCCTGACAGTTGTTTCCGGCGGCGTTCTTCCCGTCGGAATTGATTATCGGCGGCATGGTCCGATTCCACGGGATAGCTGGCCAAAAATGCGTCTTTCCAGGGTCCAAAGCTTCCCGCGCGAATCTCCGCGCGAGCCCGGGCGGTCAGCTCTAAGAAAAAATGAATGTTATGCAGGGTGTTCAACCGCAGTCCGGTCATTTCACCGTTCATGAACAGGTGGCGTAGATAGGCCCGTGAAAAATTGCGGCAGGTGTAACAGGAGCAGGTTTCATCGGGGGGCTGAAAATCCAACCGGTAACGGGTTTGTTTGAGAACGATCCGCCCCTGCCAGGTATAAAGCGTGCCATTGCGGGCGTTGCGCGAAGGCAGAACACAGTCGAACATATCAATGCCGAGGGCAATGGCCTGCACGATGTCTTCGGGTTTGCCAACCCCCATCAGGTAGCGCGGGCGATCTTCCGGTAACTGCGGCGCAATTTGCGACAGCAGGGCAAACATTTGTTCTTTCGGCTCGCCTACTGCCAGGCCTCCGACCGCGAAGCCATCAAACGCGAGTTTCCTTAAAAAAGCGATGCTGTTTTCCCGTAGGTCGGGATAAACTGAACCCTGTACAATGCCAAAAAGAAATTGACGGTACCCGTACTGCGGGCTCTGGCGCCGGAAATGTGCCTCCGAGCGTATCGCCCACTCGTGCGTATGTTGCATGGCACGTTGGGCGGCAGGGTAATCACAGGGATAGGGAGTACATTCATCAAACGCCATGCAGATGTCCGCCCCCAGTGTGCTTTGGATTTCCATTGCTTTTTCGGGTGATAGAAAATGTTCGCTCCCGTCGATATGCGAACGGAAAGTAATCCCGTCTTCGGTCAACTTGCCCAGGTGCCTCAAGCTAAATACCTGAAAGCCGCCGCTGTCGGTCAGGATGGGTTTTGGCCAGGCGTTGAACCGGTGCAGTCCCCCGGCGGCACTGATGACATCCAGCCCCGGACGTAAATAGAGATGATAGGTATTACCCAGAATGATTTGCGCCTGACTGTCTGCGAGTTCGGCAGGCGTGAGGGTTTTGACGACACCGTGAGTTCCCACCGGCATGAAAACCGGGGTCTCAACGGCACCGTGATCCGTTACGAAGCGCGTCAACCGCGCGGCACTTTGCCGGTCCTGCGCCAGAATTTCAAAAGGCAGCCGACCTTCAGAATTATGCCGGGCAGTGGCGGAAGAAATAGCCGTCATGAATGCACAATCAGTTAAAAATCTGTCCGAACAGCTGGTTAAGCGCCTCAATCCCGATCACGCGGGAGCGGAGCTCTTTGCCTAAAAATTTGAGCCCGGCACGTGGCACATAGACTTTTTCAAAACCAAATTTCAGAGCTTCCCTGACCCGCACTTCGAGAAAGGGCACATTGCGCACTTCGCCCACCAGGCCGATTTCCCCGATAAAGGCGGCGGTCGGCTCCAGTGGCAATTCCTTGAAACTGGAGGCCATGGCCACCACGACCCCCAAATCTACGGCCGGTTCGTCAACCTTCAGCCCCCCGACCAGATTGACGAAAACGTCCTGGGTGCGCAGGGGCAAACCGGTGCGTTTTTCGAGCACCGCAATCAGCATCGCAAAGCGGCGGTAGTCAATGCCATTGGCGGTGCGCTGAGGCATGCCGTAGGAAGATTGAGTAACCAGCGCCTGGGCTTCGAGCAGAAACGGGCGCGTGCCCTCCAGGCTCACCGTGACCGCTGATCCGGCAACGTGCAAACGGCGCTCGGCGAGAAAAAAGGCCGCCGGGTCGTCAATCGGATGCAACCCGGTGTCGCGCATCTCGAAAATACCTATTTCGTTGGTAGAGCCAAAGCGGTTCTTAATCGAACGCAGCGTCCGATAAAAACTGCTTTTACTGCCTTCCAGATACAGCACGGTATCCACTAAATGTTCGAGCACCTTGGGGCCGGCGATCAGCCCCTCTTTGGTGATGTGACCAATCAGAATGGCGACCGTATCAATCTGCTTGGCGTGACGCAGAATCTGACCGGCGCACTCTCGCACCTGCGTGACACTGCCCGGCACGTTGTCGAATTTATCAGAATAAAGCGTCTGGATCGAATCAATTATTACCGCACCGGGACGCTCAGTTTCGAGGTGATACAAGATGTTTTCCAGGTTGTTTTCGGTCGCGACCTGGATGCGTTCGTCGGCAATCTTCAGACGTCGGGCGCGGAGACTTAATTGTTCTTCGGACTCCTCGCCGGAAAAATAGAGAAAGCGTTCTCCTTTCAGGCGGGCGAGGATCTGTAAAATCAGCGTTGATTTGCCAATCCCCGGTTCCCCGGCTAAGAGAATCACGGAACCGGGAACAAAACCGCCACCCAGCACCCGGTCAAATTCCGCGATGCCGGTGACAAGCCGCTCGCGCGGTGGTCGGGACGCTACGGTCAGCGACTGCAAACCGCGTTGTGGAGTACGGCACTGGCGGGCTGGTTTAGCGGCAACCTGCTCCTCGGCCAAAGTGTTCCAGGCCCCGCAGTCCGGGCATTTGCCCGACCATTTGGGTTGCATGGCACCGCAGCTATTACAGACGAAAACCTTTTTCAATTTCTCAGGCATCGGCGCTCCGGCGGGCGTTGCGTGACGGGATCAGCAGGTCCCGATATTTTCTCCAATCGTAGAGCGCCAGACCGCAGATGATCAGCGCCATTCCCACCAGCTCCCGCACAGTAATCATCTCCCCTAAGAACAACCAGCCTAACAGCGTGGCAAAGCCCGGAGTTATAAACGTCACGAAACTCAGCTTGACCACGCTGATCTGCCCGAGCAGGTCATAATAGACATAAAACGCTATTGCTGACCCAAAGACGCCCAAATAGACAATCGCGCCTATATTCTTGGCGCTCCAGATCATCTGATTCCACTCTCCCAGCATAGTCGCGCCAACCAGATGCACGAGTGCGGCAATGCCCATCGCAACCGCGGTTAGCGTCAGGGGGTCGTAAGGTCTGACGGCCATTTTCAGATAGACGTTCGGATAAGCGGAAATGGCGACTCCGGCTAAGATTACCAAACTGCCGATCAGGATGCTCGTGGAAAAAATCAATTGCTGGTCCGAAAGTATGTTAATCACTCCCACGAGGGTAACACCGATGGCGAGGATGCGCAAGAGTCCCAGCCGATCATTCGGAATTAAAAAATGGGCGTACAGCCCGACGAACAGCGGCAGGGTCGCCCACAAAATTGAGGATAAGCCGCTCGAAACAAACTGCGTTCCCCAGTAGGTGCAGAAATAGCTGAAAGCCATCGTGATCAGACCCACCATCAGGTATTGACGGATCGCTACCGGCGCCCAATCAATCTGCCGTCTTTTAAGATAAAGCGCTCCGAACAGGATCAGCGCCGCCACTGAAAACCGCAGACCCAGCCCCAGCAGTACCGGCGTCTCGTGCAATCCGATCTTGATCGCCGCCCACGTCGTGCTCCAGATAAAACACAATAACAGAAATTTGAGATACTTTGCGACGGTTTTATTCAAAATTAATCCCAACCGAATTGGTCATTTTTTTATCAGGCAAAAGTACCACAGGAAAAATAAACGGCAAAAGGATTTTTACAGGTTGCTCAGAAATCCAGTCCCAACGAAAAATACCAGATGGGTTTCGATACCGTATCAAGGTCGAATCGCCAGGCGACATCGATCTTTAAAAGAAAATATCCCAGAATCAGGCGCGTGCCACAGCCATAGCCCCCTACCAGGTCGTCGAAACCCAGACCGTTTAGCGTGGTGTTTTGGAAGGGGTGAAATTGTCCCGGATACCAGGCCGAACCAAGGTCCAAAAAGGACACGCCCTGGATGCCGCCCATGACCAGCGGGAAGGGCCAGCCCAATGAAAGGTACTTGACAAACGGATAGCGGAATTCAAAATTGGTTAGAAAGTAACGGGTACCCGCCCTTTCATAATAGCGCGCGCCCCTCAGCGGCGTGACGAAATCGGAAAAGTAAATGTCTTCCAGGAGCGAAGAGTTGTCTTCGTAAAGAATCGCCGTGCGCCAGCGCTGATTGATCCAGTTTTCTTCGCCGCCCAGGAAAAAACGCTGGGCATTGCGACCATTGCTCAGCCCGCCCGACAAACGCAGGGCAAAAGAATACTCGCGATTCAGCTTAAAGTAGCGCCGCACGTCAAATTGGACAGTGTAAAACTCCAAACTGCTTGCCTGATAGCGCGGGCTGACCAGCAGGTCCGTCCGGGCGCGCCAGCCATCAATCGGGCTGATGTAACCCCACAGCGAGTTGTCGTAAACGTAACCGATATGCGGCAAAATGGTGTTAATAGTCGTCACCGTATCGGTCGTGCCGGTCAGAATGTTGATTAAACTGCGTTCGACGTTATATGAGGTGGCTCCCATTTCAATCCGGCTGAACTTCGTCGATGGCCGGGAAATCGCCAGATCGGCGCCATAATTGCGCAGGCGGTACATCTGGAAGAAATTCAACGACCAGAAATTTGCGGAATGGAACCCGGTAACGGCAAAGTTGACCCGCTTGGCCAGATACATGTATGTCAGATAGTAATCGCTGTTCTCCAAGTCAACATACAGCTCCGTGCCAAATGAGAGGCGGTGGTTACCCATTACATCGCTGAAATCAAAGACGGTCGTGCCCTGCAGGCCCCAGAAAGTGCTGTAACCCGCCTGACTCTGAATGAGATCGAGCGTGAACTTGGTTTTGTAAGGATTTACGCGGTACTTGCCGTCATCGGTGAGATACTGAATGGTATCCGCAGTAGTCGTGGATGTGTCCGCCTCCGCTGGCGGGTTGACGTTTTCAAGATTGGGTGCAAAAATGTAATTGGAATAGGATTGACTGCTGGAAACCCGGCGGGTGTAAGAAGACTTTACACCTTCCGGCTGGTTTTTAAACCGGACGAATTTTTCGGGATTGCTCCATTGCTGTTGGAGCTCCTGGGCATAAACGGTCGGTTTGATCGTCTGCGGCTTTTGGGCCAGTTCGAGTGGATTGCTGATGGCGTAAACATCCCAGCCGTAATCGGCATAGCCGGCAAAAACGAGCCGCTGGTCGTCCCGCGAGAGACTCGGCTGAAACACGCCCGTCAGAACGTTCGTGACGGCGACGCCCTCGCGCCGCTCCAGATCCATCACAAACAAGTTGGAAATGCCTTCGTAATCGGAAGTATAGATCAGCGCTGGACGGGTATTAGCCCAGACCGGGTAGTTTTCGCTCCACGGCGAGTCGGTTAGACGGGTGATGGCGCGCGTGGCGATATCAATATAAAACAAATCAGTTTGCTGGAGTTCACTGGCGGTAAGTTCGCCCGTCCGGCTGGAATCGGCCGCGCGCCCGCGCTGGGAAGCGAACGCAAGGCGTTGTCCGTCAGGAGACCAGGCGGGTTCAAACTCAGCAAACCGGTCATTGGTGAGGCGCTCCAGTTTTTTTGATTTGAGCTGATACAAATAAATATCGGAGCGGTCATCTTTCAGCCCGATCAGGGCGATCGACTGGCCATCTGGCGACCAGGCGGCGGTGAAGATTTCTTCCACCTCCGGAAAAGTCAAACGCCGGCGTTTTCCGCTGTTGACATCGATTATGATCAGGGCATCGCGGATGCCGCTTTTCACCGCCAAAACGATGTTCTTGCCGTCGGGAGACCAGCTTAGGCGCGGATTGAGCCACTTGAGCTCCTCCAAATCGGGGGTGCGTTGGCCGCCCAGCACTTTTTTAAGGACCTTGCCATCGGTAGCCGAAATCAGGAAAATGTCGGCGTAGCCCTTGCGGTCGGACATTATCGCAATTTTATCACCATTAGGGGAGATAGCTGGACCCGTATTGAAATAATTTTTACTCTTCTGGTGATCGGTCAGGCGCGTGGCGATCTCCCGGATCTCATTGCGATCGGCAACGTCCGGCCAATAGAGAGTTCTCAGCCAGCGATGCCACTTCTCGGTCAGGTCTTCCATGCTCAGACCGATGGTACTTTTCAAGCCCTTCTCGGCACTGCCGCGACCTTTCATCTGGGCCCAGATCTGCCCGATTTTTTCCACTCCATATTTTTCGGCGATAAAACGGTACACGGACTGCCCGCCTTTGTAGGCCAGGTAATAATCCAGTTGTTCAACATTGGGAATATCGTTACTGAGGGCGATGTCGCGCATAACCTGGTCGGCTGGCGTATCCCAGCCTGCGGAGATAAACTCCGCCAAACCCTCACTCATCCACTCCGGAATGCGCAGGCGCACTCGTCCGGAAACCACGCTCTGGATATTGCCGCCGTAAATCAGATCATTGATGACCACGTGCACCAGCTCGTGGCGAATGACATGCCCGAAACCGTAATAGCTTCCATCGAATGCCACCACGGCCCTGTTTTTGAAAATCTCGGTAAAGCCGCCGATACCTTCGGTCATATAATCCAACGTGACATTGGTCTGTTGAAAGTCACTATGCGAATTGTAGATGAGCAGTGAGACGCGCTTGCGCACACGCCAGTTCAGCACACTGGAAATGTCCCGCAGGGCTTGCTCGGCGACCGGTGCGGCAAATTCAGCAAGCTCCTGCCCACCGTCGTAAAAGTAGATATCGGCGTTCTCGGTTTGTAAAAAAGACCAGTTGTAGGCGTCGTACTGAACTTTGTTCTTTCCAAATTGGGCCATGCCCGGCAGACCGAGTGCTATTATCAAAACCCCGATGGAGCCGAGCTTTTTATGTATGATTCTTTTATACATGTTTACTGCAAAGGTTGTCAACAATAAAACTAAAGAAAAATTCGTTCTCTGTCAAGCGTCACCACCAGTTAGATATTGGACGACCAGATTCGACACAAAGTTAAAATATCGGCGTTGCCGGAATGGCGCAATTGCTTTTCGGCGGGCGGTTGGAAAAATTGAGAAAAATGATCAATTGGCGGCCGGTGTTTCGGCGGGCGCGCCTTTTTCTCTGATGAACCGGGTGATGCGGTCTTTCAGCAGGTTGCGCGTAATGCGGAAAGCCATCAGGCGACGTTCTTCGCCGCCGATGACCCGGATGGGATCCTCAATGAACCAGTTAATCCGTTCACCATTGCCCGGGAAATCAGGGCAGCTGAGGACGGCCACTTCACACAACACGATGATATAGTCAAAAGCCCGGTCTTTGTATTCATCAACATGTTTGGAGTACTGATTTTCAAGACTGATATTTGCTTCGCTGAGTACTTGTTTGGTAAGGCGATGAATCCCTGCGGGGGTCAGGCCGGCGCTAAAGGCTTCGAATTTATCGCCGCCGAGGTGTCGCAGGATGGCTTCCGCCATCTGACTGCGGACGGAATTGCCTGTGCAGATAAATAAGACCGACTTTTTCTCCATGTGCTGATGACTCCTGAATCGTTTTTAAAAACCGGGGATATTTTAGTTTGTTTTATTCTCATTTCCAATCTAAAGCGTAAACCTGTGTCCGTCAAAAACCTTGTTTTTAGAGATATTTTTAATGAGATTATGTTCGGTTTCTTAGTCAGAAAGGGTATTTGATCTGTTAAAAAATGGTTCGCATATCATGATCAGGATTTAACCAATTTTGTATGAGGAGTACAGTTGAAAAGGCGCGAATTTATCAAGGCGAGTGGTCTGCTATCAATGGGCTTGGCCACCGCACCGATGTGGTTCAGGATGCCCAGGTTATACAGTCAGGTGGTTGGTTCCGCCTCTGATTTGCGTGCATTTTTCGGAGTAGGTGCCGAAGAAGCGCAAAAACTCCTGACTGCCGCTCTGGAGCGGGGCGCGGACTGGGCTGACTTATTTTTCGAATACCGGATTAATACTGGATTGCGCATGGAAGACGACATTATCAAAGACGTCAGTCATGGAATCGTCGTCGGTATGGGCGTCCGGGCCGTCCGGGGCGAACAAATCGGCTATGCCTACACCGATGACGTAACCTTTGATGCGATGCTCAACGCCGCCCGGGCGGCGGCGGTTATTGCCAACGATAAAAAACAGGTTCCGCCAGTCGCGATTAAATCTGTCAAGATTAAAAACCTCTATTCCGTCGGTCTTCCCAGTGTAGATGCGGCCGTCTCCGATAAAATAAACCTTCTCGAACGCGCCAACCAGGCTGCTCACCAAACCGATAGTAGAATCACCAAAATCAATATCGGCCTGTCAGACGAATTGAAGAGAATAATGTACTACGACAGTACCGGCAAATTCTTCACCGATACCCAGCCGATGGTTTCCTTGTACATCGCGGTAGTCGCCGAAGAGGGCACCAGGCGTCAGCGCGCCGGTGCCAACCGTGCCGCCCGCGCCGGATTGGAAATCTTTAAGACCGAGCCCTATGTTCCAGAAACCGTTGCCCGGGAAGCCGCCCAAATCGCCCTGACAAATCTGGATGCCCGGCCAGCGCCCGCCGGACCGCAGGTTGTGGTACTGGGCCCGGCTGAAAGCGGCGTTCTGCTCCACGAAGCCGTCGGACACGGGCTGGAAGCCGATGCCAACCGTAAAAAACTCTCCAACTATTCTGACTTGGTCGGGCAAAAGGTCGCCGCTGAGCAATGCACCATCGTGGACTCCGGGTTATTTCCTGCCATGCGAGGCTCAATCAACATCGACGATGAAGGCAGCCTGCCGACCGAAACGGTTTTAATCGAAAATGGTGTGCTTCGCGGCTATCTCCACGATCGCATTTCGGCGACGTGCATGAAGGCCCAACCCACCGGCAACGGGCGGCGTCAATCCTATGCCCATCCGCCCATACCGCGCATGACCAACACCTTTCTGCGCCCGGGGAAATATGACCCGCGGGAAATCATTGAGTCGGTCAAATTCGGAGTCTTCGCCAAACGCTTCAGCGGCGGTCAGGTGGATACCACCAAAGGCGACTTCACCTTTGGAGTGATCGAAGCCTATCTGATCGAAGACGGTAAAATCACCGCCCCGCTTAAGGATGTGACGCTAATCGGCAATGGTCCGGAAGTCATGCGCAATTTGGTTCTGACAGGCAATGACCTACAGATGACCAGAGGCACTTGGACATGCGGCAAAGACGGCCAATCCGTTCCGGTCGGACAGGGCATCCCGACCGTCAAAGTCACCAATATCACCGTCGGTGGCACGCAAACCTGAGGAGAACTATGCAAGATTTTAAAAATATTGCCGACTTCATCATTAAAACCGCCCGGGAGGCGGGTGCCGATGAATGTGATGTACTGATTACAAATACGACCAATTCCAGCGTTACCGTGCGCCTCGGCCAGATTGAGCAACTCAAGCAGGCCAATCCCAAAGCGTTAGGCTTGCGGGTTTTCAGAGGCCGACGTCAGGCTTTGACCTATACGAGTGATTTCCGCGAAGATTCGTTGGTCAGGTTAGCAAAAAAGACTTGTGAGCTGGCCTTACTGTCCAGCGAGGACGAATTCAGTGGTCTGCCGGAACCGGCTTTGCTTGGCCGCGCTTCCGTCAAATTGCAGTTATACGATCCGGCAATCCGTGCCATATCTCCCGAACAAAAGGTGACGATGGCTAACCGTTTGGAAGAAATTGGGCGGCAACAAAGTCCACTGATCACAAATTCCGATGGTTCCTATTGGAACGACGCTTATGGAACTCGGGTTTTGGCCAACAGTCGGGGTTTCTATGGACAACAGGAGTTCAGCTCCTGCTCATTGACCCTTGGACTCGTTGCCGAAAAAGATGGTGTCAAGCAGAGCGATTACTGGTGGTCTTCCCGGCGGTTCTTCAATCAGCTGGATTCCATCGAAAACATCGCCAAAGAAACTGCCCGACGCACACTGCGCAAGCTCGGTGGCCGCAAGCCGGCCACCCAAAACGTTCCGGTGGTTTTCGATCCCGAAGCCGGATCTGATTTCCTCGGAGTCTTGGCTTCCGTCGTCACCGGCGATGCTGTGTACCGTAAAAACTCATTTCTGATTGGTAAACTGAATGAGGCGATCGGTCCCAAAGAACTGCAGATCGTTGATGACAGCTTGCTAACCAACGGGCTCAGAAGCCGGGAATTCGACGATGAGGGCTTGCCCGGCCGCACCAATGTAATTGTCGAGAACGGCGTTCTTAAAACTTTCCTTTGCGATTGCTACTCTGCCCGGAAACTGAATCTCCTGCCGACCGGCAGTGCCACCCGCTCGGTGAGTTCCGCTCCTGCTACCGGTACCAGTAATTTCTATATGCAAAAAGGCGCGTACAGCCCGGAAGAAATCATCGCATCCGTAAAAAACGGCGTTTTGCTGACCAACATTCATTGGGTGGGCGTCAATTACGTCACCGGCGATTATTCCCGGGGTGCCGAGGGACACTGGATCGAAAATGGCAAGGTGACTTATCCGGTTCAGGAATTCACCGTTGCCGGTAATATGCTGACCATGTTAAAAGGCATCTCCATGATTGGCAACGACCTGAACTTCCAGTACGATCGCAATGCGCCAACCTTCAAAATCAACGAAATGACCATCAGCGGCAGATAACAAGTGATTCGGTTAAAATGAACATTATTGTCTGCATTAAAAGCGTACCCGTTTCCGATTCTATTATCAACATCACGTCGGAAGGGGGGCGGATCGATACTACCAACCTGAAATTTGACCTTAATCCTTATGACGAATACGCTCTCGAAGCCGCCGTCCAGCTCAAGGAGCAACTGGGAGGCAACGTTACAGCGCTGTCGCTCGGCCCGGAAAGTCATGCTCTTAGCCTGAAACGTGTCCTGGCGCTTGGAGCAGACAACCTTATCCAGCTGACAGCCGACGATGAAACATTGAGTGATGCCCTTGCCACAACCCAAATTCTGGCCGAGACTATCAAAGGTCTGCCGTATGATTTAATCCTGTGCGGTAAACAATCCATTGACAGCGGCAATGCTACCACGGGCCGGGCTTTAGCGCAATTACTGAATCTGCCCTGCGTGACTGCCGTCGTCAGTCTTACAATCGAAGACAATCGCGTCATCGTGGCCAGGGAGCTCGACGGACAGCGGGCTGTTTTCGAATGCCAGTTGCCCTGCATCCTGACTGCCGAGAAGGGATTGAATAAACCCCGCTATCCTTCGCTTAAGGATATCATGGCCGCCAGGAAGAAACCGACCAGTCTCCAGAAACCCCTGCCTGCAGAGACCGCCACTACTATCATCGGCTACCAACACCCCGCTCCGCGTCAAGCCGGCAAAATCATTGATAATAACCCCGACGCCGTGCCGGAATTACTCCGCTTTCTGAAAGATTCGGCTGGTATAATTTGAGATGAGCACGATGATGAATGTCCTCGTATTTGCAGAACAAAAATCCGGTAAATTGACGCGGGGAGCGGCCGAAGCGCTCGCGGTTGGACGTTCGCTGGCCGACCAGATACGGGGCAAATTGGTGGGTGGAATTTTCTCTCCGGAATATCCAGAGTTGGTGACCGAGTTGGCCGGTTTGGGGGCCGACGAAATATCTTTCGCCGCGGACACACAAATTGTTCAGTGGGACGTAGCCCAACAGGTAAAATTTATTTCCGAAATTTGCCAGAACATTTCTCCCGCCTATATCATTTTCCCGAAATCCGATCTGAGCCGCGATCTTGCACCGGCACTGGCGATCCGATTAGCGGGAGCTGTTGTAACCGATGTGCTTGCCTGGCAAATTGATGAGACGGGCGCACTGGTCGTGCGGCGCCCGCTTTACGGAGGCAAGGTATTGGCCTCGGTACGAATTCGGAAGACACCTGCGGTGATTGTCTTAAGTCCGAACGTTTTCCCGATTAGCGGTCACCGTGTAGAGCCGCGTATACACACCCTGAGTATTGATGATTCTGGGGGGGATAACCGCCTGCGATTACGGGAAATCATCCCAAATTCCTCTTCGCGACCCGCATTGATGGAAGCCCGGGTTATCGTTGCGGGCGGACGTGGCCTCCGCGCCCCGGAAAATTTTCACCTGATAGAAGAACTTGCCGATGCCTTGGGCGGTGCTGTCGGCGCCAGTCGCTCTATCGTCGACGCCGGGTGGGTTGAACAGGTGCATCAGGTGGGTCAGACGGGGAAAAGCGTGGCTCCCGATCTGTACATTGCCTGTGGCATTTCCGGCGCTATTCAGCACCTGGCCGGAATTCGTGCGGCCAAACAGATTGTCGCCATTAACAACGACCCGGATGCACCGATTTTCAAAGTCGCCGAATTGGGCATCGTGGGTGATTTGTTCGAAATTATCCCGGAAATCATCCGGCAACTCAAGGCCAGCCAACGTGCCTGACGAATCGCTCGCGCTACAGACCACCGTCATTGCAGTAGATGCAATGGGGGGCGACTATGCGCCCCTGGAAATCGTTACTGGTGCCGCACAGGCGACACTGGAAACCACGATCCGGGTAATTTTAGTGGGTGACGAGCCGAAAATTTCCTCCATCCTTGCCAAAACAGAACATAATCGTCAACAAATAACCATTCAACACACTGATCAGGTCATTGAAAACGATGATGTGCCCAAGCTGGCCGTCCAGCAGAAGCCACGCGCCTCGATGCTCCTTGCCGCCCAGCTCTGCGGCGAAGGGTTGGCGCATGGCATGGTTTCGGCTGGCAACACCGGTGCTTATATACTTTCCGCCGCCAAATACATTCCGCGCCTGCCGGGCGTGCGCAAAACCGCCATCGCAACCGTCTACCCGACCCAGAATGCCCAGCAGCGCAAAGATCACTTCGCCCTGCTGTTGGACATCGGCGCCAATATCCACTGTGGCGTCGAAGATTTGATTCAGTTTGCGATCATGGGAAAAATATATGCCTCGGATGTCAAGGGGATTCCAAATCCGACGATTGCTCTGCTAAATATGGGCAAGGAAGCTCATAAAGGCGGCGATATACTTTCCCGAACATACGCCACTTTGAAGACCCTACCCGACATCGGTTTTATCGGGAATATTGAGGGCAACGACATCATGAAGGGCTTAGCGGATGTGGTCATTACCGAGGGCTATGTCGGTAACATCGTAATGAAAACCATTGAGGGCATTGCGGATACACTCAAACACATCGGCAAATATGCCTTCAAGCATCGGTTTCTGTGGATGTTGGGCCTGATCGCTCTTTCGGGCGGATTGAAAGAACTCAAACAAATCACCGATTACTCAGAATATGGCGGCGCGCCTTTACTGGGCTTCCGGGAGATAGTAATCAAAGCCCATGGGCGGTCGCGCGCTAAGGCCATTAAAAATGCGATCAAGGTCGCCGCTAAAACTCATCGCGATGGGGTTTGCGCCAAGATCGCCCGTGAAATTGCCCGCTGTACCGTAAATTCGACGCCATCAGAATAAGTTTCCCGTAAAATATTCGCTTTTTAAAATCAACTGCCTAAAGGACAAAAAATGTCCGGCTGGCCTATTGGAGAGGGTCTTGTATGTCAAAATTCGCCATGGTACAAAGCGCCGCTGTTATGGGAATTGATGCCTATATCGTCAATGTGGAATGCAGTTTGAGTTCCGGCCAGGCGCCGATTTTTCTGACAGTTGGACTTCCGGAAGGCGCGGTCAAAGAAAGCAAGGAACGGGTCTGGTCAGCCCTGAAACATATTGGTTACCATATCCCCAGCAATAAAATCGTCATCAATTTGGCGCCCGCCGATGTGAAAAAAGAGGGCAGTGCCTTTGATTTGCCAATCGCGATTGGCATTCTCAGTGCCGCGCAGCTGATTCATACCGATAAGCTGAGCGACTATCTTTTCCTCGGCGAGCTATCGCTGGATGGTGTCCTGCGTTCGATAAATGGCGCCCTGCCAATATCGATTTCCGTGCGTGAGTCGGGAATAAAAGGCATCATCTTACCTGCCGCCAACGCCCGCGAAGCCGCAATTACCGGCGATTTGGAAATTATCGGCGTCAACACCCTGCAGGAAACCATTGATTTTCTAAATGGCCAAACAACCCTTGCACCAGTCAAAGTCGACGTCAACGCCCTTTTCGAAGAGCATCGCCATTATCCGATTAATTTTTCTGATGTCCGGGGTCAGGAACATGTCAAACGCGCCCTGGAGGTGGCGGCCGCCGGGGGACACAACATCATCATGATCGGGCCTCCGGGAAGCGGAAAGACCATGCTAGCCAAGCGACTCCCGACCATTTTGCCCAATCTTACCCTGGCCGAAGCCCTGGAAACGACCAAAATTCACTCGGTGGCGGGGTTGATTCCAGCGGGCCAGGGCATCATTGCCACGCGCCCCTACCGGGCTCCGCACCACACGATTTCTGACGCCGCGCTGGTCGGCGGTGGTAAATTTCCCCGTCCCGGCGAGGTCAGCCTGAGTCACCATGGTGTGCTTTTTTTAGACGAACTTCCGGAGTTCAAGAAAAACGTGCTGGAGGTAATGCGCCAACCACTCGAAAACGGCTACGTCACAATTTCCCGTGCTTTGATGTCATTGACCTATCCGGCCGCTTTCATGCTGGTGGCGGCAATGAATCCCTGCCCCTGCGGTTATGCTACCGATCCACAAAATCGCTGTACCTGTTCTTCGTCTCAAATCCAGAAATACATGAGCCGGATCTCAGGGCCATTGCTTGATCGGATTGACATTCATATTGAAGTGCCGGCGGTACGGTTTGCCGATCTCGCCACCAAGTCTGCCGGTGAGTCCTCCGAGATCATTCGGGAGCGCGTGCAACGCGCCCGCGCCGTCCAGTTAAAAAGATTCGCTGGCATGGTGGGCATTTTCGCTAACGCCCATATGGAATCCAAGATGATTCGCCGATTTTGCCCTATTGACAAAAACTGCGAAGCGTTATTGCAGAGTGCCATCACCCGCCTTGGCCTTAGTGCCCGCGCCTATGATCGTATTCTGAAAGTTTCCCGCACCATTGCCGACCTGGCGGATGCACCTGCAATCGCACCAGAGCATCTGGCCGAGGCTATTCAGTACCGCAGTTTAGACCGGCATCTGTGGTTATAGTCAGCGGCTGGGGCCCAATTTGGTGCGCAGTCCATTTAACTGCTCGGCAAATCGGGAATCGATTTTAAGGCGTTCTTCGACATAACGACAGGCATGGACTACCGTCGAGTGATCGCGACCGCCAAAATACAAACCGATCGTTTTTAGGGAAAGATTGGTGTATTCCCGGGTTAAATATATCGCAATCATGCGCGCTTCAGCAACTTCTTTGGTGCGCCCTTTACCGACAAGCGAATCAAGATTGATTTTGAAAAACGAACCGACCACGCTTTGAATATTTTCGATGGAAACTGCGCTCGCCTGACGATTGCCGAGAATTTCTTTCAACACTTTTTGTGTCAGTCCAAGGTCAATATCAACGCGCAGTAGCGATGAATAGGCCAGTAGGCGGATCAGGGCGCCCTCCAGCTCGCGGACGTTCGAACGGATATTGGCCGAGAGAAACTCGATAACTTCAAAAGGAATGTCAAGATGATCGTCATCGGCTTTTTTCTGCAAAATGGCAATCCGCGTTTCCAGATCCGGTGGTTGTATATCAACCGTTAGGCTGGACTGGAACCGCGACAGCAGGCGCTCCTGCAAGCCGCGTAATTCAAGGGGCGGTTTATCAGTGGTCAGGACGATTTGTTTGTGATGCTGATAAAGGTCATTAAAAATGTGGAAAAACTGTTCCTGGGTCTGTTCCTTATTCTGAAAAAACTGAATATCATCAAGTAGCAACATATCCACACCGCGATAGTGCCGGGAAAAATCTGCCGTCTTATTTTTCTGAATTGCCGCAATAAAATCCAGGGTAAAGGTGTCGCTCGATACATAGACTACTCGCGCAACCCGTTGATTGGCGAGGGCTTCGTTGCCAATGGCCTGTAACAAATGTGTTTTACCCAGCCCCGTGCCGCCATAAATCACCAGGGGATTGAAGGAGGTGCGCCCCGGCGCGCTGGCCACCGCCATCGCCGCGGCTTTGGCAAACTGATTCGAACCGCCTTCTACAAAGGTCTCGAACAGATACCGTTCGTTCAGCCGTGTGCCCTGCTCTATAAGACCTGTTTGCGCTTTTGTACCAGTTGCGCTCTCTGGAGATCTTTTTACGTCTGGTACAATCTTCTCTCCAATATGCTGTTCTTCATCAATCGGAATAGTGTATTTTGCAACAAGACCATCCCCTGTAATTTCCTTCAGGGTCTGCTCAATCAACGCTCCATAATGACTATCCACCCAGTCATAAAAAAATTTGTTGGGTACCTGCAGAAAAAGGTTTTTATCCGTGACAGAGATGGCTTTTATGGGAGCAAACCAGGTTTCAAAAGTCTGCGGTGGCACTTTTTTTCTGACGCGATCGAGACATTTTTGCCAGATTGACAAAAAACTGCCTTCGACAGCAGGATTTTGTATGGCGCTGACAGGTGAGTTATCAACACTAATTGGTGGAGTGCCGGATTCTTGAATTAAAACACTATTAGTTGTTGTCATCTTGTTAACCACCACATTGTATTTAAGGTAAAATACGCACAATGTCGCTGATATTCACCGATATGAGAAGCGCCTGCGCTCGCCCCAGAATAAAGCATTACGTACATAACTCTAAAAAACCCAAACAGTACCCAGACCATGTTTTTAATTGATTCAACTTATCAACAACATATGAACAATTCACTTGTCCGCTTGCGCAATAAACTAATCAGCTGCGGCGAATTGTCAAGGGATTTTTTTACCATAATTTGCCCGGTGTCCTAAAAGGCATTGAAAAAACCTCGAAAAAAGTTAAATTAGCGCCCGTAATTAAACCTCAGGAGTCTATGAAAAGAACGTTTCAACCCAGTAACCGCAAAAGGAAAAATGCCCACGGCTTTCGTCAGCGCATGAGCACCAAAGCCGGGAGAAAAACCATTGCAAGACGTCGCGCAAAAGGTCGTCAAGAGCTCACAGCATAAACTTACCAAAGCGGAAAGGCTAGCTGATCGCAAGAAAAGGTTGCTGATCATAGAACGGGGACGGACTTTACGCTATAAAAACATGCTAATTGCTATTTACCCACAGGAGCATTGGGAATTGGCCTTGGCCATTAAAAACCACTGTGGCACGGCCTGTAACCGCAATCGGTTGAAAAGAAGAGTGCGTGAGGCTTACCGTCTCTCTAAGGATCCCCAACTACAGTCAGCCGCAATTGCCATTACCCTGATAGATGGACAGTGTGATTTCGGGGTAAAAGAGCTGCGGGATATTCTCAAGGCAAACCTCCGAATGCGCGATTGAACCGTGATAAAAAAGAGCCTTATTGCCTGTATTAAAATATATCAGAATTCTTTAGGATTGCTATTGCCACCATCTTGTCGCTTTTATCCCTCCTGCAGTTCGTACGCCACAGATGCTTTACGAAATTTCCCGCTTGGTAAAGCACTCTGGCTAACATTAAGGCGCATCAGTAAATGTCATCCTTTCCACACTGGCGGATACGACCCTTTACCAACCCATAAGGATTAATTATGGACCGCAAATCTATCCTCGGTTTTATATTGATTTTTCTAATCATAATGGCTATGCCCTACTACTACAAGACCATAACCCGCTCCAAGTCGGACCCCATTGTATCTGCCGATAAAGTGGCGGGCCATTCTCCATCTTTTCCCGCCAAATCATACGACAGCAAAACCGCAAATACTGTTGTGTCTCCATCCATCTCGGGTGAGACTCGGGAAAAGGAAATCGTCATCGAAACCGATTTATATCGTCTTAGACTAACTACTGCCAGCGGCGGTGCCATTAAAAACGTCTTGCTAAAAAATTACCGCTCAGCTTTTTCAAAGGATTCTGCTCTGGTTGAACTGACCGCCCCGGCGCCCGCCTTCCCTTTACAATTAAGGTATATCAGTCTGGGCGGCGATACGGTCATAGTAAACCAGAACTTTCGTCTGATCGCTCCGAAAGGTCAGGATGAGTATTTCACGGTTGCCGGTACTGACTCCCTCTCATTAACATTTATTCTGACTGATGCCAAACAAACACTCGTCCGCAGGGTGATGACTTTTTATGGAAATCGCTACGTGATTCATTTACTGGATGACCTGACGAATCTCCGAAGGGACATGGCCGTCGACAAGTATGAGTTGTCTTGGGAGGGTGGCCTGAATCAGACCGAAGTGTTGTCCAAAGACGAACTCTTCTTCTCAAAAGCATACGCTCTTAGTGGCGGTGAAAGTGAGATCTTTGACATTAAGCCCGGAAAAAGTGACCAAGTCCGCTTCGTCGGAGAAACGCGCTGGACTGCTTTTCGCACAAAGTACTTTGCCGTTGCCTTAATTCCCGAAAGACCGGCCCCCGGCTATCGCCTTTCAGGCTCCAGCACTCGCGCACAACGCGACCAGCATAGCAAAGTGTTTAACATGTATCTCGATCTGCCGGTGGCCCAACCAACAACCGTGACGGTATTTTTCGGGCCGCTCGATTATACAACAGTAAAAGGGCTGAACGTCGATCTGGAAAACATCATGAGCTTCGGATGGAAATTTATTCGACCGATCAGCAAGGCCATCTTGTGGTGCTTCATTAATCTGCATCGCTTGATTCCGAATTATGGCTGGGTTTTAATTATCTTCTCGATCCTGATAAAAGTACTCCTTACTCCACTGACGAACACGTCCATGCGCTCAATGAAAGAGATGCAAAAACTACAGCCTCAAATCAGCGCCCTGCGCGATAAATATGCCCAGGACCCTCAGAAGATGAACGCCGAGACTATGCGCCTGTACAAAGAATACGGCATCAATCCTATGGGAGGATGTATCCCGCTGCTTTTGCAATTCCCGATAATGATTGCATTGTTCAATGTGTTCAGGTCTACGATTGAATTGCGCCAGGCTGGATTTATTTTCTGGATAAAGGATCTTTCGGCGCCCGATACCATTATTACCCTGCCATTCTCGATACCGGTTTACGGACAAAATGTAAATGTCCTGCCGATCCTGATGGTGCTTTCTCAAATCCTCCAGCAAAAAATGAGCGGCACCAGCGGGAATCAACAACAAAAAGTCATGATGTATGTCATGACCATTGTGTTTTTCTTCCTATTTAATCAATTTCCCTCCGGACTGAATTTGTACTACACTCTGTTCAACGTCCTCTCAATCGTCCAGCAAAAATATTTTCCTCCCAAACCAAAACCCAAAAAACAAAGAAAAAGCACGATTCAGGCGCTCCGCGAACTGCAGCAACGCACACGCCGACGTTAATTAATCGCCATTAAAATGCATCCCACAACGACAATTGTTGCGCTGTCCACTCCGCTTGGCAGTGGGGCCCTGGCTATTGTACGACTTACTGGGCCCGAGGCGGAAGACATTGCTCGGAAAATGGCCCGTCTTTCTGGGCCGCTGATCGCCAACAAAGTATCAATAACAAAAGTATACTGCGCGGAAGAGTTGCTGGACAAAGTTGGTCTGGTATTCTACAAGTCACCCAATTCCTATACAGGTGAAGATGTTATTGAAATCACCTGTCATGGAAGCATCTATATTATCGAGCGAATTATTCAAGAGTGTCAACGGTACGGCGCGCTGCCAGCTCGGCCCGGAGAGTTCACTAAAAGGGCTTACCTGAACGGTAAAATGGATTTACTGGAAGCCGAGTCGGTAGCAGATCTGATTTTCGCGTCAACCCAAAATGCCCACCGGATTGCTATGGATCATCTGGGGGGATACCTCGGAGCAGAATTGAGGGGCATTCGCAATCATTTGATCGAATTAATCGGTACTCTTGAGTTAGAACTCGATTTCAACGAACAGGAGCCACTCTATTCCCCAAAAATATTAATGACCAGGGCTTTAGGTTCTATTCATAAAAAGACCCGGAAAATGCTGGAAACGTATTCTTATGGTAAAATAATACGTCTGGGCGCCTATGTACCAATTGTTGGCCCCCCAAATAGCGGCAAATCAAGCCTGCTCAATGCCTTGATTGAGGAAGAACGAGCTATTGTTACGCCTTATCCCGGGACAACCCGTGATACAATTGAAGAGACCTTCACGCGCGGTGGCTATCACTTCCGGCTTGTCGATACGGCCGGGTTACGGGCCACCCGCAATCCGATCGAAAAAATCGGAATCGAACGCACGTATGCTATGGTAAAAAAAGCCGACCTGATCCTTTTTATTGTTGATATTACAGCACGACAACAGGGCTTGGCCCAGAAAATTCCGAGCGAAAAACGGATCATTATTGTTCTCAATAAGGTCGATATCGCGAGTAAAAGGCAAATTCAGCGTGTGGAAAAAAAATATAGCGGCTACGACAAAATCTTAGTTTCTGCCAAACAACATACCAAAATTCACGAGTTGGCCGATATGATGGTATCACAGATAAAATCAGCGCCGTGTTCTAATAACGAGCACATAATCACCCAAGCCCGCCATGCGAGCGCGATTAAGCAGTTTAACAGAAATATAAGACGTGCACTAGTCCTTTTTAAGCAGGGGCGGCCAGTGGACATGGTAGCATTCGAATTGCGGGCTGCGCTGGAGCATATTGACCTTATACTGGGCAAAACAACCAACGAAGACATTTTAAACAACATTTTCGGGCGCTTTTGTATCGGGAAATGAAAAAACCGTTTCACGGGAAACCTGACGAGTTCGATATTATAGTGGTGGGCGGCGGACATGCGGGGGTAGAGGCCGCGCTAGCGGCAGCGCGCCTCGATTGCCGTGTGATGCTGATAACCATCGACCCTAGCACTATTGCGCGTATGTCCTGTAATCCGGCTATTGGTGGGCTCGCTAAAGGGCACTTGGTGGCCGAAATCGACGCGCTTGGTGGCGAAATGGGCAAAATAATAGACACCACTGGCATCCAATTCAGGATATTGAACCGGTCTAAGGGCCAAGCGGTCTGGTCGCCCAGGGCACAGGCTGATAAAATTCAGTACTCCTCAGAGGCACAGCGAAGGTTGGCTAACCAGAAAAACATAGAAATTTTAAATGATCTGGTCATCGGTATCAAAACCTTTCAAAAAAGCGCGTGCGGCGTTACAACCCGACAGCACGGTACCATATCGGCCACAGCAGTGATTTTGACGTGCGGAACATTTTTAAATGGCCTGATCCATATCGGCTTAGACCAGATGCCAGGAGGCAGGATGGGTGAAGAACGCGCCACCGGATTAACAGAATCACTGGCTGAACTGGGCATTGTCTCCGGTAGACTGAAAACCGGTACCCCTCCCAGAATATTAAAAGAATCCATCGATTTTGACCGTACTCTGCCGCAATACGGTGACGAGATGCCCGTCCCGTTCTCTTTCCAGACTGAAAATTTCAACCCGCCAAATGTCCCCTGCTATCTAACTAGCACCAATCCTGCCACCCATCGCGAACTTACGGCTGGTTTTGAACGCTCTCCTCTTTATACGGGGGTCATCAAGGGTGTCGGGCCGCGCTATTGTCCAAGCATTGAAGACAAAATTGTCCGTTTCAAAGAACGTGATACTCACCAAATATTTTTAGAGCCTGAATGGTTAGATGCCGATGAATATTATGTAAATGGCTTCTCAACAAGTTTGCCCCTCGATGTCCAGAAACGCGCTCTGATGACCATCCCCGGTCTTGAGCGGGTTGAAATTATCCGACCCGGCTATGCAATTGAATACGACTATTTCCCTTCTTATCAAATCTACTCTACTCTTGAGACAAAGGTAATCAGCGGACTGTATCTTGCTGGACAAATCAATGGTACGTCGGGCTATGAAGAAGCTGCCGCCCTCGGCTTGATCGCCGGGATAAATGCCGCATCAAAGCTAAAAGGCCTGCCACCATTTGTTCTTAGTCGGGCAGAGGCATATATCGGTGTGCTGGTTGACGACTTGATCACCAAAAATCCAACCGAACCGTACAGAATGTTTACCTCTTCTGCGGAACACCGTTTATTATTACGCTTTGAAACTGCTGATCGCCGCCTCCTAAAAAAGGGCTTTGAATTAGGATTACAATCTCAAGCATCTATTAACAAATTATCCGATAAAGTCAGGTTAATTGACTCTACTATTAGCCTGTTGAAGGATCGCCACTTATCCATCGAGGAGTGTAATAAACACTTTTCCGCTTCTGTTTACCGTCCGCATCCGGGGACGAGCTTGTATAAAGTCCTTTGCCGGCCCGAAATTTCTTTTCAGCACATTATGCCTTTCTTGCCTGAAATGCTTAAACTAAGGCTTAATCGAATTTCGGGTTTATCGGGTCAAATTGAAACCGATATAAAATATGCCGGTTATATTAAACGTAGTATGCGGATGATAGAATCTATGCGACAACACGAAGAGATGTGCATACCTGTAGGTTTTGACTATTCTGCGATTCGGGCGCTGACCAATGAAGCGCGCGATAAATTGACCAAAATTAACCCCTCCACAATTGGCCAGGCCTCACGCATACCGGGCGTGTCGCCCGCCGACATTACAACCCTTTTTGTCCTATTAACCCATAAATAGTCGTTCCACGTGAAACCAATTTCTGACGTAAACAAACAGTTATTAAGCGCCTTCCAGCAAATTGAACATTTTGGCCATATTATTGCACGTCTCGATAGCAGTCTTCATCACGTAACCACTTCTGGTTTGTGTGGAGCTTCAATTGGACTCTTCATCACCTGCCTGCGCCAGTCCCTCGGGCGCACCGTCCTGGTTCTTACCGACGATACCACAGAAGCCGAAAATATTCGTGACGATCTCGACTTTCTTATGTCATCAAAGAACATCTGTTTTCTGCCTGAGCCGGCAAGCCAGACGCATCTTTTTTCGGATATCGAAACAATCCATAGCTTTTTCATTAATGATACTCTCCGGCATCTCGTAGATAAAAAAAATCCGGTAATAGTTGCTTCGGTCAGTGCGCTCCGCGCAAAGTTTCCCCGGCCAGAAATCGGAATACAATCCAATCAAGTCATTTTTGTCGGTGGCTTTTTAGATCGTGATTCTTTCATTGACCGCCTTTTCTCTTTTGGCTACGAGTCTGTGGCTGAAGTAGAAAACCCCCTTGAATTCTGCCCCAAGGGCGGAATCATTGATTTTTTCCCTCCTGATTCTCTGAATCCCTATCGCATTGAGCTCTATGAAAACACGGTCGAGTCCCTCCGTGTTTTCAACCCTGAAACCCAGCTTTCGATTAACAAGGTTACTTCTGTCACTCTCTCGTTGCCGGCTCATCATGCTCTGGCGCCCGAAAATGTATCTGATATCTTTGCCTACATGGGGGACGATACTATCGCCATACTCCTTCATGGCGAGCGGATTCCCGACCGTCTGCCGGCCGACATTGTGCCAAAAATTAACCGCCTCAACAACGTAATTGTTCACAATGATGGCCTGCATTCAGATTATCCATTCCCCATAAAACCCTCGCCACAGTGTCACCATACAACCGAAGATCTGGGAATGTGTCTGAAGGCGATTCTACAGAAACCGACGGGCTCGCGGTGTTTTTTATTTTGCTCTAATCCGGCCCAGATTGACCGCCTGCATGCCTTACTCGGTCTTGACTCGATCCTTTATGTTGTTGGCGCACTGTCCGCTGGTTTCGAGATCCCTGATCAAAATTTTTTCCTCTACACCGAGCATGAGCTCTTTGGAAGACGAAGACAGACAAGTGTATTCCGCAATCTTTCCCGCGATTTTCAAATCGAGCGGATCAACCCCGATGATGTATCATATGGTGACTTTATGGTACATGCCAACTATGGCATTGGCCGCTTTGGGGGATTGACTAAAATAAAAGCTTTTGGTGCAATTCGCGAATGCCTCACGCTCGAATATCTTGGCGGCGACAGGGTTTTTGTTCCTCTCGATAATTTGCGCTTGGTCACCAAGTACCGCGCATCTGAGGGCTATCAACCGCATCTGTATAAGTTGGGTACAACTGAGTGGGAAAAAACCAAACATCGCACCCGCAAAGCACTCGAAGATGTTTCGAAAAGCCTGATTTCTCTGTATGCGAGGAGGATTAGCTCCAATCGTTCGCCCTTTCCCCCGGATGGCGCTCTTCAAATGGCCGTCGAGGCGGAGTTCGTTTATGATGAGACACCCGATCAGATTACGGCTACCGATGAAATCAAGCGTGATTTAGAAAGCTCCCGTCCGATGGACCGATTGCTCTGCGGGGATGTTGGTTTTGGAAAAACTGAAGTCGCGATCCGAGCCGCCTTCAAGGTCGCCTCAGCATCCAAACAAGTAGCGGTTCTGGTTCCCACGACAATTCTTGCCGACCAACACTTTGCCACTTTCACTTCCAGGTTAAAAAACTATCCTGTCCGCGTGGCCATGTTATCGCGCTTTGTTCCTGCGAAAGAACAGCGCCGCATAAAAGCCGAACTGGCCACCGGCGATATTGATATTATTATCGGCACCCACCGCATATTGTCGGGAGATATAACCTTCAAAGATCTTGGGCTTCTGATTATTGACGAAGAGCATCGTTTTGGTGTTAAAGCGAAGGAACGCCTAAAAGACCTTCGTCATAATATTGATGTCCTTGCGCTTTCGGCGACACCCATTCCCAGATCACTGCATTTTTCGCTGATCGGGGCGCGGGATTTCTCTGTCGTAAACACTCCTCCCAAATCAAGACTACCTATTTTTACCGAAGTAATCCTATTCGATAAAAATTTAATCCGCAATGCTATTCAGCGGGAAATTGACCGCGGCGGGCAGGTTTATTTTGTGCACAATGACATCCAGTCCATTGCGGCCATGGCCGCCAAGATTCAGGAGATGCTGCCGGCTATTTCCGTGGCTTTTGCGCATGGCCAGATGAAGGAAGAAGAGCTCGAGTCCATCATGCGCTCTTTCATCAATGGTGAAATTGATCTTTTGGTAACGACTACAATCATCGAATCTGGTATAGATATTGCCAACGTCAATACGATTTTTATCAACAATGCTCATCACTATGGATTGTCGCAATTGTATCAGTTGCGTGGTCGGGTTGGCCGCGGTGGGCGACGGGCGTATGCCTATCTGATTGTCTCCAACCCATCTAAAGTCAAACCGGAGGCTTTACGCAAACTCCAGACCATCAAAAGGTACACTGCTCTTGGCTCTGGTTATAATATTGCCATGAAAGATTTAGAAATTCGGGGGGTCGGCAATATTTTTGGTACCGAACAGAGTGGCAACGTACAAGCTGTTGGTTATGATATGTATGTAAAAATCCTCCAGGAGGCTTTAGAAAAAACACGCGAGGAAATCGGGGGAATGGAGGTGGAGCCCACTAAGGTCGTTGTGGAAACCGAGGTTGTTTGCCCGTTTCCGTCTTTCCTGCCCGACAACTATGTCCCATCGCCTTCTATACGATTAGACTACTATCGTCGTGTTTCTGCCGTCACCGATCTCGATGACATTGCCCGTATTGAAAAGGAGCTTGTGGACATTTTCGGCCGTTTGCCCGACGAGGCCAGTGCGTTGCTTGAGATTGCGGCGGTCAGGGTCCTGGGAACGCGATTGGGCGTTTCCCGTTTAAGCATCGAGTCTAATCAGGCGACCTTCACCTGGAGCGAGGAAGCCCCCCAGAACAATCCCGATCTTTTAGTAATGAACCTTCGCCAGACCGCCAGCCGTTTTGGTCACGCGATTAAGTTCAAACAGCACGAGCATCTTAAAGCAATCCTGATTGCGCGCCGGGATTTCAAGCTTGATGATCTAATCAGGTTCATCAATCAGTTGATTCAATCTCTAAATGATCAATAACCTCTTATACAAAATCAATTTGTCAAGGCCCCGGGCGTCAATAGTCTTTTTATTCGTCTTACTGTTGATTGGCGGCTTGATTTGTGTGGGGTGGGTGCGAGTTTCTGATCGGGTTCCTCTTGTGAGAATCGGTCGTCGCCTTATTTATGCCGACACTTTCTGCCGCACGCTTTCACCGGAAGAAATTGCGACCCTGTCCGCATCAGATATGAGGGCCCGCTTAGAAGATTTTGCCCAAAACCAGTTATTCCTCTACTCGGCTTACCGTCAGGGATTGCATAAGACTAAATACATCCGTGAACAGGTCAATGCTTTTAAAACGAACGCTTTGATCGAACGCTTTCTGCACAAAATGATCATTGACTCTATAATAACCGAGAACTATTTACGAGAGCGCTACCGATTCCTGAGCCAAGAATATCGCTTGTCGCATCCGTATTCCAAGGAACGTTCACGGTTGTATCAGAAAGCTCTTACCGCAAACCGCCATCTTTTTGCGTCCCGTTTTGATTCCCTTATGCGGTCGACCGCCAACCAAAACAAACTCGTCCTTGACCGTCAGGCAATTGATAGTCTCACCTCAATTTATAACGATAACTATATTCGGCGGGTTCGTGATAATGGCGGTGATGACCCAATTGCGGTCCTACGGTCGTTCGACTTTGCCCCGGTACTGGCTAAGGCTAAATCAACCAAGTATGATAAGGCTTGGTTAATTAAGGTCTTGGAGTCCCGACGGATAGACCTGCCCCCTGGAAGAATTGGTCTTCCAATGATGGCGAATATTGTTAATACTGTGATAATCGAAGACATTTTTTCACGACAGGCGCGGCGTATGGGTCTGCTTCGGGATCGCCAGCTAAAGGATGACTTGCGCTCGTATACCGAAAACCTGCTGTTAAATCATTTCAAACAGAACGAGTTCATGGGAAAGATCACATTAAATGACGACTCCCTGAAGGCCTTTTATGATCAACACGCTTTTAGCCGTTACGCTTCGCCAGGACGAGCCGAGGTGCAGGAGATTTTCATCTCTGACAGCATTACAGCGGCATTGGTTTTAAAACAGCTTCGGCAGGGGGCAAATTTTTCTGATCTGGCAAAAAAACACACCGAACGTAATCGCGATAAGTCTCTGGCCGGTTATATCGGCTACCTTGCTCCTGATCAGTACGGTGAAATTGGAAAAATAGCCCAGCAACTCGAACCTGGTACCGTACATCCCAGATTGATTCGATCGGGTAATGGTTATTCGATTATCAAGGTATTTCGCAAACAACGTCCTGAACCAAAATCTTTCAGCGCCGTTAAACCGGAAGTGATCAACGATTACACCGAAAGTCGGTTAAACTTTTTACAGGATTCTTTGGAAAAATCGTTATCAAATCGCTTTACTTTTATAATTTATTATCAAAATCTCTCAAAAATCATTAAATAAAAAGAGTCGTTCGATGAAAAGGCTATATTTCGCACTAATAATTTCATTCATCCTGAGTTGGTGCTCCAAAGACAAGGATCAGTATATTGCCCGGGTTGGGCCCGCATATCTGACCAGGGAAAAACTCTCGCAAATGCTGCCTGACGAGGGGCTAAGCAATAAACTTTCTAAAAATTATATCAATTCAGTTGTTTCAGCCTGGGTAACTCGTGAAATTCTTTTTCAGAAAGCCAAACAGTACCATTTTGAACGAGAAGAAAACATCAAGGCTAAGGTCGCAGACTTTTATCGCGATCTGACCATCGATGCCTTTACGCGTTATTACCTGCAGACCAATGTCACGATCAGCGAAAGTGAAATCCGCGACTACTATTTGAAAAATAAAAACAGTTTCATTCGCGACCGCGATGAGGCGAAAATCACCCATGTGTTGGTTCAGGATTTCAATGACGCTATGGCGATTAAAACCGCCCTCCAAAATCGGAAAAAGGGCGAGCTTGATGCATTAATAAAAAAGTATAATTTTGAGTCCAAAATCATCCGGCGGGGGGAGTCTCTTGGTGAAATAGATCAAAATGTCTTCGAGGCCGGTCCGCGGGTATTGATCGGCCCGATTGCCTCTTCTTACGGATACCACATAATCGAAGTTCTTGAACGCTACCAAGCCGGTTCCTTGCGTTCCATTGACATGGTCAGGGACGAAATCCTGCAAACATTGACCCAGGTAAAAATTCAGAAAAACTACAACCAGCTCGTTGACAGTCTGGTAAATAACGCCGATTTTGAGATCCGCGATGAAAATATCGCCAATTTTTTGAGTAGCCGATGAAAAAAATTACTGTTCTGCTTTTGACAATTTCTCTTTCGTTTTTATCCGCTCAGAGTATCATTGACGGTATTGCTGCAATAGTCGGCAACAATATCGTTTTATTTAGCGAGGTTGAACAGGTTGCCAGAATGACGGCCTCGCAAATGGGTATCAATCCTAACCGGGACACTGCCAATTACAACGCTCTTAAACGGTCTGTGCTCAATTCGTTGGTGGATGAAAATATCCTGCTTGAACAAGCCATGATAGAAACTGTCACCGTCAAAGATCGCGATGTTGAGAATGCTCTCAATCAACGCATCGATGCTCTGATCCAGCAGGCCGGCTCTCAGGAAAACGCCGAATCTTATTTGGGTGGTCCAATTGGCAAAGTCAAAAAGGATTATCGGCCCATTATGAAGAACAGTATGACTGTCGAAAAATTGCGCTCAGAAAAATTTGCCAAAACCTCTGTCTCGCGCAAGGAAGTCGAACTGTTTTACAACACCTATAAAGACAGTCTGCCTCCAATTCCGCCATCACTTGATTTCAGCAGTATCTTTGTTAAAATCAAGCCCGGCGAAGCCGAAATGAATAATGTCAGGAAACTGGCTGATTCATTGCTTTCCCTGATTAAAAACGGGGCGGACTTTGCTAATTTGGCCCGCGAATACTCTGAAGACAGGTCAAGTGCCGAGTTCGGCGGTGACCTTGGTTATATAAAACGCGGGGCATTTATTAAAAGTTTTGAAGAGGCCGCTTTTGCCCTTCAAACGGGAGAAATCAGCGATATCGTGCAGACTGAATTTGGATTGCATATAATTCAATTGATTGATAGAAAAGGTGAAAGTATCAATGTCCGCCATATTCTGCTAATGATAAAGACTTCAGAAACCAACATTGATGAGGCTCGTCAGCGCATCGAAATGGTTCGGTCTTTACTAATCAACAACGAAATTACATTCGATAGTGCAGTGGTAAAATACAGTGATGAGCAGGATGCTAAAGTCAGCCTTGGACGCATCCGGCGTATTCCAAAAAATCAAATCCAAAATGAAATTTTTGCATCAGTTCTGGATACCCTGAAAGTTGGAAATTTGAGTGATATTACTAATACCGAAACCGGTTTTTATATCCTTAAACTAAATAATGTATACGATGACACTTGGTCAACACTTGAAAAATACGCTCTTGAATTTAAAAAGAATTTGCTTTACCAGGACTGGCTAACCGAGTTGAAGAAGAATATTTACGTTGAATTAAAACCTGTTAACTAAACTGTTGATAAGTGCGTTTGTTATGTGTATTAATACTCACCATACAAAGACATCTCTCCATTGATTACCATTTAACAATTAAAATATTTATTTATTAACATTCTGTAAACACCTTTTAAATGGTTTCATATTGTAAAAGTATCGTCGCTATTTCTCCAGATATTAACAAAATAACGAATATAATTTTAAATACAATTCTCTTTACTTATACCCGAAATCTAATTGTCGTATTCTGCTACATTTTACAATATAATTTTGCTTGGATTAATTGCAATATTTTGATAAAATTCCAGATATGAAAACCAATAATAAAAAGGAGTTAGAATATGCAGTTTTCGGTAAGTAAAAATCTGCTTCTTTCACACCTTCATAAAGTATCGCGAGTAGCTCCTCAGCGAAATACCATGCCGATTTTAAGCAGTATTCTGTTTGAATTGAAAGATAACAAACTAACTCTTCGTGCCTCGGATATAGAACTGACAATGAGTTCAGTTTTTGAAGTAAACGGAATAAAAAACGGTTCAGTTGCTATTCCATCACGGTTGATTCATGAAATTGTAAGTGAAGTTGATGATGGTGATATAGAATTCAATCTACAAACGGACGAAAAAGTTGAAATAAAAGCCGGGAAAGGAAGATACGAAATTTTAGGGAGGCCGGGGCAAGATTTTCCATCCTTACCGAGTCTTACGGAAATTAATACGGTGACACTGGAAAATCGGGTTCTGCAACGCATGATTCAAAAAACGATAATTGCCGTCAGTCACGATGAACTAAAGCCGGCTCTTACCGGAGTATTGTTTCAAGTAAAGAAAGATGAAATCAGGTCGGTGGCGACTGATTCGCATCGTTTAGTGTGTCTAGTTAATAAAGATTTTACCTCGCCTGAATATGAACGTGAAATAATAATTCCCATAAAATTTCTGAGTTTGGTCAATTCGTACCTTTCGAGTGAGGGAAAAACAGTTCTCAGTATCGGTGAAAATCATGTCATGGTTGAAGTTGACTCCACGGTTATTTATTCCCGAATAATTGATGAAAAATTTCCCGATTATCAGAGCGTAATACCAAATGACAATGATAAGATGTTGGTGGCAGACGTCGCTAATATCACTGCGGTACTAAAGAGAGTTTCGATTTTTTCCAATAAAATAACCCATCAGATTTCCCTGATACTCAACAGGGAAATGTCTAAAGTAAAAACAGATGATCAGGAAGTGCATTCCGCAGCTGATGAATCACTGGATGTTGAATACACGGGAGAAGAACTTACAATTGGCTTCAATGCCGATTACCTGAGAGAAATAATTCGAAACGTCGATACTCAGAAGGTGGTAATAAAGGTAAAGACGCCAATCAGCGCCTGCCTGATTTTGCCGGAGAACCAGAACGAAAAAGAAGAAATGATCATGTTACTGATGCCGATACGGCTGCCCGACTAAAATCGACCGAATTCGTTTTTGTCTCAGTTTATGTGCTTGAATGTTCATAGAAAACTTAAGATTGATAAACTTTAGACGATATACTGCCAGCAGTTTCAAATTTCAACTCGGCACAAATTTCATTAACGGAGACAATGGTAGCGGAAAGACGACAATCCTGGAAGCTATTCATTATTTAGCCCTAACCAAGAGTTTCCGCACCAACACAGATACGGATTCCATCAATACCAATAGTCAGTATTTCCAGGTATTTGGCAATTTTAGCAACCATAAATCGGAACATTATACCATCAATCTGAATTTTACACGCCAGGAAGGCAAGCGGGTTTTTCTGAACCAAACACAGCTTACCAGACACTCTGAGATAATTGGCTTATTTCCAGTAGTTATTCTTTCGCCCGGATTGCAGAAAATCACAGAAGGCGGCTACAGTGAAAGACGCAACTGGCTGAACAAAATAATTGCCCAAATTGAGCGCGGGTATTTGACCGACCTTATCGAATACAAACAGCGACTGACGGCGCGCAACCTCAGCCTTTCGCATTATCGCGATTCCAATAAACACAAATATGATGAGTTTTTTGAGGCACAGGACGAGATACTGGTTAAGACAGCTAACCGACTGGTTATCGCCCGACAGGAATATATTTTGAAATTCAATCCGCTGTGGCAGGCAACCTTTCAACGCGTCTTCCGTAACAAAATCGCCGTAGATATTGTGTACAAACCCAATCCATCTGGCAAATTGGAAGAGTACGAAAATATGTTCCGTAAATATCTACGGGGAAAATTCCTCAGTGATATGAAAACAGGTCGAACAAGCCATGGCCCCCACCTTGATGAAATTAATTTCACTTTCGGCGACGGGGATATACGGGATCTCGGTAGTCAGGGAGAGCACAAAATCTTTTTAGTGGCATTGAAAATGGCGGAAGGCAAGAATCTGACACAGTTCAAATCCGAGCCGGCGATCATTCTGTTAGACGATCTGTTCGCCTTTCTGGACCGTGGGCACTGTCAGAAAATCGTTAGCGAACTCAGCGACGATAACCAGGTGTTGGTTACCACAACAGATTTGAAGGAAATACAGAGGTTCGGTATTGGTAAAAGATCGCGCAACATCAACATCATCAACCTTTCGGCAGGAGAAGCGTGACAATGTCGGTTAGTATCGGCGAAGCTATCGAAAAACTGCTAAAAGTTTACAAAATCGAAAAACCGGTTCGCCAGAACGAAGCATTATATTACTGGAGCGAGATAGTGGGAGAGACCATCGCCAGGCATACGACCGCCGAAAAAATTGATTTTGGCAAACTGTATGTCAGAGTCGATTCACCCGCCTGGCGGAACGAGCTGTCGTTTCAGAAGGATGAAATACTTAAAAAAATAAACGAGCGTTTGAAAAACGCCCATTTGAAGGAGATTGTTCTACGGTAAGCGAAATAAAATTCACCGAAGCCACGTCCGAATATAAAGCCGACAAAATTACGGTTCTGAAAGGACTGGAAGCGGTCCGCAAACGCCCGGCAATGTATATTGGTGACACCGGCAAAAGAGGATTGCACCACTTAGTGTTCGAAGTCATTGATAACTCAATTGACGAGGCGCTGGCCGGCCACTGCAATAAAATCGAAGTTACCATTCACGGCGACGGCTTTGTCAGTGTACTCGATAACGGACGCGGTATCCCGGTTGATATCCACAAGGAAGAAAAAAAATCGGCCCTTGAGGTAGTAATGACCATACTGCATGCTGGTGGAAAATTCGATAAAGGCACCTATAAAGTATCCGGAGGTTTGCACGGTGTTGGAGTGTCGGTGGTCAACGCACTCTCGGAAATGCTCATAGCCGAGGTATATCGGGATAACCAAATCTACACCCAAACTTACGAACGTGGTATCCCGACCTCGAAAGTGGCCGTCAAGGGTAAGACCCGCAAGCAGGGCACATTGGTCAAATTCAAGGCTGATGTTGAAGTCTTCAAAAAGCTTGAATTTGATTATGAAGTGCTGGAGCAGCGTTGTCGCGAGCTGGCTTTTCTGAACCGCAATTTGGAATTAATCCTTACTGATGAACGCGACGGCAATACCAACACCTTTCAGTATAAAGGCGGGCTGATGGAGTTTGTCTCGTACCTTGACGAAACCCGGCCAGCCATCATCGAGAAACCGATCACCGCCGAAAAAGAGTCGGAAAACGTGGCGGTAGAATACGCCATGCAATACAATACTTCGTATAACGAGAATATTTTTACTTTCGTTAATAATATTAATACGGTCGAAGGCGGCACCCATTTGGTCGGATTCAAAACGGCCGTGACCCGCACTCTGAACAATTACGCGCAAAGAAATGACCTCTTCAAGAAGGAGAATTTTATACTTTCCGGGGAGGATGTGCGCGAAGGCCTGACCGCTGTAATCAGCGTTAAGGTACCCGAGCCGCAATTTGAAGGCCAAACCAAAACCAAGCTCGGCAATTCCGAGGTCAAGGGCATTGTGGACTCGATTGTTTCCGAGAGCCTGGCGGAGTACTTGGAGCGCCATCCGACGCAAGCCCGGCGTATTATCGAGAAATGCATCAACGCCGCTCGTTCACGGGAGGCCGCCCGCAAAGCGCGCGAGCTGACGCGGCGCAAGAGCGCTCTCGATATTGGTAATCTGCCGGGCAAACTGGCCGATTGTTCTACCCGCGACCCCGCGCTGTGCGAGCTGTATTTAGTCGAAGGTGATTCGGCAGGCGGGAGCGCCAAGCAAGGACGCGACCGCAGATATCAGGCAATCCTGCCCCTGCGCGGTAAGATCATCAACGTTGAAAAGGCGCGCATTGACAAGGTGCTGACCAACGAAGAAATCCGCACCATAATCACCGCCGTGGGAACCGGTTTCGGGGAAGAAGAAGAAATCGACATGGAAAAATTGCGCTACCACAAGATCATCATCATGACCGATGCTGACGTGGATGGCAGTCATATCCGAACCCTGTTGTTGACTTTTTTCTATCGCTATCTGCCAAAACTGATTGAAGAAGGACATGTCTATATTGCCCAACCACCACTCTATAAAATCACCCACAAACGCCAGGAGTACTATGCCTACGACGATGAGGAGCGCGATATTCTCCTGAAACGCTTTTCGAAAGACGGTGCCGGCAAGGTTGACCTCCAGCGCTATAAAGGATTGGGCGAGATGAATCCGGAGCAGCTGTGGTCCACCACGATGAATCCGGAAACCCGGACGCTCCTTAAAATTTCCATTGAGGATGCGGCGGTTGCCGACCGCACCTTCTCCATTCTGATGGGTGGCGATGTCGAACCGCGCCGCCAGTTTATTCAAAAAAACGCCAAATACGTTAGGAATCTGGATATTTAAAAATGACCGCACAGGTAAATATAGAATTTCAAAGAGACAAGATCGTTACCGTCAACATTGACGAGGAAATGCGGGACTCGTACCTCGATTATTCGATGTCGGTGATTGTGGCCCGCGCTCTGCCCGACGTCCGCGACGGACTAAAACCGGTACACCGGCGAATTTTATTTGGGATGTCGGAGCTGGGGCTTGTTCATAACCGCCCGACGAAGAAATGCGCCCGTATCGTCGGAGAAGTCCTGGGCAAGTATCACCCGCACGGCGACGCCGCTGTTTACGATACCCT
>CAZPQN010000018.1:0-47281 GCA_964588795.1 uncultured bacterium | reverse complement strand
TTCCGGGATTGCCGGTATCATCGGAGTAAGCCTGACTCCCATGAAGGGACTCAATATCGGTTTGCGCTATGAAACCATTGCCAAAATGGAAATGGAAAACGAGACCGAACCAAATAAAGATGCTGGGGTGGATGCTTTCAAAGATGGGGTTAAGATCGGTTCCGACATGCCTTCACAATTAGCCGTGGGTATCGGCTACACGATGGGCAAACTGCGGGTGATGTCGGATATCAATTATTACGACAATGGCAGCGCCGACTGGGACAGTGCCGAGGTTAATTTCGACAATGGTTTCGAAGCCGGCGTCGGGGTGGAATATGCCCTGACCAAGAGTTTGAAAGTCAGCGGTGGTTACCTCTATTCAAAGCAGGGCGCCAAGGAAGCCGCTCAGAGCGATATGGATTTCAACCTGGATACCAACACGCTGGGCGCGGGCTTGATTTACACGGTCAAGCCGGGAATCGACGTCAATTTTGGCGTGTTGAATACCTTCTACAAGGAAGCTTCGAAAAAATTCATACCGGACAAGGTCCCTGTCTCTGTTAATGAGAAGTACAACCAGTCGACCTTTGGCTTTGCCTTTGGTCTGCAGGTAAAACTGTAATTTACCGGATAGTCAGTGACGCTTAATATATGGGGCTGGGCTTTTCGCACCAGCCCCATTCACTTTTGAGGCCTTTATGCGCAAGAAAAGTATAATACTGTTAAGTATAGTTTTAACTAGCGGCCTGCTCTTTTCGCAAACTAAAGAACGAACTGGTTGGGGATGGGGTGGCGTCCCGGCGCTGAATTACAATGCGGATGACGGTTTCGGTTACGGAGTCCTGCTGGACATCTTTAATTACAGTAAAGGCGGTTACAAACCGTATTACTTCAAGGTCAATCCCATCTTGTTCTTTACGACCGGTGGCAAGCAGGATCACACGCTCTTTTTCGACGCACCCTATCTGTTAGGACATGGACTGCGATTTAACGTCCGCCTGCGTTATAAAAACGAGAATTTTTTCCCCTATTACGGACTGGGCAATGACTCCAAGTTCGTACCGGAATACATTGAAACCGATGACGACGGTAATTCAATCGACACCACCCATGGGAAAAATTATTACACACTAAAAAACCGCCAAATTATCCTGATCAGCAACTTTCAGAAAGCCCTGCAGTATCGGCAGGACGGACGCCCGTTAATCTCCGCGCTCGCCGGTTTTGGCGCAATTCATGTCACGAATGCGGCGAACCACAATTCCGGGATACCAACCAAGTATGCGGCTGACGTCGACAGCGGTCTGCTCGTCGCCCGCGATACGGAAAAAGGCTTCAATAATTTTCTCAAATTCGGATTGGTCTATGATTCGCGGGACAACGAACCGGCGCCTAACACCGGAGTCTGGACCGATTTACTGGCCGAATGGTACACCGGGCTTTTGGGCAGTGACCATTCTTTTCTGCGCTTGACATTTACCGACCGCCGTTATTTTCAAATTTATAAAAAGTTAGTGTTCGCCAATCGCATCTTGGTGGAAAACATTTTCGGGAAAGCTCCGTTCGTTATGTACTACCCGATCGGGAGCTCCTTCCGGGCGGACGAAGGTATTGGAGGTTACCGCTCAATTCGCGGACAATTTAAAAACCGGTACATTGGAAACGCCAAATTCCTGCTGAATACCGAACTGCGTTACCGGTTTTATGAATTTAAGATTGGTAAAAACGATTTTTATCTGACCGCCAACGGCTTTTTCGATCTCGGACGAGTCTGGCATGCCGAGGATGAGGAGGGCGGTCTGCAAAATCTGCATACTGGCAAAGGTCTGGGCCTGCATATCGGCTGGAACGAGAATTTCATCGTGTACGCCGAAATGGGTTTTTCAAAGGAAGCCAAGTCGCAGTTGTACATTGATATTGGTTACCTCTTCTGATAATCCTGTCGTCCTTGGATGACCATAACAGGGGGTGAGTCATGGCATTGATTAAGGATAAACAAGTCTTTGGCTGGGTCATGTACGATTGGGCCAACTCGGCTTTTGCCACTACTGTGATGGCGGGTTTCTTCCCGGTCTTTTTCAAAAGCTACTGGAGTGCCGGTTCGGATGTGAATACCAGCACCGCCATGTTAGGCTACGCCAATTCGCTGGCTTCATTGATGGTGGCCTTGATCTCGCCTATCCTGGGAGCCATCGCCGACCAGAGTTCGTCAAAAAAGCGCTTCCTGATTTTCTTCGCTTACTTAGGGGCCCTAATGACGACTTGCCTGTTTGTGGTCGAATATGGCAACTGGCTGCTGGCGGCTTTTCTCTATGTGATGGGAACAGTAGGTTTTTCGGGAGCCAATACTTTTTATGACGGTTTGTTGCCGGAAGTCACCACTGAGAAAAAAATTGATTACGTTTCAGCCAAAGGCTATGCGCTCGGCTATCTCGGGGGAGGTTTGTTGTTTTTAGTGAATGTACTCTGGTATCTTAAACCCACTCTGTTTGGTTTTCCGGTCGAAGTCCAGAGCCCCGTAATGAATGAACTCCGCTCTGGCACAGCGGTGGTGATCATTGCGCCCGGACATGATTTCAGCCTGCCTCAAAATGCAACGGCCGGTCAAGCGATCGTGACGAGTGAAATAACCTTGCCGCTCGAGATCACGGAAACCGTCGGTGAAAATCAGGTCGGGTTGCAGGTACATTTTCCAGAGGGATTCGCTCCCGCTCTGCTGGATTCCACGGTAACGTTTGGCAAATATAAACGCGGGACGATTTTAAGTTTAGATGTGGAAGAAAGCATGCTTACGGTTGGAGCTTTGACCCGCAATTTGTCGCCTACCGATTCGATTCATCTAACGATCAAAAATCCGATCACCTATGCCAATTTTCGGGACGGACAACTGCTGGGAGTCACCGGATTGGGTCAGCATTATTTACGGGCCAGGGTGAAGACCGATTTTCTGCCCCCAGCCCGCGAATTTCTACCCATCCGCCTTAGTTTTTTATCGGTTGGATTTTGGTGGGCGTTGTTCACAATTCCCCTGATCCGCTACATCCAGGAGCGTCGGAAAAATGGACCCGATCAGAATCGGACGAGTTATGTGCGGCTCGGATTTGGGCAACTCACCGCCACGTTCCGGAAAATTCGTCATCTGAAGGTCATTTTCATTTTTCTGCTGGCGTACTGGATGTACATTGACGGCGTGGATACGATCATTAAAATGGCGGTCGACTACGGCATGTCGATCGGCTTTCCCTCGAGTTCGTTGATCATCGCGTTATTGATGGTGCAGTTTATTGGATTCCCGGCCGCACTGATTTTTGGCAAATTGGCCGAGAAATGGAATGCGAAAAAGGCGCTGTTTATCACCATCGCGGTGTATCTCGGTGTGACCGCTTACAGCGTCGTAATGGACGAAGTGTTTGAGTTTTATTTGTTAGCGGTCGTGATCGCCCTGGTACAGGGCGGTATTCAGGCTTTGAGTCGCTCGTATTTTTCGCGCCTGATCCCGCGTGGTCAGAGTGCCGAGTTTTACGGATTCTATAACATGCTGGGTAAGTTTTCGGTGATTTTCGGGCCGCTGTTAATCGGGAGCGTCGGACTGCTTGTCCGCCACGCCGGTTATACTTCCGATACCGCTTCCCGGGCGGGAATCGGGTCTGTGTCCATCTTGTTTTTACTGGGGGCAATTTTCCTTTATTTCGTGGATGAGGAGAAAGGCAAACAGGAAGTAAAGCACTTGCAGGATCAGTAGCACTGGTCTCTTTCGCAAAATGCTATTGCCAATACATTTGCGATTTAAAGGCCAATCATATTATATTCTGCCGGTTTTCTAAGGGTAGTAGACAATTAACTTATGAGTAGTCGTACAACGAGTTTATTGACGGGGGCGGTACTGCTGTTTTTTGTATTTGGGGTCCTTTTTCTGGGTCAGAATCCCAATTCCGAAACGAAGCTGATTACCGTCAAGGTTGAAGGTCTCTCAGATCAGGTCGTCGCTGAGCAGGTGAGCGAGCTAATGCAGAAAATGGAAGGCATTCAAAAGGTTTTGTTCGATAGCGGCACGCATTTATGCACATTTCGCTACGATATGCAAAAGAATAACCTGCAAAAGATTAGTGCCCGACTGAAAGCTTATGGTTTTCAGATTACGCCACTCGAATCGGCTGATATGCAGGACAATGGAGATTCCCGGTCCCGCGCATTGGTGCAAATAAAAATCACTCCCGCCAGTACCACCCGGTATTGATCGTTATACCAGCAGGGAGTATGTGCCCGAGGCGAGACTTGAACTCGCACGGCCGTTCGGCCACTAGGTCCTGAACCTAGCGCGTCTACCAGTTCCACCACCCGGGCTCAAAAAGCGGCTAAATATAAAAACCCCGTCCCTATTCTCCAAGTTTTACGTGGGAACTTCGGACAAATCAGTTAAATTTTCAACGTGCAGAAAAACGAGACTAAAACAATCACGACCAACCGCAAGGCATTTCATGAATATTTCATTGAGGAGAAATTTACAGCCGGGATCGCACTGCAGGGGACGGAAGTCAAAGCCATTCGTACCGGACAAGTCAATTTGAAAGACAGCTATGCCCGGGTCGTGAAGCACGAGGTTTTTCTCGTCAAATGCCACATCGCGCCCTATGATTTTGGCGGCTATGCCAACCACGAACCCGAACGTGAGCGTCGCCTGCTTCTGCAAAAAAAAGAGATTCGCCGGTTGGAAAGAGTGCTGGACACGCCGGGTATCACGCTCGTACCGCTGAGCATTTTCATCACCCAGCGCGGAAAGATCAAAGTCGAACTTGGTGTCGCCCGCGGCAAAAAACAATACGATAAAAGGCAGGCGCTGGCCAAACGCCAGGCGCACCGTGAAATCGAACATTTTAGAAAGGATCATATTTGAATGTTAGCGCCGATCAATGAGCAGCTGGAGGTTATTAAAAAAGGGGTCGAGGAACTGATCGCGGAAGAAGAGTTGGTGCGCAAGTTGGAACGAAGTCTGCGTACCGGTCAACCCCTGCGTATCAAGCAGGGCTTCGATCCGACCGCGCCCGATATTCATCTCGGTCACACGGTGGGTATCCGCAAACTGCGTCAATTCCAGGAATTGGGACATACCATTGTCCTGATCATCGGTGATTATACCGGGCTGGTCGGTGATCCGAGCGGGAAGAGCGAAACCCGTCCGCGACTCGATTATGCGACGGTAAAAAAGAATGCCGCGACCTACGAAAAACAATTTTTCAAAATCCTCGATCGGAAAAAGACTGAGGTGCATTACAACGGTGAATGGTTTGCCACCATGAAATTTGACGAAATCATGAATCTGGCGGCAAAATTCACGATCGCCCGCATCCTCGAAAGGGATGATTTTACCAAGCGTTATCAGGCAGGCAATCCAATCAGCCTGCATGAATTCTTTTATCCCTTGATGCAGGGCTATGACTCGGTCGCCATCCGGTCGGACGTCGAATTAGGCGCCACCGAGCAGAAATTCAATTTACTAACCGCCCGGGATGTCCAGCGGGAATATGGCCAGGAACCCCAGGTGATCATCACCTTGCCGGTTCTCGAGGGTATTGACGGCGGACAGCGTATGAGTAAGAGCCTTGGGAATTATATTGGCATTGATGACCAGCCGGAAGAGATGTTCGGGAAAGTGATGTCCATTCCCGACCGATTGATCCTGAAATATTTCACCCTGGTCACCGATTGCACTTTGACGGAAATCGAGTCTATTGCGCAGCGGCTCGCCGATCCCGGGAGCAATCCGATGACTTTGAAAAAGGATCTGGCGCATACCCTGGTGCGGATGTATCATTCCGAAGCGCAGGCCATCGAAGCCCAACAGCACTTCGAACGGGTTTTCAGCCGGCGGGAATTACCCGATGCAATCGAAACAATCACAGTGCGCCTCGCTGGCCCCCTGCCATTGGTGAAATTACTGACTGAAAATAAAATCGTGGCGTCAAACGGCGAAGCCAAACGCCTCATCCAGCAGGGTGGGATCAGGATCAACGACCTGAAAATCAGCGATCTCAACCATAACCTGTCTGCACGCGGCGAATTTATTGTCAAGGTGGGCAAGCGCCGGTTTGTCAAATTTATCGTGCAATAGAAATCGGTAAGTAGGTAATAGTATGGTAGAACTGAACAACGTCCGTAAGGAATTCAATAAAACGGTTGCGGTCGATGACCTGAGCTTCGAAGTGTCCGCCGGCACCGTCTTCGGTTTGCTCGGTCCTAACGGCGCAGGTAAGACGACCACCATCCGCATGATCATGAATATCATCAAACCCGATCGGGGAGTGATTAAAATAGACGGGGCTCCGCTAAAGCCCCAGAGTTTTGCTAAAATCGGTTACCTGCCCGAAGAGCGCGGGCTCTATCAAAAACGGCGTCTCCGCGAAACCGTAGTATACCTGGCGCGACTCAAGGGTATGAATCCTGCAGAGGCCGGCACGCAAACCGACATTTACCTTGAACGATTTAGTCTTACGGATTACCGGGACCGGAAAATCGAAGAGCTCTCAAAGGGTAATCAGCAGAAATTGCAATTCATTATTGCTATCCTGCATCGTCCCGAAATCATCATCCTGGATGAACCGTTTGCCGGCCTCGATCCGGTCAACCAATTATTGATGAAGGAAATCATCGCGGAATTTCGTCAGGACGGGAAGACCGTGATTTTTTCCACCCACCAGATGGAGCAGGTCGAAAAATTATGCGACCATCTTTGCTTAATTAATCGTGGTCGGAAAGTCCTTTATGGTGATCTACCTACCATCAAATCGAATTACGGTACTCATCGCTTTCACGTCCGTTTTGAAGGTTCTCAGCAAGCATTGCTTGATTGTATTGCTCCGCAATGGACCGTCACCGACAATACCTTGTCCGGCATTTTGGATAAGCAGACTGCGCTCAACGATGTGCTCCAGATAATGTTGCCGCGGGTGACGGTGGTCAGCGTTGAAACCGAAGAGCCGACACTTGAAAATATCTTTATTGAGTTGGTGAAAGGTAAGGTGGAAGCATGAGAAATATCTGGCTGATCGCCCACTGGGAATACTGGACCCGTCTGCGCTCCAAATGGTTCATTATTTCCACCCTGATCATTCCGCTGATCTTGATTGGTTTTATGTTTTTACCGGGTCTGATGATGCAGGATGAAGGATCACACAAAGTGATCGCGATCGTGGCTGAAACGCCGGAATTAGACGCGAAATGTGAGGCACTTTTGCATGAACGCTATCGCCTGAAAGACGGTTCACCCAAGTACCAGGTCATCAGCTTAAAACAGGCGGTGGTTGATAGCGCTTTGAGGCAGGCCCGGGCTTTGCTCGATTCCATGGTAATAGATGCTTTTATTCACCTGCCGGAGAATGTTTTGGACTCGAATAAGGTCCAATATTTTGCCCGGTACCTGGGAAATTATCACGACCAGGGTGAAATCCAGGGTGTAGTCAATAGCGTGGTGATGGAAGAACGCGTGAAGCGCGCCGGTCTGGATCAGCGGGTTGTTAGAGAATTAACCCGACGCGTGCGCTTCGAAATGGTCGAAATCAGCCGCGGCGAAACCCGGAAGTACGGAAATGAATTTCTGACTTACCTGTTACCCATAATTTTCGTGCTGATGCTGTATTTTGCGATTGTGATGTCCGCCCAGGTTCTTCTGCGCAGTGTACTTGAGGAAAGAACCAATCGTCTGGTCGAGCTTCTCTTATCCTCAGTTACGCCCACGCAGTTGATGAGCGGGAAAATCATCGGTCTGGGACTGCTGGGTCTGACACAACTGGGATTTTATCTGGTATGTGGTTGGACATTATCGGCGTACCAGAACTTAGCGATCCTGCCACCCAATCAGACTGTCTTTTTTTTAATTTACTTTATCCTCGGTTATATGTTCTATGCCAGCATATTTGCGGCGATCGGGGCGGTATTCAGTTCCGAGCATGATGCCCAGCAGGCAGTCTCGCTATTTTCCATCGTATCGGTTTTGCCGATCATGCTGTCCTCGTACGTAGTCACCAATCCTTCGAGTCTGCTGACCAGCGTTATGGCGCATATCCCTTTCATGACTCCTTTCCTGATGATTATGCTGATTGGGATCGAAACTCCGCCGCTATGGCAATTTATCAGCACTGCGGCATTAATGATCGTTGCGGCCCTCGCGGCAATGATCATTGCCGGTAAAATATTCCGGACCGCTATCCTGATGTACGGTAAGCGCCCCACTCTGGCCGAAATCTGGCAGTGGTTAAAAGCTTAGCAGAATTGTGTTTGGATTTTAAACCAATGGGCAAATATATTACACCAAGCTTTTTGGTAGGTGCGTAAAAAATTCCTTGTGAGGTTTAAATGATCGAGTTATCAGCAGAGAATTTTGAAAGTGAAGTAATCAAGTCAGCGCAACCGGTACTGGTGGACTTTTGGGCGACCTGGTGTCAGCCGTGTAAAAAAATCGCTCCGCTTCTGGATGAGCTGGCCCATAAATACGCTGGCAAAATCAAGTTTGCCAAAGTCAACGTGGAAAGTGCTCCATTGCTCGCTCAAAGGTATGGCGTCCGCAGTATCCCCACGCTTTTGATATTCAAAGCCGGTAAAGTCATGTCCCAGTCCATCGGCACCCAAACCAAACCTCACTTAGAAGAAAAAATCCGGGAAGTACTGTAAAAATTTATGAAAAATCCCCGCGCAGCAGGGATTTTATCAGAGATATTGCCTGAATGCCACGCCCGGGCAGGGGCGGAATAGCTTAAATCTACTTTTCCTCTTTATTAAAGCCGAAGCCGAGACCGGCACCGAGCGTCAACCACGGGCCGTCACCGTTGAACGTAAGCACGGTCATGGCGGCGATCTTCTCCGTGACGAAATAGTCGGCCCCGATGATGATCGGTATGTAGAGACCATTTCCACCAAACCGGATTCCAAAACCAGCGCCGGCTTTGGCGATCAGCGGCAGGGTATCAACCGGTTTTACGCGGACGCAGACGGCGTTCTGCACAAAGAAACCTTTGTTTACTCCGATCTGCAAGTCCATCCCGAAACCGGGAATGAATTTCAAGAAGGCTAAGTCTCCATAAGGAGGGAGCTCAAAATGTCCGGCAACCCCCACGCCGTGACCGACATTCACATTCGCGCCGACGATCATCGCCTTACTGGACGAGACGAATTCGAAAGCCGAAAGCGAGGTGCCCAGCATCAGAATCATCAACAAACCAACAATCTTCTTCATTTATCCTCCAAAAATTATCTGTGCGCAGTTTTAATCAGGAAAAAACTTGTTGTCAATAAGAAAAAGAAGTAACGGCTGATTTAGATGATTGGAAAAAATTCGAGAGGAAATGTTGCTTATTTCTACTTTTAGGTGTGGTTTAGATTTGTTTCATGAACAGTATTCATAGGAGGAATCAATGCGAAAAATTTTAGTTGTAAGTCTGGTAATCGTCCTGTGTACCGGGTTGGGGATCGCTCAGGAAAAAGGCGGAATTATGCCATGTCTGGCGACTTGTTTTATTGGGCCGCGAGTTGGGTTGGAAATGAACGAGGGCATTGCGATCAAACAGAGTGAGTGGATTGCACTGGGTGGTCAGGTTGCCAGTGGAGTATTATCTCCTGTTAGCAGGAGTCTCGGGGGGTTGCTATCTTTTGGCGGTCGGGCCTATATGGCTTACGACATGGGGTATAAGAAAAATAACATTAATGGAGCCTTAGCGAGCTTTTGCCTCGGTCCACGGGTAGGTAACGAGCTTGACTACCGCAAAATCAGAACTAAAGAATGGTTAACCTTGGTACCCTGTGTTTGCATCTATCCCATGATCACCATTCCCCTCGAAGCTTATCAGGGCAAAACGATGACTGAAATCGAAGCCAAAGAGGGTCTGCGTAAAAAATAGAGTCGTTTACTCCTGAAATTAACGGTTCTCCTGCGGGGGTGGGAGAACCGTTTTTTTCACTGGCTCCATTTATCCGCATTTACTCCGAGGCGAATGTCGTTAATGTTTAACAAATTGTTGCCGGCGCTTTTCATTCTGATTTTAAGCGCTCCTCTGATGACACAGGGCCAGACCAGCCAAATCTGGTCGGATTACTGGGAAGCGAAACAGACTCCGGTCGTTAAGGAACAGGCAGTGTCGGATCCCGGCCTGTTCAAATCCGCCGCTCTGGTCTGGATTCGGATTTATCAAAAAGGAATAGCGTCTCAGGATTTACCCGCTTGTGTCTTTCACCCCTCGTGTTCGCGCTTTACGTTCGCGGCCATCGAGCAATACGGAGCGCTCCGCGGTATCCTGTTGGGAGGCGACCGCCTGCTCCGCTGTAATCCTTTTGCCTATCAGCATTATTCGTTTGACGGCCAGAAATTCAGCGATCCCGTAGAAAATTATCCGCCCAGGAAAAAATCAACGAACCCCTAACGTCTGCGTCTCTTATGAAGCTACCGAAGTATTTATTTCCCGTTTTGATTGCTTTTCTTGGAACGCAAGTTCTGGCGGCTTCCGATTCACTCTTCACCCCGTCGGCACTCCGCAGTTTCGGTGATTATCTCTTCCAGGAGCAGGATTATCTCCGGGCCGCGCTGGAATATGAGCGATACTTATTTCTCAGTCAGGAGCAAAACGATACAGTGCTTTTTAAAATCGGACTGTGTCACCAGCTGCGCGTCCGCTCCGATCAGGCCATAGGGGCTTTTCGAAGAATTCTGGAACTCTGCCCCGGTTCGAGTCTGACGGCTCCCGCACGCCTGGCAATACGCTATAATTACTATTTAGCGCAGAACCAGGAAGCACTTGATACACTTGATTATCAGGACGACGCAGAATTTTTCTATAAATATTGGGCACAGGTCAATCGTGAACCCGGTAGCGTGACGGCAGATTTTTTTTCCGGTGTCCGTGACGACTCCGTTAGACAATACCTGTTGGCGCTCGAAGCGGAACGCCAATCACTGAAACCACGCTCGCCCTGGCTGGCGGCGGGACTTTCGGTTTTATTGCCAGGCCTGGGCAAACTGTACCTGAAGCGTCCCGGCGATGCCTTGTGGGCTTGCGGGTTTACTGCCCTCGCCGGGTTCATTACATACGAGGCATTTCGGTCCAATTTAGCAGTGACAGGCATTGTCACGGGCGGTATGACGCTCTCCTTTTATTTGGGCTCAATCTACGGGAGTTATTTGGCGGCCCAGGTCTATAATCGGCAATTGCATTCCGCTTGGAACGATAAACTTGAAAAGCGTAATCCTGTTCGTGTTAATCCCTACTGGGAATCATGGCTTTCCGCGGATTAGTCTTATTAATGCTTTGCGCTGTCCACTTAGGGGCTTTCAACCTCGGTGATTACTATTTTGAGCGTGGCTATTATTTCGAGTCCGTGACCGAGTACAAGCGTCTGCTGTTCAGCGGAAGCAAGGACTCGACGGATCGCTGGCTACTGCAAATCGGACGCGCCTGCCGCTTAGGTGGGCGATCGGACGACGCCGAGGAGTCGTTGTTAAAGGCCATCGGCAATAGCGACACGACGGAATTTGACCTGCCCGCGCTGCTTTTATTGGCAGAAATCCACTGGGAAAATTACAACTATTCAGCGGTGCGTCATATTCTCGATAATCTGGGGCAATTCGACGCGCAGGCTGATGCCGACCGGGTGGCCTACATCAAAGCGTGGAGCTATTTTTACGAGGCCAACTGGCAAGCAGGACAAGCTATTCTGCGGGACAGTAATTATCCGGCAAAGCAAGCCCTGATTACGGCGATTGACCACGTTCCGAGCCTGCCACAAAAATCCAAACGCAAGGCCCTGTATATGTCCTTGATTTTGCCTGGCAGTGGGCAAGTTTACAGTGGCGATTGGAAAAATGCCGCCTTTTCCGGTGCCCTTGTCGGCTCATTGATGGTATCCATTGTCAACAATATTATCCAGCAGGCGTATATAATCGCCGCCGTCAAATATGCCTTTCTATATACTCGTTATGCCAGCGGCGGTCTGCGTCACGTCGCCCACGCCATCGAAAGGCAGAATGTCGATGTCATCGGTGAGTACTTAAAATCCTTGCACTCGATTCATCCCGATCCGTTCCCCCTGCTGAAACAGTTGGCCAGACCTCAGCCCACGCTGAGTGTCCGCGATTGATTTTCAGGGCAAGTATTTTTTAATGATTGATACCAGGGTATTCGGCATGACCGGTTTTTCGAGGAATTCATTGACCGGCAAGGTCTCGTCATTGCGGTCGAACCGGATTCCCATTTGCTGACTGACTGCGGTCAACATGATGATCGGTATCTCTTTAAGAGCAGGATTGGCTTTGATTTTCTGAACAACTTCGAAGCCTTCGTCCCAGCTGGCCATCATCACGTCCAGAATCACCAGGGAGGGCTTAGATTTTTCCATCAGCTGATAACCACGACTACCGTTCTGGGCATCAATGACCTCATAGCCGTGCTTTTCCAGAGTAAGTCGGAGCACTTCCACCAAATCAATATCGTCGTCTATGACCAGAATTTTATATGCCATGTAAACCTCTTATCTGCATCGCGTGAAAATTATAACCGCGTACATTTTTCTCCAACAGGATAAATTCTTTGCGGTGGTTATTTTTTCAAATTCCTGTAAATCCAGTCGACGAGCTCCGCCAATCCGACCATTTTGACAGCCGATAATTCTAGTATCGGTAACTGAGGATTGACGTGTGCCAGATTGCTTTTCAGACGGTTCAAGTCGAGGCCAAGATAGGGTAACAAATCGGTTTTGCTGATGACGGCCAATTGACAGACCCGAAACATTAACGGATACTTGAGGGGCTTGTCCTCGCCCTCGGTCACACTCAGAACGACTAGATTGAGATCGGCGCCGGTATCGAACTCCGCCGGACAAACCAAATTGCCGACATTTTCAATAAAAACCAGATCGAGCCGCGACAGATCAAAATTTTCCAGCGCCGGCAGGATTACTTCGGCCCCTAAATGACAATCGCCACCAAATGGCTCGGTGTTGATCTGAGCCACTGGAATATCGAGCGGTGCCAGGCGCTCGGCGTCCATCGTCGTAGTTATATCCCCCTCGATAACGGCGGTGCGCACACCTTTGTTTTTCAGCAGTGGAATGACTTTTTCCAGGAGAGTTGTCTTACCGGAACCAGGAGAACTCATCATGTTAATGAGTAGAATATCATGTGCCCGGGTACGTTCACGGATAGTGCCAGCCAATTCTGCATTGGCAGCCAGGACGTTCCGCACGATTTTTATTTCCATTTATTGCTCCAAAAATTAAAGTTGATCCGTTTGCTTGAGTTCGATGCTATCAACGAACATTTCCTGCCCGCTGATCATTTGCAAATCCGCGCTTCCGCACGCTTTGCACAGAAACAAAGGCTCAGTGATTTCTGTCTCGGCTTGGCAGTGACGGCAACGGATGATGATCGGCGTTTCGGCGACTTCGAGGTTGGCCTGGTCAAGCATCGGGTAGTCTTTTTTTAATATGTCGAAGTTGAATTTCAATGACTCGGGGATAATGGCATTCAGCCGTCCGGCGCGAAAACGGACGCATTCGACGATTTTCATGCCCGGAATTTTTTCTAACTCGTCATGGACGATCCTGATGATGTTTTGGGCGATAGTCAGTTCGTGCATGATTCAGCAAATGCGGGGTAACATTTCACCGGTAAGCATTTCGAGTACGCGATTACTGCCAATGGTGGTACGCAGTAAAACTCTGCCGGACGGTTGGGCAACGACTTCGCCGATTATAGCGGCATGCTTACCCAGCGGATGACTCCGCAGCAGATCAAGACAAACATCGGATTCAGCACTCGAAACTACAATGATGAGCTTGCCTTCATTGGCTAAATAAAGCGGATCGAATCCCAACGGTTCACACAAACCAAGCACGGCAGACCGAACCGGTAGTTTATCTTCATAAATTCGAATTCCGCAGGTACCACCAGCGACGAATTCATTGAGCGTAGTGGCGACTCCTCCGCGGGTCGGATCACGCATGATTTTGATTGTCGCAAGGCGACTGCAGAGGAGTTCCGTCAGACTATTCAACGGCGCGCAGTCACTCTCGACGGACAGATCGATGTCAAAGAGTTGCCGGGCTTTAATGATCGCCGCGGCATGATCGCCGATGTAACCACTGATCAGAATTGAATCTCCCGGTGCCATACGAGCTGGTCCAAGCGGCTGGGAATAAAGCTTGATTCCGATGCCGGCTGTCGTTATGAAAACGCCATCCGCCTCACCTTTATTGACCACTTTGGTATCACCGGTGACTATCGAGACCCCGGCCGTGCTGGCGGTAGTCTGCATGGAGCTGACAATCTTTTCCAGCTCGTCAAGGTCAAAGCCTTCCTCGATAATAAATGCCGCTGAAAGCCAGAGCGGACGTGCGCCGCAAACTGCTAAATCATTAATTGTGCCGGCGACTGCCAACCGGCCAATGTCGCCGCCCGGGAAAAACCGCGGCTGTACGACGTGGGCATCGGTAGTAAACACCAATTGCCGGGAGGGCGCGGTCAGAATCGCCGAGTCAAGCAGGGCATTCAGCTGCGCGTTATTGAAATGGCGGACGAATACATTTTTTATCAGGTCATGAGTGTACTGACCGCCGGTGCCGTGAGCGTGCGTAATTTTTGTCATGGGATAGATTGGTGATATTTAAAATAGGTGGCGCAGGTTCCTTCAGCGCTGACCATACAGGCGCCGCAGGGATGTTCCGGTTGACAAATGGTACGGAATAACGGGCACTCGGGTGGAATTTTCAAGCCGCGCATCACGTCACCGCAGATGCACTCCGGTTGATCGACGGCAGGTTCAAGAGTGAGCGGGAATTTAGTCTCAGCGTTAAAATCACGATATTTATCACGGATGCGCAAGCCGCTTTGGGGAATGGTTCCCAAGCCGCGCCAGGTGGCGGGAGCCGGCTCGAATACTTCCCGCATAATCGCCTGTGCCTGAGCATTTCCGCCTGGCTTGACTGCGCGGCGATATTGGTTTTCGACTTTGGCGATTCCGGCCCTGATTTGCTCTGCCAGCCTGAGTATCGCCTCTAATACATCGAGAGGCTCAAATCCGGTCACCACGCAGGGCAGATGATGATCCCGGGCAATGAACTCGTAAATCTCAGGACCGGTGATGGCGGTAACGTGCCCCGGGCAGATGAAACCATGCAAAGCAATTTCTCCAGCTTGGATGATAGCCTGCATGGCCGGAGGCATGACTTTATGGGCTGAAAGGACGGAGAAATTGGTCAAGCCATACTCCGCGGCGCGCAAAATCGCCGAGGCAACCAGCGGCGCGGTCGTCTCAAATCCGATGCCTAAAAAGACCACCTGGTGCTCCGGATGCATTTCGGCAATCGCCAGGGCTTCGAGGGGCGAGTAACAGATTCGGACATCCGCACCGTCCGCTTTCGCGGATTGTAAACTACCCGTACTACCCGGAACTCTGAGCATATCTCCGAAACTGGCAATAATCAGCTCCGGACGGGCGCTCAGAGCTACGGCATAATCGATATAGCTGTTGTCGGTGACACATACCGGACATCCGGGGCCGCTGATGAGATTGATACTTGCCGGTAAAAAGTGCTTCAGGCCGTACTTGAAAATGGTCAGCGTATGCCCGCCGCACACCTCCATTAAATTAATTGGGTGAGTCGGGGCGATGGCGCGGATGCGATCAGCAATGGCTTCGATAAGGCGCGGATCCCGATATTCGTCCAGGTAGCGAATCAAGGCGCGGTTCTCCGTTCCTTTTGTCCGGCCAGCGTGGCTATTTCCTGCCAGATTGCGAGGTTTTCGCGGGCAGTTTCCTCGTCCAATTTTTCTATCGCGAAGCCAGCATGCACAATGATATAATCACCGATCCTAACATCCGAGAGCAAATCAAGGTTGGCCCGATAAATCACACCTCCAACCTCAGCGCGGGCTTGGTTGGCGCTGATTTCAATGACTTTCATCGGAACGGCAAGACACATGATTTCTCCAGTGTTAGATTAACGGGCATTGAGAACTGCTTCAGCGATCACCGCCTGACCGAGTGCAATACCGCCATCGTTGGGGGGAACGCGCTGGTGCGTAAAAACCTCCAATCCTCGGGCCGACAGCGACCTGTGCAATTCTGTTAGCAGGATGAGATTCATAAAAACTCCGCCGCTCAAGACTACGTTTCGTATGCCTGTTGTTTGACTGGCGACCTGCGCGGCTTCGGCCAAAATGTTGGCCAGACCGTGGTGGAAGCGAGCGGCGATTTTACTGACCGGCTGTTGGTTTTGAATATCGTTGACGAGCTGTTTAATCATTGAATGCCAAACGATGCCAAAGCTATCGTTCTTTGACTTTAATTCAAAATCATAGGCGCCATTTTCCGCTGCATCTACAACCTGCTCAAGCTCGATAGCGGCCTGGCCTTCGTAATTTACATGACTGCGTAATCCGGCAATAGCAGCGACTCCATCAAACAACCTCCCGCAACTGGAGGTCAGCGGTGTATTAAAACCGCTGCTCAGCAGGCCTTGTACGACTTTCCGGTCAACTGGACGAATAGCCTGCAGAAATGGTAACTGTAGGTCATCAACGGCAGTTCCGAAAACCGCGTGCAAATAGCTGTAACCCATTTGCCAGGGATGATCTATGGCCGCCTGTCCGCCGGGCATTCCAACAGTCTCGAAATGTCCCAGTCGGCGAAAATCGTGCTTTTCAGCCAGCAGTATTTCGCCTCCCCAAATGGTGCCATCCCGACCATAACCCGTGCCATCGAGGATGATACCGATCGCTGGTTGGGAGAGGGCATTTTCCGCCATGCAGGCTACAGCATGAGCATGATGGTGTTGAATTCCGATTTTGGGTTTGGCGTTCCAATCGGGGCTAGTGAGCGCATAGCGGGTACTGAGATATTCCGGATGTAAATCGTAAGCGATGGCATCGGGTTGGATATCGAAAATCTGCTGGTAATGCGTAATGCTTTGTTCGAATGCCGTCAACACTTCAAGGTTTTTTAAATCGCCGATATGATGACTGAGATAGACACGCTGGTTTTTCGCCAGCGCGAAAGTGTTTTTCTGCTCTGCGCCACAGGCCAAAATCGTATGGCGCAAAGGCAGCGGGAGGTTCAAAGGTTGCGGAGCATACCCGCGTGAACGCCGCAAAGGATATTCGCCACCGCGCCACACCCGAGTGACCGAATCATCACAGCGCATATGAATAGCGCGATCATGCACCAGGAAAAAGTCAGCAATTCCGGATAGTCGTTCAAAGGCCTCATCGTTGGTAGAGCAAATAGGTTCGTCGCTGACATTGCCGCTGGTAAATACCAGCGGAAAACGCACATGCCTGAAAAGCAGATAATGCAGTGGCGTATACGGCAACATCACTCCGTAATAATGGTTGCCAGGGGCGACGGCCGATGCCAGGAGTCGGTCAGGCAAATTTTTCAACAGCACAATCGGATGCGGGGTGCTTTCCAATAATGAAATTTCCGCCGGTTCCACCTGACAATATTTTTCAATCATCAAAATGTCCGCCATCATGACCGCAAAGGGCTTATCTTCCCGAAACTTACGTCGCCGCAAGGTTCCGACCGCGTCTGCGTTCCGCGCATCGCAGACTAAATGAAAACCGCCGATGCTTTTTATGGCGATGATTTTTCCCAGTGCCAGCAGATCGGCTGTCTTTTCGAACAGAGTGTGGTTGGTCGCAGCTGAATTACCGGTTATGACGGCGTTCTTATCGGGAGTGGCCAAAGTCAAGCGCGGGCCGCAATGATGACAAGCGTTGGGTTGAGCGTGAAAGCGCCGGTCAGCCGGGTCGTCGTATTCTGTCTGGCAGTCGGAACACAGGGTAAATTTATGCATGGTAGTCAGCGCCCGATCGTATGGCACATCTTTTATAATAGAGAAACGCGGACCGCAATTAGTGCAGTTAATAAACGGATAATAATACCGGCGATTGGCGGGATCGAACAGTTCTCGCCGACACTCCGGACAAACGTCCAGGTCGGGCGAGAGCGGGACGGATTTTTCCGTACTGACCATGCTGGATTCAATGCGAAAGTCGTTGTATCGGAATGCGTCCTCTACAGTTTGACTTTCGATGCGATCGATGCGGCTGACTGGAGGCGGACTTTTTTGGAGGGACGTTTCGAAGTTTTGGATGTTTTCCGCATCGCCCTGCACCAGGATTTTCACGCCCTCGGTGTCGTTATTGACAGTGCCCTTCAGGTCAAATTGCCGGGCAAGGCGAAAAATCCACGGGCGAAAACCGACCCCCTGCACGATTCCGGTGATTTTGATGATTTTGGTCAGCAACTGGGGGAGTTTCTAATTAAATAATTGTCCGGTGGAAGAGAGTGGCTGATAACTCTCCGGCACGATCCGCCGGATACATTCCGGTGAATTGTTCTTGACGGAATTGACCATGGTCGAGACCGGATAGGATTCGAGGGGTGTCTGACCGACCCGCAACAACGCCAAGGCGTCCTGCCGGTTTTTCAGAGTCGGATCCAGCCAGGCATTAATGCGCTCGCCGGGGAGGATCAACGGCATGCGTTCGTGGATGTGGGAAAGTTGCTCATCGGCACGGGTCGTAATGACGGTATAGGTACTGATCGGCTGGCCCTCCGCGGAAGTCCATGTGTCCCATAAACCAGCCATCAGCAGGAGTGAATTATCCGGAGCATGAATGAAATACGGTTGCTTATAGGGGCCGGATTTTTGCCATTCGTAGTAGCCGTCAGTGATAACCAGACATCGGTGATTGACGAGCAGAGGGGCAAAGGCTGGTTTGGTGGCTAATGTTTCTACCCGCGCATTAATGAAATAGCTGATCCGGTCGGCGGTTTTAGTCCAGGCGGGGATTAAGCCCCAGCGCATCGGTTTCACTGTTCGGCCAGTGGCGAAAACCAGGACGGGGTTGTACTGCAGTGGCGCGATATTGTAACTGGCTGCAAACGGAACGGTCTCGTCCCATTGCTGAATGGAAAGCTGTTCGATGATTTCCATTTTGCCTTTAGTCAGTGTTTTGCGTCCACACATTGCTCCAATTTTAAGCGAATTGCGTCAAAATACCAAGTTTCGATTAAGAGCAGAATGAAAGGCGTCTGACCCCTTGACCGGATAAAATACCGTTTACCGAAAAAGTCACCGGGCTGTGCAACTTTTTATTACACTTGGTGGTCATATTGGCGTGCGATCAAGTTAAACATTTACTGGAGAAATGATATGAAGGCGAGATGGATTAAAGGGTTAGTTTTTGTTATGCCAGTGCTATTAACTGCCAAGACGACGATGTCGATAGATTCGTTACAATTGCGGGAAGCGATTGCGATCAGCATCGGTCAATCAACAATTAATTTGGATGGCAAACTTGATGAACCTGCCTGGAAGAACGCCGTTTGGCAAAGTGATTTTACCCAGCGTAATCCCAACGACGGTTCGCCCGCTTCCTATAAGACCGAGTTCGCCGTACTGTACGATGACGGGTATATTTATTTTGGAGCGCGGGCTTTTGATCCCGAACCGCAGAATATCGCGGCCATCCTGACGCGGCGGGATAATTACTCACAGTCAGACTGGATGTACGTCTCGATTGATAGCTACAACGACCATCGAACGGCGTTTGAATTCGGTTTGAATGCCGCCGGGGTTAAACATGACGTTCGCCGCTTTGATGATCAGAATGCTGATGCTGACTGGGACGCAGTCTGGGATGGTGCCGTGGATATTAATCCCGATGGCTGGTCGGCGGAGTGGCGCATCCCGTTTCGTGAACTGCGCTTTAATGCGGCGAGCGAGATGGAATGGGGGCTGCAGTTTTATCGCGAACTGCCGCGTAAAAATAATGAGGTCGCAGTCTGGAATTACTGGTCGCAGGCTGAACAGGGATTTGTCTCCCGGTATGGTAAGCTCAAAGGTCTCAAGGATGTCACGGTCAGTAAACCGATCTACGTCATGCCGTATTTAGCGGGGAACACCAAGCTTTCCAAAAGTCTGCAGACGCCAGTGCATCGTGAAAAATATGACCTATTTGCTAATGTCGGAGGCGATCTCCGGTACAGTAGTCCATTGGGTTTGACGCTGAACGCCACCGTTAATCCGGATTTCGGGCAGGTGGAGGCCGATCCGGCGGTTTTCAATCTGACCGAATTTGAAACCTATTTCAGCGAAAAACGTCCCTTTTTCATGGAAGGTGCCAATATTCTGCGTTACTCACTCGGTTTTGGGGACGGCGACGGGCAGAATAATTCGCTGTTTTACTCCCGGCGCATCGGGCGCACCCCGCATTTTGATCCCGTCGAAGATGATAGTAAGGAAGTGATTTCGACCTTCAAGCCGGACGCCACCAATATATTGGGCGCGCTGAAAGTCACCGGCAAGACCGCCGGGGGACTTTCCCTGGGAGTAATGGAAGCGGTCACGGCTCAGGAGAAGGGAACAGTCTACTATACGGACAAAACCAAAGATGTATCAGTGGTGGAACCGCTGACAAATTTCTGGTTGACCCGGGTTCAACAGGACTTCAGCACCGGGCGGACATCGGTCGGTGGAATTTTTACCGCAGTCAATCGTCGCCTCGAGAATACCGGACTGGAACGCCTGCATCGTTCCGCCTATACTGGTGGTATTGATATAGATCATAAATTTTTCGGGGATAATTACCAGTTTCAGGGTTCAATCGCCTTTTCGAATGTCAATGGTGATACGCTCGCTATCCAGCGCACCCAGAAGAGTTCTGCGCGTTATTTTAATCGGGTGGACGCCAAACACGTCGAGTACGATCCGCAGGCGACTTCATTATCCGGCTATGCTTTGAGGGGCGTTTTACAGAAAACCAGCGGTCACTGGCGCGGAGCGAGTGGCGTCATTGCCTACAGTCCCGGCCTGGAAATCAACGATATGGGTTTCCTGACCCAGGTGGATAACATCAATCAATTCAACTGGGTGCAGTATTATCAGTGGGAACCGGGAAAGTTCATCCGCAATTACCGGCTAAATTTCAATCAATGGGCAAACTGGAACTACGGTGGTTTGCGTACCAGTTTAGGCGGCAATATCAATGCCCATTTAATCTTCAATAACAACTGGGGTTATGGAGTGGGATTAAACCACGGCTGGGCAGGATTCGATTGTGCCCATAACCGCGGCGGTCCGGCAATTTATGTGCCTCCTTACTGGAACATTTGGAGCTATATCAATTCCGATGGGCGTGACAAGTTGTTTGCCCAGCTCCTGGGCTTTTATTTTACCAATTCCAATAATGTCCATGGTTACGAGGTCGATCCATCAGTGACCTGGCGACCGCGCCAGAATCTGCAACTCAGCGCGGATCTATCTTTAAATTACTTAGATGATACCTGGGCCTGGATCGGCAAGGCAAACGATGAAAATGGTCAGCGGCAGTACATCTGGGCGCAATTGCATCAGAAAGTGGCAGCTTTGACCATTCGAACCGATTTCACCATTACGCCTAATCTGACTGTGCAGTACTATGCTCAACCATACCTGACTTCCGGAAAATATTTTGACCTGATGCGGTTAGCTGATGCCTACAGTTCCCGTTATAATCGACGTTTTGAAAAATTCGGGGACCAAATTTCCTATGATCATAGCAACGGCGAATACGTAGTAGACAAGGGCAAGGATGGCAGTGTGGATTACACATTCAGTGGTGAGGAAAATTTCAACTACAAGCAGTTCCGTTCGAACCTGGTCTTGCGCTGGGAATATCGCACCGGTTCGGCGCTTTACTTAGTCTGGTCCCAGGGATTCACCGATTATGAAACCTTCCAGCCGTTCAATGTTGGACGCGATTTGCGCCGCTTGTTCCAGACCAATGGCGACAATGTCTTGATGATCAAGGTAAGCCAACTGCTGACGCTGTAGGCTAACTAAAAATCCGAGCATTTTCTTCCCTCGTAATAGGCAATAAATACCGGGCAGTCGATGCTCCAGCGGAGAGGGAGGGATTCGAACCCCCGTTCCCGATTGTGTCAGGAAAGCGGTTTTCAAGACCGCCGCATTCAACCGCTCTGCCACCTCTCCAAAAAGCGCGGCTAATTTAATTACAATTGACCGGTAAAGCCAAAAGAAGGTTCGGGATTTGGTTACACAGAGGTACACGGAGATTTTCTTATTCCAATAATAAAACTCTGTGTTCCTCCGTGTATTCCTCCGTGACCCTCAGTGTCGCAATTTCTCGATACTCTTTAGCGAAATGCACCTCGGTTCAGGCCCAAGAAAAAACACAAATCTGTACTTGAAATAAGTTTATTTTAGTCTTGGTACTAACAATAAACATTTATCGCTGATTAAAAATTAATTGAGAAAAATGTTGACATTTAGAAAAATATATGATATAATTGAACAGATTAAATTGAAGTGCCGGATGAGAAGTGACGGTTAATAAAGGAAAAGTGAGAAAGCGGGAGATTTTACCACAATCTACGTGGATTTTGCTTTTTAGAAGTAATATTAACAAGTGCTTGTATTTCATTGAAAACTAATAAATGAATAGACTTTAGGGGGATATATGCAAAAATATATACTTCCGTTCGTTATTCCTCTCATTGTTATTTTTATTGATTGCCAGGGTAAAAAAGAAATCGTTAAATCAGATGATACTGCTGATATCAGATTTCAGTTTATAGTGACCGATTCAAACAATGTCGAACGAAACCAGTTTGATTCTACGGAAAATATTTACGTCAAGTATATCATAGAAAATCTTAGCGACGATACGGTGGAATATAAATATGCTACTTCAAATTTGGACAATGCGGTCTGTTTTAATGTCTATCATGATGATGGAGTATATGTAGAAATAATCGCTGGTGTGCCCCCGAGTTCATTTATTTACACTGCTTATTTATCACCGCACACGAGCCGGATTTGGCAGGAGGTAGTGAAATTGAAAAGTGGCAAATATTTAGCAACATGCAGTGCAAGTTTACAATTCAATTATGAAAAATATTCTTATGATATTTCCTCGGATTCTGGTCATATACCTTTCACCGTTTTATAAGAGAGAGTTTACTATGAGAAAGATGTTACTGTTAATTTGGATCGGAATTAGTTGTTTCGCTAACGATATTAAAGAAATCAATGGAGTTATGTCTCTGATAAAAGCTGATACAGTAGAAATTCCTCAATCCCCTGAAGTAAAAGTGATTCAGGGAGTACCAGCATATATTTGGTCGTATGGATGCTTTCCGACTGCCGTAGCGATGATGTTGGGATATTGGGATAATCATGGATTTCCTAACATTTATACTGGTCCGACTAATGATGGAAATATGCCCATTACGAATAATGGTTGGTGGCCGGGGGGATTGGTGGATCTGATGGAGAATGTCCTTTAAGCGCCTCTCATTCAGGTATTGATGATGATGAGAATCGGGGGCACGTTGATGATTACTGGGTTGAAGAATATAGTGTTTTACCAGATCCTTTTGTTACCAATGATTGGACTGAACATCAACCTGATTGTATAGCCGATTTCTGTGGCTCTAACCAGAAACGATGGAAAAATAAAGACGGAGGAACAAATGTTGTATTTAATTACAGTCCTGTGTACGATTATACCGATAAAGAGCCAGATAGTATTCGAGATGGTTGCCACGGAATAAGATTATTTTTACAATCCAGGGGATATGATGCTTTAATTAATTACTCACAATACAAATACAGAAAATCCGCCGGTACCTCAAAATTTTACTGGTTCTTGGTCAAATAATCATCCAAAAATAAGTTGGAATGCAGTCCCGGTTTCCGATCTTAATCATTATGAAATCTGGAAAAAACGAGGTGGTGGTAGCTGGTCTCTGCGTATGACGACTACTGCGACGTATTGGATTGACGAACAGGAGAATAAATATACCTATCCATCGACAAGAGAATATATTTATTATAAAATCTGTGCCGTTGATGATGCCAGCAATAAATCAAATTACACGGCGGAAAAATCCTTCTGTGTCAATGCTTGGTTAGAAAAAAGTAATCCGGCTGATTCTGGTGCTGTTGCTTTGGCCAGTAATACTCCGGAAGTTTTATTATTGTATCCCTCGGCGCCCAATCCGTTCAATAATTCCACAACAATCCGTTTCTCTTTACCGACAGCAACTACTGTTGATTTATTAATTTGCGATATAAACGGAAAAGTCGTTCGAAATCTTATAAGAAATGAAACATATCCGGTGAATTATCATTCAGTAGTCTGGGATGGAAATAATGATGATGGCCAGAGAATTTCTACCGGTTTATATTTGGTTATTTTCAAGACTCGTGAGAGAGTATTTCAACAGAAATTAATAATGCTGAAATAGTTCAATATTTTATGCCGCGTTATTAATCGCCTGCCTGATATTCGAGTGGATAAGTGAAGTGAAAAGATTTTTATTAAATCTCTGTGGCACTCAGTGTTTACTCTGTGTCCCTTCGTATCACCATTACCTCAATATTCCTTGGCGAAGTGCACTTCCGCGAAAGTCGGTCGAGGAGGATGGCGTTTGCCCGGCGTCATCTTCTCGACGGTGCGTTGCAGGCTGGCCAACTTCTCGACGGTGACCGTATAAGTCTGATAGGCTTCCTCGACCTTGCCGCGGATGACGAAAAGCGTTTCCCAGTTCAGCAGGTCGCCGAATTCCTTATACGCTTCCGGGAACATGACGCACTCGAAGATGTCGGTTTCGTCCTCGAAAGTGACGAACTCCATCGGGTCGTGCTGTTTGGTGATGGCAACTTTGCGGGTGATGTAAACGCCAAGCAGATTGACCGTTTGCCCGACGTACTGGGCGAGGTCGCGGGCTTTTCTGACTTTGCCGCTGAAAACCGGCAGGTAGCGTTCCAAGGGGTGTTCCGAGAGGGGGAAGCCGAACGATTCGATTTCCAGCGTCAATTTTTCCAGGTGACTGAGCGGCTGGTGGTCGAGTCGCGGGGTCAGCGGTCGGCGTTCACCCTTCTGGAGATAGAAACTGGCGACCTTGAAAGCAATTTCCTTGTGAGTCAGCTGTGGTTCGAGTTCGGCGAAACAGCCGGCGTTGGTCAGTGCCATGGCGTCGGCCAAATCAAGGTCCACTCTCAGCAGAAAATCATCGAGGTCTTTGAAATCCCCAGCCTTGCGTTCGTTAAGAACGGCTTCCACGGCTTTGTCCTGCAGGTTGCGGATAGCCATGAAACCCAGCCGGATTTTATCCTTGTGACCACGATAATCGCGCCAACTGCGGTTGATGTGCGGCGGCAGGATTTGAATGCCCCAGCGCCGGGCTTCGCTCAGGTAAGCATAAGCAGAGTAATAGCCGCCCTGATTGGTAATCACCGCGGCTAAGAATTCCGCCGGATAATGGGCTTTCAGGTAGGCGCAGGTGAAGGATAGCATGGCGTAGGAAGCCGAATGCGGTTTGCAGAACGAATAGCCGGAGAAAGATTCGATCATTTCCCAGAGCGTTTCAGCTAATTTCTGCGAGTAGCCGCGGTTGAGTGCGCCGGTGATGAATTTCTTTTTCCAGACGGGGACTAAATGCGCCAGTGCCGGACGCGCAATGACCTTGCGGATATAATCCGAATCGGCATAACCGAACCCGGCGATCTCGCGTGCTACCATCGAAACCTGTTCCTCGTAAACCATGATGCCGTAGCTTTCCGCGAGACATTGCAGATCGGGATGCAGGAGTTGCCAGGGCTGGCCGTGAATCCGTTCCAGCATAAGATTGATGAAACGGTTGGCGGCCGGGCGGATGATCGAGGAATAAATGACCACGTGCTCGAAATCCACGCGCCCGGCCTTTTTCAGGAGCAGACGCGTGGCCGGACTTTCGATGTAGAAAATGCCCATCGTGCGTCCGGCTTGCATCAAAGCCTCGGTCGCCGGATCGCCCACGGGTTGAATTTTATGATAATCCGTATATTCGTTGCGATAAAGCCCGATTTGTTTCAGCGTATCCCGCACCACCGCCAAGGAGCGGTTGCCAAGGATGTCGATTTTCAGCAGGCCGGAGTCCTCGACCTGGTCTTTTTCCCACTCGACGATTTGCACGCCTTTGGTGGCCATCAGCACCGGTACGTATTTGCGGATTTCGTCGGGGACGATGACCACGCCGCCGGGATGCACCGACGACAACTGAAAGACGCCGACGATTTTTTCGCTCTGCAAAATGATGTCGCGCAGGGTGTCGTCGAGGTCCAAGTTGCGGAAGCGCGGATCGGTTTTGATCCACTCTAAGAGTGCAGCTTTGCGGGCGAAGTAACCGATGCGCTTGGTGACGGCTTTGATTTCTTCGTTGGACAAGCCATAGACTTTGGCGACTTCCCGGATTGCCGAGCGCGGCTGAAGCATGACCTGGTTGGAAACCATCGCGGTGCGCTCCAGGCTGTGCTTTTGAAAAATATAATCGAGGATGCCGTCACGCTCGTCCCAGGCGAAATCGACGTCAATATCCGGCATATCCACCCGTTCCGGATGGATGAAGCGTTCGAAACACAGATTGTATTTGATGGGATCGACCTGGGTGATGAAGAGGCAATAACTGACGATGGAGGCGGCGCCACTGCCGCGCCCGATGGTGGTTTTGGTCTGCTTGACAATGTCCCAGACGACAAGAAAATAGGGGGCGAAGCCTTTTTGGGTGATCAGAGACAATTCATGCTCAATGCGCTGGCAGACGTTAGCGGTAATTTCACCATAGCGTACCTTAGCGCCGTCATAAACCAGTTGACGCAGTTGACGGTTGGCGAGATTGGTTTCCTTGAGTGAAAGCCCGGGGAAAATGGTATTGGTGTAGGTCCAGTCGGTTTTACAGCGCTCAGCCAGGTACTGGGAATTGTTGATGGCCGGGAGGCTGTTAGGGAAGAGGTCAATCATTTCCTTTTCACTGCGGAAAAAATGCTGAGCACTTTTATAATCGCCGGGTGTGAGCTGTGAAAGGGTGGCGTTTTTATCAATGGCGCGCAGGATGCGATGGGTTTGCTGGTCTTCCGGCTTAAGGAAATAGACATCGCCGGTGGCAACGATTTCCAGCTGTAGTTGTCTGGCAAGACGGGTGGCTTCACGTTCGGTCACGCCGGGGCGGAGTTCGACGAAGAGGTGGGTAGCAGGTAAAAAGCACGCGAGCTCGGTCAGGACATTTTCCTGATGGGCCAGTACGAAAAGACCTTTGGCGTACGGCTTAAGTATAGTGGTGGCGGAGAGGTTTTCATCATCGTGAACGCGGGAAATGACGCGACAGAGGTTTTCATAGCCGGTTTGATTTTCGGCGAGGAGAATGAGGTCGAAATGCGCTGTGAGCAAGTTGGTGCCGGCGATCGGTTTGATACCAGCGTCGCGTGCCCATTGGACGAAGCGGATAAAACCCCACAGCCCGTTGACTTCCGTCAGCGCCAGATGCGTCTGGTTGGCGGCTCGGGCTTGCGCCAACAATGTCTGTGGCGAGGCTGTACCGCGCATCTTCGAGTAGGTGGAATGAGTGTTAAGATGGACGAACATAGGCTTTGGTTACCCGGAAGCGCACGGAGAATTGCCGATGGATTTTAATTTCAGGAGAATCTCTGTGTTACTTTGGGCGTCCTCTGGGTAACTCCGTGTCGCAATTAACCCGGCGGCATTGCCGATGCTGGTGAAGCCATACCGCTGACGGATTTGATCCAGGGAACGCGACAGGCGGTCGTCCTTGGGGGGACGAAATAAATCCAGTTGATTGATGACCGGCAGGAAGTCGGCGGCTTCGAGAATGATGGCCCGCACGCGGTTGCGGCGGTAATTGGCTAACCGGAAAAGGCGACTGACTTCCGCAATGGCGGTAGCATTGTCATTTGCTGTGAGAGTACCCTTGCGGTTACTCTTGAAACCGTCAGTATAGTGAATTTCAAAGTTCAACGTTTTAGCAATCTGGCGACGCCGACGCAATTGATAGGCGAGCTGCTCGGCCAAGTGGCGCCCAGCGGTGAGCAATTGGGCCTCGTCATTGGTGTCGGCGGTCAGGACCGTTTGTTCGCTGAGGCGGTCGGCTTTGTGCGGCGGTTTGACTGGTGAGTTGTCCTGTCCGCGGGCTTCCTGATAAAGGCGGCGGTGATATTTGCCGAAGAGCACCGGGCTGGCTTCGGCGTCCGCGGTCACAGCCTGCACCTGCCTGACCTGCCGGAGCAGGAGGAAATGCATGAGTTTGTTGATCGCTGGTTCGGCGCTCACCGGCAAGACCTCCGTATTCAGCGGGGCGAGAAAGTTGGACTCATCGCCGGCCGGGACGCGGTAAATGGTTTCCGGGACGACGGCCGTGGCAATCTGACTGACCAGTTTATTGATGCTGATACCGATCTGGCTCCGGAGATTGACCTTATTGCGAATGTCTTTGGCCAGAAGATAACCGGCGTTCAGGTTGTCGCGGTAAATGCCACGCATGCCACTCAGGTCGGCAAAATACTGCCCATAAACAGTGGGCTCGATAACCGGCGAGTAACGGGTGACCGTCTGGTAAATGTACTGGTGGACACGTGCATAGAGGCTGGCGTTGTAAGGCAGAAACATCACGCTGTGCGACATTTTGCGGGCGAGGGCAACTTTCAAACCGGGATAGAGCCCTTCGGTAAGGGCTTCTGCCGAGGCGGAAACGATTGTGCCATTCTGATGATGCGAGGAAATGATGGCCAGCGGGCGGGTGCGCAGGCCGGCATCTAACAAACGCTCCACCTGGAGTTCGAAGTCCAAAAGCCGGATGTGAAAGATAGAGTCGCTATCGGATGACCGCAGAGAACGCTGAGAGCACGAAGAATCAATATTTAAGCCGTGGATTAATGCGGACGAAAACGGATTTGTACTTTTAATAACGGAACCGATCATCTCAATATTCTGACTTTTAAAATGAGAATAATGCTCCCCGCGGTTTGTTTCACTCGTACCTTCTCCAGACCGCCAGCACCACGCCGCCGAGCCGGAATTCGTCTTCCGGTCTGACTCGAATTATCGGATAAGCCGGATTGCGTGGCTGGAGTTCAATGCCATCCGCGCGCGGATAATAGCGCTTCAGCGTAGCTTCATTGTTGATGAAAGCGACGACAGTTTGCCCGGAGACGGCTTGCGCCTGCTGGCGGACAATGACATAATCACCGTCCTGGATGTTGTCCTCGATCATCGAATCGCCCTTGACTTTCAGGACATAATTGGCCGGATGAACGTAAGCCGGAGGCACCCCGATGACTTCCTGGTTCTCGATGGCTTCCAGCGGGTAACCGGCGGCGATCAAGCCCAGTAAGGGCAAAGTAGATTCGGCAGATTTTTCAGCGACAGCCAGGGCACGTTTGGCATTGGCGCCGCGCCGCTGAAGCACACCACCTTTTTCCAACTCCCGGACATACCAGTTGATCGTGCCGAGCGACTTGATTCCCAGACCGAGCATGATTTCCTGAAAGGTCGGGGCCCGACGGTTATGTTCGCTGAAAGTCCTGACAAAGGTTAGAAACCGTCGCTTCTTGGGTGAAAGTTCTTCCGCCATCCTGCTGTTCCTCTGTTGTTGTCAATTACTCGTAAGTTACTCGTAAGTAATATAAGCAGTTTTTGGTGAAAAGTAAAGAGGTAAAACAAAATATTTTGCGTTTTTAACTCAGCAATATGATCATGGCCATTGGTACAACTGGAAAATAAGCGAGCTGGGGTGTAAGATAGCTTGGTTGATTTGCGGCAGATAAATATATTTTCCCCGGTAAATCAGGGGTTTGTAGATGAAAAAAATGATAATCCGGGTGCTGATATTGGTAGCAGGATCAATGCCTAAAACAGTTACGGCTCAGGACAGTCTCGCTGTGCCTGAAGGGATGGCGGTCTATTACATGGGTATCATTGTCAGAGGTGCGGAATGGACGCCGGATGTTACCCCGGAAGTCCTGCAGCTTCAGGAGGCGCATTTAGCGAATATCAGGCGGCTGGCGAGAGAGGGTCACCTGGTATTGGCGGGACCATTTCTGGATGATGGTAATATTCGAGGGATTTTCATTTTCAAGGTCAAATCACAAGCTGAAGCAGAGCAATTGGCGGCAACCGATCCCGCTGTACGAGCCGGGCGATTGAAAGTTGAAATTCATCCCTGGATGGTGGAAAAGGGGATTTTGCCGTAGAGGTCAAGGTCGAGGTTAAGGTTGAGGTTGAGGATGAGGGGGAAAGGAAATTAGCGCTGGATTTTATTTGACCAGTCCATGGCGGACGGCGTAGCAGATGATTTCGGTGTTATTTTTCAGTTTCATCTTTTGTAAAAGCCGCGTGCGGTAGGTGCTGATGGTTTTCACGCTAAGATTCAGGTCGGCGCTGATGGCTTTGGCGGTTTTGCCGTTGGCGATGGCCAGGAGCACCTGATATTCCCGATCGGAGAGGGTTTCGTGGAGGGGTTGTTCGGGGGGGTGGTTAAGCTGGGCGACCAGCTTTTCAGCCAAGGTGTCCGTAACGACTTTACCGCCGCTGGTTATTTTGCGGATGGATTGAATCAAGGTTTCGGGTGAGCTATCTTTGGTGAGGTAACCTGCGGCGCCAGCTTTGAGGACGCGGATACCGTATTGGCTTTCGGGATAGATACTGAGCACTAAAACCGGCAGATCAGGTTTGAGGCATTTAAGCTGTTTGAGAGTGTCCAGACCGCTTCTGCCCGGAAGTGAAAGATCCAATATGACTATATCGAAATGCTGTTCACTTATTTTAGATAGAGCGGTCTGAGAATCGGATGCTTCACCTGCGACGCACAGGTCGCTGGTTTCGCCGAAAATACGCTTGAGTCCTTCCCGAATCAGAGCGTGATCATCTACAATCAGGATTTTGATCATTCGAATTTTCCGTCGAGGGGAATTTCTATGCGCACGGTGGTGCCTTTGTTTTTGATCCCGGTGATTTCGATTTTTCCGCTCCAGGGGAAAACGCGTTCTCTCAGGCCGACGAGACCTAAGTTTTTTGGGTCGTTGACCTGCTCGTCGCGGATACCGATGCCATTGTCCTGAATCAGCATCCGGAGAGTATGATTTTCTATGCGGAGGTTGGTGTCCACACGCGTGGCGCGGGCATGCCTGGCAACGTTGGTCAAAGTCTCCTGGAAGATTCGGAAAATGGCAATGGATTGATCCTGAGCGATCTCTATTTCAGCGGGATTGATGTCGAGATTGCATTTGATGCCGGTGCGTTTTTCGAAATCTTCACCGTACCATTCGAGGGCGGCAGTTAGTCCCAAGTCATCGAGTAATCCGGGTCGCAGATCAGTTGAGATACGCCGTACGGTAGTAATGGTCAGATCAATCAGGTCAAACATCGTCTGGATTTTTTGCCGTAGATCCTTCTGATCGTCTGTTAATTTTTTACTGAGCCAGATCAGGTCCATTTTCAGGGCGGTCAGGGACTGTCCGAGTTCGTCATGAATTTCCCGGGCGATGTAACTGCGTTCCTCTTCCCGCACGGACTGCAAGTGGGCGGAAAGATTACGGAACTGGTCGCGGGAATCCTTCAAAGCGTCCTCCACCTGCTTGCGGTCGGTAATATCGATCACAACTCCGCGCAGACCGCTGGGTTGATTGTCGACTGTTATCGCACTGGAATAGATTAAAACCTGGAAAGTTGTGCCGTCTTTGCGCAGGGCGGTATATTCATTGCCGGTGACGGTTTTACCTTTCAGAATTTTGGTGATGTTGTGCTGCAGTCGTTCCCGGTCTTCCGGGACGAACAGCTGGGTGAAATTGATACCATTATGAATGTCCTGCTGATTGTAACCGAAGGAAGCAAAGCCGTGCTGATTCGTAAAACGGAATTTGCCGCTGATATCCATTTCGTAGACGGTCTGCGGCAGGAGGTTGACCAGTTCGCGGAAATTTTTCTCATATTTATCGAGCGATTTGGCAATCCGGCGTCGTTCGACATCGGCGGCTTCTAAGGCGGCCAATCGCTGACGCAATTGCTGGAGTTCCCACAGCAATTGTTCCCGATTTTTATGCGCATCATTGCTGAGTGAGGACAGCATAGTTTATTCCGGCAGTTGAAAGAACTGCATAAGAGCGGTTTTGGCCAACTCGATTTTGGCATTATCGATGACGCAGGAGACCGATGATATACTCGTAGAAATGCCGAGTATATTAATGCCAAAACTCCCCAGGGCGGCGCACATCCGACCGGCAACAGCGGGTTTTTCCCGAAAATGTGGTCCGTAGATTGTGAGAATGGCGACATTGTCGATCCACTTGCTGATTTGTGCCTGCACCAGGTTCTTAAGTTCATCGAGATGGTTTAGGATTTGGGCTCGGAAATCGGAGTGAATACAGAAACTGATATCTGCTCCGCCGCTGGCGTTTCCGCTTTCGGTGATGAATTCGACATTAATGGTTTGATTGCCTAAATAGGTCAGGATTTTACCGGCGATGCCGGGTTGATTGGGAGCGGAGAGGATGGAGATCATAATCAAATTTCTTGATTCAATTATTCCGCCGATCGTGATTTTATCCTGCATATTCTGTATTACCAAATAGTGTAAAAAATATAATGAATATTCATGAATCTTGGCATTTTTTTCTAACGCTCAGCCTCGCCCTGCCGAGAACAGGCTATCCAGAAAATCACAAAAAGCAGAAAAATCATAGATAAATCTTGACTTGTAACCTGTGCCGCAATAAATTCTTGACGCATATTGAAATCTATCAAATGTGCGTTGAGGAAAATGATTGAGACACTTAGGGTAGAAGTGACGAGCAGAAATACGCTGAGCGTAAAAGCAAGGCCTAACCAAGGAAAAAGTTCAATCCCTATTGATTGGTTAAATGATTAATCCTGACCTGCACTGGTCGCGTACCAAAAAAACCACTTCGATAAAACTGCCACATAGCTATTTTTATTTGACCCACCGACGAGTGGCGCTTTTGATTGACAATAACTTTAAAAATAATTTAACAAGGGAGTAGATGCTTATGAGGAAGAAATTATTCCTGATAGCTTTTACGATTGGGTTATTGGTCCTTGGACTGATAGCCGGAACGACCGGAAAAATTTCCGGGCGAGTTACGGATTCTGAAACCGGTGCCCCTTTAGCCGGTGTGAATGTCGTTATTGAGGGCACCACGATGGGTGCCGCGACAGATGTGGATGGCCGGTTTGTAATTTTGAATATTCCGCCTGCGACTTACAATCTCAAAGCCAGCATGATCGGATATGCGCCGGTGACGGTGCGGGATATCCGGGTGGAGATTGACCTGACGACAAGTACAAATTTTACTTTGCGGACCGAAGTGTTGCAGGGTGAAGTAGTGGAGGTCGTCGCCGAGAAAAAGGTCATCCGCAAGGACGTCGCGGGTAGCCATCAAAGCATTACCTCTGAAGAAATCGCCGCCCTGCCGGTTGCCAGTATTAGCGAGGCGCTGGGTCTGCGGGCCGGGATTACCAGCGCTTTGGAAATTCGGGGCGGTGGTTCCAGCGAAACCATGTTCATGGTGGATGGCATTGTGCTGCGCGACCAGCGTAATAACGCCCCGATGACCAGTCTGCCCTTGAGTGCCATGCAGGAAATTTCGGTGCAGACCGGTGGTTTCAGTGCGGAATACAGCAATGTCCGCTCAGGTGTCGTCAATGTCGTGACTAAAGAGGGAAACGCCAAATACTATGGAGGTTCTTTTACCCTAAAGCTCAGTCCTCCGGCCCAGAAGCATTTTGGAATTTCAGCCTTCGATCCGAATTCTTACTGGCTTAGACCTTATCTGGATGATGAGGTTTGCTGGACGGGTACGGGCAATGGCGCCTGGGACAGCTATACCGCCCGCCAATACCCCAGTTTCTCGGGTTGGAACGAGGTTTCCCGCTCGACACTCGGTGACAAGGATACGACCAACGACTTAACACCCTATGCCGCTCAGCGACTGTTCAAATGGCAGCACCGCAAAAAAGGCTATATCCAGAAGCCGGATTACAACATCGATTTCGGTTTCGGCGGCCCTGTGCCGGTTGTCAGCGAAAAGTTGGGCAACCTGCGCTTTTTCCTATCCCATCGGAACGTCTATGATGCCTACCTGATGGGACTGGCAACCGATGGCAAACACGACCAGAACACGATGTTGAAAGTGACCTCTGACCTGTCGGCCTCCATGAAGCTGTCGGTTTTGGCAATGTACGGCGAATTGCGGGCGACGACGCAGTCACGGAGTGGCACGACCAATCTGATGGAACCCGTCTGGGATATTGCCAGTGAAATCAATCAGGCTGGTTTTACTGTGCCGTGGCGGATCTATTCCAATATTTACTGGTGTCCCACTGCGCAATATTACAGCACGCTTTCTGCCAAGCTCGTGAAAATCGTCAATCCCGGTACATTCTGGGAAGCCCAGATCAAGCGGACCTACAAAAAATACCATACCAATATTCCCGCCTGGCGTGATACTGCGAAAACCTATCAAATCTTTCCCGGGTATTACGTAGATGAAGCACCGGAGGGCTACTGGTCAGCGCCGCTGTTTGCCATCGGCGATCAGTTCGGCATGGGTGGCGCGGTCAGCACCTCGCGCGATAGTACGAAATTTACCACCTGGAGTGCCCGGTTTGATTATTCCAGCCAGATCGATTTCCGTAACCAGGTCAAGGCTGGCCTCGAATTCAACCTCGACCAATATGATATGCGTTTTGGTTTGATGAACCTCTTCCTCCCGGAAGGCAACACGCATACTTCTTTTCAGCGCAATCCGATGCGCATCGTTGGTTATGCTCAGGACAAGTTGGAATATGAAGGCTTTATCACCTCGCTCGGATTGGTGGGGGAACTCCTGCTTTCGAACGGCAACTGGTACAACGTTGATGTCTGGAACAAGGATCTGTATTCGGATAAATGGACGGAAGCCAGCGAAGATGACTTGAAAAGCAAGAAAGTCAAACCGAAATTTTACCTCAGCCCGCGCTTGAACGTTTCCCATCCGATTACGGTTAATTCCAAGCTCTATTTCAATTACAACCATAACCTCGAACTGCCGACAGCGCAGAACCTATACCGAATTCAACGCGCTCCAACGAACCAGCTCAATTACATCGGCGATCCGAATCTGCCCTTATCCCGGACTATCGCCTACGAGTTAGGTTACGATCAGGCATTTTTCCGGGATTACTTACTGCATATTGCCGCTTACTATAAAGACATTGATAATGTCGAGGACTGGACCCGCTACATCAACATCGACGGTAAAGTCAACTACTACAAGCTGACTGCCAATTCCTACTCGGATGTGCGGGGTTTTGAATTGGAATTCACCAAGATGTACGGGCGCTGGCTGACCGGCAACATGAACTTTGAATACCGGGTGGGCACCTCCGGTTATTTTGGCATCAAGAATTACTACCAGGATCCGGCGGAACAGCGGGAATATGTCAAACAAAATCCCTATCAGACCAAACCTAAGCCCAATCCGCGCCTGAAAGCGGGATTGGATTTTCATACACCGGTGGACTTTGGTCCGCGCATCTTCGGTCAGAATGTATTAGGTGGCTGGCATTGCAATCTCAGTGGCCTGATCCGGCAGGGTTACTATATGACCTGGAATCCCAAGAATTACTCCGGGATTCTGTACAATTTCCAGTATCCGGTTTATCATAATATTGACCTGAAAATCTCCAAAGTCTTCGATTTCGACAAAGTCCACGTCAAGGTTTTCGTGGATATAATCAATTTGGACAATTTCAAGTATTATTCGGGATCAGCTTACTGGGATGTGCATGATTTCAATTATTACATGTACTCCTTGCATCTGCCGAAGAGCAAGACCCAGAGGATTGGCGTTGACAAGCAGATGATTCCCGGCGACGACAAACCCGGTGATTATCGGAGAGCCGGGGTAAAATTCCAGCCGATGGAATACACCGCGAATTATCTCACTCAAGCCAATCCCAACCCGAACGTCATTTACTGGGATGCGACGACGGAAAAATACATGCAGTACGCCAACGGAACCTGGGGAGAGGTCGCGAAGAAGACCATGGATAAGGTACTCGAGGACAAGGCTTATATCGACATGCCGAACCAGAGTTTCCTGACCTTCCTGGATCCGCGGGACATTTTCTTTGGCATGACTTTCTCGTTCGACTTGGGAAAATAATAGGCTGATCCAACCTGTGCAGTGCCGCTGTAGCCAATTTCTCACTTGTTTATTGATCGGTGTGACCATTGGAATGGTCCCCAGACCTTGCTCTGGAGATGAATCAAAATGGTTAGCGATCGGCATGTTGCACGATTGGTTTTCGAGCGGTGGCTGTGAGATGGAAGTCGGACGGCGACATTTGGTCGCGGATCAGGAAGACGGTCTGACTTGGCCGGCATTGTTCGAATACCAGGATATCAAAGCCGCCAAGGGTCTGTGGATCGGGGCGCGTGATTTTTATGATCCGATCCTGGGACAGAACTTTGAATATAAGGTTATTCATTGCGGGCCCCGTATCATGGACGAGGATAATGAAATTTTCCCCCAGCAATTTCTGCTGTACGGCAAATTCCCCCATCCGGTTGTCGTGGTGGATGATAACTTGGGCTCGCATACGGTTTTCATGGATGATGTCAATGAAATTGATCCGACTCTGCCAGCTGACCGGGCCTTGGTCACGGTAGTTAACACCTCGATCGGGGTTACGGAAAAGCGCACCGTCTATGCTTTCAGTCAGCAGTACCATGACAATTACTTCATCCATGACTACATCTTTACCAATACCGGAGTTTACAACAAAGCCGGCGCTGTCCATCAGCAGGATTTGAAAGATGTCTATGTCATGTTTCAATTCCGATATGCGCCAACCCGCTATGCCAGCGTTTACGGTTACGGGTATGCTCCGCAGTCGGCTTCGTGGGGGCACAATGCCGTCAACGAAGTCCTGCATCCATTTTACGGGGATACCCTGCGCGCCTTTTATACGTGGCACGGGCGCCATTCCAAATATGGCATTCCCGATAATATTGGCGGTCCGAATACCGGCAGTACCAAACTGTTGGCGGATGGATTCCTGGGTGCCGCCCAATTTCCGGGTGTGGTCGTTCTGTACGCCGATAAATCCGTCACGGAAAAGGTTGACGATAAAAATCAGCCGGCGAGTGCGCTATACATCAACTCGGGTGCATCCTATACCCGTCCCAATGATCAGTTCAATCCCAGCCGTATGGCGACGGAATACGGGGTGATGGCATTTGGCATTCCACCCGAAACGCATGCCCAGCGGGTCGGTACGCAGTTTGCCGATTTGTGGAATCCGCCGGACACGGAACAGAGTTCGAGCGGATTTTCGCAGTCCATTGCCTTCGGGCCTTATCAGATGGCGACGGGCGATAGTATTCATATCGTCTTTGCGGAAGGCGTAAACGGGTTGAGCCGGGCTGAATGCAGTCGGGTTGGTTATCAGTGGTACAAACAACTGACACCCTACATCAAACCCGACGGGAGTCAGGTGACTGACCGGGATGAGTTCAAGGACGCCTGGGTATTTACCGGGAAAGATTCCATTAAAAAGACTTTCCTGCGGGCCAAGAGTAACTGGGAAAATGGATTCAATTACGACACTCCGCCGCCGCCACCGGAAGATTTTGTGGTGAGCTCCGGCGGGGATCGTATCAGTCTGACCTGGTCGGATTCTCCTGAGCAGTATGCGCACTTCGGCGGATATCGGGTTTACCGGGCAATGCATAAACCCGATACGACCTTTGACCTGATTTTTCAATGCGGGCAGGGCACTTCCAATCCCATTGTCAATACATACGATGACAAATCCGCACTGCGGGGTTTCGATTACTATTACTATATCACTACCTTCGATGACGGAATGGTCAACACGCTCGAACCCGGAAGGCGCCTGGAGAGCAACCTGTTCTGGACCCGCACCATCGAACCGGCTTACTTAAGGCGTCCGGCAGGCGCCGACCTCTCGCAGATCCGCATCGTCCCCAATCCCTATAATATTCGGGCGACCAATTACCAGTTTGGGGAAAGCGCCCCGGACCGCATCATGTTCTTCAACATTCCACCGCGCTGTCTGATAAAAATCTTTACCGAGTCCGGCGAATTAGTCAACACTATTGAGCATACCAATAACAGCGGAGATGAAAGCTGGAACCTGGTGACCAGTTCGCGGCAGGTGATTGTCAGCGGAGTCTATATCGCCTATTTTGAGGTGACGGATAATTGTCCTGACCCGGTGAGTGGGGCCCTCCGGTTTAAAAAGGGCGAATCAACCTTTCAGAAATTCGTCGTAATCCGATGAAAGTAAAGAATAGTTATGAGAAAAAGTAAATAATTAATAGAAGGATGATCTATGAAGCAAATGCGCAAAATCAAGCCGATTCTAATTGTCCTGGTCGGTATATTTATGCTGACAGGAGTTGTTTTTAGAACAGCCTTCAGTGATGAAAACAAATGGATTGCCATCGGAATGTTGCACAACTGGTATTCCAGTGGCGGATTCGAACCGGAAGTCTGGCGCCGTCATTTAGTTGCTGATCAGCAAGACGGTTTGATCTGGCCGGCCTTGTTTGAGTACAACGACATTCAGGCGGCGAAAGCTATGTGGATTGGGGCCAAGGACTACAATGATCCGGTCATGGGTAACACATTCAACTACAAAGTCGTTCACATCGGTCCGCGGGTAATGGATGAATCCAACGAGATTTTTGCCCAGGAATTTGTTTTATACGGCAAGGAAAATCATCCTTTAGTCGTGGTGGACGGTAATCTGGCCTCGCATACCGTGACAATGGATGATGTGGGGGAAGTCGATCCGACGCTCAAAGCCGATCGTAAACTGCATAACGTCGTCAATACAGCCATCGGGATCACCATTAACCGCGACATATATGCCTTCAGTCAGCAATACAACGACAACTACCACATTTTCGATATGGTTTTTAAAAATACCGGCATTTATACCAAAGCCGGAGCAGTCAACCGCCAGACACTGAAGGATGTGGTGATCATGGTTCAATTTCGCTATGCACCGACCCGTTATGCCGCGGCGTATGGTTACTATTATGCCCCGCAATCCGTTGCCTGGGGGCATAGCACGGTCAATGATATCCTGCACCCGTTCTACAATAATCCCACCAAGAATCCGCATAACTTGCGCGGATTCTACTCCTGGTTGGGGAAACATTCCAAATATGGCGTCGACAATATCGGAGGCCCCAATATTGGGAGTTCCAAGATTGCCGCGGACGGATTTTTGGGTGCGGCGCAATTTCCCGGTGTGGTCGTCCTGCACGCCGACAAATCTGCTTCCGATGAAACCGATGACAGCGATCAGCCCAAAAGCGCCCCTTTCTTCAGTTCCGATGCCGATTTTACGCAGTTCAGTTATGCTGATCAATTCAATGCTTCGCATATGGAGACTGAGTACAAAGTAATGACCAAGGGCTTGCCGGCTCAAACGCATGCGGAGCTGGTAGGTAATCAGTACGCGGATTTGTGGCAACCTTCGGCGACGGAAACCAACCCCGGCGGATACACCCAGGCGATCACCTTTGGTCCCTACACCCTCGCACCTGATGAGGACGTACGGATTGTTCTGGCGGAAGCGGTGAACGGTCTGAGCCGCAGCGAGTGCAAACGTATCGGGAATCAGTGGTATAAACAAATTACTCCTTATATCAAGCCTGGTGGAGCCACGGAGACCGACCGCGATGTTTTCAAGAACGCCTGGGTATTCACCGGCAAAGACTCCATCGTCCAATCTTTTTTGCGCGCCAGGGATAACTGGAACAACGGTATGGTCATTGACGCCCCGCCGCCACCACCGAGTGAATTTACGGTCAATTCGGGTGGTGACCGGATCAGTCTCAGCTGGTCAAATAGTGCCGAGAGTTATGCGCATTTCGGCGGCTACCGCGTCTACCGGGCGATTCATAAACCGGATACGACTTTTGACATGATCTATGAGTGCGGACAGGGTACGCGCACGACAGTCGTCAACACATATGACGACCGGGCTGCCCTACGCGGTTTTGATTACTATTACTATGTCACCACCTTCGATGATGGGACGGTTAATACGGTACAGCCCGGGAAAAGGATGGAAAGCAATCTTTTCTGGACGCGCACCAACTCCCCGGCTTACCTGCGCCGCCCGGCGGGAACCGCATTGTCGCAAATCAGGATTGTGCCCAATCCATATAATATTCGGGCGGTCAACTATCAGTTTGGGGAAAGTGCCCCGGACCGCATCATGTTCTTCAACATTCCGCCGAAATGTCGTATTAAAATCTTTACGGAAGCCGGAGAGCTGATCAATACCATCGAACATACCAACAACAGCGGAGATGAATCGTGGAATCTGATCACTTCTTCCCGACAGGTAATCGTCAGTGGTCTATACATCGCCTATTTCGAGGTTTCGGAGGATGCGGCCGACCCCAACACCGGTGAGCCGTTATTCAAAAAGGGCGAGTCTACTTATTTGAAATTCATTGTCATCCGTTAAATAATTATGAGGAGAATATATATGAAATCAAAGAACCTTGCTCAAGTCCTGATTACACTCGCAATCGGTTTGGCGTTCTTACTGAGCTGGTCGGTGAGTTGTGACAAATTCAATAACGCGATCGAGGATAAAATACGCGAAGATGAATTTGAAATGGAAGACGTGGATCAAACGGCGGCCACACTTTTATCTGATTCCGCCGTGGTGGATACCTCAATTGCCAAGAATGCGGTCGGGGTAGATACGACCGGTACCAATTACATTTTCACTTTCACAGGTACCCGGAAAGACACGATACCGCAAACCAGCATTACCCGTATTCTGGATTCCCTGACCACTTACAAAAATGTTGTGACTGTCAAGGACACGGCTTATCTGTACCGGACCTCTGCCACCCTGAATAATAATTGTCTGAGCTTCACCAATGGCCAAGAGGAAGAAGTCGTCTTTTATTTTACAGATTACGTTCTGATGGAAATCATTGATGCTTCCGGGACGCTTATCGCTGTTAAATCCGACCAGATCCCGGTTGAGCTCAGTGCGGGGTGTTTCACGATCAAAGCCAATGTGCCTACGCCGATTGTCAAAGCGCGCTATGCTTATGAGTTGGCTCCCAACACCCGCTATCTTTTCAAGATCGTTAAAAACGATCAGACCCTTGCGGATGATATTCGTGGTCTGATATTAAATAAGTAACCCGGTCCGATGGAGGTAGTATAATATGCGACGCACAATAATATTGATCATCGGAGTGGTGTTATGGCTGACTCCGCCGCTTTTTTCCAAGAATACTAAGCTGGCCCAGACTGGTTTTAAATTCCTGAGTGTCGCCACGGACGCCCGGGGGGGTGCTCTGAACGATGCTCTGACCACCGTCGAAATCGGCTCGGCTTCGCTGTTCTTCAATCCCGCCGGTATGGCACGCCTGCCCGGTAGATTCGATGTGACGCTGAGCCAGAATACTTGGATTGCGGATATCAAACACAATTCCTATTCGCTTGCTTTCAGTCCTTTCAAAGGAAGATACGGCGTTTTCGGGATGTCGTTTATGTCCATTGATTACGGCGACATTCAGGGTACCATGGTCTGGAACAACAGTCAGGGCTTTATTGATACCGATGTCTTTCAGCCCTCAGCCTGGTCGGCCGGTCTGGGGTATGCCAAAGCGTTATCGGATAAATTCGCAGTGGGAGGTCAGGTAAAAATCACCCAGCAGGAATTGGGTAACAGCTTCCTGCCGGAAGGCGACAGCAGTCTGACCGTCAAGCAGAATTTAGCCTTAGCGACGGCTTATGATTTTGGCACACAGTTCCGCACCGGCTTTAAAAGCCTGATATTCGGGATGTCAGTCCGTAACTTTTCCAATGAAATCAAATACGAAAAGGAAGGCTTCCAACTGCCGCTGACGTTCCGGATCGGCCTGTCGATGAATGTTCTTGATCTTATGGATATGGATCAGAATAAAATGTCCTGCTTAGTCACCGCCGATGCCGTTCATTATCGGGATTATCCCGAACAGCTTAAGATTGGGGTGGAATACAAACTATTGAACATGTTTGCCTTTCGCCTGGGCTATATGGCTCCTTCTGATGAGCAGAATGTGTCTTTTGGTTTTGGCGTTACCAAATTCGGTGCCAGCATCGACTATGCCTATACTCCGTTTGGAATCTTCGATCCGGTTCAACGCTTTACGCTGAGGTTCGCTTTATAATTAATCTTGAGTCGCATTAATATGAAAGTGACATGATGAAGCGGCTTGTGAAGAGTGGGTTAGTGGCATTGGCGGTTCTGTTTTCGAGCTCGGTTTACGCCGGGATTACTGGAAAAATCGCCGGCACGGTAACTGATGCCGCGAGTGGTGCGCCATTGATCGGGGCCAATATCATCATTGAAGGCACGACGATGGGCAGCGCCACGGATACCGAGGGTAATTACATCATCCTGAATGTCCCGCCCGGTACCTATGTCCTGAAAGCCTCAGTCATGGGGTACAAAACGGTGACTGTTCGGGAAGTGCAGGTCACGATCAACCTGACGACCTTGATTAACATTACGATGAGCACGGAAGTTTTGGGCATGGAAGAAGTGGTCGTCGTGGCAGTGCGACCGGTTGTCGTGCGCGACATTTCCAACAGCCAGCTCAGCATCCAAACCGAGACCATCCAATCCCTGCCACTGACCAATGTCAATCAGGTTTTGACCCTGCAGGCAGGCATCGAATCGGGATGGTCCGGGATTGTCGTACGTGGCGGAGACGCCAATCAGACGGTGTTTATGGTCGATGGATTATCACTCAACGATGAGCGTCTGCATAATCCCTACGCCGCGGTCAGTTTGGCTTCGATCGAAGAGATCCAGGTCCAAACGGGCGGTTTCAATGCGGAATACGGACAAGCCCGCAGCGGCGTCGTCAATGTCGTAACCCGGGAAGGCGGTCGTAACCGGTACAGTGCTTCAATCAATATCAATTACCGCCCGGCGGCGCCGAAGCATTTTGGACGCTCCATCTACGATAAGATGTCCTATTTCAATCGTCCTTACTTTGATCCGGAAATATGCTGGCTGGGCACGCAGAGCGGGAACTGGGACAACTATACTCAACAGCAATATTACAAATTTGAAGGTTGGAATGCTGTCTCGGAAGCGACGGTCAAAGATAACGATCCAGATAATGATTTGACGCCGGAAGCCGCTCAGCGCGTTTTCGAATGGTATCATCGTTTGCAGGGAGACATTAAAAAACCGGACTATACGATTGATGTTGGATTGGGTGGACCGGTACCATTCACCGGTGGCCGCTGGGGTAATCCTCGGTTTTATCTATCACATTATCAACTCCGAGACATGTACGTCTTTCCGTTAGCCCGAGAAGCCTGGTCGGAGAATCATACCCAATTAAAGATCACGACCGATATAACTCCTGCCATGAAACTGATGCTGATGGGATTGTACGGCGAGGAGTATGGAGTTTCCACCTATACGTGGACGGTTACCCCGACGGGACGATTAGCCCGTACCCAGGATGAGGTCGCCGATTTACCAAACAGTACCAATCGGGGTCTGGCGATCCCATATATGCCGGGTTATTTCAGTCCGGGTGCAATTTACCATCAGATTTTTGGGGCCAAATTCACGCACACTTTAAGCGCCCGCAGTCTGTACGAGGTACGCCTGCAATATAAATCCAGTCGGCACAATGTCCGCCAAATCCGCGACCGCGATACAACCCGCTATGAGATTGTACCGGGCTATTGGGTTGATGAAGCACCTTTCGGCTATTCGGCTGATGGTACCAGCGGGCCGGGAAGTATGCACCTCGGCGGCTGGATGAACTTAGGGCGGGATTCGACTGAGAACCGGACCACCACTTTCGGCCTTGATTATACAAAGCAATTGAATGTCCGCAATCATTTCAAAGCCGGATTTGAATTCGTCTATAATGATTTTGACGTGAAATCTTCAACTTATAGTCCCGCAATGCCCAGCTGGACCCGCGACATGGTCTATCGGGTCTATCCCGTACGTCTGGGTTTTTATGTACAGGACCAACTCGATTATGAGGGCTTTATCGCCAATCTTGGTCTGCGATTAGATTTCTCGGATGGCAATTCCAAATATTTTCTGATTGACGAATACGACAAATATTATTCGGCAATTTCAGGAGATAAACTCGAAACCGAGGCGCCTGCCCGCGATTCGAAGGCGATCTTGACCCTGAGCCCACGTTTAGGGATTTCCCATCCCATTACCGATAATTCCAAACTCTATTTCAACTACGGTCATTTTCGCTCCGAACCCAATTCTTCCTATCGTTTCCGAATTCAGCGCGAGAGCAATCATCAGGTGACTTATATCGGCGATCCCGAAATGAATATGGAGAAAACCGTCGCCTATGAACTCGGATTTGAACAGGGGATTTTGAATGTTCTCTTATTAAAAATTGCCGCCTACTATAAAGACGTTACGATGCAACCCGGCTGGATTTTATACCGCGGTCTGAATAATGTGCGCTACTATAAGGCCTCCAACAATAATTATGCTGATATCCGGGGTTTTGAAGTGACCATGACCAAACACGTCGGGCGATGGCTGTCGGGAATGATCAATTACACCTACGATGTCCGCAAATCCGGTTACTTTGGCTATCTCGAATATAATGAGGATCCACAATTGCAACGCGATTATTTGCGATTGAATCCGACGGTAACCAGGCGGCACCCTGTACCGTATGCCCGCGTCAATTTGGATTTTCATTCACCCGATGAATTCGGACCGCGCATCATGAATCAAAACCCACTGGGCGGCTGGCGGCTCACCGTGTTAGCCAACTGGCGTTCCGGGAGCTATGAAACCTTCAATCCGCAAAAACTGCCCGGCGTCGTTGATGACGTGCAGTGGCTCGATTGGCACACCGTCAACCTCCGCATTGGGAAAACTTTCCGGATCAAAGCGGTGGCAGTACAGGCTTATGCGGATGTCTCCAATCTCCTTAATTACAAATATATGAGCGAAGCCGGGTTCGCCGATGAATTCGATCGTCGTGCTTATTTGGAGTCATTGAATTTCGATTGGGAGGAAGGTGTTGAACATGGCCACGATCGGCTTGGCATGTACCGTCCGGCGAGTGTTGCATACGATCCACTCGAACCCAATCCAAACAACGATCCTGCGATCAAAGCCCGCAACGACAAGCGCAAAAAAGACAAGTCCTATATTGATATGCCAAATATCACTGAATTGACTTTCCTGAATCCGCGGAACGTCCAATTTGGTTTGCGTATGAGTTTTTAGTGATTCTGAGGAATATGGTGAGTTACTCTAATAAATATTCTCGATACTGCGGCCTGCTCCTGTTAATCGGGACTACCGTAGTCGCCCAGGTACCGGGAGGAATGGAAAGACGGGTGCGGATCGGTTCCCTGCAGAGTCAATTCACCGCCTGTGGTTTTGAAAGGGCTTTCACCGGGACTGAGTACGTCGGAGTAAAATGGCCGGCGGATTATCCGTATCAGGACAACGCAGTGATTGAAAGAACCTGGGTTGCCTGTCAGAATTTCACTGACCAGAAAGGATCAAACTGGGAAAAATACGGGGTTTATTTCGATGAAGCGACGGTCAGTTCCTCAGTTTTTCCGGTTGTCCACGAACAGATTACCCGCTTCGCCCCACCGAAGGTATTCGTAGATGGGATTGATATAACCTCACCCTATGCCGGGGATATAGACCGGGTGGATGAAACCATTATCCCTGACCGAATCATCAATAATGTCGTCAACACGGCGATCGGTTTGACCGTGCGTCGCAAGGTGCATGTTTTCAGTCAGCAGTATCATGACAATTATTTTATCAAGGAATACACGTTTACCAATACCGGTAATACGGACTATGATGATGCGCGGGAACTTAACGCTCCGCTCCTCGGGGTGCGTTTTGGCTGGAGTACGCGATACAGTACCTGCCGGGAAGGCGCGGCTTTTTATGATAACCAGCAATCCTGGGGAAAATTCAGCTGGGTGACCAAGCGCGGTGAAAATTACGCGCAATACGCCAGCCAGTCACTAACAGAGGCCAATGGGTTGGTTGACTGGTTACGCTGTGGGATAACCTGGGGCGGACAATCCGACCGTCGTCCGGATTGGGATAATATCGGGGCGCCCGACATTGATCATGATGGTCGTCTTGGCTCCCCGCAATTCGTCGCAGTCGGCATTCTGCATGTTGACCAGTCGGCCACGAATCACAGCGATAATGTTAATCAGCCCTTTTTGTTGGGTTGGCATGCTTCAGATGCGGTAATCGGAATTTCCGACCAACTTGGGCAGCAGGATCCGGTCGGACAACGCCGTCTTTATGATTTTCTGACGGGAACCGCTTATCCGACCGCCGGTAACGGTGGCACTGATCGCTTCTGGGAAACTTATACAGGTGGCAACATTTTAGATAAGAAATCGCCTTTTACCATCCACAATGATGTAGGTGGAACGAGCATTTGGTGCAGCTATGGTCCTTTTGACCTTCAACCCGGCGACAGCGTCAAGATTGTCGAAGTCGAGGCAGTCAATGGCATCAGCAGAACTAAGTGCGAGGAAATCGGGCGACGCTGGCTCCGAGCCTACAAGAATTCGGCTGATACCGGACCATTTACCTTGCCCAACGGTACCACCACCAACAACAAGGATGAGTATAAGAACAAATGGTTTTACACGGGCATGGACTCGATATTGTTGACGGTCAGCCGGGCTAAACGGTGTTACGATCTGCAATACCAAATCCCCCAGCCGCCCTTGCCGCCACCCAAGTTCGAGGTCAATTCGGGAGGTGATCGTATTTCGCTTTCCTGGTCGCCCAGTCCGTCCGAGAGCGAAGCCGGTTTTGTCGGCTACAAGATCTTCCGCGCGATCGGCAAACCCGATACAATTTTCCAGGAAATTTTCAACTGTCCTAAAGGCATTTACGCCTACGACGACGTCACACCGGTGCGCGGTTTTGCCTATTACTATTACCTATTAGCATATAATGATGGTACCAATAACTCCGCCGGCGTCGCCAATCCGACGGGCGCACTTTACAGTAGCCGCTTTTATACCAAGACTACTGAACCGGCTTACCTGAGAAGGCAAATGGGACGTGCGCTCAAAGATATTCGCGTAGTGCCCAATCCATTCAATGCCAAAGCCAGCAATATGCAATTTGCCGACGAGCAGAACAAGATCATGTTCTACAACATTCCGGGACAATGCGTGATTAAAATTTATACAGAACGGGGTGATCTCATCCAGACTCTCAAGCATACCAACGGTTCAGGAGATCATGCCTGGAATTCCCTGACTTCGTCGCGTCAGACCGTTGCCAGCGGGATTTACATCGCCTATATCGAGGTGACCGAGGATATTCGGGATATGAATA
>CAZPQN010000017.1:0-50431 GCA_964588795.1 uncultured bacterium | reverse complement strand
ACCCAATTTCAATGTTCCGTAATTCCGACAGCTCATTGTCGGTCATTTTTTTAATATTCTTGCCATTGATGGTGTATTCACCGGAGGTCGGGCGGTCGAGGCAACCCATGATGTTCATCAGGGTCGATTTCCCGGAGCCCGAAGGTCCATAGATGGTTAGAAAGTCGCCGCGGTGGATATGCAGATCAATGCCCCGCAGGGCTTCGACTTCCACCTTACCGGTGTTATAGATTTTACGGATATTTTCCATTCTGATCATTGTTTATCTCCAGATACTATTCATAATGCAAGGCTTTGATGGGATCAATGGCGGCGGCGCGCCGCGCGGGGAAATAACCGGATAACAATCCGATGAGGCTAAGAATTAATGTGGTGCTGATGGCAATCGTCCAGGAAAATTGCGGATTGGAGAGAATTTGCATGGCCATGTTTTTACCAAAATCGGCCTCATCTTTGGGTAAACTCTGGGCGAAACGAATAATCGCGTAAGCTACCGAACCGCCCAAGAAACCGCCGGTCAGGTCAATTAAAAGCGCTTCGATGATGAACTGCAGTTTGATCAGCGATTTTTTTGCTCCGATGGCGCGCTTGATGCCGATTTCCTTAGTGCGTTTGCGGACAGTCACGAACATGATATTAGCGACACCCACGCTGGCGATGATGAGGGTCATGGCGCCAATCACCCCCAAAAAGATGGTAATTCCGGTAAAGGCTTTCTTGGTTTCCCGGCTGCCTTTGATCACGTCCCAGTAATTAAGGGCGTTATTGTCATCAGGATGGTAACGGTACTTGCGTGCCAAAACCCGGCGCACCTGCTGATTGACGTACTCTGATTTATCAATCTCGTTGACCTGATAGATGATGCGGCTCAGATAGATACTGCTGAAGATGCCCCGGAAAGTCGAAGCGGGAATAACTGCGGCGCCGGCATCCGGTCCGCCGTACATACCCATTTGCATTTTTTTCTGCATCACTCCAATGACGGTAAAGGGGATGTTGTTCAGAAAGATGGTTTTCCCGACAGCATCCCCATCACCCATCAGTTTCTTTTTCAGATCATTCCCGAGAAATACAACCCGCCGCCGCTGGGTAAGATCGTTGTCATTGATAAAGCGCCCACCCGGCTGAGGAAACTGGGAACGCATATCCTCATAACCAATAGAACTGACTCCGCGCACCCGTTCATTTACCACGGTTTCGCCGTATTTATAGGTGACGCCCCACTGGTCATATTCACCAGCAATTCGGTCAATTTCCGGGATGCTGTTTTGCAGCAAGTCGCAATCTTCTTCCAGAAACCGAATGCGACGCCCCTGCGGCAAGCCTTTGTACTCGATACTGGTCTGACCGCCGTGCAGGATTACGATATTGTTGCCCAATCCTTTTTGACCGCGAAGCATCTGATTGGAGAGTCCCTGCCCGAAAGACAAAAGCAGAATGATGGTCAGCGTGCCCCAGGCAATGCCGGCGATCGTTAGAAAAATTTTGCGGCGCTCTTTTTTCAGTTCCCGGATAAACAGCCGCACCAGGAGCAAGTTCTTAAAGAAGTTGTTGATTTTTTCAGCCATACTGTTTTTATTTTAACTGCTGATGGCTACCACCGGGTCAAGGTTGGCGGCGCGCTTGGCGGGCCCCCAGCCAGCGATAAATGTGATCGCGGAGATGATAGCGATTGTCAACAACACCACTGGTGGTTTTAGTATCAGAACGCCGATGAAATCATCGAGCGGGGCCTGGTTAATGAGGAAAATAAGCAGGACAGAGAATAGAAAGCCGCATAGCGTTCCGATTGCCGAAATAAAAAAAGTTTCGATAAGGTACTGGGTGAGAATAACCCGCTTTTTGGCACCGATAGCCCGCTTGACACCGATTTCCGCGGTGCGTTCTTCCACGATTACATACATGATATTCGCGATGCCAATACCACCCACGATCAGGGTCATAACGCCCACGACTCCGAGAAAAATCGTGAAGCCATTGAAAAAAGTACTCAGGAATTGGTCGTAATCGGTAGTATCCCAGATTGGCAGAGCATCGGTATCTTCGGGCGAGAAGCGATATTTTTTGGCCAGGGCTTCCAAAATGGCCTGCTTCATCAAACTGGTCTGGTGTACATCCCGGGCCCGCGCGATCATGTTATCGATAAAGCGGTCACCGTAAATGCCGAGGTAGGTAGTCGTAGGCATGAAAATCGCATTCTTATCCTGACCATTATAACTGCCATCCTGCTTTTTTTCCACGATGACCCCGACGACCTGGTAAGGCAAACCGTCTATCAGCATCATTTTACCGACGGCGTCTTCCTTGCCGAACATGGTTTTTTCGACCTCGTTGCCGATGAATACCACGCGGCGGCGCTTTTCCATATCGAGCGCACTCAGGAACCGACTGCCTTCTCGGGGAACCATATTGCGCATATCCTGGAATTCAGGCCAGACGGCATTGATCGTAAAATTCTGTTTTTTAGCATTGACGTTGACCGGGATGTTATAGCGGGAATACTGGGGTGAGATTTCACCAATGAGCGGCACCTGCGCCCGCAAGTACTCGGCGTCATCATTGTAAAAACTAAGCTGGCGTCCCTTGGGAAAACCACCATAACTGATACTGGTCTTGCCGGACCAGATCACGCAAATCGCCTCACCCATACCGTGCATGGTTTTGGAAGTGCTGGCTTTGACCGCAAGCCCAAAAGTGACCAATAAAATGACCGAAGTAGTGCCCCAAAAAATTCCGAAAAGCGTCAGCATCGTCCGTAGTTTTTGTTTACTAAGTTCTCGGAGAGTAAAGCGAATATTCCTGATCAGCATGGGGCGGGTCTCTATTTGATTTCTTTGGGTGGACGTTCTACCAAGCGGTCTGCGATCACCAGCCCGGATTTTACTTCGGCATTGATACCGTCGCTCAGCCCGATGACAATTGGTCGCTTGGTCACACTGCCGGTCGCGCTGTCTTCCACTTCGACGAACACCGAGTCGTTACTGATACTCAGCAGGCGTTCAGGAACTACCAATACGTCGGTGGCTTTATTCAGGATGATTTTCGCATTGGCCGAATAGCCGGCGCGCAAGGTGATACCGCGGGCATCAACGATTTTGATCTCGATATCGAAGACGGTGGCGTTATTCTCCTTGCGTGCTTTGGGTGAAAGGCGGATCACCTTTCCGAGGACGGATTTACCGGGCAGAGCCCCGATTTCCAGTTCCGCTAATACCCCGACACCGACCTTGCCGACGTCAATTTCATCAATGGTGCCCCGGAAAATCAGGCTCGACATATCCGCTAAGGTGAAAAGCGGGGTGCCTTGCTGATAGGATGTCAGGGGGACGACCGGATCGCCGATGTTGACGAATTTTTCAAGCACAGTACCTTCGATTGGTGACTTGACCACGGATTCAATTTTACCTGCCTGCCCTTTTTCGATCAGTAGCAGCCGATCCTGGCATAAATCGCGTTGCAGTTTAGCCTGGTCGTACTTGAATTTGATGCTCTCGAACGTCTCGTCGGAAACTAAATTCTTGGCACGCAACTCGACATTGCGTTCGTATTGCAGTTCGGCATTCTTCAGGGCGACCTCCTTCATCTGCAGGTCACGTCGGGCTTCCGTCAGTTCAATGGGCGTTGGATCAGGCGAAATCTGCACCATGATATCACCTTTATGCACTTCATCACCCACTTCCACATAACATTTTACGACAATGCCGGCGATTTTGGATTTGACCTGAATTTCATTCTCCGGGGTGATTGTGCCGATGGCGAGGGCTTCTTCGACGATCGTAGAACGGGTCAAATGCATGATCTTATAATCTGTAGTGACGTCGACCTTCTTGGTGCTGAAGAGCTGTTTAGCAGCCAGTCCTAACCCAATTAAAACAACTAAAATGCCGATGACGGTGATTTTTTTCATAAGATCCTCATGCTTTATAAAACGTTCCTTTGATATCGATTTTTAGTTTAAGGTTGTCACAAAATTTTGAGTCGAGCGCCAGATCAATCCTTGACCTAAGGTTTGAAGAAAGCGCCGATCAGCCCCTAATTTCACCGGAAAATGGGTAGGAGTTTTGGCAGTATCATTTAGGATTATGTATATTATCAAAAGTAATAAACCGGCACGTCAACGATGGTTAGAATCCAGGAAAGGTCAAATCGTTATCCAAGTAGTGGGGTTGATGCGAATTAAGAAACTCAGTCCATTGGTTAATCGCTTTTCATCCCGGCATCCAATTATTTGCGTTATCGGTCTGATCATGGTTTGGCTAATGGCGATGATTGTACTGATGGGAGTCGCATCAACCATTTTTAATTTGCCGTACGGCTCAGCTTTACCGGCAACGCTCAGTCGGTTGATTGTTACGCTTGGCGTCATATCCTTGCTTTGGCGGTTGAACTGGTTAAAGGAGACGGGGATTGCGAGATTAGGCAATCGCCAGACTTGGCTGGTTGCACTAATGGGACTGCTTTATTTCACGTCCTTCAGCCTGTTCGCGTTTTACGGCAAATTCATGTTCAATTTCAGTCACCTTTGGCGCTCCTCAGCCGCCCAGGAGACCGTCATAGTGCATGGCTTTGCAGGTTTGGGCGAGGAAATCATGGTGCGTGGATTGATTCTTTACGTATTAGTGCGGGTCTGGGGAAGAACAAGGGGAGGACTATTTGCCGGTGTTCTTTTGACCGCTGTCCTTTTTTCGATCATCCACCTTACCCAGGTACTTACGAATGAACTTTCCCCGATGTCGGCAATACTATTGATGATCGAGACCCTGATCGTATCTTTCTGGTGGGGAGCCATAGTTGTATCCGGAGGCAGCATCTGGCCGGCAGTGATCCTGCACTGGTTGGGTAATGCAGTAATCGTCGTCCAGGGACTCACCACTGCTATGATTGAACCGCAGGTATTAGCCTATGAACGCCTGATCTGGTTCGCCCTGCCGCTAAGTGTAGTTGGAACAGGTTTGATTTTCAAGGCACCACTTTATCTCGAGCCCACAGTTGAGAGGACTTGAAGGTTTAATTAGCATCGACAAAATTTATCCGGCTCTTACAGTTTATGGTAACAATGCAATTATCCAATAAATCGCATCATGATCATCCGGAATTAACCGGTGAGCATCCGGCGGGTGATATGGGACAGTTGATTATTGCGATCCTGTTTTTCATGACTTGGAGCATTGACGTCTTTTACTGGCGGTGGACGACCTTTTTTAATCAGTATTTACCTGGCATTATCAGGATAATCTTGGGTGTAGTTTTTTGTGGCGGTGCAGGGATTTTAGCCCGCAAGGGGTTGGTCACGGTTTTCGGCAAACCCCGTGAGATACCGACGGTGATCCGGGAAGGGGTGTTCGGAATTGTGCGGCATCCCGTTTATCTGAGTGAAATATTATTGTACATTGGATTGTTGATTTTTAACCTGTCATTAATTGCCTGTGGTATCCTGATCGGTGCCATAGTTTTTCTGCATTACATTGCCCGTTACGAAGAAAAATTGCTGGTGGCGCGTTTTGGTGAGGAGTATCAGCGCTATATGCGGGAGGTGCCGATGTGGATTCCGCGCCTGCGCTCAGGCAAGACCAAGCGTTTCTGAAACAATCACCGTCCCATATTCCCGATGATGGAGAGCCGGTTTTTAGGGCTATTATGCATGTCGGCGGCGCCGAATCCGGAAAGGGTGTCTATTATGACCAGTCAACGAAAATTCAATTGATAATCCTCCGAATTCTATTTATTTTCTGCCAGTGAAGTACGCGTTTTGTTTTCGTTGTGGAGAGAAGACCGAACATCGATTGAACGATGGGCGTCAACGCGCTTTTTGTTCTCGATGTCAGGAGTATCTCTATGAAAATCCGGTGCCTTCGGTTGCGGTAATTTGCACCAATCCGACCGGCGAGGTTTTACTGGTTAAGCGCAAGGTTGAGCCGGGCACGGGTGGTTGGTGTCTGCCGGGCGGATTTATCGAGATTGGCGAGACGCCGGAACAAGCCGCCTTAAGGGAATTAGGCGAGGAGACGGGTTTGCACGGTCGAAATCCGCACCTGCTGGGAGTCGAAACCCACCTCAACGGCTTTTACGGTGACGTACTGATTATCGGTTTCACGGTGGAATTACAGGATTACCTGCCGCATCCGAGTGATGACGCCGGTGCCGCGGTTTTCTTTCCCTGCGCCAGGCGACCGCAACTCATTTTTCGTGTACACGAGAATTTTCTCCGAGCCTGGGAGAAGATAAATGCCAAACCGGGAGCGAAATCAAATGCCACTTAAAGTCTTAGTGGCAATGAGCGGAGGCGTGGACAGCGCCATGGCGGCCTGGTTTCTCAAAGAGCAGGGATACGAACCGCTGGGGCTTTCCTTTCGCCTCTGGCGACTCAAGCCCGATCCGCAGCAGGAATTAGCCCTGACTCGCGCCGGTGCGGTTTGCGAAAAATTGGCCATACCTCATTTAATCGAGGACCTCCAGGCAGAATTTGAGGCAGTGGTCGTCCGGAAATTTATCGACGAATATCTGGCCGGGTTGACGCCCAACCCCTGCGTATTCTGTAATCGCGTCGTGAAGTGGTCGAATTTGCTTAGAGTTGCCGATGCCCAGGCCATTGCGCAGGTCGCCACCGGCCATTACGCTCGTCTGCGGCAGGCGCCGGATCGGCGCTGGCAGATTCTGAAAGCTTGCGATAAGTCCAAGGATCAATCCTATGCCCTCTGGCAATTGCCACAAGACGCCCTCGCCCGGACGCTTTTTCCAATGGGAGATAAGCGTAAAGCCGACATCAAACGGCTGGCTCAGGAAATTGGTCTGTTCACGGAAGAAGTGCGTGAAAGTCAGGATGTTTGTTTTATTCCCGAAAATGACTACCGCCGATTTTTCCGGGATTACGCACCCGACGCAATCAGTCACATAGGCGAGGGAGAGCTCGTGGATGAGAGTGGAAAAGTGGTCGGAAGGCACCATGGTTTTTTTAACTTTACCATCGGTCAACGGCGTGGATTCGGGATTGGCTTCAAGGAGCGTATGTACGTAAAAGCCCTCGACGCGCCCCAAAATCGGGTCGTAATAGCTGCTGATTCCGGGTTGTTATTCACGGGAATGATCATCCGCGGTATTAATTGGGTGGGGAAGTCACCGATGGAACAATTTACCGGCACGGTCAAAATCCGCTACAATCATCAGGGGGCACCAGCCACCCTGCTGGCTCTGTCAGGCAATCAATACCGCGTGGTTTTCGAGCAGGCTCAACGCGCGATCTGTCCCGGCCAATCCGCAGTGGCGTATCAGGACGATGCTCTGATCATGGGTGGTGTGATTGAGACAGCGCTGACGGAATAATTGCTTAAATTACCTTAGGGTTAAATGGAGAACCGATGAAAGATAAAATCCGAGTTGCGACGCTCCAGGTGAAGAAACAGCAAGGTGAAAAAATAACCGCCCTGACCGCCTACGACTATACCTTCGGGTACCTGATTGATGCGGCAGGAGTTGATATCATCCTGGTCGGAGATTCCTGCGGTAATGTCTGTGCCGGTTATGAAACCACTCTGCCGGTCACGGTTGATGAACTACTTTATCATTTAAAGGCCGTGCGGCGCGGTGTGCAACGCGCTCTGCTGGTAGCCGATATGCCTTTCATGTCATATCAGGAAAATTTAGACCTCGCCGTGCATAACGCCGGACGCTTTATGAAAGAAGGCGGAGCGGAAGCCGTGAAAATCGAAGGCGGAGCACCGGTTTGTGCAACCGTCAGGCGGTTAGTGGAAATTGGTATTCCGGTGATGGGACATTTGGGTTTCACCCCCCAGAGTGTGCACGGTTTTAGTGGTTATGATGTCCGTGGCCAGGAAGATGCCGAAGCCAGCCGGATCAAGGATGATGCCCGGGCATTGCAGGAGGCCGGCGCCTTTGCCATCGTGCTGGAAAAAATTCCAGCACGTTTGGCTGGTGAAATTACGGGTAAGTTGAGCATTCCGACTATCGGTATTGGCGCCGGGGTGCATTGTGACGGCCAGATTCTGGTCAGCTACGATCTGTTAGGGTTGTATGATCGTATGCAATTCAAGTTCGTCCGCCGCTATGCTCAGTTAGCCGAGACAGTCCGCCAGGCGGTCCGAAATTTTTGTACGGATGTCCAGAATGCGGCTTTCCCCTCCGATCGCGAAAGCTATTAGGCTCACATCGCCATGCAGATAATCAGCACATCCGCCGAGCTGCGAAAAGAGCTGGAACCTGTTCGCAGGGCAGGACGCTCCATCGGTTTCGTGCCTACCATGGGTTTCCTCCACGAAGGACATTTGTCACTGGTGGATATCGCCAAGCAGAATGCAGACTGGGTTGTGGTGAGTATTTTCGTCAATCCCACTCAGTTCGCCCCGCACGAAGACTTAGATCGCTATCCACGCGATCTGGAGCGTGATGAAAAACTTTTGCGGCAACGGGCTACCGATATTCTTTTTTATCCCGCGGTCAATGAAATGTACCCCGAGCCATTTTATACTTATGTTACCACGGAAAAACTGGCTGACGTACTTTGCGGGGGCAGTCGCCCGACGCATTTTCGGGGAGTGACGACGATCGTGGCGAAGCTGTTCAACATCGTGCAACCGGACATCGCGGTTTTCGGCCGGAAAGATGCTCAACAGGCGCTCATCATTAAACAAATGGTCAGAGATTTAAATTTTCCGATTCGTATCATTGTCGCCCCCATTGTCAGGGAACCGGACGGTTTGGCGATGAGTTCCCGTAATGTCTACCTCACGCCGCAGGAAAGAGCCCAGGCGCCGCTGATTTTTCAGAGTCTGCAGGCGGCGCGGCAGGCAGTCGCGGCAGGTGAGTTGTCATCTGTCCATTTAAGCCAAATTATCGCCGCCGGGATCAAACGTTCACCATTAGCTCGAATAGATTATATCGCTATCGTTGACGAACATTTAGAGTCGGTGACCACGGTTTGCCCGGGAACTTTTGCGGCGGTGGCGGTGTATTACGGCAAAACGCGTCTGATTGATAATTTGACTTTGCTGGACGATAAGCATGAAAAACAGTGAGTTTGTTCTTGACAAACTCATAGAATGTTTTTAAAATGACACATGTTATGGAAAGTGAATGGTGATAGTATGAAAAAGACCCTAATTGTGGGCATGCTATGCCTGACAGGTACATTGCCTGGTGCTTGGGTACATGCTCAGTTAAAAAGCCAGATACCCGAGACTCCGACCTTAGAACAGGTCATTCGGGTACCGGGGGTCAACTCGCTCAATAATTTGAGTTGGTTCGATCCGAATCGTTTTTCGATTCATCAGTCCTATTCATTGTCCTTTATCAGCGGCAGTGGGCAGTCCCAGTCGCTCGGTCTGTATCAGAACAGCATGAGCTACGTTTTCTCCGACAAATTGCTCCTCAATACGCGCTTCGGTTTCGTACATAATCCATTCAATGTGGGCAATGCGATCAACCGTTCGAATATGCTCGACAATTTGCTCTACGGAGCCGATTTGACTTATCGCCCGCGCGAGAACCTGATTATGAATTTCAGTTTTGACAAGGTTCCCGTGACTTACCGCTACCGGTATTACCCTTACAACAGCCTCTATTCACCCTATTAGGAACTGAATTTTGGCCAGACGCGTCCGTCGTAAACTTGCCCGACCGACCTATAGAAACCGGAAAAACCGCCAAGTTGATGCGCAGAAATGGATTCTGAATTTAGCCATCTTCTGTATCTCGATCGTGATTGTCGGTTTTATGTTCTCGATGGGCAAGCGCATCACGACCACCGCTGAGAAGGTGCCATTATCGCAGATCAGTACCATTCCTCCCGAAGAACGGCCCATTCCGTATGTCGTTATGGAAGTGCTAAATGGTTCGGGAGTCGGCGGAGTTGCCCAGAAATTCACCAATTATATCCGCCAGAACGGTTTCGATGTCATCTATACTGGCAATGCCGATCGCTCCGATTATGATAAAACGGTACTCATCGCCCGGACAGCGGATGGACAGAAACTCTACGATGTCAATGCCATTCTGATGCTTTCCGCTGACCAACTTTTTCAGAAATTAGATTCGACACTGCAGGTGGATGTCAGCCTGGTTATCGGTAAGGATTTTCGCAGTTTACCGGTCTTTATCAAAATCGAAGAAATGGGAGAAAAGCTTTTCTAATTGGCTAAATCCGCTTCGACTACTTCCAAACCCAGCTCCGCCGCGAAATTAGCCCAAGCCATCGCCCGTATCGCGGATGGAAAAAAAGCCCGCGACATTGTGATACTCGATCTGCGGCAACTAACATCCATTACCGACTATTTCGTCATCTGCACCGGTGAAGTTGACCAGCATGTCAAAGCCATTGCGGATGAAATCGAAAAACGCTTAGCGCCGCGTGACAAGCCCTGGCATATCGAAGGCTATCAGCATCAATCCTGGATTCTGTTAGACTATGTGGATGTGGTCGTGCATATTTTTCAACCCGAAACACGGCAATACTACAATCTGGAAAAATTATGGGCGGATGCTCCGCGCCAGGCCTTTCCCGAGGCCTCGAAGCCCTGAAAACCAGCCCTGAGCCAACCCATATCGAGCCCTTGACCACGGAACAGGTGTTGACTGAAGCGGGTCGAGTTGGATTTGATCGCGCCGGAGTCACTCTCCCGATTCTGCATACTAAATACACGGCAGCATTCCGGCAATGGTTAGCGGCCGACTCGGCCGGTGAAATGCACTGGATGCGGAAGTGGAGCAATTTCGATCAAGTCATCCGGCGTCGCTGGGCCTGGGCTCAATCGGTCATCGTGGTCTGTCGCAATTATTATCAAAAACAGGAGCCTTTCGCCGGTCCACGTCTGGCACGCTATGCCATGGGTCAGGATTATCACCTGATCATGCCGGAGTTGATGGATCGTCTCATTGAAAATTTAAAACGCATCTATCCGAAGTTAAGAACTCAAATCTACAGTGACACCGGACCGGTTTTGCAAAAAGCCTTCGCCGAGCAGGCGGGGATCGGCTGGATCGGCAAGAACACGTTACTGATCGTTCCTGACATTGGTTCATTCGTCTTCATCGGTTTGATATTTTGCGACTGCGAACTACAACCGACGTCGCCGTTGACCGAAGATTGCGGTGACTGTACATTTTGTCTGCGGAACTGTCCGAATGCGGCTTTGGTCCAACCCGGTGTATTAGATGCGCATCGTTGCATCGCATACCTGACGATTGAAAAGCAGTCGGCGTTCACTGCCGCCGAGCGAAAAAATCTGCATAACTGGCTTTACGGATGCGATTTGTGCCAGGAATGCTGTCCTAAAAATCAGCAATGGGCAAAGACGACCGGTGAGCAACGCTTTCTTGAGGGCGCGGAAAGCCTGCGGCGCACCTGGGTGGAATGGCGCCAGCTTGATGCCCGGCGGTTTGCCGAATTGTTCCGGTGCAGTGCCGTCCAGCGGCTCGGTTATCGCCGATTTCGGCGCAATCTGGCAGCTTTGCGCTGAGCTTCTTCGGATGCCAATAACTGATTGCGCGGTAGGAATGACGCCCTTAAATTTGGGCGTTCTTTTTTTTTAGAGGCAAAATGATCGAGACCATCCAGCAACTTTTAGTAGAGGCACTCAGCCGCAACCAGATCGAAATACCGGCCCAGATACCGGTGGAACGTAGCCGTCAGGAGGCACATGGACATTTCACATCGAATATCGCGCTGAGTTTAGCGAAAAACTTAGGCCAGGCGCCTCTGCAAATCGCGACCAGGTTGAAAGATAGTCTGCCTCAATCCCCGCTATTGGCAAAGGTCGAGATCAAAGCGCCTGGTTTCATTAATTTTTTCCTGAGCCCCGCGGCTTTGCAGCAGGTGGTGATCGAAGCCCTGCAGGCAGAGAGTGATTTTGGACGCCTTACCTCCGGGACAGGGAAAAAAGTGCAGGTAGAATTCGTCAGCGCAAATCCTACCGGACCACTCACCATCGGCCACGGGCGGCAGGCGGTATTGGGCGATGCCATTGCCCGCATCCTGAGCTGGGCGGGATATCAGGTTGAGCGCGAGTATTACTACAATGACGCCGGTCGGCAGATGCGCATTTTGGCGCATTCAGTGTTTTTACGATACCGACAGTTGCTGAATTTTCCTGATAAGTTCCCGGACGATCATTATCAGGGTGAATACATTCGTGAAATCGCGGCGCAGATTTTAGCGGAGCAGGGCGATCGACTCCGGGATGATCCCGATAATACGCTTTTCCAGGAGGCGGCGGAGAACGCCATTTTCAGCGACATAAAAAATACCCTGCACCGCCTCGATATCGAGTTCGACAATTACTACAACGAAAAAAGCCTGTATAGTGATGGGCGGGTCGACGATGTATTACAACGTTTACAGGCGATGGGAGCCAGTTATGAAAAGGACGGCGCAATCTGGTTTCGCGCCGGTGAGTATGGGGGAGCCGAGGATCGCGTCTTGTGGAAAAGCGTGGCCGACGAAGCGACGTATCGTCTGCCGGATATTGCCTATCATACAACCAAATTCGCCCGTGGTTACGACCTGATCATTGACATTTTCGGGGCAGACCATCATGCCACCTATCCGGATGTATTAGCTGGTCTGAAAGCCCTGGGTTACGACATCAGTCGCATTAGGGTACTGCTTCATCAGTTCGTGACCCTGACGCACGGTTCGGAAAAAATCAAGATGTCCACCCGTAAAGCGAATTACGTCACGGTGGATGAACTGATTGATGAAGTTGGCAAGGATGTAGTGCGCTACTTTTTCCTGATGCGGGGCATGAAAAGTCACCTGAATTTCGATTTGACCCTGGCCAAAACCGAGGGGGAAGAAAATCCCGTCTTCTATCTGCAGTACGCGCACGCCCGCATCTCCAGCGTTTTGCGGAACGCTCTCCTCAAAGGTTTTACACCAACTGCGGATTGTGACCTGGCGCTCCTCTCCGAACCGATCACGTTAGCGCTTCTAAACACCCTGAGTGAGTTTCAGGAAGTCATGCACATCTGCGTCAATACCTGCGAACCGCAACACCTGACTAATTACCTGCAGAGATTAGCGGCTACTTTCCACAAATTTTATACTGAGCATCGGGTAATAACCTCCGATCGTGCCCTGTCGCAGGCCCGCCTGGCATTAATTAAAGCGGTCCAGATCGGATTGCGGAACGGTTTGCAGATTTTGGGCATCACGGCTCCCGAAAAGATGTAAGACGATTGGCTGGGCTGGCCGTAACAAAAACTGCGCCAGAAAAAGACCCGTCTTGCTTTCAGCAGGCAAAATCTTTAAATTGCCCGTCGTTAATTTTGGGTTATTAAAAATTATGCGGGTTGATGAAAATACTGTTTTGAAAATTGCTGATTTAGCCAAGATCACGCTCACACCTGCCGAAGCCCGCATCTATGCCCCGCAGATGGAAAAAATCATCGAGTACATTGAGCAATTGCAGAGCGTAGATACCAGTCAAATCGAACCGCTCTCGCATGTTCATGAAATATCCAACGTCTTCCGGGAAGATAAAGCCGCACAGTCTCTGGAACGCGCGGCGGTCTTTCAGAACGCACCTGCTCACCGTCAAAACTACTTCGTAGTGCCCAAAGTCATCAAGGACGGCGATTCGTGAATATTGCGGGTATAATTCCGGCTCGCTGGGCTTCGACGCGTTTACCGGGCAAACCTTTGCGTCTTTTGCGTCAGCGTCCGCTCATTCAATGGGTGTATGAAAACGCACGCCAGGTGCGGAACCTATCGCAATTAATCGTAGCGACTGACGATCAGCGGATCTACGATTGCGTGATCAATTTCGGAGGTGCCGCGATACTGACACCCTCGGATTTGCCTTCCGGCACCGATCGCTGTGCTTTTACTGCCCGCCAAATAAATGCTGACATTATCGTAAATATTCAGGGCGATGAGCCGTTTTTAGAACCGACCGCAGTCGAGCAGGCTGTGCAGGCCTTGACAGAGACTGATGAATATGCAGTGAGCACAGTCGCCTGTCAACCGGTCACGGAAGCCGCCCTGCACGATCCGAATGTCGTCAAGGTGTTGGTTAACCGTCGGGACGAGGCCATCTATTTCAGCCGGCAAAATCTGCCCTATATTCGCGATGCAGAACCACTCAACATGCAGGATCATCCAGCCCTGATCCATATCGGGCTGTACGTCTATCGGCGCGGTTTCCTGCTGAATTTCATCCAACTGCCCGCCTCCCGGCTGGAGCAACTCGAGAAACTGGAACAACTGCGCCTGATAGAAAACGGGATTCCGATTAAGGTCGTCAGGTCAGCAACACCGTCATTGGGCATTGATACGGAAGCCGATTTACAGAAAGCGGAGCAAATATTATCAACTTATGAAGACCGAACGCGCAACTAAATATATATTTGTTACCGGTGGCGTGATATCCGGGTTAGGTAAAGGTATCGCCAGTGCGTCTATCGGCTATTTGCTGAAGTCACGCGGCTACCGGGTTACCATCCAGAAATTTGATCCTTATATCAACGTCGATCCGGGGACAATGAGTCCCTACCAGCATGGCGAGGTATTTGTACTGGAAGATGGTTCGGAAACCGATCTTGACTTGGGGCATTACGAGCGTTTCATCGACGAGAACATGTCGCACGTTAATAGTACTACCACCGGTCAGGTCTATAATGAAGTCATTACGCGCGAACGACGCGGTGATTACCTTGGAGCGACGGTTCAGGTCATTCCCCACATTACCGATGAGATCAAACGCAGGATCAGTTTACCGAACAGTGAAGGCGATTATGACATCGTGATCAGCGAAATCGGTGGTACCGTCGGCGATATTGAAAGTCTACCCTTTTTAGAAGCTATTCGGCAGTTCCGCTTTGATGCCGGACGTGGCAATTGCATCAACGTCCATCTGACTCTGGTGCCATATATCGAATCAAGCGGTGAAATTAAAACCAAACCGACTCAGCACAGCGTCATGCGCCTGCGGGAGATTGGCATTCAGCCGGATGTGTTGCTTTGCCGTTCCAAATTGCACTTGGACGAGAACAACCGGCGGAAGATCGCCCTGTTCTGTAATGTGCACCCCGAAGCGGTCGTGGAGGCGCTCGATGCCGAAACAATTTATGAAATTCCGCTTATTTTCGATCAGCAGGGACTGGGTAATCTGATCACGGATTTACTCGAACTGCCGCGCAAGAAAGCCGATTTGACGCAACTGGAAAGATTTGTGGGGATTGTGAAGCATCCCCAGGAACAGGTCAAAATCGCCGTGTGCGGGAAATACACCCAGTTGCGGGACGCCTACAAGTCTATCATTGAATCATTTGTGCATGCCGGAGTCCAGAACAATGCCCGGGTTATTCTCGAGTGGGTGGAAGCCGAACAGCTCGGAAAAAACGAAACCGCACTAAATAAGATTGCTGAATTTGACGGCTTGCTGATTCCGGGTGGCTTCGGAGAGCGCGGCATAAAGGGGAAAATTTTGGCCATCCAATTAGCGCGCGAAAAAGGGATTCCCTTTTTTGGAATTTGTCTCGGCTTGCAATGCGCCGTCATCGAATATGCCCGCAACGTCTGCGGGTGGCAAGAAGCGCACAGCACCGAGTTCAACGAACATACCAGCTACCCGGTCATCGCCCTGATGGAAGAGCAAAAGCGGGTGGTGAACAAAGGCGGTACGATGCGTTTAGGCGCTTATCAGGCCGAAATCGCCACCGATTCGCTGGCGTACAAAATCTATGGTCAACGGGAGATCACTGAACGCCACCGGCATCGTTATGAAGTAAATAATCTGTTTCTGGAGCAACTCACCCAGGCGGGTTTGAAAGTCGGGGCGATCAATCGCGATCTGAATTTGGTGGAAATGATTGAACTCCCGCGGCATCCCTGGTTCGTTGCCTGTCAATTTCATCCGGAACTCAAGTCCCGAATTAATAAAGCCCACCCACTTTTCCGCGCTTTCGTTGGTGCGGCGCTTAAATACAATCGCTCGAGGGCGAAGAATGCCTGAGATAGTCAAGGTCAAAGATATCCCTATCGGGGCTGGTCAGCCGTTAGTATTCATCCTTGGCCCCTGCGTGATCGAGAACCAATCCCACCTCCTGAAAATCGCCGAACAACTCAAACGCCTGACTGACGACCTCGATTGTCCACTGATCTTCAAGTCTTCTTTCGACAAAGCCAACCGCACCAGTATTGACAGCTACCGCGGACCGGGGATCGATGCCGGTCTCAAAATGTTAGCCGCAGTGAAAAAACAATTTGATCTGCCGATCCTAACCGATATACACGAACCGGCTCAGGCGGCAATCGTTGCCGAAGTCGCGGATGTTCTGCAGATTCCGGCATTCATGTGCCGCCAGACCGATTTGGTCATAGCCGCCGCCCGCACCAAGCGGGTGGTGAATATTAAAAAAGGGCAATTCCTGGCTCCCGGCGATATACGACATATCGTAGCCAAGATCGAATCCGCTGACAACCACCAGATACTGCTGACTGACCGCGGCACCAGTTTCGGATACGGCGGTCTGATCAGTGATGTTCGGGCAATTCCCATCATGCAGGCCACCGGCTATCCGGTGATTTTCGATGCCACCCACAGCGCCCAGATTCCGGGTGGAACAGTCACGGGCGGGGCGCGCGATTTTATTCCCCATACGGCCCGCGCCATGGTGGCCGCAGGTTGCGATGGTGTTTTCATGGAAGTGCATGATGATGTTCAGAACGCCCTGAGTGACCGCGCGACACAATACCCGTTGGCTGACCTGCGTGACCTGCTCGGTGAGCTTTTGGCTATTTCGGCTGTAATAAGGCAAAAAAAAGAGGATTAATGACACTCCGGGAACGCCTGCAAAAAATCAAGATTATCGTCGCTGACATGGATGGTGTCTTTACGGATGGTTCACTGTATATTGGTGGCGATGGCAGTGAATTCAAATGCTTTCATGTTCTGGATGGGGCGGGTATCGCTTTGCTCCGGGCCATCGATTTTCCGCTGGCGGTTATTTCTGGGCGGAACTCCTCCGTTACGGAATTTCGCATGCGGGAATTGGGGCTGGGGCAAAATCTGTTTCAGGGTAATTTGGCAAAACTGGAGCCTTATGAGCAGATTAAAGAACGATTCCAGGTGGCGGATGAAGAAGTGCTTTACATCGGCGATGATATTATTGATATTCCGGTATTGAAACGGGTCGGGGTTCCGGTGGCGGTGGCCAATGCACTGCCGGAAGTTAAAAAGTACGCGGTCTATACTACTCTGCGAGTCGGCGGACAGGGCGCCATCCGGGAAGTGATCGAATTAGTCCTGCGCGCCCAGGATAAATATCAGTCAGCCGTGTCAATCCTCACCAAAGAGACTTACAAGGATTAAAGCATAATGTCGAATAATTATATCGAAAATGCGCGTCTGTTGCTGAAGGTCGAAGCGGCTGCGATCGCCGATCTGCAGGAGCGACTGGACGCGACCTTTCAAACCGCCGTCGAAACCTTATTCAAAATCCGCGGTAAAGTCATAGTTACGGGGGTCGGTAAATCTGGACTGATCGGGCGTAAAATTGCCGCTACCTTGGCTTCGGTGGGCACCCCCAGTTTTTTCCTGCATGCCTACGAAGCCGGGCATGGCGACTTGGGTGTAATGACCCGCCAGGATGCCTTGTTGGTGATTTCCAATAGTGGTGAAACTGACGAGGTCATTCATCTGATTCCGGGGGCGAAAAAACTGCGCGTCCCGGTCATCGGTCTCTTGGGGCGCACGAACTCGACTTTAGCCCGCAAATGCGATGTTGTCATCAACACTGCCGTCGAACGCGAAGCCGACCCTTTGCAGATTGTGCCTACAACCAGCGCCATCGTGACCCTGGCGATGGGCGATGCGCTGGCTGTCGCCTTATTGGAAAAACGGCACTTCAAAGCCGAGGCGTTCGCGGAATTGCATCCTAGTGGTTCATTGGGGCGCAGACTGCTGACCACGGTGGCTGACCTGATGCATGTCGGTCCGGCGATACCATTTATCAAAGCCTCGGAAAGTATGTCAGCGGCGCTGTTGGTGATGACTAAGAAGGGACTGGGCATCGTGGGAGTGCTCGATGATAAGGATAATTTACTGGGAGTGATAACCGATGGTGATTTGCGCCGCGGGCTGGAGCGCAGTCAAAATTTTATGCGTTCCAAACTACGTAATATCATGTCGCGCCGCCCCAAATGGATCGCCGCCTCTTGTTTAGCCATTGACGCTCTGCATTTGATGGAGGAACATTCCATTACCAATCTTTTCGTCTATCCGGAAAAAAAGGAAGGGCGACCAGTCGGGATCATTCACATTCACGATATTTTACGTTACGGGATAATGTCTTGAGCCGTTTATTATTAATCTTAATCATTACGCTAGCATTGATCGCCTGCAGTGACGTTTCGGAGACGAACGAGACTGCTGATCGTCGATATCCTGATCAGGAAATATGGAATTCAGCTATTACCTTGACCAAAGAAGGTAAAAAACGTGCGGTAGTCCATTCCGCACATCTGACGAAATACAATGACCGCAACTATGTCACGATGGATCGCGATGTTGTAGTTGATTTTTTCGATATTGAAGAAGGACATCGGTCGCGCCTGACAGCGCAGGAAGCGGTTGTCGACGAAGGCACCAATGACCTGACCGCCCGCAAGAACGTCATAGTGGTCTCCGACAGCGGCTTGACCTTGCTGACCGAGGAATTACGCTGGGAGCATCGGCGCGAGCGTATCCTGTCTGAAGTTTTCGTGACCTTTATCAGCCGGGGTGACACGCTGACCGGTTATGGTTTCGAATCCGATTCCGATTTAAAGAACTGGGTAATCTACAAACCGGCGGGGGTTACCGACCGGCCACTGAGGTATTAGGAGCCACCATGGCAGAAACACCACCCCCTGGCACTAAAAAACTCGTCGGCTCCGCCCTCAGTAAGGTTTTTGGGCGCAGAAAGGTGGTCAACGGCGTTTCGATCGAGGTCGCGAAAGGTGAGGTAGTGGGGCTCCTGGGGCCGAACGGAGCGGGCAAGACCACGACTTTTCACATGTTTACCGGTATGATCCGGCCAACCTCCGGGCAGGTTTTTATCAATTCGCAGGAAATTACCCGGCTCCCAATGTACAAACGCGCCCAGCTGGGAATTGGTTATCTTTCCCAGGAACCGTCGGTATTTCGGAAACTGACGGTAGAGCAAAATTTACTGTTGGTACTACAGACCCTCGGCATCAGTCGGAAAGAGCAGATGGAACGCCTCGAGCGACTTCTGGATGAACTCGGTATTCGCAAAGTACGCAAGAATCGGGCCGACACCCTCTCCGGAGGAGAGCGACGACGCACGGAGATTACCCGCGCCCTGATCACCAATCCTGATTTTATCCTGCTCGATGAACCTTTTGTCGGGGTTGATCCGATCGCCGTGGAAGACATTCAAAAAATCGTGGTCAGTTTGAAAGCCCGTGATATCGGCGTCCTGATTACCGATCATAACGTGCATGAAACGCTGTCCATCACCGACCGGTCTTATCTAATATTCGAAGGGCGCATTCTGAAATCCGGCGACTCCGAATTCTTGGCGAATGACGAAGATGCGCGGCGTCTGTACCTGGGTGATTCTTTTAAGCTGGTGCGCTGATGCAGATCAATCAGGCTCAGGTTCAAAAATTAGCGCAGGAACTGCGCCTGACCCCCCAGCAGATACTCCAATCTACCATCCTGCAATTGACGACCTTGGCCCTGGAAGCCCGCGTCATCCAGGAACTCGAACAGAATCCGGTCCTGGAAGAATATGCCCCTGACGGTTCTGACGACTCGCCCGAGAACGAAAGCGTCAATGAAGAAGAAGATAACTCCGGTGAGGATGACATTGACTGGGAGGATATCCTTCCACAAAACGATGACTACGAACCTAAACAGGAAATTGACCGGGATAACAAACAGTCGCGCTTCCTGCAACCTGCCCCGCGCGGATTAAGCGAACATTTATTCGAGCAGGTCAAACTGCTAAACTTGGACGAAATTGATGAGCGTATCGCCGCGGAAATTATCTGGAACCTGGATGAGCGGGGTTATCTGACCATTCCGATTGAAAATATTGCCCTGGGCTTGAATGTATCCGAAAAGCGGGCTCTCGCCATCCTGCACCAGATTCAGACTTTCGACCCTCCCGGCGTGGCGGCACGTGATCTCCAGGAATGTCTCCTGATCCAGTTGAAGCAACAACCCAACAATGGCGATGCCATCACGATCGTTCAGCAGTATTTTACCGATTTTGCCAATCGACGCTTTGAGAATATCATGCGGGAGCTGAACTGGGATATCAACCGCATGCGAAAGGCCGAAGAAACCATTCGCAAACTCAATCCCAAACCCGGTACGTCGCTTACCATCGGCGACGCCAACTACATAGTCCCCGATCTGATCGTCGAAAAAGTCGGCAGGGAGTTCATCGTCGAAGTAAATGATACGCGCCTGCCGGAACTGCGCCTGAATGCCGGTTATATTCAAATGATCTCCAATGGCAATAAAATCGGTGTCGAAGCCCGCAATTACCTGAAGAAAAAAATTGATATGGCGAAATGGTTCATTCAGGCAATTCACCAGCGTCGGATTACCATGATTCGGGTGATGAAGGCAATCATCGCCCGCCAGCGCGAGTGGTTCGATGACCAAAATGTGCCGCTGAAGCCGATGATTTTAAAAGATATTGCCGAAGATGTCGGAATGGACATCTCCACCATCAGCCGGGTCACCAACGGTAAATACGTCCAACTCCGTTCCGGCATCTACGAGCTGAAGTATTTCTTCAATGAAGGCATGATTGATGAAGACGGCGAGGAAATCTCGACCCGGATAATCAAAGCGCGTCTGAAGGAATTGATCGAAACAGAAGACCGCCGCCAACCCCACAGCGATGATTATCTCTCAAGGTTGTTAAAAAAAGAAGGGTTTATTGTTGCCCGCAGGACGGTCGCCAAGTACCGTGAACAGCTTAAACTTCCGGTAGCCCGACTGCGGCGAGCGCTTTAATTTTATCCCACCACCGGAGGATCCATGAGTTATCGAAAAATTAAAATCGGAGAACAGGAGATAGAGGTTTCCGCGCTCAGTTTCTGGTTGGTCATATTGGGGGCTCTAATTCTGATATTGGTTGTGGTCGGTTGGATGGCTTTTTATACATTGGAGAACGGGGAACAGGGCATTATCCTGCGCGCCGGTAGGTTGCATAAAATCGAGCAGGCTGGCTGGCACTGGCGCCTGCCCCTCGGGATCGATAAGTTGACCAGAGTGAAGACCGCCTATAATTACAGCGCTGAATTCGGATTCCGCACAAATCCCGTGGACAGTTCAGGGTTACACCAAACGGTGGTTTTTCCGGCAGAAGCCCGAATGTTGACGGGAGATCTGTGTCTGGTCGAAATCGAATGGGTTGTGCATTACCAAATCACTGATCCGGTTGCCTATCTGCGCAGTTCGCCGCGCAATCAGACCGTTTTCCGGCTTCTTGCCGAATCCGCGATGCGAACTGCGGTAGGCGATTATGCCCTGAGTGAAGTATTTCAGACCGAGCGGCAAAAGATCACCCAGCATGCTTTAGCAGATCTGCAAACCAAATGCGCACTCTATGATTTGGGATTTGGTGTTCGACTCATCCAGATCAGAGCCGTGCGGCCCGTTGTCCAGGAAGACAATGCGACTATCCCGGTCAAAATTCCCGTGTCGATGCCACCGGATTCCACGCATGCCCAACCTGATACAACGGTGTGAAACAGGTGACAGCATGACCAATTTAAAGGGGACTCGATCATGAAATTCAAGATCCTGGGAACTGTTATTTTAGTCTTACTAATTCTGTTGGTAGCTTGGAATTCCTGCTTTGTTGTCGGAGATGATGAACAGGTGGTTATTGTGCGGAATATGGCCAACCAGCTTTCCGTAATAGACAGCGCCGGTATCTACTTCAGGTTTCCATTTTTCACTCACCTGCAGCGATTCGAAAAACGGATGCTGGACTGGCGTTGTGCGGATATACTGATGCCGACCCGCGATAACAAATATATCAGTGTGTCTGCTTTTGCCTGCTGGCGGATTGCTGATCCGGTCAGTTTTTACCTGAGCGTCGGAGATACTGCGACGGGTAAGGCACGCTTGAACGATCTGCTTGAAGGTGCTTTGGCGAATGAAATAGCCCGGCATACGCTCTCCGAGATTATCCGCACCACGGAGCGGCCATTGCCTCCTACCGCTATTCGCCAGGTCCTGAAAGTTCCAGCCACACGCAATCTGCCATCGCGAGCAGGCCGAGCGCAAATGCTCAGCGCGGTGCTGAAAAATATTCGCCTCGGATTGGATTCGCTGAAGTTGGGTATCGAGGTAGTTGATTTCGATCTGGGGCGGGTCAATTATGTGCAGGAAATTAAATAGGATCAGAGGGAAAATGGAACACCCAACCAATACTCAAGCCTTGCGTTCCACGACTGTCATCGGTGTCCGGCGAGATGGGAAAATCGCGATGGGCAGTGATGGTCAGGTGACCATCGGTGAGACGATCATGAAACATAAGACTCGCAAGGTGCGCAAGCTATACAACGACAAGGTGATCGTCGGTTTTGCCGGTGCCTCGGCCGATGCCATGGCCTTGTTCGATAAATTTGAAATTGAACTGGATAAATATAAGGGCAACATCAACCGGGCGGCGGTCGAACTGGCTAAACTCTGGCGCACGGACAAGTATCTGCGCCGTCTGGAAGCCTTATTGACAGTGATGAGTCAGGACACTTTATTGATAATTTCCGGAACGGGTGACGTAATCGAGCCGGATGACGACGTGGTTGCCATCGGTTCGGGAGGTGCATATGCCGCGGCCGCGGCGCGCGCCCTTTTACGGCATAGTAGCTTAACAGCTCCCCAGATTGTTACGGAAGCCCTGAAGATCGCCGCAGGTATCTGCATCTATACCAATGAAAATTTTACCGTGATCGAGCTATGACGAGTAAACAGCTCACCCCGCGCGAAATTGTCAAAAGCCTGGACGAATATATTATCGGTCAGGACAAGGCCAAGAAAGCCGTCGCGATCGCCCTCCGTAATCGTTGGCGGCGGCAGCGCGTTAAGGGCAGTATTCGGGCTGACATCATGCCCAATAATATCATCCTGATCGGGCCGACCGGTGTGGGTAAGACCGAAATCGCCCGGCGGCTCGCCAATCTCGCCAATGCGCCGTTTATCAAAGTCGAGGCCTCCAAATTCACCGAAGTGGGCTATGTTGGGCGAGATGTCGAGAGCATTGTCCGCGACCTGACAAATTTAGCCGTCAACCTGGTCAAAGCGGAACGGATCGAGGGCGTCAATGCGCAAGCCGAACGACTGGCCAATGAGCGTATTCTTGATATTCTTTTACCAGCCCGGGAATCAGGCGCAGAGCCGGAAAGTGAAAACACTGCCGAAAAGTTTACCCGCACGCGGGAAAAACTGCGCCAGATGTTACTGAACGGCGAGCTCGAAGAGCGACTGATTGAGGTGACCATCCGACAGGGCGCTCTGCCGATGATGCAGATTTTCGGTCCGGCGGGCATTGAAGAAATGGAAATGAATCTCTCCGAGATGTTAGGCAGTGCTTTTCCCCAGAAGAAGAAAATCCAGAAAACGACGGTGACTGAAGCCCGGCGCATATTCACTCAGGAAGAAGTTCAGAAACTGATTGATATGGACAATGTGGTTCGGGAAGCCATTCAAAGAGTTGAAGAATCCGGTATCGTATTTATTGATGAAATTGACAAGATCGCCTCGACTGCCGATACCATTGGACATGGCCCTGACGTTTCAAGGGAAGGTGTCCAGCGCGATATTCTGCCGATCGTTGAGGGTACCAGCGTCCAGACCAAATACGGAGTAGTACACAGCGACCACATCCTGTTCATTGCCGCCGGAGCCTTTCATGCAACCAAGCCATCCGACCTGATTCCCGAATTGCAGGGTCGTTTCCCGATCCGGGTGGAACTGGAGGGTTTGGGCAAGGAAGAGTTCGTTAAAATTTTGAGGCATCCGCGCTCGGCGCTGCTCAAACAATACATCGCCCTGTTGAAAACGGAAAAAGTCGAGCTGACTTTTGACGATGAGGCGGTCGAGGAAATTGCCGCCATTGCAGTCGAAGTCAATGAGAAAATGGAGAACATCGGCGCCCGTCGTTTGCATACGATTCTGACAACCGTGCTGGAAGATATTCTCTATCAGGTACCTGATCGTAAAATTCAGGCAGTCCATATCACCCGCGACTACGTCACCCAAAAATTGCGTGATATCGTCAAGGATCGCGATCTGAGTCGTTATATTTTGTAAGCGGTCATCATCGTGCCAATTTACTTAATCAGTCTCTCACCGGAGGAAAAATGAAGCGTGATTTTTTACATGTCACCGATTTTAGCGGAGCGGAAATCCGCAATCTTTTCGAGCTCACTCGCCAATTGAAAAAGTTCACCCGCGAAGGACGAAAATATGCTCCGCTTCAAGGGAAGACGATGGCGATGATTTTTGCCAAACCCTCGGCCCGCACCCGTATTTCCTTCGAGACCGGCATGACCCAATTAGGGGGACATGCAATCTACCTCGGCCCGAGCGATATAGGTCTGGGAAAACGCGAAGCCGTCAAAGACATTGCCCGTGTGATTACGCGTTATGATGACATCATCATGGCGCGCCTGTTTGAGCACCAGCAAATGCTCGAACTGGCGGAATTCGCCGCCGTGCCGGTCATCAACGGGCTGACCGATTTCAATCACCCTTGCCAGATCATGGCCGATATTTTTACCGTACTGGAACACCGCGGGCATCTCGATGATCTCAAAGTGGCTTTCATCGGCGACGGCAACAACGTCGCCAACTCCTGGATCGAACTCGCGCTTCGTCTGCCGTTCCATTTCGTCATCGCCTGTCCGCAGGGCTATGAACCCGATCAACAACTTCTGCGCCAGGCCCAGCAGACCGGGCTGAGCAAAGTGGAGGTCGAACACGATCCTCTCGTAGCCGTATGGAACGCTGATGTCATTTATACCGATGTCTGGGCGAGCATGGGGCAGGAAGCCGAACAGGAAAAACGTCGCTGTGCCTTCGCCGGTTTTCAGGTCAATAAGGGACTGGTTAAAGCCGCCAAACCGGGAGTCTATGTAATGCATTGTTTGCCGGCGCACCGCGGTGACGAAATCACCGATGAGGTCATTGAAAGCGACCATTCGATTGTGTTCGATGAAGCCGAAAATCGTCTGCATGTCCAAAAAGCGATTATCCATAAACTGATGTTGGGCGATACGATTGCGGATGGCAATTGATGGAGCGAAGCGGCGGATGGTCTATACTTTTCTTTATGCTGACGGTTAATCTCAGTCACGGTCAGCCACTGCCCAATCCCGAAGCCCGGGTTGATGCCTTGCTAAGGCCATACCAGGGCAATGTCCCCGGCGCGGCAGTCATGGTTATCCATAAAAACCAGATTGCCTTTTTAAAAACCTATGGAATGGCGGATGTAACTGGCGGGCGTCCGGTGACGGCACAGACTAATTTCCGATTGGCTTCGATTACCAAGCAGTTCACGGCCATGAGTATCATGATTCTTATAGAGCGCGGAAAACTGGATTACTCGACGACTCTCACTGAAATTTTCCCCGATTTTCCCGCCTATGGGAAAAAGATCACGATACGGCACCTGCTTCAGCATACTTCCGGACTGATTGACTATGAAGACCTCATACCGGATACCACCACCCGACAGGTACTCGATCGTGATGTCCTGAGCATGATGCAAGCGCTCGACAGTACCTATTTCCCTCCGGGCAGTGCCTTTCGCTATTCCAATTCCGGATACGCGGTTCTGGCACAGGTGGTGGAGCGCTTATCCGGGAAGTCTTTTGCGACTTTTCTCCGGGATGAAATATTTTCCCCACTCCGAATGTCCAATACAGTCGCCTATGAAAAAGGCATTTCGGAGGTTCCAGAAAGAGCCTGGGGGTATCATTTAAATGGGGATTCGATAACCTTTAGTGATCAAAGTCTGACCAGTGCGGTGCTTGGCGACGGTGGCATTTACTCCTCCGTTGCCGACCTGTATCATTGGGATCAGATGCTTTATAATCGGAAATTAGTATCCCGGCGCACGCTCCGCACTGCCTTTACCCCGGGACTGGAAAACTATGGTTTTGGCTGGTACTGCGATAAGTTTCAGGGCCGATGCCGCCTCTATCATACCGGTTCCACGTGTGGCTTTCGCAACACCCTTATGCGCCTACCCGAAGCCAAGCTCACTGTGATCATCTTGACTAACCGGCGCGAACCGGACGTCCTGGGACTGGCTGAGCAAATCGCGGCAATTTTTCTGTAGTAGTTATATCGCCAAAACAAACCTGCTTCTACGCCTTTGGTTATTCTTCACCGAGAGTGCAGGCAGTCGGAATCAATTAGGACTTTATCTCGGGAGTTGGCGAACCAATTAAAGCTGCGCAGGATCGTTTATGGCCTTTTTCCTTTTCTTCGACCAGTCGATCACGGCTTTGATAATCGTAATGGGTAACATAACATAAATAATCGCGTTGATGTACTGGTCGCAGATATTGCTGGGCCAGGGAAAGGGGTGAAAGACAAAAAAATCGGTCGCCTTGTGGGTGGCCAGGACCTCAATGACATTTCCGGATGATCCGACCATCAGGGCGATAATGATCGTGGTTACCATATTGTTAAAGTCTGAATCGGTTTCTTTCAGTACACTGCGTGACAGCGAGATGACTAAAAAGACCACCAGAATGATCCCGGAAATCGCCCAGACCTGCTGGTTGGCGATATTGCCGAAAAGAAAGTGATAGCCGGTGTTATAGGTACGATACAGCGACAAGAAAGGCAAACCGGTCGGGACGCTGTCCTGAAACGGCAGGTACCGGTTGGCGACCCACTTGGTGAAGCCGTCGATGACAAGCAGTCCCAGTCCTCCAAGATAAGCCAGTAAAAGTGTGCGTTTGTTATTCTGCATGTTTAGAGCTCCAAAGTGCCGGCAGGGCTGCAGCGTATTGTTATTTTTTCTTCATCCAGCGTCGCCATTTATAGCTTGTGTTCCGTTCTGGGAAAAAACCGGCGTTGACCGCCCGGATATCCTGGATGGAAATGAAAATCTGCGGATCAATAGTACGAGCGAGATTAATGACTTCGTTGACTTTTTTACGCTGAACGATGACGTAGGTGATATGCACCTCGCCCTTGGCACCGCTGGCTTTAATAACGGTAGCCCCGAATCCGGCGTCGCGGAGGGTCATGGTCAGGATGTCTACGGTTTCGCTGGAAATCAACCGCACCGCCTGCAAACCTAAGGCCAATTTCTCCTCGAGGGTAATCCCGATAAAGTTGCCGGAAGCGAAGCCCAGCCCGTAAGCAATGAAAGCCGCCACATTGGACAAACCCATACGCATAACCTGCGAGATGGCTAAGAGCCAGATTGAAACTTCGAAAAATCCGAGAACAGAGGCGACCAGTTTATTGCCTTTGGCGACTAAAATAATCCGTACCGTACCGATGGATACATCCGTGATGCGGGCGAGAAAAATTAAAAGCGGAATGACCACCCATTGATAAAGCGCGGAATGAAAAAAAGGATTACCCATACTGTTTTTTAACGACTTTTATCGGCATTTCAGGCAAATAGTTCCACATTACCTCCGGTATGGAGGAAGACAATCTTGGCATCGGCGGGAAATTGTTGGTGACGACAATAATCAATCAGACCCGCCGCGGCTTTGCCGGTGTAAACATAGTCCAGGTAGATGCCTTCGTACCGGGCAAACAAATTCACGGCTTCACGACAACCCTCGGTCGGGATACCATAACCATCACCGATATATTGATCATCAACCGCAACAAGCTCCGGTGAAATTTGGAGATTCAACAGACCGGCGGTTTGCTCGGCCAGCTGCAACACATTTTGCCTTAATTCATTCCGAGGGACGTCAACGCTCATCCCGATGATTTTTCCGGGCCAGCCTGTCAAGGCTTGTCCGACGACCAGGCCGGCCTGCGTTCCCGCCGACGAGGAAGCGTGGATGATATAATCGGCGCGGATTTTACTGTGTTTTAAATCAGCTACCAGTTCTCTGAAACCGGCCACGTAACCAAGCGCGCCAATCGGTACCGAACCACCCGGAGGCAAGAAAAAGACCCGACGGCCCTGTTTTTCCAAATCCTGTCGGATTTGCATAGCGGCTGACTGAAAAAGGTTATTATCATTAGTGGCGATATGGTGAATATGTACACCGAGCAGATGGTCAATCAACAGGTTTCCAGTTGGTACCTGCGGTTGCGACCCGCGGAGAACCAGGTGTATCTCCAAGCCGAATTTGACACCGGCGTTGGCAAGGATCCGGCAAAAATTGGACTGATTGGCGCCCATTCCGATGATCGTATCGCAACCGGTCGCCAGAGCTTCGGCAATCAGAAAATCCAGTTTACGGGTTTTGTTGCCGCCGAAAGCAAAACCGGTCAGGTCGTCGCGTTTGATAAACAGGTTATAGCCCAGCAATTCCGAGAGGCGGTTCAGACGCCGAAATGGGGTGGGTAAGACTGAGATTTCAACCCGCGGAAAACGCTGGAGAAGGGCAGGAAGCGCTTGCCTACTGATGATTGATCTGGTGTTCTGCATGGATTTCAAGATTCTCGATAATAAATGCAACAGAAAATTAACTACTGAGGCGCTTTTTTCAAAAGCATATCTGAGTAGGAACCGGTCACCAAATCAGCTTGGTCTATTTTCAGTTTTTTCATCAGCCTACGGCAGGTCTGGAATTGAATCTCCGCAGCGGCCTCCCCGATGACCTCGATTTCGATGAAACAGCCTAAGTCCTTTATACAATCAAGATGGATTTTGACATTATTTAAGAAGTAAATCTCGCGCCGCTTCCTGACAGTGACGAGAATGTCCAGGGCACTGGTCAGGAGTGGCAGAAGGTCATCGGGATTGGCAAGCTGGAAGAGCGTGACCCGGGCGATTTTGGCCTCAATAACATCCGGGCGTTCGTAGAAAATCAGGGCGTTTTCGATGCTCCCACGCCGCAATTTTAAACGACCGTGGGGTACCTTAAAATAAATATCGGTCTGCTTGTCAGTCCCGCGAAATTCTGCCCGGAGTGCCAGGAGGATACCGCGCACTTCCTCAGGATTCCGGCAAAGCGCCTTGATTTCGACATTTTGATGTTGAATCATAAATAATATTAAAGACTATCCAGCATAATTGGAAGATTTTTGTCACCACGCCAGAGGCTGCCGACTTATATCGGCAATCCGCGATAAGGCGTCGGCACCTGCTATCTTTCTGCTTGTAAAATCGGTACAAAATCAGCATATTTCCCGCCGTGAAAAGAAAATGGATGCAAGCGTTGCTGGTGAGCCTGACCATCGGGAGCGGCGTCCTCTGGGCCAGCTCCGCGCCGCTTCCGGAAGGACTGCGTTACAAGGCGCTGAAAAAACATGTCTTGAAGGTCAATCGCTCCACTTTCAAACACGCGGAACGGGATTTCCGCAAGCAAAAACTGCTACTGGCGGATCAGTCCTACTTCCAGGCGGTGAAAGCCGGCGATCAGTTCTATGGCAGTTGGGGACGGGCGACGGTCGCTCAGTACAAAGGTGAGCTGAATGCCGCTCGCAAGCATTATCAAACCGCTTTCGAAACCAACGATTCACTGCTGACCTTTTTAAGGGTTTACGCTGACTTTGCGCTGAATATTGCACAGGATTGGGATCTGCTGGAAAAAATTATCGTCAAACATTATGCCTACTCGCGCAGTGACAGTGCCTTGCAGTTATTGCTGGATGGAGCGCTGCGATTCGCCGTTAAGGACAAGGCACTGGATACGATCCGGCGGCTTGGACGGCGTTTCCCAAAGGAAAATAATTTAAAGATTTACGAAGCTGTATTGTTGCGGGATTTGGGACGCGATGCCGAAGCTGTCACCGCGGCCAAGACGGCCATTCTGCGTACCAATGATCCGTTCCAATTAAAATTGATGGTCCTGATTCTGGCTAATAACGGATATTTTTTGGATGCTGCCCGAGCCTGTGAGCGGCTCAGTCAAATCGCTCCGAAATCCGTACATACCTATTTAGCCTGGGGCTTTTTGGAATCCAAGCAGGGGCGGTATGCCAATGCCGCGGAAAACTATCAGAGAGCCTTGAATCGCGACTATTCCATCGCCACCATGCTGACGCTGGCTAAACTATATCACTATTACCTCGATCAACCCGCTAAGGCTCTATATTACTGTAAGGCGATTTTACAGATCAATCGTCAACAGGTTGAGGCGCTTTATCTGACAGCGGAAATCGCCCGCAAGCGTGGTGATTTTAATACGGCTCTCAAGTATTCGCGCAGGCAAATGGAACTCCTTCCCGGGCATCCGCAACCGTATTATTATCACGGAAAATTATTGTTTGAACAGCAGAAATATGCGGATGCCATTCCGTTTCTCGAAAAAGCAGTCGAAAATAATCCCGACATCAAACGTTATCGTCTGATCCTTGCTAAAGCCTATGCCGGGGCTGGACTCGCTGACCAGGCTAAAACCATTTACCGTGAATATTTAAGCGAGCAGTTGAAAGATTTATGGCAGGAAGAAGAAATGTTGCGGGAAACACCTCCCGAACCGCGTTGATAAAAAACTGTACCATTGCTTTAATCCTTTTTCTTTTCACACTCAATCAGTGCAGTAAATCCCTGCTCCATAATCAGGTGCCGCAGCCGATTCTGCCGGAATACCCCGGCATCGAAAGCATGTACTGGAAAGTCTGGGAAATTCTGTCAGCGCATACGGTTAACGATACGCGTGCCAATGGATTCGTCCGGCGCTATATCAATTGCGAATCAGACCTGTACATTCAGCAGGCGCCGACGATTTATACTGCTCTTTTTGGAATGTACGGAAATGATTGTTTACCGGTCATGGCATCCCTCGACAACTTCTACCGTGGGCAACGGGCGGACGGACATATTGCGCGGGTCTATAATCTGTTCAATGGCGAACCACTCAAGATCCCGAGTGTGACTGAACCGATGATCCACCCGCCGCTATTCACCTGGGCGGAATGGCGTTATTATCGCCTGACCGGTGATCGGCGTCGGCTAAAAGAGTTTTTTCCGGTTTGGGAGCGTTATTTTCAATGGTTAGAGAACTTCTGTCAAGGCAAAGGGGAAACGGCCGAGCTTTACTATAATACGCCCCTGGGAGCCAACATGCCCAATTCGCCACGAGGGAATAATGAACTGGGTGGTTGGATCGATTTGTCATCCCAAATTGCTCTGTCAGCATATCAGTTAGCTCAGATCGCTGTGGTACTCGATAAGCCTGCTGAAGCGTTGAAATACCAAAGTGCTTATCAGCAGATCGCGGAAAAGATCCGGACTAATCTGTGGAATGTAGATGAAGGTTTGTTCTTTGATAAGACCCGTGATGGCAGGTTTATCAAAATCAAGACCACTGCAGGATTCTGGCCTCTTTTAGCCAAGGTCCCCGACCTCGAAGACGCTCGCCTGCTGATTGATCACCTGAAAGACACCGGTGAATTCGACCGTCATCACCGCTTTCCTTCCCTGGCGGCGAAGGAGGGTGAATTTAGCCCAACCGGCGCCTACTGGCGGGGCGGTGTGTGGGGTAATGAAAATTTCATGCTGGTGCAGGGCTTGAAGAATTATGGTGAATACGAATTCGCCGCTGAAGTAGCCTGGAATCATATCATTAACATGGAAAAAGTCTTTACTAAGTTCCAACCGGATACGGGCCGGCTGGATGCCGAACAACCACAAGCGAGTGGTGGACATCTCTGGGAGCTGTATGCACCCGAAAGCGATGAGCCTGGAACCCGCTGGGATACCTACCATTACGGACGTCCCGATTATGTTCCTACCTCCGGGTTTGGACCGGTAGCCATGTTAATTGAGGATGTCATGGGATTTGATTTCGACGCTCCCTCCGATTGTCTGACCTGGCGACTCTGGCTCCTGAATGAACATGGCATTCGGAACCTTAAATTCGGCGATAATTTGATCACCCTCTGGTGTGAGAAACGCGAATCCCCTGAGGCCCCGCTCCGCATATTTGGCACGACCAGCTCTCCGATGCAGTTGAAACTTTTTGCCTATGGTGATTCATTGAGTATGAATTTGCCCCGCGGCAGAATAAAACTTTTTCTGCAATCAGCCGATTTTCACGACTCACAGGACGAAAAATAAAGGATTCTATGCTAATCAAGGAGATTTCACCAGCACGATTGACAGTAAAAAGCATCGCGGCCTGGGCGGACGACTGGTTTCTTTTGACGAGCGGTGATTTTAATTCCGGACAATATAACTGCATGACCGTCGCCTGGGGAAGCGTCGGGGTAATGTGGTCGAAACCATTCGTGCAGGTTGTAGTCCGTCCGGGGCGGTACACTTACCAGTTCATGGAGACATTCGAGTCGTTTTCTCTTTGTGCATTTACGCGGAAATATCGTTCCGTTCTGAATTATCTAGGATCTGTCTCCGGGCGGCAGGTTGCCAAGTTGGCGCAAGCCGGTTTGACACCCATCGCGGCTACCCGCATCAATGCTCCGATATACCGGGAAGCGAGTCTGCGCATTGAGTGTCAGAAAATTTACTATGATGATTTCAAGCCCGGTAATTTTCTCACGCCGGACATCGCGTCCAATTATCCCAAACAGGATTATCACCGGATCTATTTCGGGGCAATTGTCGCCATCACCGGGACGTCTAAGTACTGCAATCAAGATTAAAAGAGTATCCTGATTAATGAAACCTGGTTTGCCGGTCGTATTTCAGACAGCATTTATGCTAATTCTATCCAACCTGTTCATGACCTTTGCCTGGTATGGACATTTACGCAACCTGTCCCATAAAACCTGGTATGTTGCGGCGCTGGTCAGCTGGGCCATCGCCCTGTTTGAGTACCTGATTCAGGTTCCCGCGAATCGTATTGGTTACACTCAATTGTCTTTAGCGCAGTTGAAAATATTGCAGGAAGTAGTGACGCTGACGGTCTTTATTCCTTTTGCGGTGATTTATATGAAACAACCTCTCAAGACCGACTATTTTTATGCAGGATTATGCATAATGGGTGCCGTGTTCTTTATTTTTCGCTTATAGCTCGTAATTATCTCCTATTTTTCGCCCCTACAAATTTATTTTACATAATAGTATTAAACCACTTTGCGGGATTAAACATAATCCATAAGGATTTTTTCTGAAATAGTCATTTTAGTTGGCAGGATAGGGCTTTCTAGATAAAATGGTAATTGTTGCACCGTTCCCGATTTTGTCCTTGAAATTTTAAGAAATATTAGTTACTATTGGAATGGTTGAAATTGTTAAGTAATAACAGTCAGGCATGCTGATAGATACTATCAAGCAAATGGGGAAAACCGTGCAAAGGAACAGGAATTTTCGAGTTTCGAAATCCTGCATCAGGACTGGTGGACGCGGCACACAATGAAGATCCACGAATACCAGGCAAAGGAAATTTTTAGTCGTTTCGGGGTAGCGATTCCCAAGGGGATGCCAGCCTTCAGCGCTGAGGAAGCGCTAACTGCCTGCGACTATATCGGTTTTCCCTGTGTGATCAAAGCCCAGATCCATGCGGGAGGACGCGGTAAAGGCGGCGGTATCCGTCTGGTGCATAATCAGGATGAAGCGCGGCAGAATATCGAAGAATTGCTGACCCGCCCTTTGGTGACGGTGCAGACCGGCGCGGCAGGCAAAAAAGTTACCCGTTTGCTTATCGAGCAAAGCGTGCAAATCAGCCGCGAATTCTACGTCGGAATCACTATTGATCGTTCTCGGGCGCGGCAGGTATTGATGGTTGCTCAGGAAGGGGGCGTTGAGATTGAAAACGTTGCCCGCACTCACCCGGCAGCGATCGCCAAGATGTATGCTCTGCCGGGATTTGGCCTGCAAAATTTCCAGTTCCGGCAGGCGGCGAGCATTTTAGGACTGACCGGAGAAGCCTATAAAAAAGCCCTCAAACTGTTCGGCTCGCTATACAATGTATTTCGTCGTACGGATGCCGCATTGGTGGAAGTCAATCCACTGGTTCTGACCGCTGATGGTAATTTGGTTGCGCTGGATGCGAAGCTTAATTTCGACGACAATGCCCTTTATCGCCATGCCGATTACCAGAATTTGCGCGATATCAGTGAGGAAGACCCGGACGAAGTCGAAGCCGCCAAGCAGGGCCTGAATTATATTCGCTTGACCGGTAATGTCGGATGCATGGTCAATGGCGCTGGTTTAGCGATGGCAACGATGGATATTATCAAACATTTCGGCGGGGAGCCTGCAAACTTTTTAGATGTCGGCGGAGTCGCTTCGGCCAGCACCATTGCAAGCGGCTTCCGGATCTTACTTGCCGATCCGCATGTCAAAGCCGTACTGGTGAATATCTTCGGGGGGATCGTCCGCTGTGACCGGGTCGCCACCGGGATAGTCGAAGCGCTGAAAACGATCGAACTGAAGGTTCCCTTGGTTATCCGTCTGGAAGGCACCAACGCGATCATCGCCCGCCAGTATCTGGCCCAGACCGGATTGCCTTTTGCTGTCGCAACGGATTTTGCGGATGCCGCCCGTAAAGTGGTCAAGGCAGTCCAAGGTTGCTGAGGAACAAATGAGTATCTTACTCGAAAAAAATACACGCGTCTTAGTGCAGGGCATAACCGGCAAGGAAGGCGCCTTTCATACTGATCAGATGCTCACTTACGGCACTCAGGTGGTTGGAGGCATTTCACCCGGAAAGGGCGGCACCCAAACGCCGAAAGGATTGCCGGTTTTCGATACGGTCAACCAGGGAGTAAAAGCCACCGGAGCCACAGCTTCGATTATTTTCGTCCCGCCGCAGATGGCCGCCGATACCATCCTGGAAGCTATCGATGCCGGTCTGGATTTGGTCGTTTGTATCAGTGAGGGTATTCCAACGTTCGACATGCTTAAGGTTAGCAGTGTGCTCGAACACAGTGGCACCCGCCTGATTGGTCCGAATTGCCCGGGATTGATTTCACCGGGGAAGTCCAAACTCGGGATCATGCCGGGATTCATATTTAAAGAGGGCTGTGTTGGAATCATTTCCCGCAGCGGGACGCTGACCTATGAAGCCGCTTACCAGATTACCAATCTTAATTTGGGACAATCGACCTGTATTGGTATCGGCGGGGATCCGATAGTTGGCACAAATTTTATCGACCTACTGCGGCTGTTTGAAAAAGATGAACAGACTAAGGCCGTAGTACTGATTGGCGAGATCGGCGGTACGGCGGAAGAAGAAGCGGCAGATCATGTCAGTCAGGGATATAGCAAACCGGTAGTGGCTTTTGTGGCGGGTCATACTGCGCCACCAGGACGGCGCATGGGTCATGCGGGAGCGATCATTGCCGGGGGACGGGGTACAGCGCAGGAAAAAATCACCGCGCTACAGAAAGCCGGGATTATTGTGACTCTTAATCCGGCTGAAATCGGTGCGACCGTCGCTACCGTTCTAAAATAAATCAACCGATTACGAGTCGTTTTTTCACATTCAACTCAATAAAAGCAGGGATGGGTTATGAAAGAAATCAATGTCCAGCAGGTGATTCCCGTCGTTAAAAAATTATGTATCGACGCGAATTACTACGCCGCCCATGACGTAGTTGCCAAAGTACAGGAATTTCGCAACCGGGAGGAGTCACCGACCGGTCGGGAAATCATCGATTTGATGATGGAAAATTATCGTCTCGCGGCTCAGGAACAGATGCCGCTATGTCAGGATACGGGTGTCGCTATCGTATTTGTCGAATTGGGCCAGGACGTGCATTTAGTAGGTGGTGATTTTTATGCAGCTATTAACGAAGGCGTGCGTCAGGGCTACGTCGAAGGTTATTTGCGCAAATCCATGGTGACCGATCCGGTCATCGAGCGTAAAAACACCAAGGACAATACACCGGCTCTGATTTATACCGACATCGTGCCAGGTGATGCGATAAAGATTACGGTGGCGCCCAAGGGAGGCGGCGCCGAAAACATGAGCGAAGTAAAGATGATGAGCGCCGCCGACGGCTTGGAAGGCGTCAAGGATTTTGTCGTGGATCGCATCCGACGTTCGGGCGGTAATCCCTGTCCGCCGGTAGTTGTCGGAGTAGGAATAGGCGGTAGTTTTGAACAGTGTGCCCTGTTGGCTAAAAAAGCCCTTTTACGACCGCTGACCGAACCGAATCCCGATCCTCAGTGGGCCAAGGTTGAGGCTGAACTATTGGAACGCATCAATCGGTTAGGAATCGGGCCGCAGGGTTTGGGGGGCACGACGACCGCGCTGGCGGTCAATATTCTCTATAAACCGTGTCATATTGCTTCAATGCCGGTTGCGGTTAACGTGAATTGTCATTGCCACCGCCACGAATCGGCGGTCATTAATTAGGATGGGGGAGTTCTCTATGTCGAAAACTTTCAATTTAACTACGCCTTTGACAACCGCTGACCTCGAACCCCTGCATGTCGGCGATAAAGTCATGCTAAACGGAATCATCTATACTGCCCGGGATGCCGCGCATAAACGGCTGGTGGCGCTTCTGCAGGAAAACCAGCCTCTTCCTTTCGATATTCGCGGGGCGGTAATTTACTATGTCGGCCCTTCTCCGGCTCGTCCGGGTAAACCAATCGGTTCGGCGGGCCCGACAACATCCTACCGGATGGATAAATACTCACCACTACTGATGGATGCCGGACTGAAAGGCATGATCGGAAAAGGGGAACGCAATCGGGCGGTAGTTGATGCAATCATTAAGAATAAAGCTGTCTACTTTGCCTCGATCGGTGGCACCGCAGTGGTCGCCGCCCAGGCGGTAAAATCCGCCCGAGTAATCGCCTATGAAGACCTCGGCGCTGAAGCCTTGACCGAATTGGTGGTCGAGAATTTTCCGGTCTTCGTCGCCAATGATATCTACGGCAATGACATTTTCGAGCAAGGTGTCGCCCAATATCGTAAAGAATGAGAATCCAAGTCTGAACCTTTAGCCTACAGAAAGGTGGCTGCAATGAATGCATTAGAGACAGTCAGACAACAGGCGATCGAATTTGAGATGCGGGGGAAAATTCTGAAGGCAATTACACTCTATCGCCAGGTGCTGGAACTTAATCCAGCCCTTATCGTGGAGCGGGTCAAGTTGGGAGAACTTTATTACGTATCCGGCGATATCCACAAGTCTATCGAGGAATTCGAGAAAGTCATCCAGCAGAAACCGGACTATACCATTGCTCTCTATCGTCTGGGAATTGCCTATTACCGGGCGACCAAATTCGAGAAAGCCATCCGGGTCTTCATCCATATCAACGAAGTTGAACCGGAACTCTACATGGCCTATTACTGGTTGGGACTCTGCTATTACCATCACGGTCAGATGCAGAAATCCATCGAATCTTACCAGAGGCTAAGTGAAAAAAGTCCGGATAGTACACTCGGCTACTACCAGCTTTCCATCACTTACAAGTCCGTCGGCAACTACGACAAGGCGATTGAATATTTGCAGGCAATTCTGAAAGAAGATCGCGAGATTGTCACCGTCTGGTATCACTTGGGCTTATCTTATTTGGGCAAGGGAGATCTGCACGAAGCCGAAAGCTACTTCCGCAAGGTGCTGGAGCTGGATCCGGAACACCTGGACGCCGCCCGCAAACTGAAGGATATCATCGAACCGGAAGAACAGTACACTTTCGAAGTTCCCGGTCTCTAAAAAACGCAACAAATGGCAGCTCTGGTCAATTGTTAAGGGGATTTTTACATGGCTAAACCCAAAATTGCTTTTTATTGGTGCGCTTCATGTGGTGGATGTGAAGAAGCGGTCGTTGACTTAGCGGAGAAAATCTTGCCAGTCGTGCAGGCGGTGGACATCGTCCTCTGGCCAGTCGCCCTGGATTTTAAACGTCAGGACATCGAACAACTGGCAGATCAGGAAATCGCCGTGGCTTTCATCAATGGAGCGATACGCACCTCTGAACAGAAGGAAATGGTCGAGTTACTTCGCCGGAAAGCGCAACTGGTGGTAGCTTTCGGAGCCTGTGCGCATTTGGGTGGTATCCCGGGTTTGGCTAACCTGTCCAATCGCGAGGCCCTCCTCAAAACCGTTTATCAGGATACGCCTTCGGTAATCAATCCCGCTGGCATACTGCCGCAAGAGCTGACCGAACAGGATGGTTGTCGTCTGGAATTGCCTGCAATCCATAACGAAGTGCGGGCGCTCGACCAGGTGATCACAGTGGATTACTACCTCCCGGGTTGTGCGCCACCGCCGGACCTGATTCAGAAAGCGGTTGAGGCCATTTTGACCGGTAACCTGCCGCCCCGCGGGGCGATATTAGCGCCTGCTAAAGCACTTTGCGATACCTGTCCGCGCCGCGATACCAAACCGGATAAACTGAATCTGAAAACCATCAGGCGGGTGGCGACTACCGACCTGCCGCCCGAGAAATGTTTTCTGGCCGAAGGCCTCATCTGTCTTGGACCGGCGACTCGCAGTGGCTGTGGCGAGCGTTGTATCAACGCCCATATGCCCTGTGAAGGCTGTTTCGGACCGACGGAGGGCATCCGCGATCAGGGAGCCCGGTTCCTAACCGCCCTGGCCTCCATCATCGAAACTGAAGACGAAGTCGAGATTAACCGGATCATGGATTCCGTGCAGGACCCCACCGGGAAGTTTTACATGTTCAGCTTAGCCGGCGGCCTGCGTACGCGCTTTCTGGATTAATTAGAGGAATACCAATGGAAAGGCATATTAAAATTGACCCTATCACCCGCCTCGAAGGGCATGGTCGGGTAGAAATATTCCTGGATGCAAACGGCGACGTTGACAAAGCCTTCTTCCAGGTTCCTGAACTGCGGGGCTTCGAAGAATTCTGCAAAGGACGCCTGGCGGAAGATTTAGCGCGCATTACGCCGCGCATCTGCGGAGTCTGTTCCACCACGCACCACATGGCTTCGGGGAAAGCCCTCGACGACCTGTATCATGTCGAGCCGCCGCCCGCCGCCCGGAAAATCCGGGAGCTGCTCAATTCCGCCTTCATGTTTGAAGACCATACCCTCCATTTTTTCTATCTGGGTGGTCCCGATTTCATCGTTGGTCCGCAGGCGGCTAAAGCCGAACGCAATATTCTCGGGGTTCTTTCCAAAGTCGGGTTGGAGATCGGACAAAAGGTGATTGACATTCGCCGCAAAGTGCGGCTGGTCATCGAAAAACAGGGCGGACGAGTCATTCATCCGGTTTGCAATGTTCCCGGCGGTGTTTCCAAGGGCGTGACGCCGGAAGACCGGGCTCAGTATCAGGAGTTGGCCGGAGAAATGCTCGCTTTTGCACAATTCGTTTTGGCGACCTTTGAAAAAATCGTCCTGAAAAATTCAGAGTATCTGGAACTGATCACCGGCGATATTTACCAGCATCGCACCTATTACATGGGTACCGTGGACGCCCAAAATAAAGTCAATCTGTACGATGGAGACCTCCGGGTGGTGACCCCGGATGGCGCTGAATTTGCCCGCTTCAAGGCTCGGGATTACCTGCAACATATTGGTGAACATGTCGAACCCTGGAGCTATGTAAAATTTGCCTACCTGAAGAATGTCGGCTGGCAGGGTTTTGTGGATGGTAAAACGAGCGGCATCTACCGGGTGGCGCCATTGGCGCGCCTGAATGCGGCGGACGGAATGGCGACGCCTTTGGCGCAGGAACAGTACACGAAAATGTTCGCGAGACTGGGGGGCAAGCCGGCACATAACACACTGGCTTATCACTGGGCGCGCCTGATTGAGGTGCTGTACGCCGCCGAACGTTTTCAGGAATTAGCGAATGATGCAGAAATTTGTTCCCCTCACATTCGCACGATTCCGACCGAAATTCCGACGGAAGGAATCGGCTCCGTTGAAGCACCGCGCGGTACGCTGATCCACCATTATCGCACTGATCCGCAGGGTAAAATCACGGCGGTCAATCTGATCGTAGCGACCACCAATAATGCCGCGGCCATCTGCATGTCCATCGAAAAAGCCGCCCGTAAACTGATTCGAAGCGGCAAAGTCACCGACGGCATCCTGAATATGGTGGAGATGGCATTCCGGGCTTACGACCCCTGTTTTGCCTGTGCCACGCATTCTCTGCCGGGGCAGATGCCATTGGTGGTGGCAATTTATAATGACCGCCATGACCTTATTAACGAAGTCAGAAGAGATTAATACCATGAAGCCGAAAATTGCGCTGAATAAAAAAATTCTGCAAAGTGCCGGTGCGACACAGGTGAGTGAAATCAGCGGCGTCAATGTCTTTGCCTGCTACCAGTGCGGTAATTGTTCCGCCGCCTGTCCGGCAGTCGAATTTATGGATTTGCCGCCCCATCAGGTCATCCGGCTGGTACAAATGGGTTTAACCGCAGAGTTGCTGAAAACGAATACACCCTGGATCTGTCTGGCGTGCATCAACTGTACCGTCAAATGTCCACGCGGCGTGGACATTGCCCGCGTGATGGAGGGACTGCGCAGTATCTTTTTACGCGACAAGTTCGAGCATATCAATCTGAATGAGATAGAACGGCGTCTGCGAGAAGACCTGCCGCAGATTGCGCTCATCGCCAACTTCCGCAAGAATCTTCAGTAAAGGGGAACATTTATGGAATTGTCCTATTATCCCGGCTGTACCCTGAAAACCACGGCGCGTAATTTTGAAACCACGGCGCTCGCGGTTTTGGAACTGTTTGATATGCAGGCGCGCGAGTTGCCGGAATGGTACTGTTGCGGGGTGAATTTTTCTCAGGTGCAGGATAACCTGATGCTCCAGCTGGCGCCTCTACGGACGCTGATGCGCGCCAAACAGACCGGCTCGCGGCAATTGCTGACGCTCTGCGCCATGTGTTACAATACCCTGCGCCGCGCTCAGCAGTTTATTGGTGAAGATGAGGCTCGCCGGGCGACAATCAACGATTTTATGGATCACGAGGGCGGCGATTTCACCGGCGACGAAGTGGAAATCATCGATATTCTGACCCTGCTGAAACAAATCGGCCCAGACAAACTGCAAGCCCGGATTACCCGGCCGGTTTCTCTGCAGGTCGCCCCTTATTACGGTTGTCTTTTGCTCCGCCCGCGGACTGTCGCGATTGACGACCCAAATAATCCGCAGATTATGGAGAATTTGCTCAGCGCGGTCGGGTGTCAGCCGGTTGCATATCCATTCCGGACGGACTGCTGTGCCTCCTATCAGATTGTCAACGAGCCCCAGATCGTACACTCCCAGACTAAAAAGATCGTGACCTCTGCAGTTCAGCACGGCGCCGAGCTGTTGGTGGTGCTCTGCCCGCTCTGCCATTATAATCTGGATGCCGTCCAGGCGGAAATCGCCCGAGCGGAGCGCACTTTCAAGACCGTACCGGTGTTGTATTTTACCCAATTATTGGCGCTGATTTTCGGGTTGCCAGCCGCATTGAACGACTTCGGGACACATCGCATTGATCCGGTTCCGACGCTGAAAGCGAAAGGATTGCTATGAAGAAAATCGGGGTTTTTATCTGCCATTGTGGAATTAACATTGCCGGAACGGTGGATGTCAAAGGCATTGCCGAAAAACTGAAAAATTATCCCGGCGTGGTATTCATTCAGGATTACAAATATATGTGTTCCGACCCCGGTCAGAATTTAATCCGGGAGCAGATCCGCGAGTTGGGACTGGAAGCGGTGGTCGTGGCCGCCTGTTCACCAACCCTGCATGAAGCCACTTTCCGTCGGGCAGTGGAATCGGTGGGGATGAATCCCTATGAGTGCGAAATAGCGAATATCCGCGAACAATGCAGTTGGGTGCATCATGATAAGACCGCGGCGACCGCCAAGGCCGAAATCATCATCAAATCCGTGATTGAAAAAGCCCGCCTGGATGAAGACCTCGCACCTGTCCAGGTGCCGATTACGCGACGGGCGCTGGTCATCGGCGGAGGCGTAGCTGGTATGCAGGCGGCACTCAACATCGCCAATAGCGGATTCGAGGTCTTGTTGGTCGAGAAGAATCCTTCCATCGGCGGGCGCATGGCGCAGCTTTCGGAGACCTTTCCCACACTCGACTGCTCCCAGTGCATTCTGACGCCCAAAATGGTAGAAGTCGCCCAGCATCCCCGGATCAAACTGCTGACCTACTCCGAGCTGACCGACGTCAGCGGTTTTGTGGGTAACTTCCGGGTCACCATCCGGCAAAAAGCCCGGTATGTGGATTGGCAGAAATGCACAGGTTGCGGTGTCTGTATGGAAAAATGTCCGGTCAAAGTGGCCTCTGAATTCGATTCGCAACTGGCCAACCGGCGCGCCATTTACACACCTTTTCCACAAGCGGTGCCGAATAAACCCGTCCTGGACCGCCCGCATTGTACGTATTTTAAGACCGGCAAGTGCCAGATCTGTAAAAAGCTCTGTCCCTTTGATGCCATTGACTATGATCAGCAGGATGTTGTTCTGACCGAGGAAGTCGGGGCGATTGTGGTCGCTACCGGCTATGATCTCTATGGACTGGAGCACCTGCCTGAATATGGAGCAGGTAATATTCCCGATGTCATTGATGGTCTGACTTTTGAGCGGATTCTTTCGGCTTCGGGGCCTTTCAGCGGAGAAGTGCGCCGGCCTTCCGATGGCAAAGTACCGCAGGAAGTTGTTTTTATCAAATGCGTCGGCTCGCGTGACCCGGAAAATCATTATCCGTACTGTTCCAAGGTCTGCTGTATGTACACGACCAAACACGCCATGCTGTATAAGCACCGCGTCCCTGATGGTCAGGCCTATGTCTTTTATATGGATGTTCGCGCGGACGGCAAGGGCTACGAAGAGTTTTATCAGCGTGCCGCGGAAGAAGACAAAGTGCTATACCTGCGCGGTAAAGTCGCCAAGATGTACCGGGATAATGGGAAAATCATCGTCTGTGGATACGATACGCTCAGCGGGGAAAACGTCGAAATCGGCGCTGATCTGGTCGTTCTGGCTACAGCCATCCGTCCGGCGCAAGGCGCTGTGGAACTTGCGAAACTACTGAAAATCCAGGTTGACCAGCATGGATTCCTGACGGAAGCGCATCCCAAACTGCGACCGGTAGAGTCCCTGACTGCGGGTATTTTCTTAGCCGGTTGCGCTCAGTCGCCACGCGATATACCCGATACAGTGGCGCAGGCGGCTGGTGCGGCTTCCATGGTTACGACGCTTTTTGCCCGCGAATGTCTCTACCATGAACCAATCACTACCGGAGTAAATGAAGAGCTCTGCTCCGGGTGCGGAATTTGCGTTGCAGTTTGTCCTTATGACGCCCGCCAGCTGCACCGCGAAAAGCATGTCGTAGAGGTTAATGAAGTTTTATGTGAAGGGTGCGGAGCATGTGCCGCCGCCTGTCCGTCCGGTGCGGCGCAGCAGCGTAATTTCAAAGATGCCCAGTTAATCAATATGATCAAGGCAATCCTCACCTGAAAATGCGAAGGAATGGCTATGTACGAACCTAAAATCGTGGCGTTTTTCTGTAAATGGTGTACTTCCGCCGGGGCCGATTTAGCGGGGACTTCCCGCCTGACCTACCAGCCCAATGTAATCAATATCCGCGTTATGTGTTCCAGCCGGGTTGATCCCGAACATGTCCTGGACGCCTTCCGCGAAGGAGCTGACGGGGTCCTGATCGGTGGTTGTCATCCCGGAGACTGCCACTACAAATCGGGTAATTATCAGACACTCAAACGCATCGTCCTGTTGAAAAAAATTCTGCGTGATATCGGTATCAACGAACGGCGTCTGCGCTTGGAGTGGATCTCTGCGGCAGAGGGCAAGCGCCTGGCGCAGGTAATCAATCAGTTCAGCGACGAAATCCGCCGCCTTGGTCAACTGAAGGCAGTCCGCCTGTGAAAGATGTTATTCTCGGAGTAGGTAATCCAATTTTATCCGACGACCGGTTGGGATTATATTTGGTCAACCGGATGCGGCAGGAAATCGGTACTCGGCAGTTAACTTTTGTCTGTTCAGCGGATGCGGGTTTCAACCTGATCGAGCATCTGTACGATCACGACCGGGCGATTATCATTGATTCAATGCACACCGGTCAACTGCAACCCGGTGAATATGCCGTTTATTCGACCAGTGATTTCAAGGCGCCCCTGCCGTTCAGTATTCATTCCACCGATTTGATAGCGGCCTTGCGGTACGCGCGAAAATGCGCTTTGAGCGTGCCCGCCCAGATCCATCTGATTGGGGTCGAGGTCGCCGACAATCAAACCTTTGCCGAAGAATTTTCGCCGGCTATTGAGACGAACAAAGACACAATTTATCGGAAAATCAAACAGGAAATTATCAACCTATTAAAGCTTGAGGGAGGTCAACCTGATGAGTGATCCACGCGAAATGGTGACCGTTTTGATCATGGGCGAAGCCTATGAAGTACCTGCCGGTTCGACCATAATAATGGCCATGGAATACGCCGGTTTTCAATTGAAAAAGGGAGTAGGGTGCCGCGAAGGTTTTTGCGGGGCTTGCGCAACGGTCTATCGCCTGAAAGGTGATTATAAACTGCGCGGCGGTTTAGCCTGCCAGACAGTCGTCAGTGACGGTATGACGTTGGCGCAGATACCTTTCGTACCTGCCGAAAAACCGCTGTATGACATCCAGAATCTGACACCGGACATCAATGCCATCAAGGTCCTTTTTCCGACGGTTTTCCGTTGTGTCGCGTGCAATACCTGCACGAAAGCCTGTCCGCAGGAAATCAAGGTGATGGACTATATTCAGGCTCTCAAACGCGGCGACATCGCTAAAGCGGCCGATCTCTCGTTTGACTGCATTCGGTGCGGTTTATGCGCCCTGCGCTGTCCGGCGGAAATCGTGCAGTACAACGCCGCTACCCTTGCTCAGCGACTTTACGGTCGCTACCTGGCCAAGCGCAGTCCCGAGCTGGAAGACCGGATTGCAGAGATCAAAGCCGGAAAATACCAGGCTGAACTGGACGAACTGTCCAGTTTAAAGAAAGAGGACCTTTCCCAACGATATTACAAGCGGGAAATCAAACTCTGACCGGCCGGTGCTAAGTGTTGAACCATTCATGAAAAATATAGCATGAGGAGTCGTTATGTACCCTGATTATATGCTGGAATCCATCCATAAAGTCGAGCAGACGCGTCCGGAGCGCCTCGAGATCGCCCGCCGGCTGGGTAAACAGATTTACCCGGCGATGACCGGACCGGAACGGGAAGCTATCCTTTCCCGGTTTCATCCCGACTATAAACCGGACTCACGCCGCGCCGTGAGGGTCGGTGTCAATAAGGGTGAAAACCTGACCTCGGAGATCGCCGACCTGCTCGAATCTTATTCGCGGATCAAACCGGAGCAGTTCGATTTGAAAAAGTGGGACCTGGAAACCGACGTGTTGATTATCGGGGCCGGCTCCGCCGGTATGTCCGCCGCTCTGACAGCGGCTCAGCAGGGGGTGCAGGTCTCGTTGGTGACCAAGCATCGGTTGGGTGATTCCAATTCCATGATGGCGCAGGGCGGCATCCAGGCGGCTACCCAGCGGGATGATTCACCGGTAATCCATTTTCTGGATGTGGTTGGTGGCGGGCATTTTGATAACCTACCGGCTTTGGTCCGGGCCCTGGTCAATGACGCTCCGGAATCCATCAAATGGTTGGAAGAGCTCGGGGTTATGTTCGATAAAAAGGCAGACGGTACCCTGCTGACTGTCGCCGGTGGCGGAACCAGCCGCAATAGGATGCATTCCGCGCGCGACTATACCGGTGCGGCCATCTGCCGCGTCCTGCGTGATGAAGTATATAATCAACCGGACAGGATCAAATATCTCGAATATACGGCAATTGTCGAGTTAATTCTGGATAGTCACAAGCAGGTCATTGGCGCCATCGCCTATCATCTCGAAACGAAAAAATATTCGCTGATCAAAGCTCGCAGCATTATCATCGCCACCGGCGGATTTGGGCGTCTGCATATTCAGGGTTTTGAAACTACCAACCATTACGGGGCGACTGCCGACGGCCTCGTGCTCGCCTACCGGGCCGGCGTCAAATTGCTCTACATGGATTCTGTGCAATACCACCCAACGGGGGCTCTTTTTCCTGAGCAGATCGTGGGTTTTCTCTGCACCGAGAAGATTCGTTCGATTGGAGCGCAACCGGTCAATAAAGATGGCGAGCTTTTCGTTTGGCCGCTGGAACCGCGCGATGTGGAATCAGCGGCTTTCATCCGCGAATGTGTCGAACGTCAGAAGGGAGTCGTAACACCCTCTGGCAAGGTCGGCATCTGGCTCGATTCACCCCTGATTGACCAGATCAACGGCCCGGGTTTTACCGAGAAATCATTACCGGCCATGTTGCGCCAGTACCGGCGTTTTGATATTGACATCCGCGAATTTCCGATGTTAGTCTATCCGACCCTTCATTACCAAAATGGCGGGGTGACCATCAATGACCATGGTGAAACAACGCTGCCGGGTCTGTATGTCGCCGGAGAAGCCGCCGGCGGTATTCACGGTCGCAACCGCCTGATGGGGAATTCGCAGTTGGATATTATCGTTTTTGGCCGACGCTCCGGTCTGCATGCCGCGCTACGAGCCAAAAAAGGTGTCAAGTTCGGCAAACCGAGCCTCCAGCACGTCTTAGCCTATGAAAAAGAAGTGGCTGAACTCGGCATCAATCCGAAAAAGATTGCGCCGATATTGTTGCCGGATTATATACCCGACCACGTCAAAGCCAAGCAGTTAACGGTGGAGTACTTCGGAAATCTGTTCTGAGCCGGTCGCAGCGGTGTTCTGGCAGGTCGACCGGCTTACGTTCGTCACGCTAACCCTCTTCAACCATAATCCACACAAAGGAGTACGTCTATGACCAAGCTTAAACTCGATCTCAGTAATCTCAATGATGTCTTCCCGAAAAACTTCACCCAGGAGCAGATCGCCAAAGCCAAAACACTTTTCCTGAAGCGCTTGGCGGAAAGCGCGCACCGCTTTTATGGCGGTAAGATCCAGACCGCTCCCAAAGCTGGCGTTTTTGGATTCAACTGGTTCAATATCTGGTACACGCCCGGCGTTTCCAAGATTTCGACGACCATCCGGGACAATAACGACACTTCCTTTGAACTGACCAACCGCGGAAACCTGGTTGCGGTCATCAGTGACTCGACACGCGTTTTGGGAGATGGTGACGTGACACCGCCCGGCGGCATGGGAGTCATGGAAGGTAAGGCTTTCCTGATGAAATATCTGGGCGGAGTGGATGCGCTTGCTCTGTGCGTGGACAGTCGCAATCGCGCCGGTGATAATGATCCCGAAAAGCTGATCGAGTTCGTTAAAATGTCCCAGCATAGTTTTGGAGCAGTCAATCTGGAAGATATTTCTCAACCGAACTGTTACCGAGTGCTCGATGTTCTGCGAGAGGAATGTGTCATTCCGGTATGGCATGACGATGCCCAGGGTACCGCATGCGTGACTCTGGCCGGACTGCTGAACGCCCTGAAACTGGTGCATAAGAAACTGTCGGAAGTGAAGATCGTCTATTTCGGTGCGGGAGCTGCCAATACTTCCTGTGCCCGGATCATCATCGCCGCCGGTGGTAATCCCGAAAATATGATCATGTTTGATATCGGCGGAGCGTTGAGTATCGACAGGGAAGATTTCCGGAGTGATCCGCGCTGGTACCGCGGTTGGGATCTGTGCCGGAGAACCAATCCCCGCAAGATCAAAGACATTGAAGTGGCCGTTCATGACGCGGATGTGCTGATTGCGTTGTCCAAACCCGGCCCCGATACTCTCAAACCGGAATGGATCAGAAGCATGGCTCCCAAACCCATTGTCTTTGCCTGCGCCAATCCGGTGCCGGAAATCTGGCCGTATGCCGCCAAGGAAGCGGGCGCCTATATCGTTGCTACGGGACGCGGCGACTTCCCCAATCAGGTTAATAATTCATTAGGATTCCCGGGAATTCTCAAGGGAGCACTGATGGTCCGCGCCCGCAAGGTCACGGATGAAATGGCGATCGCTGCAGCCAATTCGCTGGCCTTGTACGCCGAAAAGCGCGGACTGACACCCGAAAACATCATCCCCAAAATGAATGAACCGGATGTCTTCCCCAGCGAAGCGGCGGATGTCGCGATGCAGGCGATCAAGGATGGTGTCGCCCGGAAAAACATCACCCGCGAGGAAGCTTTTCAATGGGCGCAAAAAGACATCGCTACCAGCCGGCAAATGTTTGATTCCATGGTGCAATCCGGTTTCGTCAAAGAACCGCCGGACGAAATGATCCAGAGTGCGTTGGATTGGGCGATCAAGCAAGTCTGATTGAAGGCCCAGTCAGAACCAAGCTCCTCGCTTAATAGTTAGAGGAGATATTTTAAGTTCTGCAGGTTACTTTTCCTCAATGACCTGTTTTAGGACGCGGCTCAGCTCAGCTAAACTGTATGGCTTGGCGACCACCCCTCTGAAACCAAAAGCCTGATAGCGCGACATGATTGGATCATTGGAGTAACCGGAAGAGACGATTGCCTTGACCTGCGGATCAACTTCACGCAGGCGAAGGATAGTTTCCTTGCCGCCTAAGCCACCGGGTACGGTCAAATCCATGATCACCACGTCAAAGGCCGCTTGGGCTTCCCGGGCTTCGCGATATTTCTGCAAAGCCTCGTTGCCGTCGGAAACTGTGACCACATCATATCCTAAACTGGAGATCATGTCGCTGGCAATTTCGCGGACGACGTCATCGTCATCCATGACCAAAATCCGACCGCTCCCGCTGATTTCCGGTTTGAAACTTTCCGCGGGTGATGGCATCTGAACCTTGTACGCTGGTAAATAAATCGTAAAAGTCGAACCTGCGCCCGGGGTGGATTCGACTTCGATTTTGCCGTTGTGGTTTTTAATAATCGAGTAAGCCGTGGCTAAACCCAGACCACTGCCGCCCTTCTTCGTCGTGAAATAGGGATCGAAGATTTTCACCAGGTTCTCGGGTGGAATACCCTCTCCCTGGTCAGTAAAGGTGATCCGGATATAATCGCCAGCGGGTAGCTGCATGGCTTTATCGTCCGTAACGATCAGGTTTCCAGCCTTGACCTTGAGAATGCCGCCGTTGGGCATGGCCTGGTCGGCGTTGATGATCAGGTTATTAAACACCTGCGTAATCTGTCCCTCGTCTATATCGACGTTCCAGAGCTCGTCAGCAATCCCCAGCTCCGGGCGGGTTTTGGAACCGGACAGAGAGAGGAGCACCGATTCGCTCAAGGCGTTTTTCAGGGTTGTGATTTTTTTCATCGGTTGACCGCCCTTACTGAAGGTCAACAGTCGTTGCGTCAGTTCCCGGGCTCGCATAGCCGCTTTTTCTGCCTCGTTCAGACGCTCGATGATCTTGGGTGGATTCGTGGCGTACATCCGGGCTAAGGTGACATTGCCTAGTAATGCAGTGAGGATATTGTTGAAATCGTGGGCAATACCGCCGGCCAAGATGCCGACCGACTCTAATTTTTCGTTCTTGATCAGTTCCCGCTCCATGATCTTGCGCTCAGTGATGTCCTGCAATTGAACGAGATAGCTGATCACGGAATCGGTGGTATGCAGAGGCGAGATCAGAACATTAAAGTACACCCGGCCGGAGCGCCTGCCCGGGAAGCCGCTTTTTACCCAGGCGTCGAAGTCGAGACTTTGCTCGAAGCGTATGGGGATTTTGTCGAACAAGGCCTTTTTATGTTCAGTAGTTAACCCGGGATTATCGAACAGATTGTATTTGCCTAAATCGGTCGTCCCGGAGATTCCGAGCAAATGAAAATACTCCGTATTGCCCTTTAATAATGTACCCTTGGTATCGTACAAAGCGATGCCCAGCGGTGAGTCCTCGAAAATGCTCCGGAACCGTTCTTCACTCTCGCGCAGACTGATCTCGGCTCGTTTACGAGCGACCGAAGTTCCAATCTGCTCCGAGACGAATTTAAGAACTTCCAGGTCAGTCTCGTCCAGCGCAGATGCACTGGTGTAGCTTTGTACGACGACAGCTCCGATTACTTCATCCTGAACTTTGACCGGCACGCCGATCCAGACTTTCGAGCATGTTCCGACAAGATCCACCAGCCCTTCCCTGGTCATCCTCTCCATATCTTCTTCATGTACCAACAGGGGTTGGTCGGTATGGATGACATAACCTGTCAGCGTTCGACCGGCCGGGAATATTTCAAACTGATCTTTTTCATCAATAAATAACGGCAGAGAAAGGGTGTCGGTAGCCCGATCATAGAGTGCGAAAAAGAAGTTGGTAGTATCAATAACGGTACTGAGAGCTTGCCGGATGAGCTTTAACAGTTCGTCCAGTTCCTTGGTTTCGTTCACTGCGTTGGCGATTTGGTAAAGCAAATGCTGAATGGTTTCCTGGCGGCGTCGTTCGGTGATGTCCTGCAGGATTCCCAAACTGC
>CAZPQN010000016.1:0-51368 GCA_964588795.1 uncultured bacterium | reverse complement strand
ACACAAGAATCAGACTTTGTCCGATTTACAAACTGGTTTTTGCTTGATAGATTGCGCGCGTGAATCAGAATTATCGAGATTGGGTGTATTAGTAGGATGCGGATATTCATCGCCGACGACTCGGAGATCCTGCGCAATCATCTGAAGACGACCCTGGCGGAGATAACGGGAGTAGAAATCTGCGGCGAGGCGGGCAATACCGTGTTGGCGGTCGAAGCTATTCTGAAATTGCACCCGGATCTGGTCATTCTGGATATTCGGATGCCGGGAGAGGGCGGTATTCATGTCCTAAAGACCATCAAACAGCATAGTCCGCGAACTGAGGTGGTGGTTTTTACGGATTACCCGTTTCCGCAGTACCGCCGCAAGTGTGCGGAAGAGGGCACGGATTATTTCTTTGATAAATCAACCGAATCGGAAAAAATGCTCGACTTAATTCGGAAGTTGGCCGGACATGGACAATAACCTACTGAATCAAATCAGGAAGCATTGCCGGAAACCCCGCAGGGCTACCGGTGGAGGTATAACATGATTGTCGAAAAAACCAGTCTGATGGAATTCCTCAGACGCTGTCAGGAAGAGAATTTGGGTGGTATCAGGAAAGTCATTGTCCCGCGCCGTTCAATGCGGGATGACAAGGTGCTGTTTTTTACGCCGATGGCAGGACCGGCTGAGATTGTCCTGGACGACTATCGCACGGTTGACCCGGTGCGGGTTTTGTTTTACTTTCCACGTGAACGCGTCCTGCCAGGCAATCCGGTCGCCGAAAAACGTCTAATCGTGGGCGTTAAGGCCTGCGACTTGAAAGCGTTGCAGGTTTTGGATCGGGCGCTGATTAATCAGGATTTCGTTGACCCGCTGTATGAAAGCCGGCGCAAGCTGACCACGCTCATCAGTGTGGACTGTTCAGAGATCATGTCCACCTGCCATTGCAATTTAGTCGGTGGGAAGCCGTACGCGGAGGAAGGTTTCGACCTGAACCTGACCACACTTGACGCTCAATACTTTCATATCAGCGTCGGTTCGGGCAAAGGTCAGGAACTGCTGGATTTGATGAAGCAGACGATCAAGATCAATCATGCCGGAGAAGAGGACAAGAACACGGTGCGGGAGCGCCGCCGTTCGATGGAGAAAAAGCTCAGTTTGGCCAATACCGAATATCGGCGTCCCGATGATTATCGTCTGCTGAAAAAAACCGACATCATCAAATGGGTGCAGGAAGCCAGTGCCTGCGTGGGATGCGGCGGATGCACTAATGTCTGTCCCACCTGCTACTGCATTATGATCAATGATGAAACCACTGCGGCCACTTTTATCAAAGACCGCAGTTATGATACTTGTCAGGTGCAGGGTTACGCCCGGGTGGCGGGCGGCGGAACGCCCCGTCCGAAAATGTTCGAGCGTTTTCGTAACCGCTACCTGTGCAAATTTCTGAATCTGCCAGCCAACTTCAACCTCCTGGGTTGCACCGGTTGCGGGCGTTGCAGTGAGGTGTGTGCCGGCAAGATCGAATTCCGCGAGGTGGTGAAAAAGATAATGGAAGCGAGCCAAGTGCAGGAGACGGCGCATGTCTAAGAATCCCTACGAAGTAATTCCGGCCACGATTCTTGATATTATTGAAGAATCACCGACCATTCGCACGATTAAGGTCAAACCGGAACGAGCCCTGCCGTTCAAGACCGGGCAGTTCATCGAGCTGACCATTCCCAACATCGGCGAGGGACCGTTCACGCCATCTTCGGCGGACAACGTCAGCGAGGTCATGGACATTACGATCATGAAAGCCGGTTTTGTGACGGAGTACGTGCATAAGACCAAAGTGGGTGACCGGGTCGGCCTGCGTGGCCCTTACGGCACCTGCTACCCGATTCAGAGCTGGCAGGGCAAAGATGTCCTGATCATGGGAGGCGGGGTAGGTCTGGCACCCACCCGCTCGTTATTTCTTTCGTTGTTAAATCATATCGATGATTACCGAAGCGTCACCTTTCTGATGGGCGCCCGCACGCCGGCGGATATGATCTACAAGAATTTAGTGGAAGGCTGGCGCAAGCTGCCCAAAGTCCAGATTCTGCGCTCGGTTGACCGGGTACCGGACGGCGAGAGCTGGGCGGAGGAAGTCTGCCTGGTCACGAAACTGCTGAACAAGATCAGCATCAATCCAAAGGACAATCCGGTGGTGGTATGCGGTCCGCCGATCATGATGAAATTCGGGACGTTTGACCTTTTAAAATACGGATATGCGCCGAAGGACATCTATCTGTCCATGGAGAAGAAGATGTACTGTGGCATCGGTCAGTGCCGACATTGTGTCTTTGGTAAATATTACGCCTGCAAGGACGGCCCGGTCTTTACTTACGAGACAGTCAAAGATGAGGAGAATATCTGGGAATGAAGAAATTACTGATTGATATACCCGCTCTGCTGGCTTCCGGCACACCTGTCAGCCAGATAAAATGTGAATATTTCCATCATCGCCGCAATCAGGGGCAATTTGCCCTGTTGGAGGTCGCCGAATTTGCAGTCTATTGCCGGCAATGCCCGGATGCTTTCTGCGTAACGGTCTGTCCCAAGGAAGCCCTGGAGCGGACGGAGACCGGGATGATCAAGCGCTGGAACATGCGTTGCGTGGGCTGTAAATCCTGCACCCTGGCCTGTCCCTTCGGTACGATTTTCACCGAGGTGATCAACTATGTGACTTCCAAGTGCGATTACTGTCTGAATCAATTGGAAACCAATCCCGATTATGTGCCGCTCTGTGCCCGCACCGCGCCTGCCAATTGCCTCACGATGCAGGAAATCGCGCAGGAGCAACCCGACCAGAAGATTTTCTTTTATGGTGAGCACTTGGCTATTAAAAGCGAGCACTGGCGTCAGAAGGAGGAGAAAGTATGAACGGCTGGACGTTTTTCTACCTGTTGGTTTTTCCGGGATTGCTGTTTACCGCGGTGCTGGGTCTGCTGGTGGGCTGGATTGACCGCAAAGTCAGCGCCCGGGTGCAGTATCGCGTGGGTCCGCCTCTGCTCCAGAACTTCAATGACTTCTTCAAATTATTGGGTAAAGAGACATTGATTGTCAAAGAAGGCGTCCGTTCGATGTTTGTCCTCGCGCCGCTGGTCGCTTTCGGGACGACAGTCCTGATCGCCACGCTAATCGGGATGCCGCTTTTCGAAAAGTGGCTGAGTGGTTTTAATCTGCCTATCGCCAGTGGATTCGACGGTGACTTGATCGTGATCATGTACCTGTTGATGATTTTTTCGGTGATGCTGATTTTAGGTGGCAGTGCCACGGGCAACGTTTACTCCAGTCTGGGCGCCGGCCGCGAAATCAAATTGCTGATAGCCGACGAGCTGGCTTTTATTTTGGTCTGCCTGGTGCCGATCATCAAGTCCGGCTACACGCTCCGCTTATCGGCCATCGTGACGGCGCAGGCGTCGGCGGGTGCGTTCATAGGTTCCGTTTCCGGTGTAATCGCTTTTATTATTGGGATCCTGTGCCTGCAGGCCAAAATGGCCTTGCCGCCGTTTCATATTGCGGAAGCGGAAACGGAAATCGTGGAAGGCCCGCTGATGGAATATTCCGGGCCGCTGTTGGGCTTCTGGAAATTGAACCAGCTGATGATGTACGTCTTTTTCCCGCTGTTGTTGATTGTGCTGTTCTGTGGCGGTTTCAATCTGCAGGGTTGGGGAATCTTGTGGGCGGTGCTGAAGTACGTGGGCATTGTCGTGGTGCTGGTGCTGATCAAGAATACCAATCCGCGGGTGCGCATTGATACGGCGCTGAACTTTTTCTGGAAATATCTGACGCCCCTCGGTCTGATCGCCATGATTTTAGCCGTGTTAGGAGTTTGAGTATGGGATGGTATCAACGCCGTTTAGCGAAGTCTTTGTGGGTTTTTCACGTCAGCGGTTCACCCTGCAATAATTGCGACATCGAGATTTTGGATCTGCTGACTCCGCGCTATGATGTCGAACGCTTTGGCATCAAGCTGGTCGGTTCGGTACGGCACGCCGACGTTTTACTCGTCACGGGTGTATTTAATAAAAAGGTCGCACCGCGCATCAGGAGAATTTATGAACAGGCACCCAAACCGATATTTGTGGTGGCGGTGGGAACCTGTGTTTCGGGGGGGTGCTGTTTCAAAGAAAGTTACAACACGGTTCCGGTACGGGAGGAAGTCATTCCGATAGACATGTATATTCCAGGCTGTCCGCCGAAGCCGGAAGCGATGATCGAAGCGGTGGCCAAACTGATTGGAGTGCTCAATGGATGAATTCAAACAATTTCGGGAATTATTCGGGACGAAGATCGGTCAGGTAATCCAGAAACCGCGCCGATTGTTTTTTGTGGTCAAAGAAGAGCATTTATTGGAGATCGTTAAATATCTGTTCGACGGCATCGGTTGCCGGCTCTCGACGGCCACGGCGCAGGAAACCTACCACGGGCTCGAGATTCTGTACCATTTCTCACTGGACAAGGCCGGCATATATTTCTGCCCGCGGATTGTTATTTCCGACAAGCAGAATCCCAAAGTACTGAGCATCACGGCGCTCGTACCCGGAGCCGTCTGGATCGAGCGGGAGATGTTCGACCTGTGGGGCATCGAGTTCGTCGGGCACCCGCGCATGGAGCAACTCCTGACGCTGAACAGCCCGGAAAATCCAAACCAACCCTTGCGTTTCGGGAGGCAGGCATGACAGGCAATAAAATTCCGGTCGGACCGTTTCACCCGCTCCTGGAGGAAGCCGAATATTTCGAGCTGAAAGTTGATGGCGAGACGGTCGTGGACATTGACATGGAAATCGGCTGGATGCACCGTGGTCACGAATACATATCCGAACAGAAAACATTTACGCAATCCATTTACTTAGTAGAGCGCATCTGCGGCATCTGCTCCACTTCGCATCCGTTAGCCTGTGTGCATGCCATCGAAGACATTGACAACATCGAAATCCCCTTGCGGGCCCGTTATATCCGGACCTTGGTCGGAGAACTCGAACGGGTGCACAGTCATCTGCTCTGGCTGGGCTTGGCGGGGCATTTTATCGGATACGATACTCTGTGGATGTGGGCCTGGAAGTACCGGGAACCGACCCTGCAGATGTTCGAAGCGATTTCCGGCAACCGCAATCACTACGGAATGATGCGCGTCGGCGGCGTAGCCAAAGACGTGGATCCGGCGATCATTCCGGATTTGCTCAAAATTCTCGATGAGATTGATCGCAAAATGGAGATGATTGCCAAAGCCGCTAAAGATGATCCCGTCCTGAAATCACGCTTGGTCGGAGTGGGCGTCCTGAAAAAGGAAGACGCCATCGCGCATTGTGTGGTCGGACCGACGGCGCGGGCTTCCGGTGTGGCGATCGATGTGCGCAAGGACGAACCAACCGATGCGTATGATTTGGTCAATTTCAATGAGATTGTGCTGAAAAACGGGGATGTCTACGATAAATTGGTGGTACGAGTATTGGAGACAATCGAATCCAACAAAATTATTCGTCAGTGCTTGGAGAAGCTGAAAACGGTCGGGGGACCGATATTAAACAACGTTAAGGAAATTACACCGGGGGAGGGGATTGGACGTTACGAGGCACCGCGCGGTGAGGTTTTTCATTATATTCGTTCGGATGGCACCAATCGTCCCGTTCGCCACAAGGTACGCGCGCCCAGTTATGTCAATATTCCCTCGTTCGTGGCTTCGTGCAAAGGCATCCCGGTTGCGGATGTACTGATTACCCTGGCCGCGGTGGATCCCTGTTATTGCTGTACCGAACGCGCCCTGCGGGTTGTGGATGCGCACGACCGGCCGTTCGAACTGGATTTACAGCGCCTGTCGCGTACCAAAACCGAGCAGATACGGAGAGAAATCTATGGTAAATAACCTGACATTGCTGATTGTCATACCGGTTGTGATAGCCTGTCTGAATCTGCTGTTGCCCGGTATTCTGCGCAAACTGCTGACGTTCGCCGGTTTGAGTTATCTCGTCTACCTGTGTTATTTGGTCTACAAGGCACCGAGTGAGATGACCTTCATTTATGATAAACAGGTTTTGGCGCTGGACAGTCTCAGCCTGTATACGCTCATTTTCATCCAGGTACTCAGTTTTATCATCTTCATTTTTACGCTGAAGGGCGTCGCGGGAGAAAGTGAACGGATGTTTTTCTTTCTGTATCCGCTGACGGTCGCTTTCTGCAATGGCATTGTGTTGAGCGTGAATTCGATGGTCTTTTTAGTTTTCTGGGGATTGTCCGGGATCGTGCTGTATTTTTTTGGATTAATGGGCCAGACGACCGAAGCACCGGAAAGTGCTAAAAAGACTTTTGTATTGGTCGGTGGCACGGATGTTTTTCTGATTCTGGGCCTGATCCTGGTCTGGTACCTGGAACCTTCCAACGGCTGGAAACTCTGGAACAGTAAAATTGCACTCAGCGGAGAATTGGCCTATGTCGCGTTTTTCTGTATCCTGATACCGGCCTTCGCCAAAGCCGGCGGATTCCCGTTCCACAGCTGGGTACCGGATTTCGGCAAGGATGCGCCGGTTGAAAGCGTCGCCTTTTTGCCCGCATCATTAGACAAACTGGTGGGAATTTACCTTTTAGCCCGCATGACTTTGTCACTGTTTGTGCTGACGATTAATATGCACATGCTGTTGATCACACTGGGGGCGATGACGGTATTATTTGCGGTCATGATGGCCATGATTCAGCATAACGGGCGGCGCCTGCTCGGTTATCACGCGGTCAGCCAGGTGGGTTACATGATCATGGGCGCCGGGAGCGGCAATCCCTTGGCGATAATCGGGGGACTGTTTCACCAGGTCAACAATGCCATCTATAAATCGAATCTCTTCCTGACTCTCGGGTCGGTCGAAAAGCGGGCCGGTACGAATGAGCTGGATGATTTGGGCGGTTTGGGGCGGAACATGCCTTTCACTTTCATGGCCTCTCTTGTGGGAGCGTTGGCCATTTCGGGCATCCCGCCACTGAACGGCTTTTTTTCAAAGTGGATGATATATCAGGGTATGTTAGAAATGGCCAAAACGACCAGTCCGGGGTATCAGATCTGGTTGCTGGTTTGTCTGCTTGCGGCGGTGTTCGGGAGCGCGCTCACCCTGGCCAGCTTTATGAAATTCATCCACTCGCTGTTTCTTGGCCGCCGCCCGGAACGCTTACAGGCGGTCAAAGAAGCGCCCCTGAATCAGTGGCTGTCCACCGGCGCCCTGGCGGTGCTATGCATTACGTTCGGATTATTGGCGGTGCCCCTGCCGCTGAAGAAATTTTTCTGGCCGGTGCTGACTGATCTGCATATCGCCGTACCCGATTTTATCGGCAACTACCTGCCGCTGGGCATTTTGGGATTGTTCGGGACGACTTTCGTGTTAGGGCTGGTGGTTTTTCTATTGATTAAAAATGTACGGTACGATACGATCTATCTGGGTGGTATGGAGGCGTTGGAGAAGTTCCGCATTGCCGGTACCGAATTTTATAATGAGGTTCGCCGGATGAAACCCTTGCGGTCAATCTATGACTGGGCGGAACGGAAGTATTTTGATGTTTACGATATAGGTAATAACTGTGCCGCCGGACTCAGCCGACTGTTCAGTAAGATCCATAACGGTCATCTGCAGGATTACAACCTGTGGATTGTGACCGGGACCTTGATTCTGATCGGACTGGTGATCCTGTTATGAGGCGTAGAAAACGGTTCACTTATTACCCAAGCGTGGAGGTATAGATGCCAGTTGAAACGTGGTTGATTTTCATCATCGGTTTTATGCTGATTGGCTCGATTGTGGCGCTGGAGATGAAAGATTTGCTCTCGGCGATCATTGCCGTGGGCGTAGTCGGTCTGGGAGTCTCGATGGCTTTCCTGCTGTTGCAGGCTCCTGATTTGGCGATTGTCCAGTTCCTGTTCGAGATTTTTTCGGTCGTGATCATGGTGCGGGCCTTCCTGAAACGCGAGTACCATGTGCAGGAACCCGCCCGCCGCAATAAAGTGCTGATTGTCGCAACGATTATCGTATTGATCGGGGTATTCATCAGTAGCATCGGCATGTTCCACAGTCTGCCGGTATTCGGTCAGCCGTTGATGACGACCGCCCAATACTATTTGGATAATTGTGCGCGCCAGACAGGTTCGGCCAATATCGTCGCTTCGATTGTTTTGGATTATCGCGGTTATGATACCCTGGGCGAAGTCACGGTTCTGTTTGGAGCGATTTTGGGCGCGCTGACCATCCTGCGTACCAAACATAAAGCCCATTTGGAAGGGGAGGAGAGTATATGAAAACGAATCCCGGCATGACCCTGATTGTTAAGACCGTGACGCGTATCAGTGTCTGGTTGATTATACTGTATGGTTTCTATATCATTCTGCATGGGCATCTGAGTCCCGGCGGTGGATTTGCGGGAGGCGTGATCATTGCCCTGGCTTTTCTGAACGTGATGCTGGCTTACGGGCACGAGACTATCACCCGTTGGCTGAGCCTCCAATTCATGCACGACCTGGAACCGGCGGCCGGCGCGTTGTACTTGGCGATAGGTGTGTTAGGTATCGCGCTTGGCGGCCGGTTTCTGGCCAATTTTCTGCCCAAGGGCACGCTGTTCGACCTCTGGAGCTCCGGTAATATTTTAGTTCTCAATATCATCATCGGCATCAAGGTCGCGATGGGGCTGTTTACAGTGGTCTGGACACTGGCAGTTTTCCGCCTGTACCAAGGAGGTGACAAATGATCGTCTATTTGCTATGTTTCGCGCTTTTCTTAGTCGGGATTTACGGTCTGATCACCAAGCGCGACCTGATAAAAATCATCATCGCTTCCGGGATCGTAGGTTACGCCACCAATCTAATGCTGATCCTTTTCGCCTATCGGAAAGGTGCACATTATCCGATCCTGGAGAAAGGTAAAATGGTCACCAGCCAGATGATGGTTGATCCGTTACCGCAAGCCCTGGTGCTGACGTCGATCGTGATCGAGCTGGGCATTACCGCCATGTTAGTGGCCCTGGCGATCCGCTTGTACGAAAAACACCAAACTTTCGACATCACCAAAATTAGGAGGCTGTCAGGATGATCCTCCCATTTTTCATTATTATTCCACTTTTAGCGGCGTTTCTGATCGCTCTGATTTCCGGCGATCGCGACTACTGGGCGATTATCATTTCAGTAATTGCGCTGATCGCTCTGGTCGCCTTAGCCCTGTTCGGTTTCGTGACGATCAGGAACGGCACGATGGTCTACGAGACCGCCGCCTGGAAATTACCGTACACCATTTGCCTGGTGCTGGATGCCTTCTCCGCCTTCATGTTGGTCATTGTCAGCGTCATCGGACTGACCGCCCTGATGTTTTCCGTCTTTTATATCCGGCATCTGTCGGCCTCCTGGAAATATTATGCGCTGTTCATGCTGTTGATTACGGGAATGAACGGTGTTGTGGCAACCGGTGACCTGTTCAACCTGTTTGTTTTTATGGAGATCGGATTGTTTGCTGCCTTTGCCCTGGTCGCTTATGGTGCCAAGGCGGAAGAGTTCGAAGCTTCCTTCAAGTACGCCATCATGGGTTCGATTTCCTCGTCGATGGTGCTGATCGGCATCGCCATTATCTACAGTGCGACTTCGGCGCTGACCATGGCGACGATTGCCCAGCGCCTGCCCCAGAATCCGCAGGTCGTGAACTGGGTTGGCGGACTTTTCCTGGCGGCGTTCGGGCTCAAAGCCGCTTTGATGCCCTTCCATGCCTGGTTGCCCGATGCGCACTCTTCAGCGCCCGCACCGATTTCTTCGATGCTGTCAGGAGTTTTCATCAAAACCCTCGGCGTCTACGTGTTGATTCGATTCTTTTATAATGTCCTGGGCGCACCCCCAATCTTCCTGACCCTGTTCATGGTATTGGGTACGGTATCGATTTTAGTAGCTTCATTTTTAGCGCTGGGGCAATGGGACCTGAAAAGACTTTTGGCGTACAGCAGTATCAGCCAGATTGGCTTCATTCTCCTGGGGGTCGGAATTGGTACGCGCTGGGCGATTTTAGGAGCGGTTTTTCACATCCTCAATCATGCGATTTTCAAAGCCCTGCTGTTCTTTAATGCCGGAACCGTGGAAATGGTTTTGGGCACCCGCGACTTGCGACAGATGGGTAATCTGCGGAAGTGCCTGCCTTATACGACCGCCACGGCCATGGTCGGAACGCTCTCCGTGGCGGGGATTCCGCCGTTCAATGGCTTTTTCAGCAAGCTGATCATCATTATTGCCGCGGTGCATGCCGGACATCCGATTTACGCCGCGCTGGCCATTTTCGGTAGTCTGCTCACCTTGGTTTATTTCCTGAAAGTCCAGCGCTATGGTTTTCACGGCGAACGGCAGATAGATAAGGAAGGCGTTCGCATCGGCTGGGGCATGCGCACTGCCATGATCATTTTAGCGGTGCTGTGCCTGGCAACAAGCGTGCTGTTTTTACCCGGCATCAAGGAGACAATATTGGGGCCAGTTGTCACCGTTATCGAGAATAAGACACAATACATCAACCAGGTATTGGGAGGTGGCTTATGACAATTGAAAACCGGAGCCGATTGACAGTCTTTATTTTGGCCTTTTTAGTCTGGTTGGCACTAACGAGTATTAGCAACTGGCAGGAGGTCGTTGCAGGTTTGGCCGTCGCCGCGATTGTCAGTTGGGTCGCCGGACGATTTTTAATCACAACCGAGAAGAGCGCGCATCCGCTCAATCGTCTCCTGCTCTTCATTGTTTACTTTTTTAAATTCGTGTGGGAGATGATTAAAGCCAATTTGCACGTGGCCTCGATCGTCATCAATCCCCTGTTACCGATTCGTCCCGGTATTGTGAAGATCAAAACCAATCTGACGAAAGATTCCGCCATTACCGTGCTGACCAATTCCATTACCCTGACCCCCGGAACGCTGACGGTGGATGTCAACCCGGAGGCACATGAAATCTATGTGCATTGCATCGAGGTGGATTCGGTTGACATTGCTGAAAATACCCGCACGATTGGCGGTAAATTTGAAAAATTGCTTGCGGAGGTGTTCGAATGAAAACCGTGCGCTGGCTGATCGGCCTGGTGCTGATCGGCGCCTTCATGTATGGCAACTTTTTTATTTACGACGGGCATATTGATTTCAAACTGATCAATGTCCTGTTGTTTAGTGCGCTGTTCATTCTTTTCCGGGTCATCGGCGGGCCGACCGCGGCGGATCGGATCATTGCCGTGGACATTCTGGGGGTGCTGATAATTGGATTACTGGCACTCCTGGGCATGTATTATAATCAATCATTTTTTATGGATGTCGGTCTGATCTGGGCGTTGCTGAGTTTTGTGGCATCCTTGGCATTCGCCAAAATCTTGGAAGGGAGGTCGCTGGATGATTAGGGAAACATTAGGCATGGCGCTGATTCTGATCGGGATAACTTTCGATTTTCTCGGAGCGCTGGGTCTGCTGCGCTTACCGGACGTCTACAACCGACTCCAAGCGGCGACCAAGTGCGTGACATTTGGTTCAGCGGGGATTTTATTGGGTATATTTTTCATCCAGGGATTCAACAATTTCGGCTTCAAGGTGCTGTTAGGCATCGTATTCATTTTCCTGACTTCGCCGGTCGCCGCTCACACGATCGCCCGCGCCGCCCATCGTACCGGAGTCAAATTGACGCCCGAGTCGGTGGTGGATAAATACCAGGAAGACAAAGAACTGAAGGAATAAGGCTATGTTCTTACCAAAAGTGCGTGAACTGACTGAGGCATTGCGCTCGCTGTTTTCGCGACCATATACTTCGAAATTTCCGAAAGTTGCTCATCAGCCGGAGGCGGCCTTTCGCGGTTTCCCGAAATACCATGAAGAGTTCTGCGTTGGATGTGGCACCTGCGCGCAGGTTTGTCCGACCAAGGCCATCGAAGTGATTGACAATCCCGAAGGGCGCAAACGAACCTTACGGGTGGATTACACTTCCTGTGCGCAATGCGGACAATGTCAGGAAAAGTGTATTACCGGTAAAGGTATCCAGCTTTCCGACCAGTATTTATTGTCGGTAACGAGCGTCAAAGCGCCGGAAGTTTACAATAGCGTGGAAAAAGAATTGGCGCTGTGCGAAGCCTGCGGGGCGGTCATCGCCTGTCGGGATCATTTTCGATTCATCAAGGAACGCTTAGGGGCCAAAGCCTACGCCCATCCCAATTTGCTACTGGCTACCCAGCGGCAGTTTACGGAGGTAACCCCTACCAAGATCAAAGACCGTATCCGGCGCGAAGACCAAATCAAGGAAGTCTGTGCTATTTGCCGACACAAGATCGTCGTGCAAGATGAATTTTGAGGAACTGCGTCAGGCATTAATCGAATTCCGGAATAGTGCAATTGCCTTTGTCGGCTTGGGGAACGAAATGCGCGGTGATGACGGCGCCGGCGACTATTTTCTCGCTAAATTGCGACAGACGCAGACCCTAAAGGGAGCCCATCTGATCTACGCCGGCACCAATCCCGAAAACTACTTGCAGAAAATTCTGGACACGGGCGCCCAAGCCATCGTTTTTGTAGATGCCGCCCGTTTTCAGGCTCCACCGGGAACGATCAAATGGTTACCAGCAGATAAGATTGACGCTTCCGGCTTCAGCACCCATACCTATTCCATCAGCACCGTCGCGGAATACTTAAACTCCCAACGGCCGGTCAAAGTTTTTTATTTGGGAATAGAACCGCGATCCACGCAATGGGGGACAGAAATGTCTCCGGAAACCCGCGACAGCATTGATAAATTCTTCAGTTGATATGACCATTACCGAAAAGCCATACGATCTGATCCGACCTTTTCATACACTTGAATCGCTTCGTCTGCGCATCGGATGGTTCGTCAATCTGCGCTGGATTGCCATCATCGGGTTGCTGTGCGCGGTTCCCATTGCCGAGCGCCTGCTGGGCTTCAATCTGGCTTTCGATCGCATCTACCTGTTAGCCGCCCTCCTGACCGTACTTAATATCATCTATTTCTTTTTATGCAAATATCTGCCTTTCAAGTCATTTTATCAGGAGATTTTTTTCACCGAGACGCAGGTGCTGGGTGATTACATCATCCTTTCATTTCTCATCCACTATACCGGTGGCATCACCAATCCATTTTACTTTTTGTACATTGTACACATCATCATTTCAGGGATTTTATTCCACAGCTACTGGCCGTATCTGAATGCCACCGTGGCGGCTTTTCTCCTTACTTTATGGTCGGGACTGGAATATTTCGGGGTCGTCAATATCTATTCCTTCAGCGGACTCGTGATGCCCGGACGTATGTATCTGATCTCGCTGATGGCGTTTTACCTGTTGATCTACACGGCGGCCTACATCATCAAGGATATCATCTCCGGCTACCGGCATTTGAAGCACGTGATTGACGAAAAAAGCGCGCTCCTCGAACAAACTATCTTGGAACGTGACCGGATGTTCCGTTTTACTGCGCACGAACTGAAATCGCCCCTGACCACCTTGCGCAGTATGCTGGCCGTGATTGACGAAGTGTATACTGATTCACTGCAACCTAGTGTTCGGGAAATGTTGGGACGCGCCGTGCGCCGGACCGACCAGCTGCTCATGATGGTCAAGGAAATGATCGAGGTGACGCAGTACAAACATGGCCTGGCTGAATACCATGAGCAAACCGTGGATTTCCGGGACTGGATCTGTCAGATCATCAGCCAGCAACAAGCTTACGCCGATGAAAAGAAAATCAACCTGCAGGTTTTACCGTTAGAGCCGACCTTCACCATCTCCATGGATACGACAGGCCTGGAAAAAGTACTGTCCAATTTGGTTAATAACGCCCTGCGTTACAGTCCAACAGGCGCGCGTGTGACTATCAAACCCTTTGTCGGTACGGCTAGTTTTGGATTCGAAGTCAGCGATACCGGGATCGGCATTGCCGCCGAAGATATCCCTAAAATTTTCGAAGAGTTTTTCCGGAGCGCCAACGCCCGCGAGATGGAAAGCTTAGGCACCGGTCTGGGGTTATGTTTAGTCAAACAGATCGTGGAAAAACTCGGAGGACAGATTAACGTGGCGAGTCAGATCGGTCAGGGCACTACTTTTACGGTTGTCCTGCCGCGTCGTGATGCAGAATGACAGGGCTGAAATTTTTTTAACCTAGAGTAACACGAAAAAAGAAAATATGCTACGGAGATAAAATGAACAGTCTGCAACGTTTTGGAGTGTCATTGCCGGCGGATTTACTGACGCGCTTTGACCGTGAAATCACCCGGCGCGGTTATCCTAACCGCTCGGAAGCCCTGCGCGACCTGATTCGCGAATACCTGGTGCGCCAGGAAGTGGATCGGGATGCCGAGGTCGTTGGTACGCTGACGCTGATTTATGATCATCATACCGCCGACCTCTCCGGAAAAATGAAAGCGCTCCAGCATGAATATTACGAAATGATCCTGTCCAATATTCACTTCCATCTTGACCATCACCACTGCCTTGAGGTGGTGGTTCTGCGCGGGCAGTGTTCACTGATTCAACAGGTGGCTGACCGGTTGATTGGTCTGCGTGGGGTGAAGCACGGCAAACTGACCTTCACCTCCACCGGTAAAGACCTGCCCGGAGTCTAAATCCAAAGGAGATTTAATGCAATCTAAGATTTTGAAATTGTCTTTTCTAATTATCATCAATATCAACCTCACGCACGCTCTGAATTACACCGATACGCTCAAAGTGCTCCCGTTTGATCCCGTGGTCGTAACCGGTACGCGGGTGCCTCTGCCGGTGCGGGAGTTACCGCTCTCGATCTCCATCATTGATGAACGCATACTCCAGGCGAATCAGCATCGGGCTTTGTACGAAGTATTGGCGGAAAATGTACCGGGTCTGTTCATCACCCAGCGCACGAATCTGGGATTTGGAGTCGGTAGCGGTAGCGGTGGGCAAATCAATCTACGCGGTCTCGGCGGAACTCCCAACACCCAGGTCCTGGTGTTAATTGATGGGCGTCCGGATGTCATGGGTCTATTCGGGCATCCACTAAGCGATGTTTATTTTTTACAGAATGTCAGGAAGATTGAAGTAATTCGCGGACCATCAGCCGTCCTGTATGGTTCGAATGCCATGGGTGGCGCTGTCAATATCATCACCGATCATAAGCCCGCGCACGGTTTGCATTTCGAAGTTCCACTGCATATTGCCAACTACCGGACTCGCCAGATCGGTTTCAGCAATCAATTCCAGCACGAGAACTGGGGGTACAGTGCGGGTACTACCTGGCGCCAGAGCGCCGGTTACCGTACCGACGGACGGGATGACTACGAATCATTAGGCGGCAATGCCGAATTGCACGCCATTTTCACGAAAACCCTGCGCCTGACTGTCAACGGTTATTTTTCGAATCTGCATTTTTATGATCCCGGTCAGGTTACCAGTCCCTTCAGCGACCATGTTTTCAATTTGAAGCGTCGCGGCGGGGATTTGTCCATCAATCATCTGCAAGGATTGTTGACGACCGACCTGAAATTGCACTATAATGCCGGACATCACCGCGTTCACGATCCCTATTTCTATGAATCCTATGATCAGATGAGCGGATTTATTCTGAACGAAACGATACAAATTACGGATGCTGGTCAGATCCTTGTGGGTTTTGACTGGCGGCTTTATGGCGGGCGAGCCTGGATCGGCAATGTCTGGATAAAAGAGCAAGTGAGCGAGCGCAGTGTGCTTGCGCAGGGGCACTGGAAACCCGTTCGAACCCTGAACCTGACGGGTGGACTGCGCTACAGTCACCATAGTGTGGTGGGAGAACAATGGGTGCCGGCTTTGGGGGCGACGATTTTACTTCCCGCCGATTGGTTGATTAAAACCCAGTATAGTCAGGGATATCGCAATCCGACGATTAACGAGTTGTTTCTTTTCACACCTTCCACCACAGCCCTCCGACCGGAAAAATCCCGCAATCAGGAATTCTGCCTCGAAAAATCCCGCCCCGGAGTGTTTCGCTCTGCACTGACGGTTTTTCAGATCGTAGGCGAAAATCTGATTCAGAAGAATGTCGTGGCTATTGCCGGTAATTTCCGACCTCTGTACCAAAACACGGGTAAAGTGAAAATTCAGGGTATTGAGTGGGACGGTCTGGTCTATCCAATTAAGCAGTTCTGTATCAATTATGGCGGAAGTTGGAGTACTTTCTCCCGGACGCTGGTCGGTTATCCCGAGAAAAAAGTCGATCTCGGCGGTCGCTGGCAGTTGCCGGCGGGGTTTGGTTTGCGTCTCCACTGGCAATGGGTCAGTGGTCTGTACAGTGTGGAGAATCCCTATAGTTACACTCCGCCGGTTCTGCGACGCCTGCAGGATTATACTGTTATCGGTAGTCAAATCGGCTGGACGATCCGTAAAAACCTGGAGCTCGCTGTCGGCATTGAAAATTTAAGAAACGTCCGCTATGAAACGATGTACGGATTTCCGATGCCCGGGCGCAATTTTCATATGGAATTAACATTCAGACATTAATGAGCGTGTTACAGCAGATTTATCAGCATCATCGCCGGTTTTTTGACGAACGCGCCGCCGGATGGCACCTGCCCCCGGCAGACCGTCAGCAAATCCTGAACCTGATGAATAAAATGAATCTGCGACCGGGAATGCGCGTGCTGGATGTCGGTTGCGGAACGGGCGCGGTAACCGAAGTAATCGCCCGAAGTAGTCCGGGCATAACCGTCTATGGGATTGACCTGGCTTTTGAAATGCTCCGCCGCTGTCGCAGGGAAACCCAGCTGCAGGGTACAATTCAGAGTTACAGTGAACAACTACCGTTCGCGGCGCAAAGCCTCGATGTGATTATCAACTACTGTGTATTTCCTCATATCCAACTGCCGGAGCAGGCGTTGGGCGAATATCACCGCGTTCTCAAATCGAACTGCCCGGTTTTAATCATTCATCCCGGCGGTCGCCAACGAACCAATCACAAGCATCGGACCATCGGCTTTCCGGTCAGTCGTGATCTGCTTCCCCGGAAAAAAGAACTTATCAAGCTGTTGCAAAAGACAGGTTTTCGGGTAAAAGAAATGCGCGATACGCGGGAAATTTTTTATATCGAAGCAATTGCTGTCGGCTGAATCTGGTACAAGCGTCAGGATTTGGGTTTTAACAGGAAGGATTATCAGAATTAAGGCGAGGAGCTTAGTATTTCCTCCCGTCTTCACGGAGCATCGGTACGAAGCGCACGGGAATGACCGATTGGCGCTGGAGTTTGCCCCTGTGTTTGGTCAGGACGATTAATTCCTGAGTATAAGATTCGCCGACTGGAATAACCATTCGACCACCTTCGACAAGTTGTTCCTGGAGCGGAAGCGGCACAGCGGTCGGGGCGCAGGTCACAATAATGCCATCATACGGGGCATGTTCCGACCAGCCACGGTAGCCATCACCGGTTCTGACAAAAATATTGTGATAGCCAAGATGCTTGAGCAAGCGGTCAGCCGTCTGGCTTAATTCCGGAACGATTTCAACACTGAAGACGCTGTCACACAATTCTGCTAATACCGCCGCCTGGTACCCACTGCCGGTGCCGATTTCCAGTACCTTATCTCCGGCTTTGATAGCTAAAAGTTCGGTCATCAGGGCGACGATGTAGGGCTGAGAAATGGTCTGTCCGTAGCCGATCGGCAGAGGGAAATCGCTATAAGCGGCCGCAACGTACCCCGGGGGTACGAAGCGATGGCGTTCAACTTTGCGCAGAGCACGGAGTACCGCAGGTGATTTTATGCCACGCCCCTCGATTTGCTCGGTGACCATGCGCTGACGCTGGCCGATATAATCACTTTCGATCGTTTTCTGAGCATAAAGCGGCGCTTGCCAGCCCACTGCAATTGCCACGAGCAAACCAGCCAAAATGGATTTAGCGGGGGATTTTGTCATCGGGTTCGCTGATTTAGTTGCCGATTTCCAGTTCCCCGAAAACGACTTGGGCGTTGATGACGATTTTCGGCAGACTTTCTCCGGAAGCGCCGGCCGCGTGATTATTGATACTGCCAAAAATCGGCGTTCGGTCACTGCGAGAGACACGTTGTTAGGTATCAGGACGGTCGTTTTCCCGAAAATATTCTGCACTCGCAGAGTCGCGCTCGCCGGGAGGAAAAGCGCTTCACGCAGATCGAGAATGAGATTGCCCAAAAGGCATTCCGTCGTCCCGCCTTTGAACTCGGTGGTGACTTTTCGACGGCTTTCGCCGCAAATCGTCTCAATGTTTACGGTGTCACCGGTAGTGGTGGTAAATTCGCCAGCAGGTTGACAGCAACCATGGCGTGGTCTGACGATTATGGCCACTCCGAGCCCGATCAGCGCCAGGGCGAAGAGCATCCCGGTAGAGATCAGGTCGTTTGTCCAAACCAATAGCAGAAGACCGAAAATGATTAGCATTGAGCCGGATGCGCGCTCAGCAACGAGTAAGCGATTAATGCCCAGAACGATAAAAATAAGCGGCCACCAGTTGTGGAGCAGTTGTCCAAAATCAAAGTCGAAAAGGTCAAGGTTTTCAAGTAAGAGCAGAATTCCCAAAATCACTAACACCAGACCTCCAATAGAAATTGTACGATGCGTAACAGGCGGATTGTTCATCGGATTCTTCTATTTTATTTCAAAAATAATATACAAAAAATGTCTCGATTTATTCCACATTTCTTGTTAATATTAACGCAAATGACGGGGTTTGGAAAATCGAAACGACGGTTTAAAATTCAATCCGGTTGTAAAAAGCAGAGAGTCAAAGCCATATGCGCCAGATAATTGTCATCGGATTATTTTGCAGTTTAATGCTGGGATGCGGAAAGGCCTATCGTACTGAGCAGGAAGCGCAGTTGTTCTTAGATAGCCTGACTGCTTTATTGGAGCCTTTGGAACGCCAGGCTATGCAGACCTATTGGGAAGCGGCCACCCAGAACAGTGATTCACTTTTCGAACAATACTCGCAACTGGAAATCAGGAAGTCCGAAATCTTCTCCAATCCGGTGGCGTTTCAGAAAATTCGCCATTTCCATGAAACCGCTTTCCGGGATCATTTACTCAACCGCCAGGTGGCCATTGCTTACAATGAGTTTCGAAGTAACCTCGCCGACACCAGTGTGTTGCATGACATCGCTCGCCAGTACGCAGTCCTATCGCGCGAATACAACCAGTTTCAGCGCATGCTCGATGGTGTCAGGGTCTCTCCGGGTCGTCTGCGGGAGATCAATGCTACATCTTCCGATCCAGTCCTGCGTCAAAAGGCCTGGGAAGCCAGTAAGGCGCTCGGCAAGGTGATAGAAGCCGATTTCCGAAAACAGGTTACGTTGCTTAACCAGTTGGCCCATTCCAGCGGTTTCCGTAACTATTACGAAATGCGGTTGATCCTGCAGGAGGAAGAACCGGCGGAAATTGAAGCCGTCATCGAACAGTTCCACACCTTAGCCCAGCCGCATTATACCGCCGTGAAACAGCAACTCGACTCGATCCTATGCGGGCGCTTCCATATTCGTGCAGATCAACTGCAACCGTGGCATTATTTAGAACCGTATATGCGGGGGACCTCGCTGATTTCCGCCGTTAATCCGGACGATTACTATCGCAATCAGGATGTCATCGCCACCGCCCGCCGATTTTTTAATGGCATGGGGTTCAACGTCGACGAGATCCTGCAGCGCAGTGACTTGGGCGAGCGTGACAATAAGTACCGGGCGGCATTTACCATTGATATTAGCCACAACGGCACGGCCCAGATCATGGCGACCATCCACAATGATGAAAGCGGCATGCGGAGCATTTTGCATGAACTGGGTCATGCGATTCATTTTCAGAGCCTGAATTACGAACTACCCTACTTACTTTTAGACGTTCCCTATCCCGCGCACTCACCCAAGGATAAAATCTATGTCAATAAGGAACTGCCGTATCTCTTGCGTAATGACGCTCAGATGCTCATTTTTGAGGGAGTCGCCGCTTTCTTTCAAGACCTGACCCTTAACCCAAACTGGGTCCAGCAAATGTTCGGTTGGTCGGATGCTCAGCGGGAGGAATTCCGCGCCAATACCACTTTTCTGAATCGCCTGATGAAGCTCAGCTACCTGAACTATGTCCAGGTGCTGTCACGCTTCGAAAAAGCGCTTTATGAAAATCCCGATCAGGATCTGAATCGACTCTGGTGGGATTACGTGGGAAAATATCAGCAGATCCGGCGGCCGGCCAATCGCAACCAGCCGGATTGGGCGGCGAATTATCATTTGTTGTTATTGCCGCTATACTATCATAATTACATTATGGGTGATTTATTTGCGGCGCAATTGGCTAATGCTATCGCCCAAGATCAGAAAGTGACACTTGACCAACTGCGCTACCTCGACAATCCGCGTATTGGTCATTTTCTCCGGGAAAAAATTCTCAGCCGCGGCAAGCTCGAACCGTGGAACGAACAGATCGAAAAAGCCACCGGTGAAAAGCTCAATCCGCGCTATTTTATCGAGCAATTGTAACAAAAAATAAATTTTATGGAGACTGAGTGCATATGAAACCATCTGCAGAAATTTTGACACTGGCGGTCTTGGTAATTACCCAAATCGGGTGTGAAAGCCAGCTCGTCAAGAACGAGAAAGCCGCCGCCACATTCATGGATAGTTTGACGACGGTGGTCGAACCACTAATAACCAAAATCAGTCAGGCTTACTGGGAGGCTACCGCCACTGGTAAGGACGAGTTGTACGATGAATATGCCCGGCTTAACACGGCCTATAAGACGGTCTTTGCTGATCCGGTAGGTTTTCAACGCATCAAAAGGCTCCGGGAATTTGCCGTCCAGGACAGTTTATTGAAACGGCAATTGGAGATCACCTATTTGGAGTTTCTGGCAAATCAAACCGATACGGCTTTGCTCCGGCAGATCACAGAATTAGAGACCAAGGTCGAAGCGACATTTAACAAATTCCGGGCAAAGGTGGACGGCCGCGAACTGACGGGCAACGATGTCAAAGATATTTTAGCGAACTCCACCAACCTCAAGTTGCGGCAGAAGGCCTGGGAAGCTTCCAAACAGGTCGGCGTCCTCGTTGAACCAGACATGCACACGCTGATTCGTTTGCGCAACCAGGCGGCAGTTTCGATGGGATTCGATAACTACTGGCAGATGCGCTTGGTGACCGATGAACAGGAGCCGGGGGAGATCATGCGCATTTTCAAGGAACTCGAAAATGCAACCCAGGCCCCATTTACCGAGGCGAAAAACAGCATTGATGCAGTTCTCTCGCAGCGATTGAAGGTAAAACCGGAGAAATTACAACCCTGGCACTATGCTGATCCCTTTTTCCAGGAATCGCCAGTCATTTCTGATATAGACCTCGATCGGTTTTATGCTGAAAAAGACGTGGTCGAGCTGGGGCGGAAATTCATGAACAGCATCGGCTTAAACGTTGACGATCTGGTCGCCCGCAGTGATTTGTTCGAACGACCCGGTAAATATCCGCATGCCTATTGCACCGACATTGACCGGGCGGGGGACGTCCGTATCATGCTCAACGTACGCAATAATGAAAGCTGGATGAGCACCACGCTGCACGAAATGGGACATGGCGTTTACGCATTGAATATCGACCGCACCCTGCCGTTTTTACTGCGGGAAGAAGCGCACGCCTTTACCACCGAAGCCATTGCGATCTTCTTCGAGCGGTTGTCCAAGAATCCGGAGTGGATGCAGAGCATGTTAGGTTTGACCAATGAGGAAAAAATCCAAATTGCCAAAGCTACTTCCCAAGCCCTGCGTAACGAAAAACTGATCTTCGCCCGCTGGTCGCTGGTCATGCTGAACTTCGAAAAGGGCATGTACGAGAATCCCGACCAGAATCTGAATGACCTCTGGTGGAATCTGGTCGAAAAATATCAATTGATCAAGCGCCCCGAGAATCGCAACCAACCCGACTGGGCGGCGAAAATCCACATTTGTTCCTACCCTGTCTATTATCACAACTATCAGCTGGGGGCCCTTTTTGCCGCTCAGCTTTTGGATGCGATCGCGAAGGCGCAAAAGCTGAGTGCGACAACGGATCTCCGGTTTGTGGACAATATGGAACTCGGCAACTGGCTTACCGCGAAGGTATTTGCTCCCGGCAAGCGTTGGCGATGGGATGAAATGATCCGGCGCGCGACCGGCCTACCGCTATCGGCAAATTTTTTCGTGGAGCAGTTATAATTTGAATTATTGGTAAGATAAGTCAAAGCGGTGACTGCTGTATTGAGTGCAGTTCGTTAGTATTCAGGGCAACAAATGTGAGGGTAGCGTATTGACTGGATCGGATTTTAAACAAGTGAAAGCAAACGATCATGGTGCCCGGAAAGGGCAGGGCGTCGCGTTATCCAATTGGCGATATTTATTTATCCTTCTGTGGATTGGTGGGACACTCTGGGCTCAAACAGCCGAGGTAGTCAAAGTCAAATTGCAGGGCGATGAAACCCTGCGGACGTTAGCGAAAAAGTACTTCGATGAACCCAACGACTGGGAAATCATTTTGCGCTATAATAATCTAAATTCGCCGAGCGAAGTCAGTTCGTCCACGGTACTGACGATCCCGGTTAAATTGTACGCGTCTGTAACGCAAAAAAACACCAGCGTTCTAAAGACCATTGATGAAGCCAATCGTGAGGGCGCCAACATTCTTGCCCGGGAGGATGTTGTACAAGCAATCAGCCTGCAAAAACAATCCACAGAATTGAAAAAAAACGGCTGACTCGAGCAGGCGGATAAAACCCTCAGTGAAGCTCTGCTGTCTGCCCGCAAAGCCCTCCAGACCGCTCGCGATAAGCGAGTTCGGGCGATTTCAGCGCTCCTGACTCAAAAGAAGGGCAAAGTCCAGTCGAAATCTCAGGAACAAACCGTCTGGTTCGATGCTGAAAAAGACCAGGAACTCAAGGAAAAAGAGCGGATCCGCACGCTGGAAAACAGTGGCGGCGAAATCTCACTCGTAGATGGCAGTAGATTGAACTTGGGCGCCAATGCACTCGCCGTCATCGAGGCCATGAAGCAGGACGTCGTGAAAAACACTCAAACCTCCAATGTAGTGCTTTTGCAAGGCGATGTGTTGGCTTATCTGTCCGCCCAGTCCAAGAAAAATGCGGTCAACGTCTCTACACCAGGTGTGGAAACGGACATCCGTTCCCGCAATTTCCGGGCGACCCGTGACGAGAAAAACACTTCCCGCTTCGCCAACTATGACGGTGAAATAGATGTCAAAGCCAGCGGTGCCAGCGTGACGATCAAGCAAAACGAAGGTACGGTAATTGCCGAAGGGCAGAAGCCTTCCCGACCAAAATCCCTGCTTCCTGCACCCCAAATCGTCATACCGACCGATGGTTCTAAATATTTTCGTGCGTACCTCGACTGCCAGTGGAAAAAGGTGGAAAACGCCGTGGCCTATCGGATCGAGATTGCCGGCAATCACAATTTCTCACCACTGATCGCCACAGTTGATGTGCGGGGACAGGAAACTTGGCGCTGGGAAGTGCCGGGCAATGGAATTTATTTTTTACGCATTGAAAGCGTGGATAAAGAAAACCTGGTTGGCCCAAGTACCGAACCAGTCGAGTTTTATATCGAAGTGGATAACACTCCGCCATTCCTGTCGATTGAAACGCCGCGGGATTTTGAAACGACCTTTACCGGCTTAGTCAGGGTCAGTGGTCAAAGCGAGAATAAGGCCCGCGTCCTGATCGACGGTGATTCGGTACAAGTCGGTAAAGACGGGCGGTTCAGCACCGAAATTAAAATCAAATCCGAGACACACCGCCTGCTGATAAAAGCGATTGACCAGGCAGGTAATGTCTCCCAGAATATCAAAACCATCAATTACAACATTGGCGATCAACTGGTTTTTCCGGAAATGCCCGACCAGCTGACCGTCAACCAGAACGAAGTCACCATTTTCGGTCGCACCAAACCTATGACGAGCATTGAAATCAATAGCCAGCCGGTGCAGATCAGTGACAATCGGTTCCGGCACCTGCTGAATTTGCCGGAAGGTCTGCATCAGGTGGTTCTGAAAGCGCGTTCCGGGGCCAAAACCCAGCAATTGACTTTTGAAGTGCGCATCGACAAAACTGCTCCTGTACTGGAACTTGCGGAGTTCCCCCCATTTACCAAAGAAAAAGAGCTGACGATCAGCGGCACCCTCAGCGAGGCCGGCGAGGTAGTAGTCAACAGTCAGCACCTCACGGTGGACAAGACCAGTTTCAGTACCGAACTCGAACTCGGTGAGGGACAGAACCGCTTTGTAATAACCGCGACCGACTTGGCCGGCAACCAGACCGGGACCGAACTTGAGATAATCCGTGACACTACCATTCCAGAGGTGCTCGCCACGAAGTTATCGCACCAGGAGGTAAAAGGCGGGGAATTAGTCAGATTGAATATTCAGGCCCGCGATCTTGGTGTCGGTCTGGCGCGCAACGGAAAATTTATATTAGAGCTCAATCCCGGAGCCAGACCGTTTATTGGTATGCTGAGCCTCACCTCTGCCGGCGGTGAGTATATCGGCAATGTCCTGATTCCGCCAGGCGTCAAGGGCACGCTCAAGGTGCGCGAAATCCGGATCTCCGATTACTTGGGTAATGAAGCTGTAGTGAACAAATAACCAGGCGAGGTCCAGGAGGGTAAATGAACTTGAAAAAACTACTGAGGCCGACACTTTTGCGCAAATTTTTAGTCGCATTTCTGGTAGTGTCGCTGGTCCCCCTGATCATTGCAGAATATTACACCTTAAAAGAATCCGAGAAGGAACTGCTCAGCAAATTGAATGAAGAATACTACGGTACGGTCAGTCAGGTTCAGCGCACAGTTGATGAAATCTTTATCAAACGCTGGCTGTCGAGTCTGCATGCCTTGGCCCAGTATCTGACGGATAACCCCTATCTCAATCAGGAAACCCTGGTCGCTTTGCTGAACGGCAACCTGAACCAGACGGAAGAATTGCTACTACTGGCGTACCGCCCGGCGGACACCGATCAGCCCCTGTACTTTATGAAAAATGAGAAGGTCAATGAGCTGTTTCAGAAGGATGGTGACGCAGTGGCACAGCTTTTTCAGCTGCCGGTAACTCCACAAGGCACTCCCCAAGAAGGGGTATTAGCACCGCTTTTTCTGAGCAAAAGTCAGCGATACTTCCTGCCCATCGAATTTAGCGTGGCGCTCGGTCGCCCGACGAAAGGTGTATTGCGCGGGGTGTATGACATCGGGGCTATCCTGAATTATATCGCCGCTACCAATCCGGGTGAGCACCGCGAGTTGTACATCGTTGATCGCGAAGGCAAGATCCTCTTCCGCAATCAAAATGCGCGCTTTGCCGCAGATACGCTGTTGACCTATCCTATCGTGGACAAGTTCAAACTCAGTCTGGGAGGCACCGCTCGCGCCGCGCAGGTGGAGCCCTTTGTTTTCGAAAACGAGCAATATTTGGGCAATTACGCCAAATCGCGTTATATTGAGTGGGGCATCATCATTGTTGACCGTGCCAGCTTCGCCTACGCTCTGCTCAATCAATTGAAGCGCAATATTTTGTTCTGGGTGATTTTAGCCGTTCTGCTGACTCTGGCTTTCTCGACCTTTTTTGCCCGATCATTTTCCAATTCGATCCGCTATTTAGCTGACCTGTCGCGGAAAATTGGCGGTGGTGATTTTAATGTAGTGGTCAATGTTCCGCAACGGGATGAACTGGGGCAGTTGGGGCATTCTCTGCAGGAAATGGCGCTGAGTCTCAAGGATGCCGTGCGGGTGAAGGAAGAACTTTTCACCATCCAGCAGGAAGTCAAAATTGCCAGCCGCATCCAGCAATCAATTCTTCCGCTGAACCTACCAGAAATCAAAGGATTAACGATTGCCGCAAAATACATCCCAATGGCGGGCGTCGCCGGTGATTTTTACGATTTTCATGTCATTAACGAATCCAAAATCGGCGTCCTGGTCGCGGATGTTTCGGGGCACGGGATTCCGGCGGCACTGATCGGTGCCATGGTCAAAGTGGCTTTTTCCCAGCAGATCGGAGTGGCTGACCAGCCTGCTGAGGTGCTAAAACGGATGAATGACACCTTGTATGGCAAAACGGAAGATCAGTTCCTGACGGCCTGTGACGTTTTAATTGATGTCAAAAAACATAGCCTGGCAATCGCCGATGCCGGGCATCCTCCGCTTTTCATCTGGCGCCGACAGAGTCGTGAAATCGTCGCGGTAAAACCCACAGGGATAGTGATCGGTTTCATGCCGGATATTGAATTTCCGACTTTGGAGGCAAAGTTGATGAAGGGCGATCGCTTGGTTTTATATACTGATGGAGTCACGGAAGCGCCGAACCCGCAGGGTGAACTGTACGGCGAGGATCGATTCCGTCAACTGATCGAAACTGCCGCGGATATGCCACCTGGCGAGTTCATTGATCTGCTGGTCAGCCACCTGACGGAATGGGGCGGGCGGAAGGAGAGCTTCGAGGATGATGTCACCTTAGTGGTTGTTGATATCGGTTAGTAAGCAATTTATATGAGAGGATTGAATATGAGACCGAGCAAAATTCTTCTGGTTTTAGGATTGACTGGTACTTTGTTGGCGCAGTCGCCTAATCAGAATTTATTAATGACGGCCGGACGATTAGGCGGCTTTGACAAAGGTGACAGTCTGTACCGGGCGGTATTCATTATCGGGATACCGCAAAACTATCCTCAGAAAGTATTTCTGCGTGTTTTTGACGCTGATCTCGGCGGCAAATTCGACACTTTTGCACCTGTCGGTCAGACCCGCTACAGGCTCTTTGGCCAAGGCGGCTTGCTCGGTCCCGTTTTCAGTCAGAATGATTCTCTGCCGGGGAGTAAACCGCTGATGGATATCACCCTGGGCGATGACCGCTATTACGACAATCGCTGGCGGACGCTGGCGAGTCTGAGTAAAGAGCAGGGCGAACTCAGGGGCGGTCAGTATCAATTCCGTTTGATAGTGGATGGTCAAGAGGACGCCGGCCTGAACATTTACCAGGTGGTGGTCTCGGCGCAGGAAAAGGAAAACGAAGAAGTACCGGGTCTAAAGATCTATTCCCCCGCGCTATCCATCCGAATTTCCGAAAAGAAAGATTTGGCGACCCAGATACGGTTTACCATACCGGCCACCGCCCAGACGTTACGGATTGTCAATTTCGACGCCGACGACGTGCGCAGTCCTAATACGATAAAATTTACGACCAACCAGCGACCGGCGGTTGTTTTGCCCCTTTCGCAGGACGGACGCTCCGCTATCAGCGAGATCAACCTGTTAAACTCCGAGAAAGGTCAGGAAGGCGCCATCGTCGTGGAAGGCAATACCGAACCGAACAATATCCAGTTCTGGATTTACGACGACAAAGGACAACTGGTACAACTCACTTATCCGTCTTTGATCGCACCCATCAACAGCCTCCCCGAACCCAAAATCGCGCTAACTCCATTATCGGATTGTAACTCAGTTATGCTGGATGCCAACTCTTCTACCGATGCCAATGGCGACGAACTAAGCTTTTGTTGGATTTTCCCGGATGGCAAAACGGCTACCGGCAGCCGTATCGTGCATGATTTCGGTCAACCCGGCAAATTCGATGTGCTTTTGGAAGTCAGTGACAATTCCGGCTTCGTCGCGAATACCAGTCGCCTGACGCAAAACGTCGTGATCAACCATCGTCCGGTGGCAAAAGTCAGCTGTCCGGATAAGGGTTGTCCCGGCGAAAATATCAGTTTCGACGGCTCTGGCTCGACTGACGCGGATGGTAGTATTATCCGGTATCTATGGGATTTCGGAGACGGCAAAAAGGACGTCGGCCAGAAACCTAGCCATAGTTTCACTCGCCCGGGCACCTACACGATTTCCCTGACAGTCGAGGATGACAGTAAGGCGGTCTGCAACAGTCACAAGGTGACTCGCAAAATCTGGATCAACGATGCACCCGTGCCGAAACTCAACCTGCTGAAAAATTTAGTCGCTATCTCCGAAACAGTACAAGTGAATGCCACCGGCTCGATTGACAGCGACGGCGATATCGTACGTTATTTCTGGGATTTTGGCGACGGCTCAACCGCTGAAGGATTGAGTGTCACCCATCCCTACACCCAACCCGGAAAATATACCATCCGCCTCGAAGTGTACGACGACGCTCGCCTCACTAACAGCATGGTCTGGGAGTCGAAAGTCGTGACAGTCAATGCCCCACCCGTGCCGGCATTCGATTTCCGCAAGGTCGTCGCCGCAGAGGAGAAAATCGAATTCGATGGCGCGGCTTCCACCGATCCCGACGGCTACATCACCCAATTTATTTGGGATTTAGGAGATGGCACGGTGAAAAAAGGTGGCCGCATAACCCACGCCTATGCCCAACCCGGTACCTATACCGTCAAATTGCAGGTCATCGATAATACATCGGTCGCGAATAATAATACCGCAATCACCGGTTCAATCCGCGTCAATAATCCGCCAATCGCCGACGCCGGCGGCAATCGCCTGGTCAATAGTAGTGTGGTGGAATTTGACGGACGCCAATCCTCCGACACAGACGACGCCATCATCAACTATTTCTGGGATTTTGGTGATGGTCAAACGGGTCAGGGAGCGCAGCTCACCCACGTCTATGTTTTCCCCGGTCGTTACCGCGTTACCTTGTTCGTTACCGATAAATCCGGAACGCTGTCCGCGCGCCAGTCGAATACTGTCGAGGTGGTAGTCAACAATCCACCCATCGCGGATGCCGGCCGCGAGCAGAACGTGGCAGTTAACGAGAAGGTCAAATTCAATGGCGGCTTCTCACGTGACCCCGACGGGAAAATCATGACTTACAAGTGGGAACTCGCGAACGGCGTCTTTCTGGAAGGCAAGACGGTGGAGTACCAGTTTAAAAAACCGGGCGTTTACCAAGTGGCGCTGACCGTCACCGATAACGACGGAGCCGAAGATATTCATTACGTTACCGTGTTCGTCAACTCGGCACCCGTGCCGCTGATTGCCCCGATTCCACGCATCGCCCCCGGCCAGAGCCTGACCTGTGATGGTACGGCATCATTTGATACTGATGGTAAAATTGATTATGCCGAATGGGATTTTGGCGATGGCACCCCCACTGCTACCGGTCTGAAAGTCAAACACATCTATATGCAACCGGGACGTTATATCCTTAAATTGACCGTACGTGATAATACTGCTACAACCAACAATACTATCTCGACGACTCACCCGATTGCGGTGAATTATGCTCCCGAACCCAACGCTGGCAAGGACATCCTAACCTGCGAACAGAGTGTCAGTTTCGACGCTTCCAAAAGCACCGATGCCGATAAGGACGTTCTCAGCTACTTCTGGGATTTCGGCGACGGGAGAACCGGCAGTGGCCAGAAAGTCGTCCACACTTACGCGGTGCCTGGCATCTATCCCGTAACCCTGTGCGTGGATGACAACCAGAATCTGGCTAATTCCATCCGGCAGACGATCATCAAAGTGCATGTCAATAGTGCCCCGCAGGCTTTCATTGAAGGCAATCGTGACACGCTCTGTGCCGGTGAACCGCTGATGCTGAACGCGGCTAAATCTTTTGACAATGAAAAGGGACTTTTGCGCTATCTGTGGGAATTTGGCGATGGCACCGGAGCGGAAGGCATCAACCAGATTCATACTTACAAAAAAGGCGGCGGCTATATCGTCCGGCTCAAAGTATCTGACGACAGCAATTTGCCCTGCAATACGAGTATTGCCGAGAAATTGGTTTATGTCATAGACGCGCCCATTGCCGATGCCGGCGCCGACCAGGAAGTCTGCGCCAACACCGTGGTGCAATTCGACGCCTCCAAATCTGTGGGCGGCGGACGGCTAATCAAGAGCTACGAATGGGATTTCGGTGATGGCGAAAAGGGCGGCGGCGTCAATCCCACTCATGCCTACGCCAAACCCGGCTCCTATAACGTACGGCTGACGATTACCGTCCCCGATATAGGTGATTGCGAAAATTCCTCGGAAGATATCATGGTCGTTAGGGTAATTTCCGCCCCCTTCGCCGAATATACTGTCACCTCGGAAGGATGTGTCGGGGCAGAACTCATTTTCGACGCCGCGAGCTCCTTTGCCGAAAATGCCAATATCAGTGAATACAGCTGGGAATTCGGTGACGCGACCACCGGCAAAGGTCGGCTTGTTAAACATAAATTCAGCAAACCCGGCCGCTATCTGACCGTGCTCAAAGTACGCACTGACTCTAACAAAGGGTGCAATACCGCACAGGCGGAAAACCTGGTCGTCATCAACGATCCCCCGCAAGCAGTCATCGAAGTCTATGCCGCCAATGAAACACCGACCATTCCGGAAACTTATTCAACTCGCACCGGAACTCTGTTGAATTTCAATGGCGCCCGCAGTCTGGATCGGGATGGTCGCCTGCGACGCTATACCTGGAATTTCGGCGATGGCGGCAAAGCGACCGGCATCTCCGCCCAGTACCAGTTCAAAAAAAGCGGCACTTTCTGGACGACTCTGACCGTCGAGGACAACAGCAAAACCGGCTGTAATTTCCACACCGATTCACTTAAGATAAACGTGCAGGATATTCCGTTGGTCGCAGTAAATGCACCGGCCGTGGCTTTCGTCAACGAAGCTGTTGATTTCAAGACCAGCGCAGAAAAAATTGCTGCTCTGAGCGATGCCAACACCAGCTGGATATTCAGCGATGGCGAAACACTCAGCGGCGTTAATGTCAAAAAGACTTTCAAAAGTTCAGGTAAATATCAGGCGCAGGTCACCAGCAACAACCACCTGAGCATGGCGCACCAAATCACCATCTACGAAATGCCGGTCATCCGCATCCCGGAAAGCATTAGTTTAGACCTCGGCGATAACCTGATTATTAACCCGGTCATCAGCAATCCGTTCAACACGCCATTCAAATTGCAATGGCTGACCGGTGACGGCGCTACCAGCGAGCAAACCAATCTTACCTATAAGTATCCTAAAGCCGGTGATTATCAACTCACTCTGAACATTTTTTACAGAGAAATTGGCTACGGTCAGCCGAAAGCGATTCAGATTCCGGTCAAGATAAATCCCGTGCCGCAAATCGTCATTGAAACCCGTCCGGAGAAAATCTTTGCCGGCGGAGCACGCGACGAGGTCTTCTTCATCGCCAATACCAGCGGCTTTATCGGTTTGCTCAATTACCACTGGGATTTCGGCGACGGCGCTACGGCGACCGGACGCGTCGTCAAGCACGCCTACGCGCAAACCGGTAAGTTCAAGGTCACGATCACGGTCTGGGACGCCACGCGCCTCGGCGCCCGAAAGTACACCTTCAGCAAGGAATTGATCATCAATAAACACTGATAATGGCGAGCGGCGGTGCAAGCGCATATTTCTTCATCTTATCTGTTTTTTTGCATTCGATGAGATCAAGGCGCTTTGACTAATGCGATATAGCCAATCGAGATAGAAATTTTGCTGGCGTCTTTTCTACCTTCTATTAGAATCCAAGAATAGACGACGCTCAGTTATTTACGGAGCGAGGCTTTAATTTAGCTCATGCTCCAAGATAATTGATCCTATTTCTCCGTTAACACCTTCTCGATTTCGTCCATAACCCAGTTCATTTCCTGCATGGTGAGGTTGAATGGGTCGGCGGTGGTCATATCCACGCCGGCTTTTTTGAGCAGGGCGATGGGATAGTCGCTGCCACCGGCGGATAAGAAGCCAATGTAGGCTTCGAGCGCACCCTTTTCGCCTTGCTGGACTTTTTTGGCCAGGGCTGTAGCGGCGGTGAAGGAAGTCGCGTACTGATAGACGTAGAAGTTGTAGTAGAAATGTGGGATGTAAGCCCACTCAATATTAATACAGTCATCCACAAAGCAGACGTTTTTATCATGGCCGTAGTAAGCGCGCACGATTTGCTTGTAGAGTTCGGTCAGCGAATCACCGGTGAGTTGTTCGCTGCGTTCTGCCATCTCATGCATGCGTAATTCGAACTCGGCGAATTGTGTCTGGCGGAAGACGGTGCCCTTGATGCCGTCGAGGTATTCCATCAACAGCGTCAGTTTCTGATTCTTGTCGGTGACCTTTTTCAGGTTGTCGTGGAAGAGCAGAACTTCATTGAAGGTCGAGGCAACCTCGGCGACGAAAATCGGGTAGCCGGATAAAGGATAGGGCTGGGTTTTGTTCGACAGATAGCTTTGCATAGTGTGTCCGAGTTCATGGGCGAGGGTCGAGACATCGTTGTACTGGTTATTGTAGTTGAGCAGGATGTAGGGGTGGACATCGTAGACCGAGCCATTGGAGTAAGCACCACTGCGTTTGGCGGTGGTCGGATAGATGTCAATCCAGCGCTCATTGAAGGCTTTCTGGACGACAGCGGTGTAATCCTTGCCTAATGGTTGCAGGGCGGTGAGGATCATTTGCTGGGCGGTTTCAATGGGATAGTCGAGGTTGAGTTCCTTGACGACCGGAGCATAGAGGTCGGTGTATTTGAGCTGTTCGACACCCAGCATTTTCTGTTTGATTTTCAGATAGCGATGGAAGCTGGCCAAATTGGCGTTGACGTTCTTAATCAGCGCGTAATAGACTTCGACGGGGATATTGTTGGCATCGAGCGAGGCTTCGAGGCAGTTCTTATAACCACGCACGCGAGCGGTGAACATATCGCGCTTGACATTGGCATCCATGGTAGCGCCAAAAGTGCGGCGGAAGTCGTACATTTTGCCAAAGAACGTGCTAAATACTAATTCGCGGTCCGCGCGGTTGGTCAGGGTGCGCGATTTAGAAAAGGTCGCCTGATCGAGTTTGACCCGCGATCCATCGCTCAAAGTGACCTCCGGGAACGGGAATTCGGCATTACTGAACACGCCGTAGATGGTGGCGGACGCCCCGGCGAATAATCCCGTCTCGGCGATGATCTTTTCCTCTTTTTCGGAGAGCAGGTGCTGTTTGGTGCGCTGGAGGTCGCGCAGATAAAACTCATATTCTTTCAGACCTTTTTGCGCTTTGATGAATTCCTCGATTTTCTGCAGGTCGATGGTAAGAATTTCCGGCTCGATAAAGGCAGTCTTGGAATTGTAATCGGCGCCCAGCTGGGTCAGTTCCTGACGCATACCCATATATTTGGAATCGCGGGTGTCGAGATCATATTTCATCGAGGCGTACGAGCGCAGGCGGCTGAACTCTTTGGCGATGGCACTATTGGCTTGCAGGCAAGTTAGCAGGTTAGCGGCGGACTGGGCTAATTTGCCCTTATAGGCAGTGACCTCGTCGAAGCGTTTGACTAATGCGTTTTTAGAATTAGTCCAGGCTTCGTCGCTCGGATAAATTGGCTGCAGGTTCCAGGTGTACTTTTCGGGCACCTGGGCGCGTTCACGGGTCTGGGTCAGGACAGTTTGGGAAGTGGACAGAATCAACATGGTTAGCATTCCTGTAATAATTAATGGTTTCATTTATGCTCCTAAAAATTGTTAACGCAATTTATGATTTTTTCCGGGAGTACCAATGCAGATATTTTCAATGGCGAATAGTTCCGCTGGCCGGGAGTCTCAGACGCCATAATACAGCTGAAACTCATAGGGCGTCGGACGGTTGCGGTTTTCGAGGTATTCCTTAGTATACTTTTCCTGCACATAGGTCTCGATCAAATCTGCGGGAAAGATGCCATTGGTGGTCAGAAAAGAGGGTTGATGCCGCAGGTTTTCGAGTGCCTTGTCCAGGGCGTCCGGGACCGCGGTAATAGACTGGCGGATTTTGCCGTTTTTCTTGGCGAACAGGTTGACGTCGTACGGCCCGAAACCTTCCTTGCTGATATCGAGTTTTCGCTGGATGCCATCCAGTCCGGCCAATAGCATACCAGCCATTGCCAAATATGGATTACAGGTGGCATCCGGCGTGCGCAGCTCGATGCGCTTTTCGGCGGGTCTGGTAGCGTATTTTGGAATACGCACGGCGCTACTGCGGTTGGCTAAGCTGAAAAACAGGTTGACCGGCGCTTCATAGCCGGGCACTAAGCGGCGGTAAGAGTTTGTCGAGGGATTGGTCAGAGCGGTGAGCGCCGGTGCGTGCTTGAGCAGTCCGGCTATGTAAGCCAGTGCGGTTTTGCTCAAGCCACCATATCCTTTGCGGTCGTAGAATAGCGGCTTGCCGTTTTTAAAAAGGTGCTGGTGAAAGTGCATTCCACTGCCGGCCTCACGATAGAGTGGTTTGGGCATGAAAGTGGCGGTTTTCCCGAAGCGTCGCGCCACCATTTTGGCGATGTATTTGGTCAGCATGACCACGTCCGCCATACGGGTCAGCGAACCGGTCTGAACCTCGATTTCTACCTGACCAGATGCCCCGACCTCATGATGGTGATAACGTACCGCGATTCCGCACTCTTCCATGGCTTTGACGGTCGCCGCCCGAATATTATACAGGACATCCTGAGGCGGAATGGCGTGATAGCCGTGATGGTCGGCAATCTGATAACCGAAATGGGGACTGGAATTCAGATAATTGCTCCAGATCGCTTCCTCGGATTCGATTTTCAGGTAGGTATAGTAGGGATCGTTCCGGAAATCCACCCGATCGAAAATATAGTACTCGAATTCCGGTCCCCAGCGACTTTCATCGGCAATGCCGGTTTTTTCAAGATATGCTTCCGACTGCTGGGCGATAAAACGCGGATCGCGGTAAAAGCGTCGGCGTGTGTCGGCTTCCGCGATGTTGCAGAGCAAACTGAGCGTTGGCAGATCCCAGAACGGATCACGGAAACCGGTGGTCAGGTCGGGCAGTAACACCATGTCACCAGCTTCGATGCTCTTAAAACCGGGAGTCGAAGAAGCATCAAAACCGACTCCCTCTTCGAGGGTCTGCTGATTAAAAGCTTTAGTGGGCAGGGTAATGTGATGCCAGGTACCGAACAGGTCGCAGAATTTCAGGTCAACGGCCTGAATGGTTTCTTTTTCGATATAGTCGATTATTTCGCGGAACGTCGTGAACATCTGATCCTCGCTTAAAGGTTATTAATCAAGAAATGTCAACTGAAAACATAAATAATTTAATCATTCTGGCCAAATGTTGGTGGTTAAACTTTAAATTGTTTAGTCACGTCGCCGTTAGCACTCCGCCCGGGTGATTTCATTTATCGCGATGAATGACTTATATTTGGCCAAAGCAATGAATGCAACGGAGTAACAATGCAGGCAGAGGCGGAACAGCGCAGGGCCCGGACACGCAAATCCTGGGACGAATACTTTCTCGATATAGCCGAAATGGTTGCCAGTCGTTCCACTTGTTTCCGCAATCAGGTTGGAGCGGTCATCGTCCGCGAAAAGGCGATCATTTCGACCGGATACAATGGAGCACCATCCTATCAGCCGAATTGTCTGGAAATTGGTTGGTGTTACCGCGACCGGCACCAGATTAAGTCCGGGACGCAGTTGGAACGTTGTCGCGCAGTGGGTTCGCATGCCGAATCAAATGCCGTGGTATTAGCGGCGCGTAACGGTCATACAACTGATGGAGCTACGATTTACGTTGCCGGGCATCAGTTCATCTGTGACCAGTGCAAAGCGATTATTGCCAATGCTCGCATCGAGCGCGTCATTCAGCGCAAGCTGGATCGGACAGTTGAAATCATTGAACCAGCCCGCGACTGGACGGTTCATCCCGTTGACCGCGAAACAGCCCTGGAAACCAAATGATCATTTATTGTCATGGTTTCGGGAGTTCCGGACAGGCCACCAAGGCTATCCAATTACGGAAATATTTCGGAAATATCCAGGTCGAGACGCCAGATTTGCCGCCGGAACCTTTCCAGGCACTTGCGAAGATAAAATCCGTTATCGTCGGGACCGCCAATGAACCGATGCTACTGGTCGGCAGTAGCCTGGGTGGCTTTTATGCGTTATGGTTGCATCAGGAGCAGAACGTACCGGCAGTACTGCTGAATCCAGCGGTCAATCCTGCTGCGGGAGCCCTGGATCAGGACAAACTTACCCGGCATTTCGAACCGCAGGCTTTGAGTGCTTGGCGCGGAACCTATGTGGCGCAATTGCGGGAGCTGGTCTGCTCACCAACCGTGATCAATCCGCAAAACCTGTACGTGTTTTTAAACCGCAACGATGAAATACTGGATTCTCACCAGACGCAAACCTATTTTCAGCCGTGTGGTTGTTTTATGAAAATTTACACCTACGGCGGACACCGCTTTGGCAATTTTAATCGGGTCCTGCCGTATATTGACCGGATTTACCGGCGTCTGCCCAATTGAATCTCGATCAGAAATTTTCGGGGAGCTTGAGTGTGGTTTTAAGCTTCGGCCAGTAATCCTTGCCAACCATGGGTTCGGCGTCGGCGACAATACCAGTGATCAACTCCGTAAGGTCTGTTTGCCCTGTCCAGTGTTTGTTCAGGAGTTCCGAACCAACCTGATTCTGGATAAATTTGAGCAGATAAGCGGCTAAGGCAATATCGTCAACATACCCCAATGCGCCCCAGTAGCTTTCCGGGATCATATCCATCGGCGACATGAAATAGGAAATAACGGCGGCTAATTTTGCCCGGCTATCCACCGGAATCGCTTCCTCATTTGATAACTTGATTACAAGGTGAATCAGATCGGGCGTGTGAATGATATACTTGCTCCAGCGATTGACTTTGGCAATCTCGGTTTTGCTCCAGTTGGTAATCTGTTCGCGCAGGGTCTCGATAAAACTGATCTCGTGCTTCTTCATGTTGATATTCCCGGTTTTTGACGCGGAAAAGTAATCAGACGGCTGGAAAAATCAAAACAATAAAATAACCGATTTTTTGTAACCGAATGGCGCACTAATCATCTGAATAGCAGCAATAAAAAACAATAGGAGCAGTTATGACCGAAAAATTGACCAAATCTGTTTTCATCAAAGATGTCTTCGATTATGAAAAGGAGCAAACCTGGAACTTCAAAGGCAGTCTGCCGGCGGTGATTGATTTCTACGCCGATTGGTGTTACCCCTGTCGGATGGTGGCACCGGTGTTGGAAGAGCTGGCGCAGAAATACGCTGGCAAACTCAAAGTCTACAAAGTTAACACCGACGAGGAACCGGAATTAGCCAGCCTGTTTAGCATTCGGAGTATTCCATCTCTGCTGTTTATTCCCCGGAAAGACCAGCCGCAAATGCAGGTTGGCGCGCTTCCCAAAGCCCAGCTGGAAAAGGCGATTCTGAATATTCTATAATTAGTGGATTTTTATTTGGCGATCGCGGCGGTGCCGGTTTTTCCGTCCATGTACACAGTCAGGTCGCGTGAGGAGCGAATGTGTCGGAAGTAGGTTGTCTCTGCCACTGTTTTCTGAGCATACAACCAGTTCCAGTCGATGAAATCGTCCTGACTCCCGAACGGCACGTTGAAATAACCAACCCGCATCGCCACGATATTGTGAAAAAAGTGCGTGCCCTGAGATGGATCAATATAAAAACCCTCAATGCCGGTTTCCACGATCACCCGCGCATTACTGATCTGCACATACTTTACCGGTACGCCTAAAAAATTGTCCTGCGAACCCCATCGACCAGGTCCGATGAGGATATAATTGCGATTGAGGTGCTTAAGTTTCTCATTCAAAGCTTCGATTTCGACCTGCATTTCGACTGTCTTAAGGTTATCGAACCGGCGCGGATCGAGGTAGATAATATCGCGCAAACCTTTGAGCACACCATTGCCCATGCCCTTATGCGTTCTCAGGAGCAGTTTTTCCGCTGGAATCTCATCAAGCGCCATTTCCAAGTCGGTACTGCCCACCGCCAGGGGGCGGATTTGCAGTATATAGAAGGTCGGGACGATGTCGTTCTGCGGATTGGAAGTCAGGTTGACCGCAAATTCAATTTCGATAGGGGTACCGAAGGCCTTTTCGCCAATTTCCAACAGGCGATTGATAATTTCGGCCAGGGGAAAATATTTGTACTTCAGGATATTGTCGAAGCTAATGACGCGCGGCCCACTGCGCCACAAGCCGGGAATTAAGCGATTGTCCTGATAATCCCAGACCGATGCGCAATGAGTCAGCGTACCGTGTCGCTCGCCTTCGGCGACGGAGAGGGTTTTGATCGTGACATCTTCACCGGTACGCAGGTCGAAGTCCTGATTTTGCAGGTCGAGAGTAAAAAAATTCCTCTGCGTATTACCGACCAGTGCCTGGGGCTGGATAAACTCCATTTCCGGTCGCCGCGGACAAAACCGGAAACTACGCCCGCCGTCTATCACGGATTTGCCCAGCCCGACCGCGATGGACGCCAGTCCGTCTTCGTTACGCAGGTCAGCGATCGGGTAAAAATTGTAGGACTGAGCTACGCCGGAAATGTGTGGATAGTAATAACGCTCATCAAACTCCGAACCAACCAGTTGCTGGATGATGACCGCCATCTTTTCCTCTTCGACCTGGTGATTCAGGTTTTCGATATAGTTACGGGCGCTTTTGATGAAAACCGAAGCGAAAACCAATTTAATGGCATCGGTCAGTTGCCGGAAGCGGACGTTTTTGTCCGGAGAATTATTAGGCAACATATAGGTACGATAGATGCCGGCAAAGGGTTGGGCATAGGAATCCTCGAGCAGGCCGGAACTGCGGATAGCCAGCGGGTAGCGGATCAGATCAAGAAAAATCCAGAGTTTGTGCGCCAACCCATCCGCCAACTGCCCGCTTAGAAAAAGTTCGTCAATTTGTGCGTCAGTTTGTTCTTCCAGCGTTTGCTCGTTGATATGATTCCGGGTGACGAAGTCGTCATATTCGTTGGTCCCGATCACCGCGGTGGCGGGCAGGGAAATGCGGACATCGGGGAATTGTTTCTCGAATTCCATCGTGACCAGTAGGGCGTTGAGAAAAGCTAACCCGCGCCCCTTGCCACCCAGAGAGCCTTCGCCCAGACGGGAAATTTCCGTGTTCTCAAACAATGCGTCCGGACTGAAATTGATGATCTTGCCTTTGTTGCGCCCCTTACGGATGGTTTTCAGGGCCGTTATTAAATGGTTCCGCAAATCGGCCGTGGTAGCGAAATCCTTGATGGTTAGGAGGCGCATACTGCGGGCGATTTGGGTTTCGCCGCGCGCCATCAGCCAGGCGGAAAAGTGATTGCGCTTGCTGTGGTAAATAATCGACTCTTCGGGGACGGTGCGCGTTTTTTCCTCGAATTCGACCAGCGTATGGGCGCGATCAATCTCCTCCGCGGCGGCGTTGCGAAAGACAAAATCCCCAAATCCAAGGTTGTTCTTGATAAATTCGCGGAGTTGCTGAAGCAGATGTTTGGAATGTTTGTGGATGAAAGTCGAGTTCAGCGCCCGGGCTTTTTCGGCATTTTGGACTTCGGAAGACAGCAGGATGGTCGGAACGTCGTATTCATTTTCCTTGACCCTGGCGATTAATTTGATACCGGCTTCCGGATCTAACCTGCCGCGGCGATTGAAACTGATGTCCGAAATCACCGCTAAAATATATTCCTGGTAGCGGTTGTAGATCTCAAAAGCTTCCTCGTAATTGTGGGCCAAAATTACTTTCGGCCGGGCACGCATCCTCAGGCGCTTGTTTATGTCATTCAGTTCTTCGCTGATTAATAGCTGGGTCTGTTTGACAATTTCTTCGTAAAGCAGAGGTAAGAAGATTGAATAGAAAGGGACGGAATCCTCGACCAATAAAATCACGCGTACCAATCCGATGCGGGTATCAAATTCGAGGTTACGCTTGTCCTCGACGGACTTGACCATGGCCAGAAACAGTTTGGTGTCGCCGTTCCAGAGAAAGACATTGTCGAAATATTTCAGTTTATCTTCGTTTTCGGTCAGCTTGGTATCGGAGAGCATGTTCAGGAGTAAAAGCACCGGCAGATCGGGATGCGTACTTTTTATCTGCTGAGCGAGCTCAAAAGGGGTCAGCTTACCGATATGCGGCATGGTCACTACCAACTCGAATTTCCGTTCCTGGAGCAGGTTGAGGGCATCTTCGCCGGTGGGAACGCTGGTGATCATCGGTGCCGTGCTGAGGTTCAATTGCCGGTATTCGCCAAAAATCTGCTCGGACAGGCGCCCATCCTGTTCGATAATAAAAGCATCATAAAACGTGGATACTAACAGAATATCGCGGACTTTGTTGGCCATCAGGAAATGATAGCAATCCTCGCCGTACTTGAATTTGTTATAGAAATAATTGAGTTCTTTGGTATCCATCCGCATGCTGTCCGATAACACAGGGATTATAGAAATAAACAGAGGATATTATCAAGAGGAATTTGCAGCAATGCGTCTGGGTACGGGGAACGTCTAAATATTGATAGAAAGCCATTGTTTTTTTCATGCAATCTGTTAAAATTCAACCGTGCGGATAAAAACGATGCAGACCTTAACTACAACCGGGGAATTACCCCGCCCAGGAGGTGCCCAAATGCATAGTGTGAAAATTACGGTTGCTGCGATTCTGATGTTGACAATCGGATGGACGCAAATTCCCAAACCCGATATGTTCGAAGCGTTTGATGAACTTGAAGGCAAACTCACTCTGCTGTTTTTCAATGCCTTGAACGGGCAACCGATCCCCGACGCCGCTGTTGTGATTGAGGGGGTAGGCGAGTTCGCGACCGACGCGAACGGACGGGCGCTGTTTCCGATTCCGCCGGATAGTGTCTACGACGTGAGTTTCAGCAAAGAAGGTTTCGTGGAGTCCAGATTCAAAATCGAAATCGCGGCCGGCACGATTTTTTTCAATCGCTTTTCGGTTTCGCCCAAATTGGAATTCGGTGCCCTGCGGGTCGTATTGGACTGGGAGGCCAGTCCGCGCGATTTGGATGCGCATTTAGTGAAAGTCGGGAAATACCACATTTCCTTTCATGACAAACGCATTTCCGATGACCGCTTGGCCCGGCTCGATCGGGACGACACCGATGGTTATGGACCGGAGACCATTACCGCCAATAAAGTTGATGATGATGCCGTTTATGTGTATTTCGTCCATGATTTTACTAATTTTGGCAAGGTGAACAGTGATAATTTATCCCATTCACGGGCAGTCGTGAAAGTCTTTGGCAATGATCAGTTGCTGCAAGTCATTAGCATTCCCCGCAAAATTCCCGGTAATTACTGGCAGGTCTTTCGAATCGAGAAAGGGGAACTGAAAGTGATAAACACGATTATGAATAAATTAACATATTAAGAGTACAAGGAGGTTGAGCCATGAGCAAGAGTTCAGTGTGGATTATATCGGGAATGTGCGGTTGGCTGATGCTCGGATGTGCTACACAACCGACGCCCAAACCCAGCGACATTCCAGACTGGTACTTAAATCCGCCCCAAGCTGAGGATGTGCTTTACGCCGCCGGCGATGCGGTCAAACTGAGTATGGCGCTGGCCAAGGATGCCGCCGATGCCCGCGCACGCGATGCCATTGCCCGCACCATCGAAGTCAAGGTCTCCACGATGATCAAAGATTTCATGCAGGAAAGTGGGATCGGCAAGGATGCCCAGGCACAGGAATTCACGTCGGTTGTGAGCAAACAGGTGGCCAATACGACTCTGCGCGGCGCCCGCATCATCAAACGCGAGATGAAGGTTAAGGACAATCAGTACCATGCTTTTGCGCTGGCCGAATACAATTTGAATTCACTGATCCAGGAAACGCTTAATGCCGCCCGGAGCAAGAAAGCACTCTATGACGAAGCCAAAGCCAGTCTCGGATTCGAAGACCTGGAGAATGAAATAAAAAAATTAGAAGCAGGGGCCGGCAAGTAAAAATTTCCGCCCTTTGGACGGTTGCTTTTAGCGGAAGAGCTATTCCCGAGCCCGAAGCGGGAAACCATAGAAATATTGGTTAAAATTGTGTAGTTTACCGCGTGAAATTTGGAATCGGAAGCGGAACAATTAACCTGCAAGGAACCAGAATATGAAGCGGAGTACCGGGCAATTCAAAGTATCCGTAATAATGCATTATGACGGAGAAGCACCCGGAGGAGATGAGAGATTTAGAAATGACCTGGCGGCGGTACTCAACCAGACGATTGCGCCGGCGGAACTCCTGATCCTGACTAATTGTAATTACCCCGGAGACCCACTCGGGACGATTCCGATCAGCGTCATCCGTGGTGATTTTAAGACTTTAGGACAATGGCTGGAAACTGCACGAAAACAAGCCGTCGGCGACTATCTGCTTTATCTCGATAATGCCGGAATCAGCGTCAAATTGAAACGGAGTTACCTGGCAACTGCCAGTCTGATGGCGCTGAAGTATCCGACGTTGGGAATGTTTTATGCCGACTACGAACTGATTTCCGACGGGCAGATCAAAGAAGTACGCCTGCTGAAACATCATGCCGGACGCCTGCGCGACAATCAGGACTATGGGCGCGTCATGTTCTTTAGTTCAAAAGCCTTAAGCAGGATCGGCGGATTTGATTGCGGACTGAAATATAAAACCCTTTACGATACCCGTCTGAAACTGTCAGAGGTCGCAGAACTCGTGCACGTCGCCAATAAATTCCACGGCTCGCTCTACAGCGTCAGCGCCGGAAGTCAGGTGCATAACGTTTTCGATTATCTTTTAGCCGGTCGGGAAGCCCAGATCGAAGCCGAAACAGTTCTGACCGCGCATCTCAAACGCATCGGGGCCTATCTCGCTCCCGGCGTTGGTCATCATAAACGTCCCACTCCTCACGCTCCTTATCAATATTTGGCTTCGGTGATCATTCCCGTGAATCGCCGGCCGGAGTTCATCAGCACGGCTTTGAACAGTATTTTTAACCAGACCGTGCAGGCGATCGAGATCATCGTCGTAATTAACGGTGGTGCAGACGATCCGACAATCAGCGAGGTACAAAAGTACCTGCCGGACGGCGAGCTGTATCGGGCGGATCTGCCGCCAGTCCGTCTGCTAGTGGCGGACATCAATAATATCGGATTGTCACTCGACTTAGGGATTCAGGTTGCCCGGGGGCAGTATTATGTTCAGCTGGATTCCGATGATCGGCTGAAGCCGGAGGCGATCGAAAAAGTATTGCAGGTTTTCAATTCGGATGAACGGATTGGCATCGTGATTGGGTCATACGAGGTCTGGGAAAAGAAAAGTGACGGCGATTTCGTGCGCATGGCCCAGATTCCGGTCGTTACCCATGACGAATGGACAGAGGAAAACGGGCGTAACAATTTATTGCATATCAATGGAGCTGGGGCCCCGCGCTGTATTCCCATCGCCATCATTCGGGAAATGGGCTATTTCGGGATCAATGACGAGCAGTATGCCCGCAACTACGGTGAAGATTACGATTTGGTGCTGAAGATCAGCGAAAAATACCGGGTCGGCAGGGTCTGGGAACCGATCTATGAGGTAGTGCGGCATTCCGGAGGCACCGATCATAGTATTGACCAGGCCACGATTGACCGCAACGACGAAGCTAAGGATTACATGCGTCTCCAGGCGATTCAGCGACGCATCCGGTTGAATCGGCGGCAGGCGCGGCGCTGACTGGTAGATATATTGCACAAGTAGCTTGCAGGGAGTGATTAATGCAGTCTGAATTTTTGGTGATTGGTATCGATGGCGGAGCAACCAAAGTCAACGCTTGGTCGATTGTCGTTGAAAGCGAAAACGCCTTTCGACTGGGCGACTTCAATGTCCAGAAATCCTATTGCGAAATAGCAGGCTATATCGAAAATTTCCAGCCGGTAGATTTGAATGTTCAGTTAACGGAATGGGAAGCGGATAATATCAGACCGACCGCTGCGGAAAATCAGCAGGCGCACTGTTACATTAAGGCGGCGGTGGCGGCCATCGAACAGATTGTCACGCAGAGCGGATATGCGCAGGTTCTGTTGGGTATCGGGATGCCCGGGATTAAAACCCGTAATGAGCGCGGCATCGCGGTATTGAAGAATGGGCCTCGCATGACAGATTACGCCTCCCGGATAGAAGAGCAATTAAGCGTAAAAGGCATTAATCTGGTTACACCGATCAGCCACATCGGCAGTGACGCCTATTATTGCGGAATCGGGGAGGAATATGCGACCGAGGGATTGTTCCGCACCGTGCAAAATTCCTATTATCTCGGTGGCGGGACGGGGGCGGCAGATGCCCTGAAATTGAACGGTCGCGTCATTCCCCTGGACGAGACCAAAGGCTGGTTCGTAAAGGCCTGGGAAATGAAATGCCCGGCGGGGCACTCCGTCGAACGCTACGTTTCTTCCAAAGGGATTCAGGCCATCTACGGTGAGCACGAACAACGGACAGTGGACGAATTGAGTCGTGCCGGGATTTTTCCGCCACAGATTCGCCGCCAGGCTCTGCAAGGCGAAAAAGCAGCCGTCATGACGATGCACGAGGTTGCCCATTATTTAGCGCTTTTACTTTATGAACGCATCACTTCGTTATACGCCGGGTGGCAGGGCCTTTTCCAGTTTGTCAATCCGAACCGTCCGGCACCATCCACAACCCATGCTTATAAGCGTATCCGGCTCGATAATATCATTATCGGACAACGGCTGGGCGATTTACTGCTCGAGGCGCGCGGTGACACCGTGCTCTGGGTGCCGTTTATTGCCGAATTGTCCCGCTTAATTAACGATTCAACTATACTGGATCAGACTGCCAAACAGCATTACTGCAATAATGGTCAATTTAAAGTGGAACTAATCCAGATTTCCCGGTTGCGGGAAGCACCGGCGCTCGGAGCCGGAATTGATGCCTATTTGACCTGGAGGAAAAATTGTTAGAACCTAACGTCATTCCCGATCACGAACCGACCTTGCGGGTCGGGATATTTCTGCCTGCGGATGAAACCAAGTCCATCCGGCTTGATCTGCCCGAGCGTCCGGTCTATCGTCTGCTTTCCGATCAGGGGGAGAGCTACACCCTTGCCGCACGTACCAAGGTAGAGTTTATCTATTGTGAGAAGCTTATTGGCTTGATGCTGAACGATGAGGCGCAAAAAAAGCGGCGCCAATGGCGGTTAGCACCTGTTGACGGCGACTCCATGACCAATAAAAGTGGGATCAGGGTTAAAAACGTGATTGCCGGACGCGGTTTCCACTGGCGAAAATTTATTGACGTTTACCTGCCGGGGATTTTGGAAATCGGCATGTTCAACAACAACTTGGTGCTGATTAATGAGTTGCCTATCGAGCAATACCTGATGTGTGTGGCGACTTCGGAGATGGGCGCCGACTGTCCGCCGGCCCTGATCGAATCCCAGACCATCGTCGCCCGCAGCTGGATGTTGGCCAATGTGGAGATGAAACACCGTGCTTGTGATATGGATGTATGCAACGATGACTGTTGTCAGCGCTACCAGGGCACGACTTTTCTTTCGGAGCAGTCGGTTGCGGGGGCCCAGCAGACGGCCGGTCAGGTGCTGATTTATGCGAATAAAATCTGTGATACCCGCTATTCCAAAAGCTGCGGCGGGGTGACCGAAGATTTTCAAAGCGTTTTCGGCGATCCGGCAGTACCCTATATCTATTCGGTGGTGGACGCTCCGGAAGGTTTTCAGTCACCGGTTCTGCCCCTGACCGATGAAGGGCGCGTTCGCCGGTGGATTGAAGCCACGCCGGAGACCTTTTGCAGTACCCGGATTGTACCGGCCGGGGAGCTGAGGAAATATTTAGGGACAGTTGACGAGAACGGCGAATATTTCCGCTGGACTTTTCGGTATCCGCAGAAACAGATCACCGCTTTATTCAACCTGAAACTGAATTTGAACGCTCAGGCCGTAAAGCATATCCAGCCGCTGAAACGCGGAAGATCGGGAAGACTGATCGAGGTCCGAATTGTTTATTTAGACGATCAGGGAAAAGAACATACGATCACGGTGGAGAATCAATACACCATCCGGGAGACGTTTCATGAATTGTTTTTATACAGCTCGGCTTTCGTAATTGATGAACTGACCGAGGGTGGACAAGTACCGACGATGTTTGTGCTCAAAGGTGCCGGTTGGGGACACGGCGCCGGATATTGCCAGATCGGTGCCCTGGGGATGGCACTGCGCGGCTATTCCACCGAGGCTATTTTAAAGCATTACTTTCCCACGGCCGTTCTGCAAAAAATCTACTAATCGGATTGAGGTAATATGTCACAGGAAACCGGTATGATTCGACCCAAACAACGCTCACCCTGGCTCTGGGTGCCAAGCCTTTATTTCGCTGAAGGCATACCTTACGTCATTGCCATGACTGTCTCAGTCATCATGTACAAAACCATGGGGGTTTCCAACACGGTACTGGCTTTTTGGACCAGCGTTCTGTACCTGCCCTGGGTCATTAAGCCCTTATGGAGTCCGTTCGTTGACATTATCTCGACCAAGCGCAACTGGGTACTGCTTACTCAGTTTTTGTTAGGCGGCTGTTTTTTGGGAGTAGCGCTGATTATTCAATTGCCGCTCTGGTTCACGCTGAGCCTGATAATTTTCTGGATAGTGGCCTTTGCCTCGGCGACGCATGACATCGCCGCTGATGGCTTTTACATGATTGGACTCGATGAACACCAGCAGACCTGGTTTGTCGGAATTCGCAGTACTTTTTACCGTTTTGCTATGATCACCGGTCAAGGTTTGATTGTCATGTTAGCCGGTTTCATCATGAGCCGCACTGGTCTGGAGCCGGTCAGTCTTCCGGCGATGGCAGTGCCGGCGACGGAAATTACGCACGTCATCAATACTGGTGAATTGGAAAAGACCGATGCTGTTCGCATTATCGTCGAACCTCCGACAGTCCAAATACCCATTTACCACACTACTCGGACGCTCTGCGATTCGGCGAATGTATATGTCAGGCTGTCCTCACCGCCCGCGAGCGGTAAAACCGTCACGGTCAATTTGGGGCGTAAAAAGGGGAGCAAGGATATATTTCTGGCGACCAGCGGGCGTTTGACGTTTACGGCAGAGAATTGGAATCAGCCGGTCAGGGTAACGCTCAAAGTAGACCACCGGGTAAAGGAATCAACAATCGCAGAATTTGAAGCCACGGCAGGTGATACTCCTTTCAGCTGGGCGGTTTCCTTCGGCATACTGGGCGTGGTTTTTCTGCTTTTCGGAATTTACCATAAGGTATTCATCCCGAGAGGCCTGGAGACGGTCAAGGCAAAAACCCGTGAGCTAGCGAGCAGTTGGCTGGAGGTGTTTGCCAGTTTCTTCCGTAAGAAAGGTATCGTTTCGGGAATATTTTTCCTGCTGTTTTATCGTTTAGCGGAATCCCAATTGGTCAAGATGGCGTCACCCTTTTTGCTGGATAGCCAGGAAGTCGGAGGGTTAGCGCTGACGACGACGCAGGTTGGCTTTGTCTATGGTACGGTGGGCTTGGTTTGCCTGACTGTCGGTGGGATAGTCGGTGGTCTATTAGCGGCGCGGGATGGTTTGAAAAAATGGGTTGTGTGGATGGCGCTTTCGATCAATATTCCGGATCTCGTTTACGTCTATCTTTCGTATATCCAGCCGGATAGTTTTTTCATCGTTACGCTCTGCGTGGCCATCGAACAGCTCGGTTACGGATTTGGTTTTACGGGCTATATGTTGTTCATGCTCTATTTTGCCGAGGGCAAATATAAGACCTCGCATTATGCGATAACCACGGCGTTCATGGCGCTGGGCATGATGTTGCCCGGAATGATCAGCGGGAAATTGCAGGATTTAATGGGTTATCAGTGGTTCTTTATCTATATCATGTTCTGCACGATACCGAGTTTCTTGGTAGCGGGATTAGCGCACATCGATCCGAACTTTGGCAAGAAGAAAGTCGCGGACTAAATAAGAGGGGAGCCGCCTTGCAGTCGCTATCATCGGGATTCTCTGTTTTCGATATTCTCATTGTTGTTTTGTATTTGCTGGTCGTTGCCATTATTGGTAGTCTATCGGGTGGCAAACAGCGCACTGCGCGCGATTATTTTTTAGGCAGCGGACGCATCCCGTGGTGGGCGGTGGCCTTTGCGATCGTGGCTGCCGAAACCAGCACCCTGACGTTTATCAGCATTCCCGGTCTGGCATACGTGACCAACCTGAATTTTCTGCAGGTAACAATTGGTTATCTGTTAGGCCGAATCATTGTCAGTTTTCTCTTCCTACCCGCCTATAAAAAGGGTGAATTGGTCACGGCCTACGCCTTGCTGGAAACGCGCTTTGGCAGACCGGTACGCCGCTATGCCTCGGTGGTATTTTTATTTACGCGAGTGGCGGCGGACGGGGTGCGGTTGTTCGCAACAGCAATTCCCTTAGCGCTGATTTTTCGCACCTTTTCGGCGTTTGCGGGCTATTCGCCGGTAGAGATTTATATTCCGGCGATTTTAGTCATTGCGGGCGTCGCACTGGTCTATACCTATACGGGCGGCGTCAAAGGCGTAATCTGGGTGGATGCGCTCCAGATGTTGATATATTTGGGCGGTGCATTACTGGCGCTGTTTATTTTGCTACAACACCTTCCCGATGGGTGGCAGAGTGTCAGTCGCGGTGCGCAGGGAGTGCACAAATTCCAGATAATTAACCTTAATTTTGGTGACAGCCTGAGAACATTCTTTGCCGCACCCTATACACTGATCGGGAGTTTGATTGGTGGCATTTTTCTGTCTATGGCGTCGCACGGCACCGATCAGCTGATAGTCCAGCGGCTCCTGACGACCGAAAGCGTTCGAGATAGCCAAAAAGCTCTGATTGCCAGCGGGGTGATTGTGATCGTACAGTTCGCCTTATTCCTGGTGGTGGGCTTACTGTTGTTCGGTTTTTTCAACGGGATTGGGGTGGGCAGTGAAGGCGCGCCTTTTAGCAAACCGGATGAGATTTTCCCTTATTTCATTATTCATTACCTACCGGTGGGCGTACGGGGCTTTATTATCGCCGGTCTTTTCGCCGCGGCGCTCTCCACACTGGCGGGTTCGATCTCTTCACTGTCTTCGTCAGCGATGTTGGATCTGATTCGACCGGCGCTGAAAAGCGATTTACCTCCCCACAAGGAGTTGAAAATTTCGCGGCTCCTGACGATTTTCTGGGCGGTGATTTTAACGGCGGTGGCCTTCCTGTTTATCCGGATTTTGCAGTCGGTGGTCGAAATCGCGTTGAGCATCGCTTCCATTACCTATGGCGGGCTCTTAGGCACTTTCCTGCTGGGAGTACTTTTCAAAAAGGTCAAGCAAACCGCTGCACTTTGGGGGTTTTCGGCAGGCATATTGGCCATGATTGCCCTGATTGTAATTCCGTTCCTTACCAGGCACGCCTCCGTCGTCCACTGGACCTGGTACACCCTGATTGGTTGTCTGGTCACTCTGATCGTCGGGAATGTGGCGGCGAAAATTCCGAAACTGAACCGCTGAGGATTTGAATTTGAGGGGCCTCATTATTTCCATATTCATAGCACTGTGGATGCTGGTGCCAGCCGTAGGCCAACCATCGTCGTGGAAGTCTTCTAAAGTGCTGCGCCTGAAACCAATCGAAGACACGACGGCGGTGCACACGGGGTTGGATTTGCTGGCTCAGCATGACTTCCGGGCGCTTGGTAAAAAACCGGTTGCCGTCATCGGCAATTGCGGGAGTTACACGCGCCGGGGCCAACATATTTTCGATCTGTTTCAGCAAAAGTATCAGGGAGCGTGCCGGGCATTTATTCAGGTCGAGGAAGAAATCATCGAATCCACTTCCGCCGGACAGGTCTGGCAAATCAGCGACTCGACCGTTAAAACCCGCTTTAGCGTCGTCAATCGCGCCAGCCTGACCCTGAACCCGGAAATAGTCGGCAAAGCCGGACTGATTGTTTTCGATCTGCAGAACAGCGGTACGGCTTTCGGACTCGATGTGGCAGTGCTGATCATGACCTTGGAATACTGTCGCAACAACAAAACAGCTCTGGTCATCCTGGACCGTCCCAATCCGCTCAATGCCCGGGACATCGAAGGCCCCTTGACGCTTTTATCCGGAACTGACCATAAAATCCCGATTCGCTACGGCCTGACGCTGGCTGAATTGGCGTTGCTGATCAATGAAGAGCACTATTTTACCGGCGGTAAATCGGCTTCCCTGAGTATCATCCCAATGGTTAACTATTCCCGAGCCGCCGATTTGCGAGGCAATGGGTTTAAATTCAGGTTCCCGGTCGCCGACATCTGGGATACGAAGGAAGCCGTGTTATATGCCGGGCTGGATTTTCTGCGTTTTACCAATCTGAGTTACGGCGAGGGCACCAATCGCAAATTTGGTTATGTCGGTGCGCCGTGGATCAACGGGCCGGAATTGGCCGGGGTCATGAACACCAAGAACCTGCAGGGAATCTTATTCAATCCGACTACCTTTCAGCCCGCTTCGTCTGTCAGCATTAAAACAGCGCCGCGTTACAGCGCCGAAGATTGCGCCGGGGTGGAGTTGGTGATTCTTTCTCAGGAGCAAGTCAATCCGTTCGAGGTCGGTGCCGGTTTGGTCGAAAAAGTCGCCCAGCTGTATCCGCGCCACTTTCGATGGGAGGATGGCGAAGCCGGCGATAAATGGTTTGGCGGTCGTGATTTGCGGACCATGATTGACATTGGTGCGGATCTCAGAGGATTAATGGCGACCTGGATTGCAGAAGCCACGCCTTTTCAGAAAATCAGCAGTGGCTATTACCTTTATCCGCTTAATAAAAAATAAATTTTGTTTTCGACGGGTTTTGTTTACATTAGCGCCATATCGGTTAGGGTATATATAAAAATAGCTATTTTTCAAACTGGATTTTGGGGTAGTGAGCATGAGGGATTCTAACTTCTTCAAAAAAATTACCCAAAACAACACTTAACGCTTAAGAAAAGGAGAACGAAAATGAAAACGATCTGTCTTTTGTCGTTAGTCGTCCTGTTTTCTTTCGGGACTTTGCTGGGCGGTGGCGTGGTAAGCAATACCAACCAGAGCGCGGCATTTATGCGGACGCTGAACCGCAATGCTTCGCTGGATGTGGACGCGGCCTATTACAATCCGGCCGGTCTGACGAAACTGTGCGATGGCATTTACGTCGACATTGCCAATCAATCCATCTGGCAGACCAAGACCATCAATAACGATCTGGTATCTTTAAATAAGGATGAATTCGTTGGCGATGTGGCGGCGCCGGTTTTTCCGACAGCGCACTTGGTCTGGAAAAAAAGTAGATTGGCCGTGGCCGCCAGCGTCATGCCCATCGGGGGCGGCGGCAGTGCCGATTATACTAAGGGTTTACCTTCGTTCGAAATGGAATTATCCGGCCTCAAGGTCGCACCTGCATTGATTGCCCAGGGAGTTAATGCCTACAAACTTGATGTAAATTTCAAGGGTTCATCCATCTACTTGGGAGCCCAGGGTGGAGCCGCTTTCAAGGTCAATGAAATGATCTCGGTCTTTGGCGGCGTCCGCTACATCATGGCCAATAATACCTATGAAGGTTATTTGAAAAATATACAAATCAA
>CAZPQN010000015.1:0-52284 GCA_964588795.1 uncultured bacterium | reverse complement strand
GCGCCGCGCAGGTAGTTCACCCACTCGCCCCGGCTTTGATAATCGTCGTTGTAATCGTTGTTTTCGTTATTCAGGCTGTAAATCAGGGTGTCCGGCATCCCGGCATACTGCAGATAATAGCGCGCGGCTTCGGTGTAACGCGGACGACCGCTGATTGTGCCGGCGCGCTCGACATTACCCATGCCGCCGCCAAAGCGCACCGCGTCGGCGGTGATGATCTGCCCCGTTTGCGCACTCTGATTGGTCAGACGCACACTGCCCTGACTTTGATTCTGACCTTTATTAAAGTGAAAAGTGCCCAGATAGACCCAGGTCGCTCCGCCGATTTGCTGATTGACCAGAAATTCAGTTTCTCCTCCGCTATGAAAAACGGTATAGTGCGCGTCATCAACGGCATTGGCGGCGCGCTGATAGGCGATGTAAACCGCGTATGAGCCGGTTTCCGGAATTTCCGGCGTCCAGTTACATTCGGCGGTCGGCGTGGAACTGACGGCGGCGTAGCGATAGGTGCCGGCTAGAAAAGGATTCTCGCCGATACCGTAAGGCGGTTCGCCAATGCCAAAACCCGGTTGCGCCCCGCTTTGCCAGACACTCTCAGGCTGATTGACAATCTCGCAATAGAAACCGCCCTGTGTGGGATGATCGTTATCTACGATGACCTCATGCGTCTGGAGATCGCGTTCGCGGGGCAGGAAAGCCATGCCTCCCGCGTTTTCGAGCATCGGCAGGATGTACGGCAGAACGAACGCGGTCGGCAGAAGGTCTTCCACGGTCTGAAACAGGCGCGGTCTCTGCCATTCCCAGCGTTGCATTTTCTGGCTATAATACCAGCCGTGGCTGTGCCAGAGCGCGATGTTCCGGCCATTGAGACCTTTGGTCGGCTGATAGGGTTTGCTAAAATTGCGCACCAGCGGAGCGATGGCCGGAGCGGGTCGGGGCAGGCGCGCAGTGTCGAGTTTTTGCCTGTCACTTCGGTAATAATTCGGGATCAGTTGTTCAATAGGTTGATTCAGACAGTAAATCGTCAGCGACGCCTGCCGGAAACGCCATCCCAGGGCGCGGCGCAGTGCCGCGTAAATCGCCGTCGTATTATCTTCGCGAAAAGGCTGATAGGCGAAGTAGCCGTTCAGGTAAACGTCAATCTGCCGTTTTTGGGTATCGAAACGAACTTTGGTGATGCGCGTCTGCGGCAGAATCGCCACCGGCCGACGCTCCCGGTAACATTTCAGTAAAAAGCGTTCGACCCTTTTATGGATGAGCTTTTCGCTTTTCGTATACGGGCGATAATCATAGCGGATGGGCATTTTGTAGGAGATGATTTGGGCACAGCCGGTGAAATACACCAGCGCGCTAACGCACAGTAAAAAACGTTTCACTTTCCACTCCGCAAGTTATTCCGGCCGGGCATTGGTCTTTTGCCGCCGGAAATTGCTAATAAAGATGATGAGTCCCGCGGCAAGGATGAACAGGTCTTCGACAACGCGCTTCCAACCGACCAAGGAACCCTGTTCATCGAGGCTGAAACAGCCGCATTCGATATTCAGTCCCCTGACGATGGCGCTGATGATCAGGAGCGTAAAGCCGGCAGTCAGGAGACTCATCAGCAGGCTGACCGTTTCCACCCAGATGCCGAAAATCAGGGCGATCCCGATGAATGCCTCGAACCAGGGCATGAAAATGGCGCAGAGATTGACCAGCTCAACCGGTAAAACGTGGTAGTTGTAGATCACCTGCGCGAATTTGGCGGGGGCGAGGATTTTGTCAAAACTCGCCTGCAGAAACAGAAATCCAATCAGCAGGCGCAGAGCGGTAGTCATCCCGACTAGTACTTGTTCGCGGGTAATTTTCTTCATGGCAAGGCTCCTGTCAGCACCGGCAATCCGGCTTCGGCCCAGGCCTGCCAGCCACCCGGGAAAAAGGCGATATCTAAAAAGCCGCGCTCGCTCAATTTGACGGCCAGCTCGACACTCTGCGAACATTCACTGCCGTCGCAGTAGGTCACGATGTGGCGCTCAGGTGGAATCTGTGCCAGGGCTTCAACCGCCTGCTCGAAATCTTCGAGTGGCAGGGAAATCGCCCGCGCGATATGCCCGCGCAGATACTCGGCGCGCGGGCGCGTGTCAATGAACAACGCCAACCCTTCCGCGTGCAACCGGCGCACTTCCTCCAGGCTGACTTCCGTGACGGGATTCAGGCTGTTGAGCTCAGGCGGCGTCTGTCGGTGGGCGCGCGGTGTGAAAATCGGCACTTTCAGCAGGCGTCCCTCGCTTTTTACCGCATAGTAAGTGGTTATCAGGTGCAGACCCCGTGGCGATAACTGGTTGAAAGTCAGTGCGGTCAGCAGGCAGAAGCCGATCAGTAGCGCACTGCGCCCGACGATTTTTTTACTCAGTTCCTGCATATAACCCTGCATCTTTAATCCGGTTAATTTCCGCCAAACCCGTTTTAAGGCTTGGCTTTTGTGCTTAAAGAATATAAATTTTTCCGGTTAAAAGCAATCCTTTATTTCGATGAATATACGACAGAGCGTCAAAATCGGCTTAACCTTCTGGGGACTGTCTCTTTTCTCGTTGCTGAATGGAGCACTGGTGGACACGCCCTTAGCCAAATTCACCCCCGCCCAACGCGCCTGGTTACTCGATCAGCGCGAGGAAGCACTGCAGTTATACCTGCAGGAAATGCCCTCCCATCCATTCAAGGAAGTGCCGTTGTACAACGTGGCCTTTCTCTATTTTTTCGAGGAAAAATTCACCGAAGCCGAGCAGTACGCCGATCGGGCTTTGAAAATCAATCCGCAGTACGGTCCGGCGCTCCTGCTCAAGGGCCGCCTGGCGGAAAAAAGACAATCGCTCTCCGACTGTCAGACCTACCTGAAAGCCGCCATTACAACCCATTTTGCTCCTTACCTGCCCGAGTATTACCTGGGACGATTCTACCTTTCGCAGGGCAAATTAAACGAGGCCGCCAAGTATCTCGACAAGGCCATCGCGGACAACGATAAATTCACGCCGAGTTATCCCCTGCTGGCCGAAGTCTATCTCAAAACCGGCAAGGTGGAACAGGCTCAGAAACTGCTCGAAAAGGGGTTGGTCACCTCCTACGACGCCGAAATCGTGCTCATGTTGGGTCAAATCGCGGAAAATCGCAATAAGCTCACCGAAGCGAGCAAATATTATGGTTTGTTCACTTACCTGTTCCCGGAACACCCCCAAGCGGAGCAGGTTCAGCAATGGTTGAGCGCTCATAAAATCAACAAGGTTTACACGCATCAATTTAGGCCCCTGCCCCAGCGCGCGACACCGCGGAACCGGTTTTTCCCGATCGGCGAAGATTACGTATATAACGTACACTGGGGCCCGATCCGGGTCGGTGAAATCCGGGCCAAAATTCAGGAAAAACTGTCCTTCAAAGGGCAGGAAGTGTACAAAACCGTCTTCAGCCTGGATTCGAATCCCGCCCTGGAATTCATCGCCACCCTGCACAGCGACTACATTTCACTGATTGACCAGGACACCAAGCTCGTCCTTCAGCACTTTCTGCATATTCGCGAAAATAAGATCGTTCAGGACAAAATCTACGACTTCGACCGCGAGCACGGACGGTTTATCTGCCGAATGATCAACGAAGACGGAAATATTGACTATCTGGAGAAGTTCCTGCCAACCAACACCACCGACGGCACGTCACTACTGTTCTACTCCCGGCAGGTGGTTGCCGAGAAAAGATCGGAGCGGGTGATGACGATAATTGACGAGAACTTCGTGATCACCGATATTTTTTACGACGGAAAAAAGGAACCGCTAACCGTACGCGGCAAAGTCGAACCCGGCATTCTGATCAGCGGTGAAAATTATTACAAGGGCATCGTGGGCTTTACCGGCAAATTCCGCGGTTGGTTCCGTGATGATCCCACCTATCTGCCGCTGGGCTCGGATTTCGAAATCTGGGTGGGGCGGATCGCCGTCACCATGACCACCGAGGAAGAACAGAGACAGCACAAATATGCACGCTAAACAAAAATATATGAGTCTGCTACTATTGCTTGTCGCCCTGTGCGGCTGGCAATGCAGTCCACGACGCCTGATCCTCAATCAGGCATCCGGGATTTTCGAGAGCGCCCTGCCAACGATTTACCAGGAAGATGATCTTGCTCTCGCGGAGCAGTTTTTCTCCGCTAATCTGAAAACGATTGAAATCGTTTTGGCCAAGGATCCGACGAACCGCAAACTCAATCTCTTGGCCGGTCAGGCTTTCGGCGCCTACGCCATGGCGTTTATCGAGGATCAGGATCCCGAACGCGCCCAGCGTTTTTACCAGCGCGGGTTAAAATACGCTCTGGCGGGCTTACCGGTGAATATCACCTTCGGGGAAAATGTCAAGCCGGCTGAGCTGGAGGAGATTTTAAAGCAATGCCGCAAAGCCGATGTACCGGTGCTCTTCTGGATCGGCTACAACTGGGGCTCATTCATCCTGCATAATTTGGACAGCCCGAAAACCATCGCCAATCTGGCCAAGGTGGAAATGATCATGCACCGGATTTTGGAACTGGACGAGACCTACAATTTTGGCGGTGTGCATCTGTTTTATGGGAATTATTATGCGGCGCGTCCGCCGCTGCTGGGCGGCAATCCGGAAAAAGGACGCGAGCATTATTTGCGCAATATGGAACTCAACCGCAACCAGTTCCTGCTAACCAATTTCTATTACGCCCGCTATTACGCTGTGCAGGTTCAGGATCGGGCGCTGTTCGATAAACTGCTGACCGGAATCGTGGATTTTGACCTCGAGCAGGCTCCGGATTTACGCTTGTTCAATGCCCTGGCACAACAAAAAGCGCGCAGACTGCTGGCTGAGGCGGAAATTTACTTCAGTGATGATAACACCAATGCCGAAGGAGAAGAATGATAAAACTACGCCTGCTTCCCGGCCTATTTACCTGCCTCACCGCTTTGCTCTCTGCCCAAACCGTCTACACCGTCAAGATGGCGACCGTGGCACCGGAAGGTTCACTGTGGATGCGTGAATTTCACAAATTCGATAAAGACCTGAGCACAACCACCGGAGGGCAGATCAAATTCCGCGTCTATCCGAACGCGGTGCAGGGCGGCGAGAAGGACATCCTGCGCAAGATGCAGCTGGGTCAATTGGATATCGGCACGTTCACCGGCGTGGGATTGGGCGAATTGGTGCACGAAGTGCGCATCCTCGACCTGCCGTTTTTATTTAAAAACAGCGCGGAAGTGGATTATGTTTACGGCAAGCTGTTCGAAGAATTCCAGCAAAAATTCATCGAGAAAGGCTTCTATCTGGCCGGCTGGGCGGAAGTCGGTCTGATTTATCTCCTGACCCGTAATCCCGTTTCCTCACCGGCCGATTTTAAAGACGTGAAAATGTGGCTCTGGAAAGGCGATCCGTTGGCAAGGGCAACTTTTGATGAGCTGAAAATTTCCGCAATCCCCCTCGATATTACCGATGTGCATACCGCCCTGCAGACCGGCCTGATTGACGGTGTTTACATTTCACCCTACGGGGCCCTGGCTTTGCAATGGTATACTAAAACCAAATACATGCTCAACTACCCGCTGACCAATTCGGTCGGCGCGGTGCTGATCACCCAGCGGAAATTGAACAGCCTGCCCGCCGACCTGCGGGAGATTTTTATCACCAAAACCAAAATCTATATGCGCCAGATCGTGTTGGCCAGCCGTGCGGAAAATATCGAATCAATTAAAGTATTGCAGGACAACGGCATCGTCCTGACCAATCCCAGAGACCAGCAGGCGGTACGCGAATTCGATTTAGCCGGTCAGCGCACCCGCACCAAACTCACCGGCAGTCTCTATTCCGCGGAACTGCTCAACCGGATTCTGCAATACTTAGATGAATTCCGCAAGCAAAATGCTAAATAAACTGCGCTCGTTCATCGAAAAAATTGCCACGGTCCTGGCGGTCATTCTGATGCTGTCGCTGGCGGTGCTTTCATTCGTGCAGGTAATGCTGAGAAACCTTTTTTCCCTCGGTTTCAACGCCGTCGAGGAACTGATGCGCAACGGCGTCCTCTGGATAGCATTCGTCGGAGCAGTGCTGACTACTCTGCGTGGTAAACATATCGCGATTGACATCCTGCCGCGCCTGGCACGGGGCAGATTCAAAGCTATTCTCGACGGCTTGATTAATTTGGCTGTGGCTGTCATCTGTCTGGTTTTAAGCTGGTTTGCACTCCAGTTTGTCCTGCTGGAAATCAGAATGAAAGCGGTGATTGCCGGATTTTGTCCCGCTTGGATCATCGAATCCATTTTACCGATAGGTTTTCTGCTGTTGGCGACGGCTTTTCTAATCCGTCTGTTTGAAAAAAATACAGGAGACGCGGTTTGATTTCACTCCCCGCCCTCTCACTGGTATTTTTTTTAATTCTGGTCGGTCTGCCGCTTTTCTCGGCAATCGGACTTTCCGGGATTCTGCAATTTACCCACACCGGCATTGATCCAACCGTCGTCATCGTCGAACTCTATCGGATTGCCTCCGCGCCGACGCTGTTGGCTATTCCCCTCTTCACCCTGGCGGGCTATGTCCTGGCGGAAAGCAAAGCGCCCCAACGGCTGATTAATTTGGCGGATGCGCTGATCGGCTGGATCCCCGGAGGCGTGGCGATTGCCGCACTGGCGTCCTGCGCACTCTTCACCTGTTTTACCGGCGCTTCCGGAATAACCATTATCGCTTTAGGCGGATTGATCTACCCAATTTTGCGCCAGCACCAGTACCGTGAAAATTTTTCGCTGGGACTGATCACGACTTCCGGCAGTCTGGGCTTGCTGTTTCCACCCAGCCTACCGATGATTTTATATGGTCTGATTGCATTTGTGTCCATTGATAGTCTTTTTATCGCCGGGATGTTGCCGGGCATCATTCTGATTTGCATTTTGAGCCTGTACGCCATCCGCAATGATGTCAGCCGCCGCGAGACACGCCGGGCTTTTACCTGGCGACGCGTCTGGTCAGCCTTGAAGGAAACCGTTTGGGAAATTCCGATTCCGATCATTATTCTCGGCGGAATATACGGTGGCTACATTACTGCCGTGGAAGCCTCCGCAGTCACCGCGTTTTATGTTTTAGTCATCGAGTTCTTCGTCAATCGCGACTTGAGTATCAGGCAGGATTTAGTCCGGATTATGCGTGATAGCGTACAGCTTATCGGAGGAATACTCATTATCTTGAGTTGCTCGATGGGTATGACCGCTTACCTGATTGATGCCCAGATACCGCAATCTGCCCTGCTCTGGATTCAACGCATTATCAGCTCCAAGTTCACGTTCCTCTTTCTGCTGAATATTTTCCTGCTAATTACCGGCGCACTGCTGGACATTTTCTCGGCGATTATTATCGTCGTTCCGTTGATCGCTCCCATCGCCGTCAGTTATGGTGTTAATCCCATTCATCTCGGGATCATCTTCCTGACCAACCTTGAGATTGGCTATATCACGCCACCGATCGGGCTGAATCTTTTCATTTCCAGCTATCGCTTCAACAAACCGATCACTTACCTGTATAAGGTCAGTGTACCGTTCCTGTTGCTGATGCTGATTGCTTTGGCGCTGATCACCTACGTACCTGCTCTCAGCCTTTTTCTTCTCAGAGTACTCAGGTAATCTGCGTCAAAGTGGGAATTTATCTTACCCGGTTTGTTAGCGTAAAGCGGCTAACAAACGCTCGGCGCGCGCACGGTAAGTCAGGGCTTCCTGCTGGAGTTCCGTAACGAATTTATTCTTTTCATATGTACCGCGGACGGCCTCGAAATCGCAATCCCGGATCGTCTCATCGCCATCTTTACCGTAACCAATGCGGGCTTCCGCATCGAATTCTTTGCGGGCGTCCTTCAGGATCAACCTGATAAATTCCTCAACCGTCTCTGCCCATTTTTGAATAATCTGAATCAGGATGCGGCGAATATCAATCTGTGGACCGTACAATTCCCTAATCAGCGAAAGGCAATACGCCCAGGCTAATTCAGGATAGCGACGATCCAGCTCAATCAAGGCCTCGCGTAAGGCCTGAAAATCCTGGATTTCACTCTCCTCTACCTGACGCTCTATATCTTCGACTAACTGCGCTGGAGCGATTAATCCGGCCATATCCAACCAACCCTCGTAAGATTCTTCTGGGGTGATCAGCAATCGGTCAATGGCGTCCTGGTTTAGGGGCTCGGTAACAGATTCCAATTTCTTGGCAACTTCATTACCAATAAAAACATCAATCATCATAGCATAATAACGCACACGACCGGGAATTGAGGCACGTTTAATTGACAGATTCCGGTAGTGGATATTTTCATCGGTTTCGGTGGATTCCGTCAACAATGCCTGGAGCCTCTTAGCCGCGAGGCGGACTTTTTCAATCAGGTAGACACTGAAAAACTCGAAATTGATGACATCTAATTTATCAGGATCCCGACGCCGGTCGCGAGTTGGCCATTTATAGCTATCCCGCCGCGTTCCGACGGTAAACAGATTTATCGCCGGTATCAGCACCGATTTGCCCTGATCTTCCATGATATAGGAGAACGGAAATTCGCTGGCATCGAATTTATTGTAATGCTTGCCGATCACGACGGAAAATGCGCCGACCCGGCTGGGCCAGAGCAGGTACGAAAAGGAACCGGTTTTTGATCCGCGCTCCAGGATTCCCTGGTGCACTGGACCGAGTTTGTACATATGGTTGCTTTGATTGGAACCGCTACCGGCATTATAAAACGAGAACATTCCAGCTATCAACAGCGTAGATTTGTGATGTGTGACGGTGTACGGCCCGGCAAAAAGACTGACGGCTTCACCATGAAATCCCTCGCAGTTGGCAAAGAATACCGAATTCTCCGCTGAATACTGCTTGCCGAGACGCACCCCCTGACCGACAAAACACTTATCCAGCAGTACTCCGTTTTCCACCCTGGAGCCGGACTGGATGATAAAGTGCCGCGCATTTACACCTTCACCGATGACAACCGGATCAGTGTCGTTGCTGGCCAGCATACCATCTTCTAAAAGTTCGGCCCCGGAAATCTGCGCCCGTTTACCGATCGCAACATTGCGAATCGAATTGCTATGTGTGATTCGGGCATGGTTACCAATTTCACCAACAGACGAGATTCGCGAATCGGCAAAGGCCTCGATCAGGGCTGTCAGTTTTTTTTGCAAGGCAGGTTTGTGCCGATAGACGACGATCAGGTAGGCAATTTGAGCGGTTAGCCCTTCAAAAATGGGCAATCCGCGACCGCCGCCTTCATTCAGCACGTCCAGCGTGGTGCCGTTGCCAAAACGGGTCTCCCCGCTGACTAATATTTCGGCGACATCATCAATGATCACGTGGTCACCGATCCGATAATTCACTAAGTAGCGCACCTGATTGATAAAAACATCAGCTCCGACCGTACAATTATTCAGGTAGCTGTCACAGATACCGGCAGGCCGGAATAAGCCCGGCTTGACTTCGACTGATTCGGTTTGAGCGCCGATCCTGACCTGCCCTGCAAAATGAACGTTGCGGAAGCGCTTCAAGTCCGTCGCAGGATCAATGCTCACGGCGCGCCAGTCAGCGGCAATGCAGCCTTGGGCAGTGAGCTGATCGATCTGTCGGCTGTTCAGATTTCGTGACGCCATAACCATCCCTACTTCACCGTTGGCAGATAACGGATAGCACTCTCTTCAATATCCTTAAAGTACTTGACGGTACCGACTTTCAATTCCATGGTGGCTTCATTATCGCATACGATTATGCCATGCTGATGCAGTTGCAACATGGAAACTGTCCACATGTGGTTGACGCCCTCTTCGACAACTTTTTGCAGGGCGCGGGCTTTTTTATAGCCGTTGATGATGATCAGGACTTCGCGGGCATCCATGACCGTCGCCACACCCACGGTTAAAGCGGTTTTGGGCACCTTATTGACATCGTTGTCAAAGAACCGGGAATTGGCCAGGATTGTATCGTAGGTCAAAGTCTTGATGCGCGTTCGGGACATCAGGGAACTGCCCGGTTCGTTGAACGCGATATGCCCATCCGGGCCGATACCGCCCAAAAACAGGTCTATGCCGCCGGCTTGCCGGATTTTAGCTTCGTAGTCACTGCATTCCTTTTCCAGATCCTTAGCGTTGCCATTCAGAATATTGACGTTCTTTTTGGGAATATCAATGTGCCGGAACAGATTGCTCCACATGAAATAGTGATAACTTTCCGGGTGGTCTTCCGGCAACCCGACGTATTCATCCATATTGAAAGTCACGACATTTTTAAAAGACACTTTGCCGGCCTTAAAGAGTTTTACCAATTCCTTGTACGTGCCCAGCGGCGAAGACCCGGTCGGCAAGCCCAATACATAAGGTTTCTTCGCGGTCGGTTTGGCCTGATTGATTTTACTGGCGACATAATGGGCAACCCATTTGCTCAACCGATCATAATCTTCATGAATAACGATACGCATTTTACTCTCCCGATTTTATCTTTTCAATTAAAAAACCGCGCAATTATATTAACTCTCAGGACAACTTCCAAGAATTAATTACGCTATTTTTTCCGGATTGTGTCCGCTGATGGATCTCAGGCTTTACTGGACATCGGTGCCGTATCATTCATTGATGACCCGCCGGACAGCCTGCAAGCGGCGACGTAAAAAGGCACTATAGTTTTCGTCTTCCGGATTGAAGCTGTTGATACGTACCCGTCCGGAACAATGAATAAACTGATAATCTCCGATATACAAACCGACGTGCGTGATGCGCTGGCTGTTTCTGCCGAAGAACAGCAGGTCAGCCGGTTTTAATTTGAGCGGGAATCCCGCCGTATCAATCGCCACTCCCTCCGTAACCTGCATACTGGCATCCCGCAATAAAAGCAAACCGTTTTGCCGAAAAACCGATTGGGTAAAGCCACTGCAGTCAAAGGCTTTCGGAGATGCGGCACCCCACATATACGGACGTCCTAACATCATCAAAGCAGTTTCCAGGATCCGCACAGGCTCAGGTCGCCGGGCAAGATACTCTTTTTCCGCAGTCAGTTCTCGCGTATGGACGAAACCCTCGCGTCCGTCCGGAATAGCGACTTTCGTCCAGCGGCGTTTGCGCTCGATTAATTTCAGACGGTTGCCCATGACCACATCGCTTACCGGACGCGCTTTACGTCGTGGGGCCGAATAGATCATACCCTCGATGGCCGTGTAAACCACTTTTTCACAATTGAGCCAGTCACGGAGAAACTCGGCATTGCCGGTTTGCAACCGGTCGTCCTCCACCCACCCCAAGTAGCCATCGTCGGTTCGAACCAGAAAGTAATCATCTTCGGCCTTCAGAATTCTGACTGGCAGACCGCGCAGAGTCTGCGTAACAAGATCTTTAAACACCGACGTTCCGCTACGCAGATTCTCGACCGAATTGATGACGATTCCATAGGAGTTTTCACCAATGGTTTCCTCCGGCATCAGCACAACTTGATATTCTGCATTTATTTCCTTCAAGGTCGCCTTGACCTGCCCGTAAAACTCCTCACGCGCCTCAGCATTGCTTGTCTCTCCCTCGATAAACAAAACATCGCCTTGCCAGCGCGGCGTCATCGACCAGACTGCCGTACGTTTATCCGGACAAAATTTTGCCCGAACACCTTCCGCTATGGAATGTATTTGGGCATTGACCGCACTGGTATCAGGGGCGAATTGAGCCAGGCCCCACTCTACGATTCCTATCATTATCAACACCAAGGATCTCTTTAACACCATTGACTCCTTATCAATGACTATAACCAAGCGTATTGCCATACACCACATCATTTTTCAGCAGGGTTCGCGTGCGGGCAACGACCTTATCGAAACGCAACTCAGCCTTGACGCGTCCGGCGATGCCGTCTTCCAGCGTACCAAATTCACTTTCTAATCCCTGCCTGATGTACTCAATATTCTTATCGAATTCCTGACCTCGCAGAGAATCAATCCGCGCATAATACTGATTAAAAGCAATCGGTAGATTCTGGAACCGGGCATCCTGCTTCAGTTGCGATTCCACCTCCCGCAGGGATTTTTCCTGACGATCAGTATAAGTGAAACCAGTCTCTTTGAGGTACTGTTGGAAGCGGGACAGAACTTTTTCGTCAACCCGGGCTGGCACCCGATATTGCTCGGTTTTGTACTTCATGGCAAAACTGAAAAATGCATTCTGACGCCACAATTCGACAACGTACTCGGGCAGGGATTCACCGGTTACCGTGACGTCCGGAGTGATTCCGCCGTTGCTCCGCAACAGCCGTCGGTTACGTGAATAAAAAATAGAATCCTCACGTCCTGCCGATGCCAGCAGTTTACTGTTCTTGATATAGTCTGGCTTCTGGATCAGCCGCCCGCTCGGGATATAGTATTTCGCGGTAGTGATTTTGACGCTGTACTGACGATCAACCCTGAAAACTGTTTGGACCAGGCCTTTGCCAAAACTGGGAGAACCAACCACGATGCCGCGATCCACATCCTGAATGATTCCGGCGACAATTTCGCTCGCCGAGGCACTGCCGCCGTCAATCAGCACGGCAATTTTGGTCTGTCTGTCTAACATAGGCCGGTTACGCGCGATGAACACCCGATTGGCGTTATCGGTTCTACCGCGGGTAAATAGCAGGGTATCCCCGATTTCGGTAAATAATTCCGCGATTCCCAGGGCTTCCTCCAATAGTCCACCCGGATTTCCACGCAAATCGAGAACCAGGGCTTGCAGTGAATTTTCATTTTCCAATTTGGCAATGGTTTTTTTCACCTCCGAAGTCGCACCTTTGGCGAATTCAGTCAGTCGGATATAGCCGATCCCATCTTCGAGAAAACCGGCATAGCTGATGTTATTGACCTGAATCTTATCACGGATCATGGAATAGGTTTTATCTCCGGAAAAACCGGGTCGACGAATTAGCAAGTCAACTTTCGTACCCGGCTTACCGCGCATCAGGCGCGCCGTCTTGTCCAGATTCAGACCCTTGGTAAAGGCCGTATCAACCTTGAGAATTTGGTCACCCGGAAAAATATTAGCTTTACGCGCCGGACTACCGTCCATCGAGGAAATGACCGTCACGGTGTCCTTCCGAATACTGATGCGCAGACCGACGCCGCCATATTCACCTTGGGAGAGAACATCCAGCGGTTCCTTCTCTTCTTCGGTTAAAAATACTGTGTAAGGATCCAGCTCGCTGAGCATATTGCGAATATTAAGGTCGGTCAATTCAGAAGCGTTAATCTGATCAGCGTAATTCAGGATTACCTGGCGGTAAACTTCGTGATACAACCGAATCGAGTCCGAAATTTGTTTATAAATATCGGTGGCACTGACCGCCATCAGCAAACTCGCGGTCAGTAAAGCGAGGCCGATTATTCGCCAGGCGCGTCTTTGATACCACTGCATATACTACCTCTTTTTTCTATTTAAAAATAATTGCCATACCGTCTTGGACAATTCGGCGACGGCTTTTGTTCCATCCAGTAAAAAGACCCGTTCCGGCTCCGCTTCCGCGATCTGTCGGAATCCATTCCTAACTTTAGCCTGGAAACCAGCATTCTCGGTCTCGAGCCGATCCAGCTCTTTATGATGGATCCGACTGGTTCTTTCTTCCAGACTTATATCGAATACCAGCGTCATATCCGGCACCAAATTACGAGTAGCCATCCGGTTTAACCGCTGAATAAATTCGAGGTCGAGTCCGCGTCCGTAGCCCTGATAGGCAGTCGTGGAATCGTAAAACCGGTCGCATACCACAATCTTACCTGCGGTCAGCGCCGGGGCAATAATCTGTTGGCAAAGCTGAAAGCGGCTGGCGGAGTATAGTAACAATTCCGTTTCCGCCTGCATTTCAAAGTGATTCTTATCCAACAGGATTTGCCGGATTTGCTCTCCGATTGGCGTGCCTCCCGGTTCGCGGACTAAAATATGGTCATACCCCGCTTGCTCCAGATTGGATAAAAAACGTTGCACCTGGGTGGTCTTGCCACATCCGTCAATTCCTTCAAAGGTAATGAGCAATCCGCGTTTCATGGACGAATCATTTTTCATTCAGTCGAATTCATATTCCACTTTTCACGGACCAAGCGGATAAAGGGACCGGGTGGTTTGACCGCCTTGTGAGATTGATTGATAAAGGCATGCACTGTATAACCGGTCGCGATCTGGCAGGGTTCGATTTCCCCGGTTATCGAATAATCAATCCTCAGCCGGGCACCGGGAAATTCCGTGATCTTACTCGCCACGGTCAGTAGTTCGTCAAACCGCGCTCCCCGGAGATAGCGGCAATTGACTTCGACGACAGGCATGGCAAAACCGGAAGCTTCAAACACGCTGTAGGGCATGCCCAAAGCCCGCATCAGTTCATCGCGGGCGGCCTCGAAATATTCCAAATAGCGCGAGTAATAAACCACTCCCAAATAGTCAACATCGCGGTAACGAACCCGAAACTGATAGGTATGGCTAATCATGGTTACTATTCCTCGGTCCAGGCGCCCATCCGCGCAAATTTTGCGTTGCGCATTGCGAGCAGTTCATCAATGGGAATCTGCTTCAATTCCAGTAAATGTCGCAGTAATACTTCCTGAATAGCTTGGGCCGTTTGATCGGGATTGCGGTGCGCCCCGCCGGGCGGTTCCGGAATAATTTCATCCGCGATACCTAACTGCTCCAAATCACGCGCGGTGACTTTCATTGCCTCAGCGGCCAAAGGCGCCTTACCGGCATCGCGATACAAAATCGAAGCGCACCCTTCTGGCGAAATTACCGAATACCAGGTATTTTCCAACAGTAAAATCCGGTCTCCTACGCCGATACCCAGCGCGCCTCCGCTGGCGCCTTCCCCGATTACTAAGTTGATAATTGGTGTCCGCAAACGCGCCATCTCAAACAGATTCCGGGCGATCGCCTCCGCCTGCCCACGCTCCTCAGCCCCTATACCGGGATAAGCGCCCTGTGTATCGATGAAGGTGATCACCGGGCGGTGAAATTTCTCGGCCAGTTTCATTGCGCGGAGGGCTTTGCGGTAACCTTCCGGGTGTGGCATACCGAAGTTGCGATACAGATTTTCCTTCGTATTACGGCCTTTCTGATGACCAATCAAAACAATTTTTTCTGTACCGATGGCGGTGAATCCGGTGATGATAGCTTTATCGTCGGCAAAATGGCGATCACCGTGGATTTCGATAAAATCAGTGCAGATGCGCCTGACGTAATCAAGCGTGTAGGGACGGTTTGGATGCCGGGCTAATTGTACCCTTTGCCAGCGTGATAGGTTGCTGTAAGTTTTAATGATCAGCTTCTTCAGCTTTTCTTCCAATTTTTCGATCTCGGGTGAAAGATCAACAGTGCTTGAGGCGCTATGCTCCCTTAACTCTTCAATTTTCTTTTCCAGCTCGACAATTGGTTTTTCGAATTCTAAGATCAGATCACTCATGGATTCTCAAATATGTAACAACGTCTTCAAAATGATTTCAACGTCTAAAAAGAACGAATGGTTCTGCATGTAGAAATGCTCGTAGTTCTGGCAATCCGCTTCGTCCGGTTTATGATGGTTGTCATGCAAAAGGAACAGACCAGTCAACCCCGGTTTATAACGCAGTTGCCGGTTAGTGCCACCGACATCAATCAGCTCACTGCCTACAAAACTCATGTCGCCATTCCAAATCGAAAGGAGCAAAGGAAAACCAGCCAGAATCGAATTCTGGCATCGGTTATGATTCTTTTCGAAACGCTGGATATTGATCAAATTACCCTCGATGCCCACGATCTGGCGGGGACGCAGACGATACCCCCGCAGGTAAGCGAGCGGTACGACAAACGGTGCCAACAGGATGATAAAAACGGTAGAAAAGAGCAGGTCGAATAGCCGCTTGATGACTCGATTCCCGATATGAAAAAGATTGTAATCCACTTCCAGCAGGGGTATGTCCTCGATATTTTCGACACTCGATTTACCCAAAATGTAATCCAGATGACGCGGTACGATCTTGATATTAATGCGGAACTTTTTAATGTGATCAACAATGCTCAGAATATCGTCGTTATTGAAGCGGTCGGTGGTAAAAATGATCTCCGTTGTACTGTTGATCCGAATGATTTCCGCCAGATCGGTGATCAGACCCAGAAACGGAAAACCGCTCAATTCCTCCTCGCTGTATTCTTTATCTACGAAACCCTGAATTTCAAAACCATGCTCGATATGCGTTTTCAATTTCCGGGCGAGACGTTTGCCTTCAGCTCCGGTTCCGGCGATGATCGTGCGCCGCGACAGCAGGGCTTTCGAAACGGGTGAGGTTGGCGGGATGAAGCGCCTCCTCTGCAGGAAAAGCAAAAAAATCCGCCACCCCGGCAGGACGACCGATACAGTGATGAAACTCCAGACGATCATGCGGGGTGAATAGATCATGCCCTTGAACAGGAAATTGAAAATTATCGATGCGATAAAACTTAAAAACGCCGCCACTACCGCCCGCGAATAGGACAGCTCGCGGCGATCGTACAAGCCAATCGAGTAACCCGTTCCCAGCCATAACAGCAAATAAAAGATCAGCATCGTCAGTAAAGACGAATACCCCGGTAATGGTCGGGGTTGAAGGTGATGGGCGATTAAAATGGCGGCGCTGATCGCTACCCCGTCCATGATCATGACCATCCGTTTACGAAACAGACCGGCACACAGAGAGATGATCCCGCGAATCAGGATTCCCACCCGCAGTACGACTCCCATTAACAGCGAGGTTCCTTTGCTGAAATGCTTCCTGACGAAGATATCCATCGCGCGATAGAAAACAACCAAATTATCGAAGGACGCCAGTTTTGTACTTTCACCTTTGTAATGAATAATCTTGGTATCCGGCACGTAGTATATTTTCCAGCCCGCCGATTTGATCCGGTAACAGTAATCAAGGTCTTCACCGTACAGAAAATACGATTCGTCCAACCCACCGATTTTTTCGTACACACTGCGTCGGAGCATCAGGAAAGAACCACTGACAGCATCCACTTCCGTCTGCTGATTGGGATGTAAATAGGTCAAATTATATTTACCAAACAATTTCCAGCGTGGAAAGAGACTGCTCAGTCCAAACACTTTCGGAAAAGCCACCGCCGGAGTCGGAAAAGACCGCCGGCAGGCTTTTTGAAGCGAACCATCGGCATTCAGAATTTTACACCCCGCCGCACCCGCTTCAGGGTAGCGATTAAAAAAATCGACCATGATCCGAATGGTATCTTCCTGAATCATGGTATCCGGATTCAACAGTAAAATCAAATCATGGCGCGCGACAGCCAAAGCTTGATTGCAGGCGGCGGCAAATCCCCGGTTGGTTTTGTTCTCTATTAGTTGCACGTCTGGGAAACGGTGGCGAATGATGCTCGGACTGCCATCTACCGAATTATTATCCACGATGATGATCTCGTGCTGAATATTATCCACCGCCCGTCTGATTGATAAGAGACACTGTTGGAGGAACTCCTTGACGTTGTAGCTGACGATGATAATACTGACCGACGCCATTATTTCAGCAATCTCAACATGGATAAGATTTTCAGCTTCCAGACCATAAATACAGCTTCGTAAACGATACCGCGCGACATTTTGGACTTACCCTCGGATCGCTCGATAAATATGATGGGTATTTCCGCTAGTTTAAAACCCTTTTTCCAGGCGCGGAAATTCATCTCAATCTGGAAAGAATAGCCTGAAGACTTCAAACGCGTCAAATCAATTGCGGCTAACACGCGCCGATGGAAACACTTGAAGCCGGCCGTCGCATCCTTGACTGGTAAACCGGTGACCACCCGCGTATATTTATTGGCGCCATAACTCAGAATCAGTCTTTTTATTGGCCAATTAATGACGTTCACACCATTGCAGTAGCGGGATCCAATTACCAAATCACTGCCTTTTTCACATTCTTTAATTAAACGCGGGACATCCTCCGGATTGTGCGACAGATCGGCATCCATCTCCAAAATATATTGATAGTCACGTTCCAAGGCCCATTTGAACCCCATGACATAGGCCGTCCCCAATCCTAATTTACCGGGACGTTCAATTAGGTGTAGATTCGGCATGGTTTTCTGCGTCTCGCGCACGATCACGGCGGTATTATCGGGACTGTTATCGTCTATTATCAGAATATCAAGGTCAATTTTCAAAGCCCGCAACTTTTCGATGACGATTTTGATATTCTCTTTTTCATTGTATGTCGGTATAATAACCAGGGATCGCATCGTTAGGCTCCTCGCATCCGGATTAAAGCTTCTTTGAGGGTATATAACTCAAATCCAAAGGTGTTCTTTATTTTTTCGCAAACTAAACCTGCTCGTAATGGTCGCGGCGCTTTTTGATTCAGTTCCCGAGTCGTAATCGGTTTGATATAACCATGTTCCAGTTGATAAATATCGGCAATTTGAAGTGCAAAATCATAGCGATTGACGTAGTCCGCGCCACCGTAATTGAATAGTCCGGTTTTTCCATCCCGGATCACCTGCCGGATTGCTTCTGCCAGCCCGTTTGTCCAGGTCGGATTGCCATACTGGTCAGTCACGACAGTGATAAATTCATGTCGGGTCAGTCGCGTCACAACCCAGTGCACAAAACTGGCTGACGGATTGGTCGCATTCCCGAACAGGACATTCGTACGCAGAATTACATAAGGCAAGCCAGATTCGACGATCAGATGTTCTGAAGCCAGCTTGGTCTGACCATAGTAATTGATGGGATTGACGGCGGCATTTTCATCATAAGGTCCGCTTTGTCCATCGAACACATAATCGGTGGAGATCTGGATTATTTGTCCTCCAAGCGTAAGTAGATTATCGACAATATTTCTGACACCGGTGACGTTGACTTCCCAGGCTTTTTCGCGGTGGTTTTCGGAACCATCGACGCCGGTATAAGCCGCGCAATTGACCACCCAATCGGGTCTGAACTCGGTCAGCACGGCATGCACTTCATCCGTCGCAGTAATATTCAATGGTCTGTAATTCACCGGCATAGAGGTTATTAGTTGAGGGTGCAAATCAGTAGCGAGGAGTACTCCCTCCGACATTAACAGCCGGACACAGTTTTCACCCAGCATGCCATTCGCGCCGGTAACTAAAATTCTTTTTTCAGGCAAGTTTACTGCCTCGCTGACGAAATTCGTGGAGTTTAGCCTGCATTTGTGAGTCAGCCAAGGCCAGCACGCGAGCGGCATAGACCACGGCATTGATTACTCCGGCTTCTCCGATCGTCATGGTAGCGACCGGTATTCCTTTGGGCATTTGAACAATGGAAAGCAGTGCATCCATCCCGTTCAGTGACGAAGCTACCAGTGGTACACCAACGACCGGCAAATCGGTCAGGGCGGCAACTACCCCCGGCAGGTGCGCGGCCATACCGGCACAGGCAATAATCAGACGGCAATCGGAGTTTTCCAGCTTTTTCAAATACTCAACTAGGGCCGAATGTTGACGATGGGCTGAGAGCGTCTGAACGGTGCAGTCAATGTTAAAAAATTCTAAATATGGTTCAGCGACCTTGACAACTTCAAGGTCAGATTTGCTCCCAACAATCAATGCTATTTTCTGCTTGCTCATCTCGGATTCAGGGTAAATTTAAACGGCTGGTCAATAATTCCCAAACAACCGGTGCGGTCAGGAGGCGGCAGTGGTAAATGTCCGGGCCATTATGTCAACCCCGCGAAACAGGAAGGAAATTTTCTCGCCTGGCCCGTACATCAGAAGATCAATGATGAATGTCCGATCCGTACGTTTGTCATAGAAGGCATAAGTGATAAACGGCCCACCCTGAGTCTTTTCGGCATGGTACCATAATCCGTACATGCGCAAGGCATCGTTTTCTCCCAACCGGGTGAAATTATGCCCGAGGAATTTTTTTTCGGTGCGGATGCCCTGGTAAAACTTCGTACCAATGAACTCGCGCCGTTCGAATAAACCATTCGGGGTCAACCATTCGGTCCGAATGCCGTCCGTCCAGTTAACTGCTAACCAGCGGTAAGGTATTCCCCGCCCCAACCATACAAAGTTCTCCTCGGGCAGTTCTTTCAAAACAACATAATCGTGCTGAACGCGGATTGTCCAGCGATATTTTTTCATTAAATACTCGCTTAGCCGAGTCTGCTCTTTGGTCTGATACCAATAGCGGGTCTGCACTTCAAGGTACTTCTGGTCAAATTTTTGATAGAGCCAGTCTCGCTGGGTGATGATACTTTTTTGAATTTGCCGGAGATTAGTGCCTAAAATGATAACCAGCAACTGCCCCTTCGCCCAGTTATCCTCGACGGCCAGAACACTGCCGCTGTCCTGCAAAGCCTGTTCGATCTGAGCCTTCGGTAATAGACGCCGGACGATTTTATTTGCCAAATCCGGTTTGCTCAAGTCAGCAATCAGGATGATATTTTTATACTGGATAACCTTGGGAAAATTTTCCAGAGGTTGCCAGGCAATTTCGAAAAAGCGTTGAAATTCCGGGACACGCAGACCGTAGCAGAAAGTAGTATCAATCAGATCGCCGATTTGGTCGCGAATCTCCGCACTGGCGACCACGTAGATTTGATCTGAGGCGCCGATTGCCGAGCGTTGCTTGCCGCAATCAATCAGGAACGTCATGCCAATCAATATAAAAAGATACAGTAAGTTTCTCATGCTCTACTCTTCATTTACCCAAACTAACTCCGATATTAAATTAACTTTTCCGGACGATAATCCCAAGGATAATGCATCAATTTCACCCCTATTCACCCCAGTCCAAATCAACACTGCGGTCAGCTATCGAAACTGCGGCGATTCTAACCTGCACGACATCCCCGAGTCTAAACACACGTCCCCAGCGACGGCCTTTTAGGCAGTGCCGGTCTGCGTCGTAGACATAGAAATCATCCTCAAGCTTCCGAATATGCACCAGCCCCTCAACCAGAAACTGGGAGATTTCCACAAAAAATCCAAACTCCGTAACCCCGGATATCACTCCGCTAAACCATTTACCAATCTGGCGGGTGAGATAGCGGATTTGCTTGATTTTGATATATTCACGTTCAATTTCCATGGCCTTGATCTCGCTCTCTGAAGCTGACTTGGCGATTGCGCTTACCGACCTGCGCAAGCCAGGAGCAACCTCGAATGTTCCCGTTTGGGAATATAACCTTAATAAACGGTGCGCCAATAAATCCGGATAGCGGCGAATAGGCGAAGTGAAATGCGTATAATGGCGGAACGCCAATCCAAAATGGCCCAAAGGCAGGCTGGAATACAGGGCTTTGGTCATGGAACGCACGGCAATTCTTTCGATAAAATTGCTGTACGGCAAGTCCCTGATGTCGTTTAAAATCCGCTGTAAAACCGCCGGCGTGAATTGCTGGGGACGTACATAATTCAGTCCCAAGTATTTCAAAATCTCGTACAGTTTCTCAATATCCTGATCGGTGGGACGCGCGTGTAGGCGATAAATGAAAGGCAGTCTGTCGCGCTGACGTTTTATAGCGATATGCTCGGCGACAGTACGGTTGGCTAACAGCATAAATTCTTCTATCAGACGATGACTGTCCAAGCGTATGCTGGGTTTGATTTCAAGAGGGACTTCATCCTCGCCCATCCTGAAGAACGGTTCGGGGAGATCAAAATCAATGCTTCCGGCTGAGACGCGCTTTTGGTACAAGATGGTACTTAACCCTCGCATAGCGGCTAAAATCTTGTAATGACTGCCATATTTTTGATTTAAAATACCCTGCACTTCCTCATAAGTGAAGCGTCGGACGGAACGAATGAACGAGGGAGTTATCTGATAATTCAGGAGAATACCCGTCGCATCAACATTCATTAAGACCGAATATGTCAGACGCGTTTCATCAGGCTGAAGACTGCATAGATGGTTAGCTAATTGCTCCGGCAACATGGGAATGACGTGTGGGCCGCAGTAAATGCTCGTCCCTCGTCGGCGCGCTTCCCTGTCGAGCGCGCTATCTGCCGGAATAAAATGACTGACATCCGCGATGTGCACTCCGAGTAGCCAGTTACCATTCCCACCAGGCTCAAGTGAGACCGCATCATCATAATCCATGGCAGTTTCCGGATCAATGGTAAAAATGACTTTGTTGGTCAGGTCGAGACGCCCTTCAAAGTCACGTACCCCGACTTTTAACTGACCAGCCTGCTCTAGTACCTGACGCGGGAAATCTTGACGCACCCGAAAGGTCTTTATGATTATCGCAATATCATCGCGTGGTTCATCCAACTTGCCCAAAATCTGCCGGATTTTGGCCAGAGGAACCTGGAAGGGCCGATCCCAAAGTATTCCCCCCAGTTCAACCAGCTGACCCTCCTGGAGTTTATTAGAGTTCCTATCCGGGATGATAGAAACTTTGCGCGCCGGTTGCTCGGTGAAAACGAACCATTGAGCACCTTGTCTCCGAGTAGTCCCGAGCAATGGTTCGGTTGAACGCTGCACCACCTGTAGCACCCGCCCTTCCGGATTTAAGCCCTTTCTTCGACGCAGTCTCTCAATCAGCACTTGATCATGATGAAAAGCTGTGCCGACGTTTTCGGCTGCGATATAAATTTCTTCGTTATCGGCAGTGCTGACAAAAGCAAACCCTTTGCCGCTGAAAGAGATCGTTCCCTGGACCTGGTGCGGCCGGGCGGGAAGTCGGAAAGTATTCCGGGAGCATTGTTCGATGAGCCCCTGCTCGACCATTTCTTTCAACAGGTGGCGATAGGTCACATATCCGGCCGCAGGAATATTTAATACACGTGCTATCCGGCGTTGTTTGACCGCCCGACCGGATTGATTTTTTAAATATTCAAGCGTTTTCGCGATTAATACATCGTGGGAGGTCGCTTTGCTTCTGGGTTCTGATTTCTTTTTTAACGTATTCATAACTAAAACCGATTCTCGAGTGTGAGGTGAATTTTGGCGGTGGAAAAAGTATCTTTCTGACCAAACCCGTAATCAATTCCGATGATCCCGATTCGCGCAGTCAACCGCGTACCGATTCCGTACGAGTAGGGAGTCTGGAATTTGCTCCAATTCGTTCTTGAAAGTTGATCACAGAAGCCCTGATCATAAAATAAGTAGACCCGACTGTCCTTTCCGAACACGTAGCGGATTTCATGGGTCAGCCATCCTACTCGAAAACCGCGAAAAAAGTCGTTCGGGTAGCCCCGCAGGCTGGTCGCTCCGCCCAACCAAAAATTATCGGCGTACGACAATCTGCCGTTTTGCATCCAACGTCCGTTAAAGTTAAACTTCTGTGCCAGAATGGTTTTTGTCCGCAAGGCCGAGTAAATTTCTGCCGTCACCGTAGACTCATACAGCCAGGTCTTGTCCCCCGTCGTGCTTTGCATGCGACCGCATAATTGTGTGAGCCGCACGCTTACTCCGCAGGATGGATTAGCAGGATAATCCCGATTATCAAAATCAAAACCGCCCCCAATTCGATAATTGCGACTGTTTTCCAGCCCGAGTAGAGTCCGCCCACCCGGCGTGGGAATTGTCACCTGACGAGCAAGCCGCAAGCGGATGGTGCTGAAAATCCCCATTTCCCTTTTTCCTTCGATAGTCAAGTCCCTGATAACTACCAAGGTATCGCGTAAAATTTGACTGAAATCCACCTGTCCTGCATAATTACTGCCCAGCAACCATGGTTCAAAGTAATGTAATCGGATTTGCTGGGAGTTGCGGTTGGGTTTCGACCAGTACACGGCGGCCTCGCGTCCTGACCCGGCAATATTACGCAAAGCGAGATTTATTTCTCCGGTAAAATAACCATCCAAACCACCTTTGGCGGGGATATATCCGAGAACCCCGCTGAATTCATTGGTGTTGATCTCCGTCAGATGAAACAGCACTCCATAACGTCCCTCCCGTGTCCGAACCAGCTCCGGTTCGGACATATTTTTCACCGAAGCAAATTTCGACAACGCCCCAACCATGCTTTGACCTACTAGTGGACGATACGGGGAATGCAGAAATCTTGTCAGACTCTTTTGGATAACTGCCGGCCTGGTTTTCTGGAGACCGGTACAGAAAATCGTATCAATCTTTACCAGATCACCCCAATCACACAGCAGAGTAGGATTAAGATATGTATAGCCGGCATCCGTAACCGGCGCAATTACCAGAATTTTTATCAAAGGCACAGGAAAGCCCTGTTTAATAGCATCGTCAGCCACTTCTCCGCCAATGGCTAAAAATGACTGTTGGTTGACAGGCCAATCGAAGTATTTGATAAAGGTGCGGGTACTGACAAAGGTCAGGTCACGATAATCGTTTACAGTAATTTTGCCGAACCGGATGCTATCAGAGTTCAATGCATCGGAAGGTGATTCCTGCGCCAGCAGATCCATCCGCCAGATTAGTGCATTGAAAAGAATAAAGCTAAAAATTGACCTATATTTCATGGATCGCAACTGCCAAAAACGAACTGGTATCCGGTGGGTATTCATCAAAAGAAAATCCGCATTTCCCCACTGCCTAAATGATAAATATCACGCTGTGGTTCTTTCCAGCTTTCATAATTGAGGCGCAGGCTCAGATTTTGAGCGAGATAATATTCCAATGCACTGCCCCATCCGAAAGTCACTCCCTCTTTTTTTCCATTACACATTTCCCAGGGAATCAGCGTGCGTTTCGGAGTAACGGACACCTGATTAAACTCCATAAAAACTTTTACGCGTCCCTTGCCGCTTATTTTATATTCGTAGACCGGTTTCAGCGTGGTCAACCAGGCACTGACTAATCTTTCTTCGGATTCCTTGTCCTGCATAAATAGAAAATCCAGACTGAGCCGGTGCACCCGTTCATAGGTGTAGGAGAGCACGTTTTTAAACCTTTGAGAACTAATGTTCCGATCACGAAGGCTATTAAAGACCGATTCCCGATTGATAGTTTTTGTCGTCCATTCGGTCTCATAATCCAGGTTAGTTCCTAATGGTCGACGATAGCGCAAATTCCATTCAGTGCTGATATTCCGTTCAGCACCCCGCACATCCAGACCGGTAATTTGATGCATGGAATTAAACCGGAGACGGAGCTCACTGCGTGGCAGGGCGGGACGATAGATGACGTCCTGCTGTATAATGCGCTGGAAATACTGCCACTGGGTATCAATTTGCGCGGGATTAAAACGCCAATAGCGCAGTGGATTTTCACCGCTTTTTATCTGCTGTTGCAGACGCACTTCGGAGATGGTAGCAAATCGGTTAAGCAGCTTTCCGTGCTTTTTTTTCAGTGCGGCGCCATTGAAATATACTCTCAGACTGTTATTAAAACTGGTTACCGGTTCCCGAATGGCAGATGGAATAATTCGCAATAGATAATCGCCTTGCGGATGTGGAATGTAATCGGCGTAAGTTGAGTCATAAAGGTACTGTCCCTGCCCCTTACCGGCATAAATATAGCGCCACTCCTTTTTAATGCTCTGTTCTTCTTCAATCCGATGATTCATCTCCCAGCTGAATGGCCTGGAGTAAGGTTCCCAGCGCAATTGCAGATTGAGCAGGTGGAATTCAATGTCCGGCAAATTGTTTTGCCCGTAACTATGTTTACGACGCCAGGTGTAGTCGCACAATGCCGATAAATTTCGCCACTGATTCAACTGACCGCTGAGCAGGATATTTTGAGCGCGAGCCTGCCGATTCCAGGTCACGCCATTATTCTGATCATCCACGCGCACCTGCGATTCGATTTTATAGTTTACTACTCCCGTTTCAGCAGAAGATATACCGATCCTTTGATCCACGAACCTGAAATTGCCCGTTGTACTGCTATCGCCGTCCCTTTTCTCGGAATTGAATTCGAAATAAGGTCGGATACTTTTATAGCGAACCGCCAGCCGTGCTTGTCGGCGGACCCAGTCTACTTTCGGTAAATCACGAGAATGGCGCTGAATAGATTCCTGCCTGACCTGCATGGTTTCAAGCATTTTGTAGCTTAAACCAGCAGACAAATCCTGCCGTCGGGATTCCACTCCTCCACGCTGATAAACGCCTCCGTCACCCCTGACGAAAAACAACTGCTTTAATTTATATTCAAGTTGGCCTTCATAGACTTGTTCACCGGATGTCGAGTCCGTCGGTAAGTCCCATTTCCGTTGATATTCAACAACCTGATTACGATCAAGCTGCACAAACCTTTGACCCTGTTGATAGTAGTTGCCACTGGCGGTGATTTGTCCAAATTGCGCCAGGGGCAGTACACCGTTCGTACTCAGGTTAAAAGCTGTTCCGGCGTTATCGTGATCCTGTAAGGGTGAAAACAGGTTTTTATCGAGTACTGAACGGGCGACTTCCGTGCGAGCACTGAAATTGGGCGACAGCGTATAGGTTCCACTCAGATGATACAGCCGCTGTTGACGCGGTAACTTTAACGGCTTGGCTGGCAGATAAAGCGCTTGCTCCTTTTCTGAATTGGGAATCTGAGGATCGCTTTTATCAACGTATTGGAAATAGACAATCTCACTGGTATAAACTTTCTTGTACGTTCCCTTCTGACCAATGTTGTAAAAGGTCGCCGAGTGGGTTCCCAATCCTTTGCCTACATAAACCAAAATCTCACCACTCAGGATATAGGCACCGGTTGTATCCGGCACGACAGTGCTTTGAAACGCCTGATCCTCAGCATCACCCAGCGCTTTCAACCGGGTTTTTTCGTCGCGACTGATGGTGATTTCGATTGGATTTTCCTTGTCATCCGTCTCGGTAACGACACTCGCACCGAGGTTGATTTTATTATGCATTAGATTGATCTTGTTATTCGCAACCCAGATATTCTTCTGATAGGTCAAGTCGGAGTACTGAAAATCGACCGTAATGCGGGATGCAGAGGTAATCAATCGGCGGGGCATGAAGGTAATTTCCGCAGTACTGTAGTCAATGATATAGTCGTTGTTTTCGCCTCGGGTTAAAAGATTACCGTCCAACCAGACTTTTTCCGTACCAGCCAGAATGATAATTGCCGCAATTCCTTCCCGGCCATGCAGTTGATAGGGTCCCTGATTACCTTCCTCGCCGGTAAAATAATTGGAATGGTACTGTCCTTTAGTTACCGCCCCCGCGAGTGCCGCAGTATAATTTCGGCGTTTACTTTCGGCTAATACTCCCTGCAATTTACGTGAGTAGGTTCCGTACCTGCCACTGGCAAGCGACATATCATAATCGCCGAAAGTCAGGTTTTCATGCGGCATATTGACCCTGATAAAAACCCGGTCAATTTCGTCCAGAGTTTGGGTATTACCTTCCGGCTGGAGTGGAATATTCTGATCTGAAAGCACACCAACTACCGAAATATCTTCGGCAATTTTCCCTTCTAATTCGAGGTTCAAACCTGATTGTAGAGTCATTCCGCTTTCACTGCCAATGCGTATGCCACGGTACAGCGTACCCGATTTCAGGAAATCGTACCTGTCTTCGGTTCGACTTGGAGGCGGCATCTCATGCGATGCCGTCGGCACTTCCGCCGAACGCGATTCATCAGGCACATAATAGCGGGGCAAGGGATGCGGCAGTATCTGAGCCGTAAGATCGAGAGCGAGGTGCGCATAGCTGATAACCAGAATTGCGGTGTCGCCCAAGGAATGCCAGTCATTGATATTACCGTTGACTGCGTCAAGAATAAATGGATGAGATTCAATCTCCCGACCGGTGACATCGCTAATTTTCAGTGATGAGGGAATGATGAACTGTCGACTGAGGTTAATACAGGTGTCCGTGGGCGCAACGGTGACGGTGTCGGTCACCAATCTCTGGGCGGATAAATGCCCCCCGACAAGGAGAAATAATCCCAAAATCATCCGGATTTTGCTAATTGCAGAAAAAACGAATGATCTGGCAGGTCGTTTCGGTCGCGAAAGCATCAATAAATAAACTGATCTAATCTTCCGGCACTACTCAGGAGATAAAGTCGATTGCTGACACAAAATCCGGCGATGTATTCACCGCCTGCCGTGACCAGCTCCGGCGGTGCGAACCATTCCCTCAATTGCGAGTCGTATAACCTACAATGCGGACTGGATTTACCGATAATCAGCAAGTTTTTTCCCATCAGTACTAAATCAACAAATTGATCTTTCGCAGGAGCATACAGAATATACCGGGGCGTTCCAAAACGGTCATATACCACCATTCGTCCGGTTTCTTCAAGGGCAATCAATGTTCCATCTTCCCAATAGCGGACTTTAACAGGTCGCTCGAGTGCGTATTTACCATACCCGCGACCGCCGATACCCGTACCGTCTATATTAGTTAAACCGATCCGGATAATTTCCGCTTGATCACCCGACAAAATATAAATATCTCCCAAACGGGAAGCCGTCACCGACATGGGGTACAATCCACGCTCCAGCTTCGCTTTCAGGTTAAGTTCAGAAATAAAATTCAAGTTTCGATCGAAACGTACTAAACGATGATTATTAAAATCCGCCACAATGACATTCGTACCTGAGATGACGCATAAATCGCTCGCTCGTTCGAAGCGTTCTTGCTCCCAACCCATTCCTCCGTTGCGATTTAACATCTGCCCGAGAGAATCAACGCGACAGACCTCGTTGTTTTTCTGATCAATGAGGTAAAAATCGCCGAAGCTATTGCCGGTCAACAAAGTGAACCGGCGCTCCGGATAAAGCCGTGTAAGGTCAATCTGCCGCAGGAGTCTGAACTGGGCTACTCCCTGATTCAGCTGCGTCAGTAAACCGCAGGCTACAATTCGAATTAATAGATATTTTCGCATAGGTGATGTGCCATTTGATGGTTAAATATATTACAGCTCCGTTGTGTCGCAAAATACTAATATTTTACAGTGGGACAGCTTAATCAGTCGGCGAACTTACACTTTATCTTTCAACCACGGTAGCCGGTCTAAATCTACATTGCCTCCTGAGAGAATTATACCGATTTTGGAGGCCGCTACCCGACTGCGGCCCTCCAGTAAAACAGCCAAAGGCACACACGCCGAAGGCTCAGCGACGATTTTCAGCCGTTCCCAGATCAGACGCATGGCGTCAATAATTGACTCTTCTGTCACGGTCAGAATATCATCGACCTTATCCCGGATAATAGCAAAAGTCAGCGTCCCTAACGAAGTCCGTAAACCATCGGCGATAGTCTGTGGATTGTCCGAGGGAATTATCCGTCCGGCATAAAAGGATCGATGCGCATCGTCCGCATTCTGTGGTTCGACACCGATCACCTGACACTTTTTCTTAAGCCCCCGGACAGTCAGTGCCGTTCCGCTCAGTAAACCACCCCCACCTACTGGTACGAGAACGGCATCGAGATCAGGCAACTCGGTGAGCAATTCCAATGCGACGGTCCCCTGGCCGGCGATTACCCGTGCGTCATTGTAGGGATGAATCACCTCGGCCCCCGTACGACTAATGACCTTGGTGAGCTCCTGCTCCCGCGCCTCTAAAGTTGGTTCACAAAAAGTAACCTGAGCCCCGTAACTTTGGACGGCATTTATTTTGACCTGGGGAGCCGTTCGGGGCATCACGACATAGGCTGTACAATTCCGCCAGCGGGCGGCTAAAGCCAATGCGGCGGCATGATTACCCGATGAATGCGTAGCAACACCTGCGGTCAGCATCTCCTCAGGCAGGTCAAACACCGCGTTGGTGGCGCCGCGGATTTTGAATGCCCCAACCTTCTGAAAATTTTCACATTTAAAGTACAGCTGCGCCCCGCATATTCTGTCCAGTCCCTGCGCAGTCAAAATCGGTGTGCGATGGACATACTTCTTCAGCCGTTCAGCGGCTTTCTGAACATTATTAAAATCGGGTAAATCTTGCGCTGTTACCATTGTAATTCGTTATATGAGCAATTTAAACCGAAGGTTGCATTATTTCGAAATAAAAAGGGGCTGTCACCAGCCCCTTATGTGAAATGAGTTTTGAATCAGATTATTCCTTGTGACAACATAGCTTCAGCGACTTTGCGGAAACCGGCGATATTGGCACCTTTGGCGTAATTGCCCGGATTCCCCGCCAGTTCCGCGGCTTCCAGACACTGCGCGTGAATGTTTTTCATAATCCAACGTAACTTACTGTCAACTTCCTCTGCCGACCAGGCTAAGCGCTCGGAATTCTGCGACATTTCCAAACCCGAAACAGCCACGCCACCCGCGTTACATGCCTTACCGGGTCCGTACATGATATTCGAATTCAAAAGATGTGCGGCTTCGGCGGTGCATCCCATGTTGGATCCCTCCGCCACGATTTTACATCCATTTTTCAACAGGTTCTTGGCATTCGTCTCGTTCAACTCATTTTGGAAAGCACAGGGCAGTGCGATATCCAGAGCCACGACATCCCAGGGCCGCGCACCGGCATGGAATTTTACTTTAAATTTATCGGCGTAATCTTTGACGGTATCCCGCCCGCTGGCGCGCATTTCAAGCATGAAATTCCACTTTTCCGGACTGCCGACTCCATCGGGATCAACAATACAGCCGTCGGGACCGGAGAGGGTTAGTACCTTGGCTCCCATCTGGGAAGCTTTCTGAGCGGCGCCCCATGCGACATTGCCGAAACCCGACAATCCCACTTTCTTACCCTGGAAGCTTTCACCTTTGGTTTTTAACATCTCCTCGACGAAATAAATAAGTCCAAAACCGGTCGCTTCCGGGCGCAGAATGCTTCCCCCGAAAGTCAGACCCTTGCCAGTTAACGTCGCGGCATCAAAAGCATTGGTAATGCGGCGGAACTGACCATACAGGTAACCGATTTCCCGGCCGCCAACCCCGACATCTCCGGCAGGAACATCCACCTGACCACCAATATGACGATACAGTTCGGTCATAAACGCCTGGCAAAAGCGCATAATTTCATTTTCCGATTTCCCGGCGGGATTGAAATCTGAGCCGCCCTTTCCTCCCCCCATCGGCAAAGTCGTCAGGGCATTTTTAAAAATCTGTTCAAACGCCAGGAATTTCAGCATACTGACCGTCACTGCCGGATGAAAACGCAGACCACCTTTGTACGGTCCGATGGCACTGTTGAACTGAATCCGATAACCGCGATTAACCTGCACTTCGCCCTTATCATCCAGCCAGCTGACCCGAAAAGTAACCGAACGTTCCGGTTCGGTGATCCGTTCAAGGATTTTGGCTTTCTTATATCGGGGGTCACGCTCGACGAAATCCTCTAAACTCTCCAATACTTCCGTTGCCGCCTGTAAAAATTCTTTTTCCCAGGGATAACGAGCCTGCAAACTTTCAATCACTGACTGCACATAACTCATATTGACCTCCAGTTATTTTTATTCAATCATTGGCTTTGTCTTTTCAATACAAATTAACTACCTGCTACCAACCGATAATTTGCGATTGAGTTAAACAGAAAGTCCATAATCAGCGAGAAATTACGCAGAAAAGCGGAAATACGCACTATAATTTTTTAAGTCAAATTGGAATAATCCCCACTCAGTTGGATAAGTTCGGGAATAACCCGATGGATTCCTTTACTTCTTTTTCCGACATCAGCCAGATACGTGCTCAACAGATCACTGACTGACGATAATTATTAAAGTAACCTGCCCAATTTAGGGCTTATTTGACTTAGTTCCCTGCAGTATAACGAAGATTCCGAGAGCAATCAGTAAAGCGGGTAAAAAATAACGAAAAAACATCCTGATCAGCGAGTGCAGGGCAAAACCTGTACAAAAGCACTTATTTGCAATTATCAGAATACCGATGACGATCAACAAGATCCCCCAAAAAAGCTGCCCGGTACTACTGCCTTTTTCTTTTATACCTGGAGGATTGATTTTCGAATTTTCCGATTGCTCAAGAATTAACGGTTTTGGTATAATTATCCACGCTAAAAGATAGGCGATCAGACCAACCCCACCAAAAACAATAAAAATTATCCAGATTAAGCGGATCACTACCGGGTCAACTTCAAAATACTCGCCTAATCCGCCGCATACTCCGGCTAAAATGCGTTGATTCTGACTACGATAAAGCTTTTTCATAGTAATTCTCTTCTTTTGTCATGTATGCCTGGCGTAACTCTTTCGAAATTCGATCGACGCGTCGAATCGGCTCCGGAATCCGATACTGTTCACAAAAACTGAGGATGATACCACAGGCACTCGCATAATCACAGCGATGTCCGGGTGAAATAAAAAGCGGATGAACATCAGACCGACTGCGCAAGACTGTGCCTATTTTGGCACCGTTTAACATCAAATCTGTACAGCTACCAGCCTCGGCGGCAGGTTCCTGGTATACACCGCATAGCCGCGACTTGGCGCAACCTACCGTCGGTCTATCTAAAATCACTCCTAAATGCGAGGCTATTCCAAAGCCTCGCGGATGAGCCACGCCTGCACCGTCAACCAGAATGATATCAGGGCTTGACTTGACCTGCTTCAAGATGGGCAATAGGAGCGGAATTTCCCTGAAGCTCAGATAACCGGGAATGTAAGGAAAATTCACCGCTCCACAATACTGCAGATATTCCTCGCCGAGCAATTGGTATTTACCGGTGACCGAATCCCACTGCACTTTAAAAAGACCAACCACGGCAAAACCCATCTTGGCCTGACGATGGTAAGAAACATCCACGGCGGCAACATAGCGGAGCTCATTTTCAAATGGGCAGATGATGAGCCGATGGCTTAATTGTCGCTGGAGTTCCTTGGCACAGGAGACATCCACTTGCCAGTCATGGTCATACATTATCTGCATCATGCATTATAACGAATCTAAAGAAATTACTGAAAATTAGTTTTTGATTAGTCAAATTCCGGATCTTCTTTAACGCATCATCCGGTGGAGCGATATGCAACGGATTTTTTAAATGCGCTCGTAAGACAGATTCCCGATTTTTCTGTAAATAATAACGAATGATATGGGCGTTATATTCGGGATGAAACTGAACTGTATACAAGAAATTATCACGGCGGGTAGCCTGATACTGAGTCAATTCATTCCAGGCTAAATTGACGAAGCCTTCTCCCATTTTGGTGACAACGTCGGTATGTGAGGCATAAACTTCAAGGCGAGCCCCGGGAATACCCCGAAAAAGCGGATCTACCCGCCCATCAAGTGTCAATTGAATATTGGCAATTCCGATCTCCGGACCAAGTGCATTGACAGCCACTTCCCCGCCGAGCACCTTATGCACTAATTGATGACCGAAGCAGATACCTAAAAGCGGGATACGCTGCTGATTGACTTTTTCTATGACGCGCTGGAACCCATTTAAGTAGGGATACGGCTGCGTCAGAGTATTATGGGAACCGGTAATGATCAATCCTTGGTAGCTGCACAATTTTTCAGGCTCTATGTCCGGGATATTTTTCACCTTCCAGCGCACCGGCAGGTTCGGGAAAGCTTTTACTATCCAATGTTCAAAATCACCGACTGTGGCTTTCAGCTCCCGATAGGTCGTGCCAGCCTTGATGATCAGGATCGTCGGAATTCGAAGCATGGGTCAGTTGAAGTATTTTTCAACTTTGGGGATGAGCGAAGGTTTAAGAAATACCACGACCTTATCGTCGGTTCTGATCTGGGTCAGGCCTTTGGGAATAACGATTTCGCCCTGCCGTATTATCGCACCAATGATGATATCTTTCGGCAAGTCAAGATCCTTGATTGGATGCCGGGTTACGACACTGCCATTTTGTGGAATCAACTCAATCGCTTCGGCTTCAATGTCCTCAAAAAGGGACACGGCAACTATGTTGCCCCGCCGAATATAGCGCATGATGGCGTTGACCGTCTCAACGTTTTTACTGACTACCGCATTGATGCCGATTTTGTCCATCAGGGGGATGTATTCGTTGGTGGTGACGTGCAGGATGACGCGTTTGACTCCCAGGTGTTTCACCAACAAACTGCTTAGTAAATTGGTTTTCTCACTGCCGGAAACGGCGACGAAGCAGTCCATATCTTCGACACGCTCGGATAGCAGAAAATCCACATCCGTACCATCTCCGTGAAGGATAAGCGTATCTAACAGGTTCTCCGCTACTTCCTCAGCTGTTTCACGATCCTGCTCAATCAGTTTGACATCCATCTCACGCGAGATAATTTCCGCCACCATTCTGCCGATTTGCCCCGCACCGAGGATCATCACATGCTGTTGTTCCTTTTCCGGATAACCGACGATCTCCGCCACTCGCGTCATATCGTTAGCTTTGGCAATAAAATAGGCCACATCGCCACTTTTATACACGTTCTGACCACGCGGGATGATCGTTTTATTTTCACGATGAATCCCCAAACAGAGAAACGGTATGTCCGGATTGCGTTGAGCAACTTCCTGCAGGGAAAGGTTTATTATCGGACTATCTTTTTTGACTGAAATGGAAAAAATCTGCAGATCGCCGTTCTCAAAAGTGACCACGCGGGACGCTGATGATTGCTCTACCAGGCGGGCGATGGCTTCAGCAGCAGTCCGTTCAGGATGAATCAATAGGTCTATATCCAGATCCTTGCCTGGTAAAATGACAGAATTATGTAGGAATTCATCCGAATGTACCCGGGCAACACAGCGCTTGACCCCCATTTTTTTGGCGATGATACAGGCCAGGATATTGGTATCATCATTACCGGACACAGCTAACAGAACGTCAGCGTTTTGCACGCCAGCACTCAGCAGGGCTTTCGGACTGGAACCATTCTGGTGCAGGGTTATGGCGTCGAGGGATTCAGAGGCGCGCCGGTAACGATCCGGATCATTTTCAATAATGGTCACATGGTGATCTTCGGCAATCAGTCTTTTAGCCAGGAAATAACCAACCTCGCCCGCTCCGATAATTATTATCTTCATCTCTCAGTCACCTAGTATTTTATGAAAGATCGCAATCGTTTCTTCGATAGCTGTCCGGTCAACGTCGAGGTGGGTTACGGCGCGCATCTTTTGCTGATTGACCGGATTCATCCCCACACCTGCTTCAGCCAATCGTCTGGATAAGGTAAGCGCATCGTAGTCGGGATGGTTGATATTTACCATAACGATATTGGTGTGTACCTGTTGCATATCAATTGAAATCCCGCGCACTTGCTGTAAGCGTTCCGCCAGAAAACGGGCATTTTCGTGATCTTCAACTAAGCGTTCGATATTATTGTCCAGTGCATACAGACAAGCCGCAGCTAAAATACCAACCTGGCGCATACCACCACCAAAAATCTTCCGTACCCGTACGGCTTTGCGGATAAATTCCCGGGTTCCCACGATAATGGAACCAATCGGAGCACCCAAACCCTTGGAAAAACAAATGCTGACGGAATCAAAATACTTAGCCCATTCGTGAGCCGGAATGCCTGTCGCAATGACTGCATTGAATAAGCGTGCTCCGTCTAAATGGAGCGGGATTTTAAATTCGTCGGCCACGACGCGCAGTTGCTGTATTGCCGACAGGGGATAAATCGTACCGCCGGCACGGTTATGCGTATTTTCGACCGCTATCAGACCAGTTGGGCCAGCATGAATATTATCGGGTCGAATCGCCTGCCGGACTTCATCAATATCCAAAACGCCATATTGTCCTTTTAAAGGCCGGGGCATGACCAGTGAGTTAAAGGCGGGACCGCTGGCTTCATAATTAAAAAGATGACAATCCTGCTCGCAAATAATCTCCATGCCCGGCTGAGTGTGGCATTTGATCGCAATCTGATTCGACATCGTACCGCTGGGGACGTAAAGCGCGGCTTCTTTATGCAGAATGGTGGCGATCCGTTCTTGCAACTTATTGACAGTCGGGTCTTCGCCGTAAACATCGTCGCCAACTGCCGCGCCTGCCATTGCTTCCCGCATTGCCGGTGAAGGTTTGGTCACCGTATCACTTCTTAAATCGATCCTAATTTGAACCATAATTTTGCACTTTCTGATTAATTGTAGACTCAAATTAAAGCTTCTTTTTAGGATTGTCAAATGCTTACCTGAGCGAAACGTATTTTCAGCAGAATAAAATCCTTTTAATTTGACGGATAATGGGCGAAATTAATTCAAGCATATTGACGATAATATGACCTTTGGAACTTCCTATTTCGGCAATCAGATTCTGCGGCACCTGAAAAAAGATATGCTGGATTTACGACGTCAAGGCTTTGACTTTGTCGTGCACACTTTCTCTGAATTCGATCTGGCTTTCAACGCTGTCAATCTCAAATCGATTGTCGCCATCTCCCATGACGCCGGCTTGCGAGTTTACCTCGATCCCTGGGGCGTGGGCAATGTTTTCGGCGGCGAACCTTTTTCTGACTTCGTTACCGAACATTATCAGGATGCCTGCCAGGTACTTGATGACGGCACAATCACCCACTTAGCCTGCCCGAATGCTCCGGCATTTCATGATTTTCTGCGCCATTGGACGACTACCGCAATCGAATCCGGTACCGATGGTATTTTCTGGGATGAACCGCATTTCCACAGCCCCGACTTTCTGAAAGGGTTTCCGAATCGCTGGGGTTGTCGCTGTCCACATTGTCAGCAAAAATTCCAGAATCTATTTGGCACTCCTCTACCCATTAAGGAAACTTCCGAGGTACAGCATTTCAAGCGAATGAGTATCATTGAATTAGTGCGCTTCCTTACCCGACCGGTTACCACCGCCGGACTCGAAAATATCCTCTACCTGCCAGCCAACCTGCCAGCTGCTCAATGTTTATCTGAATGGGAAGCTTTCGCTGAAATCGAAGCCATTGACACCTTGTCAACCGGCCCTTACTGGATGTGGTTTGGCAAGCCCGTGGCATCTGTCGCTGAATATGCCCAGGCCCTCCATCAGGTCGCAACGAAGTATAATAAAAAGCACCTCCTGTGGTTGCAGGGCTGTAAAATCAAAGCCGGTCGGGAGGGTGAAATCCGGCAAGCCTACCAATTGGCACTGTCCAGCGGTATCCACAATTTTGCGGTTTGGGGATTCGAGGGCTGCGGTCAGGAGTCCTGGATCGCCTGCGCGAACCCACAATTAGCCTGGCGTATAATCTTAAAAATCGTCAAACAGCATAAAAACCTTGAATTATTGAATAAACAATTCTAAAATCACAATCCAATGGAACTCTATAAAGAAAATCAACTGATCCGATTGTTCGAAAAATGGGCGAACGAAAAAGCGGTTAGCATCAAATCCCTGCCCCAGTCTGGTTCTTACCGTGAATATTACCGGATTGAAGGTCTTCAAAAAAAGGCCATCGGGGTCTTTAATCCCGACCGTAAGGAAAACGTGGCTTTTATCGGCTTCGCCCGTCACTTTCGTACCAAAGGGCTCAGTGTACCGGAAATCTTTGCAACCTATGACGACAATTTGATTTATTTAATCCAGGATTTGGGGGATATGACCCTTTACCAGTACCTGAGTCTGGTGTATAAAAATGGAATTTTCCCCCGTAACCTCATTGATCTTTATAAAAAAGTTATCGCCTGTCTCCCACGCTTTCAGATTCTTGCCGGTCGTGATCTCGATTATCGATTATGTTACCCGCGCCATGCTTTTGACAAACGTTCGATGATGTGGGATTTAAATTACTTCAAATATTACCTATTGAAACTCGCCAAAGTCAACTTTGATGAACAGGAGCTCGAAGACGATTTCCAGAAATTCAGCGACTACCTGCTCCAAACGGACTGCGACTATTTCCTGTACCGCGATTTTCAATCCCGTAATATCCTGCTGGTTGATTCAGAACCGTACTTTATTGATTTTCAGGGTGGCCGGCGCGGCGCTCTGCAATATGACATCGCTTCCCTGCTTTACGATGCCAAGGCCGATATTCCCCAGCATATCCGCAATGAATTGTTAGAAGAGTACATCCAGCAGGTCAGTCGCCATATTAAAGTTGATCGAAAAACTTTTACAGAGTACTACAGGGGTTATGTGCTGATTCGCATTATGCAGGCGATGGGTTCTTATGGCTTCCGAGGCTTCTATGAAAAGAAAGAACATTTTCTGCGGAGCATCCCCTACGCTCTGATCAACTTAGATTACATACTGCAGAACGTCCACTTGCCCGTTAAACTTCCGACCCTTTTCAACGTCCTGCGCCGGGTTGTCGATTCACCACAGTTGCAAAGTTTTCAAAAGGTTACGACCGCACTCAAAGTCTCGATCAACAGTTTTGCCTATAAAAAAGGCCTGCCACCCGATCCGACCGGTAACGGTGGCGGTTTCGTATTTGATTGCCGGGCAATTCACAATCCCGGACGTTATGAAAAATACAAACCATTGACCGGGCACGATCAGGCGGTCATTAAATTCCTGGAGGACCAAACTAACATCAATGACTTTCTCCAGCACGTTTATGGTCTGGTTGATACGACAGTCGAAAATTATATCGAGCGCAAATTCACTAACCTGATGGTCAGCTTCGGATGTACGGGCGGACAGCATCGTTCGGTCTATTGCGCTGAACAGCTTGCCCGGCACCTTAATTCCAAATATGACCTGCAAATTGAGATCCATCATCGCGAACTGGGAAATGGTTAATAACACGGCTCAGTACAATCCGATCCGAATGGCAACCATTTGGCAATTTCCAGAGCGGCCATTATTAACTTGTGATTGACGATGAAAGCCCTGCTCCTTGCCGCGGGACTTGGTTCCCGGCTCCGGCCCCTCACCGATAAAATACCCAAAGCATTAGTCAAAGTCAACAATCGCACCCTCCTTGAAACCAATCTCATGTATTTGGCTCGTCATGGCATAACGAAAATTATTATCAATGTCCACCATTTCGCCGAACAGATCATCGCATTCCTCCAGGAAAATCGGAATTTCAACCTTGAACTAAAAATTTCCGATGAGCGGGAGATGTTACTCGATACCGGTGGCGCAGTGAAGAAAGCCGCCTGGTTTTTTGACGATGGCTCGCCACTCCTCGTTTATAATGTGGATGTGCTGACCGATTTGGATTTAATCCAAATGCTGAACTACCACCAACGCGCAACCGCAATTGCCACATTGGCAGTATCCGAACGACGCAGTAATCGGTATTTATTATTCGATGAGGAAGCACAATTATGCGGCTGGCGGAATCTAAAAACCGGTGAGGAAATCATCATTCGAAAAACACACTCAGCGTGTCTGCCGTTAGCCTTTAGTGGCATACAGATCCTCAGCCCGCAGGTATTGGAAATATTTCCGGAAAAAAATGTATTTTCACTCATCGAGTTGTACCTGACATTGGCGCGGGAGTACAAAATCACCTGTTTCAGGCATTCTGCGACTCACTGGCGTGATGTCGGTAAAATTGAAGATCTCACCCCAGCTGAATTGCGGTCGGAGTAGCGGCGCTCAGCCCACCAAATCAATCGCCAATAAACAGGTCATCAGCGCAAAATCCACCAATTGTTTGACCTCGACGTACTCGTTGGCGACGTGAAAAGCATTATCATCGCCCGGGCCCCAGCCAACTGCGGTAATGCCATGTAAATTTAAAGTCTTGGCATAGGTTCCACCGCCCTGACCAATGGCTTGTGGTTGGATTTTCAGTACCTCGACGGCGTTTTTCTGAATCGCCCTAACAATGACATTATCCGGATCGATGGCGTGGGGTTCATTCCAGGAAATGACTTCGATGTGGAAATGTTTTTCGCCTACTTTAGCGATGCAGGCCTGAAGTTGGCTGAGCACCTTATCGCGAGTCATTCCTGGTACCGTCCGGATATCAATATACACTTGACAAATACCCGGTACGACATTTGGCGCGACGCCGCCCTGAATTTCGCCGAGATTTAGAGTCGGTTTCCCCAACACGGGGTGCAGTTCGTAATCAAATTGCAGTTTTTCGATTTCAGTAATCAGACGCGCCATTAGGTAAACGGCGTTAATTCCTTTTTCAGGGGTCGAACCATGGGCTTGTTTACCGGTTGCTACGATTTTCAGTACCACTCGCCCCTTTTCGGCGACATCAATATCCACCATATTGCCGCCAATATCCGGAACCACAGCCATAGTCGGATTAATCAGTTTCTCCTCGACCAGATAACCAATACCGTAGTTAATACCATCAGGATCTTCGGCTTCCTCATCACTCAAGGCCGCGACCTGCAGTTCGCCATTTAGTTTAGCATCGATTTCCAAAGTGCGTAAAATTTGAGCGGCAACCAAAATCGCCGCCAGAGGACCTTTGTTGTCAAGGGTTCCGCGACCGTATAGGTTACCATTTTTTTCAATAACGGCATAGGGATCGGTATTCCATCCTTCACCTGCTGGCACAATGTCCATGTGGGCCGGCATGAGCAGACGCCGCCCATTGCGATTGAGCCCCTGATGAGAAATGATGTTGGGGCGACCTGGGTGAAGCGCCAAAACCTCATATTTAATGGCACTCTTATCGAGTTCGCGTTTGACGAGCTCGGCGACCCGATATTCCTCGCCGCGAAATTTCAAATAGGGATGCTCGGTCAACTTTTCGGAGATGACGTTAACCGTCTTTTCTTTCACCATTTCTGTCACCAGGATACAAATCCGGCTCCGAATTTCTTCCTGATGCAGATGAAAATATTCACGGATTGTGGTACTGAGCTGCATGGTCTGTCCTCTTAGATTCCAAAATGACGCCGGAAAGTAATCTGAATATTCGGATTTTCAAAACTTATTTTAACCGGTTCAGCAAAATTTATCCATGTACACCCTTTTTTTCTCGCAAATATATTGGATTCCCCGACTAATTATCTAATTCCGATTATTCGATAAAGAAAATAATCACGCCGGCCACTGCCAGACACGCTCCGATTATCTCTTTTAATGTCACTTTTTCTTTGAAAAACAGGATGGCGGGCGGGATGATCAGTACGGGCACGATCGCGGTGATTGTTGCGGCAATCCCGGCATCCGTATGCTGTACCGCTAATAGCGATAATGAAACTCCTAAAAACGGGCCGAAGAAAGCTCCTATGGTCATAAAGCCCATTGCAATACGATTTTGCAGGGCTTCGATCAAATGTTGTTTGCGTCGCATCAGCAAAATAATCAAACCAAAGCCGATGACTCCGGTGATAATCCTGATCTGCGTCGCCGCAAAGGCATTGTAATCACCCATGCCGATTTTACTCAAAATTAGTCCGACTGCCTGACCGACTGCACCACCAAACGCGTACAGGATTCCATTCAATGGACGGGATAAGACAATTTGCCCATTTTCTTTGCCCCGCTCCAGGACGACCAGAGCTACCCCAAGTATGGTAATCATCATCGCCGATATTTCAATGAAAGTCAGCGCCTCACCTAAAACAATCCAGGCAATGATCGCCGTCAGGGGCGGCACCAGAGCCATTACCAGCATCGAAATGCGGGCACCGATGACTACAAACGCTTTAAAAAGCATCAGATCACCAAGCACAAAACCGACCAGCCCGGACAACGAAAGCCAGAGCCAGGCATGCGGTGTGGCATCAATTGGCAAAAAATGGGCGCGCGTCACTTTGGTAAACAGGCTGATGAAAATAAAAGCCAGGGCTAAGCGGATAAAATTTACCTGCAGAGATCCAACCCTTTTCCCCGCCGCTTCGAAAGAAAGCGATGTAAACGACCAGCATACCGCCGTGCCTAATGCTGCCAATTCTCCCAAATATTCAGTCACATATCACCTTATTGAAGTTAAAAAAATACTCACTAACTTGCCCATAAGGAGTTGTCCCGCCTAATAGTTTTCTTTCAGTGGTAAGACTACTCACTGAAGGTTGGATGCATTAAGGAATATCGGCAAGATGGGTTTAGCGAGCACCGATACCGAGCCATTCGCCGATAATCGGACCATATTTCACCGCCAGACCAACGGTTACAATCGAGATGGTTGACATCAGTTTGATGACAATATTCAGGCACGGTCCGGCGGTATCCTTACAGGGATCTCCGACGGTATCGCCGACCACGGCAGCTTTGTGCGCATAAGAGCCTTTGCCACCGTAATTGCCTTCTTCGATGAACTTTTTAGCGTTGTCCCAGGCGCCACCGGAATTATTCAGCATCACCGCCAGGACGAAGCCGGTCGTCAGCCCTCCGATTAACACTCCCAACACGCCGGCAACACCGAAAATCAATCCGGTCAGCACCGGTACGGAAATGACTAGCAGTGAGGGTAAAATCATCTCTTGCTGGGCTCCTTTGGTACTAATCGCCACGCATCTGGCATAGTCGGGCTCGTCTTTGCCTGCCATGATACCGGGTTTGGCGCGGAACTGGGCACGGACTTCATCCACCATCTTCCCTGCCGCCCGGCCGACAGCTTTCAACGCCATAGCGCTAAAAACAAAAGTCACCATTCCCCCTAAAAATAGCCCAATTAATACACGAGGATTCATCAGGGTAATGTTATAGTATTCTATCCAATTCGACAGGTTCAAGTGAGTGGCAACAATCTCCCGCAATGTCCCCAGAGGAGCATTGATATCAAAGTCGATATTGAGGTCGGTCAACAGATTGCGGATGAGATCAGCATCATCTATGATATGGGCGAACTGGGCTTTAATCTCCTCGAGATAAGCGGCCACCAGCGCCATGGCGGTAAGCGCCGCGGAACCGATGGCAAATCCTTTGCCCGTAGCCGCAGTAGTATTACCCAGCGAGTCCAGAGCGTCCGTACGTTTGCGAACTTCCTCCGGCAGTTCACTCATCTGGGCATTCCCGCCCGCATTATCGGCAATCGGTCCGTAAGCATCGGTCGCTAAGGTTATGCCCAGTGTCGAAAGCATTCCCAATGATGCAAAGCTGATTCCGTATAAGCCTAAATTGATATGATTGGGTTGCGCACTAAATCCACCTGCAAAGGCATAACTCAACACGATGCCGCCGCAGGCGACCAGGACCGGTAGACCAGTTGACAGCATACCATTGGCCATACCGCCAATAATCACCGTTGCTGAACCTGTCTGGGCTTGGGCGGCAATCCATTTTGTCGGTTTATACGATTGCGATGTATAATATTCGGTCAGTTTGCCGATTGTCCAGCCAGCCAGTAAACCCGTGATGACCGAGGCGGCGATGCCCATAGGCAAGTGCAGAAAACGTAAAATCGCAAGCGTGCAAAGCATGATTAAAATGACACTCAAATTCACACCCCGGGCCAACGCCTTGAGGAGTGTACGTTGCTCGGCATGTTCCTTGGTGCGCACTGCGAAAGCACCCAAAACGGAAAAAATATTTCCGACACCTGCAACAATCATGGGAGCCAGCAACGCTGCCAGGATTTTGATCATCGGTTCACCCTGAAAAGCAGCGACTCCCAAAGCCGCAGTAGCGAGGATCGAGCCGCAATAGGATTCATACAGGTCAGCGCCCATCCCGGCGACATCCCCAACGTTGTCACCGACGTTATCGGCAATTGTAGCGGGATTACGCGGATCATCTTCGGGAATACCGGCTTCGATCTTTCCCACGAGGTCTGCTCCGACGTCCGCCGCTTTGGTGAAAATACCCCCGCCAACGCGTGCAAATAAGGCTTGCAGTGAAGCGCCCATACCAAATGTCAGCATTGTCGTGGTGATGGCCGCGAGGCTCATGCGCTCAAAACCCATTTTTGGTACGACCCAGTATAGAATCGTGAACCACATGGAAATATCCAACAGTCCCAAACCCACCACCACCAAACCCATCACGGCGCCGGAGCGAAAGGCGATCCGTAATGCCGCATTGAGTGAACTGCGCGCGCCCTCCGCCGTGCGACTGGACGCCAGCGTCGCGGTATTCAAGCCGAAAAAACCAGCCAGCCCGGAGAAAAATCCGCCAGTTAAAAATGAAAAGGGCACCCATTTATTCTGGACATGCAGAACATAACCCATGATGATAAACACGAAGAATATCAAGCCGAATATCAGCACGACGATCCGATATTGCTGTTTGATATAGGCAAAGGCGCCCTGTCGCACGGCCAGGGCAATTTTTTGCATCCTCTCCGTCCCGGGTGAGCCTTTCAGCATCATACGATAAAAAATATAAGCCGCCAATAAAGCAATGATCGAACCCAGAGGGGCTATCAGAAATGCCAGTTTCAGACTCATAGCTGTGAATACTCCCTGTGATGAATTGCGATTACCAATAAAAAACCAAAGACCACGTCAAAAAAGAATTCATAAAACAGCTTAAATGTATTGCTCTTTTTTAAATATTATCAATGAAAGTGTGACGCCCGAGAATAATTTATCGCGCGGAGAGGGAGGGATTCGAACCCCCGTCCCGACACGTCGGGAAACGACTTTCGAGGCCGCCGCATTCGACCACTCTGCCACCTCTCCAAAAAGCGGCGCTAATTTACATTCGTTGCCGACTCTCAAACAATAAAAAAGGGCGTCCGTTTTTACTGGTTCACTCTAAAATAGTTAAAGATATATTCCAGTTTTCGTTCCTGCGCTGACCTTTGCGCTGCCGTGGCCTTCTCCGATAGACGCCAAACCGGACTGCTGGCCTGTAATGCTTCAAATAACTGCCAGCGATGCCGGAAGGAACGATTCTCCAGTCCTAAAATCGAATTGATCTCCGCCGGTCGAAACCATCGGGCGACATTTTTCCTGAACTTATTGGTATTGGAAATCAGCAATGGGTCCACTTCTGCAAAGGTACAAATTTTATCGGCTACCTGTTTCTCGTAATTCTGTAAGGTCAGCGCCTTATGGAATTGCAGAATGTTCTTGTACTGCCCCTCATAATCCTCGATTTTAAGCGGGATGCCTTCCTGATTAAGCCGCGCAACTACGGGCTCGGTAATCTCGTATTCGACTTTGCGGTAAACGCGCTGATCGAAAACATTTTGCAGGAAAAATAAACATAGAAATGTCACTCCGGCAGCAATGACCGGCGTGGTCACCCAACCGGAAGCAATTCTACCCAAAATTCGATAGTTGATATTCTTCCAGTTACGTCCGGCGATCCCAATGCCCACCACAGCTCCGATGACGAGTTGCGAACTTGAAACCGGCACCAGTGGCAGAGCCGGTAAATGATACCGAACCAGAAAATTGTGCAGACCCTGCGAAGCGAACAGAAATTGAACCAGTGCCGCGGCTAAAATCACCACCAGGGCAGTTTGCGGTGTCAATTTTACCACCTTCTCCCCTATCGTGGCCATAACCCGCTGAGAATACGTAAAAATTCCTACCGCAATTGCTATACTGCCAATTAAAAATAGTTGCTCGGTGCTGGTGAATTCAAGTGGACCTAATCTCAGTGACCGAAAGGGCGAAATGGGTACAAAAACACCCATCACATTGGCAATGTTATTGGCACCTAAGGCGTAAGAGCCGAAAGCGCCTAATGCTATCAAACCAATCCGAATGTAGCTGTCCAGGCGGAATATGCTGATTTTCAGCAATGGCAGCAGTTTTTTATAGGCGATAAACAGCAGTGAGGAAAACAATGCCGCCAGGATTAAACTTGTCACCCAGGAAGAAACAATTTTGGCCAATACATTGAAATCGGTCAGCATTCCTGCAAAGAAATTCCACCCGATGATCGAACCTACAATGGCCTGGGATGTGGACACCGGCAGATTGAGTTTCGTCATCCAGAACACGGTCAGACCCGCCGAAAAGACGACCATAAAAGCCCCGGCGAACTCATTGACGGCACCGAGCTTGCCGAGCGTATGACTGGCGCCTTCACCAGACAGAGTCGAACCGAGTATTACAAAAAGCGAGGCCAGGAGCGCCGCGGTGCGAAAGCGGACCATCTTGGTGGAAACGGCTGTTCCCCACATATTCGAGGCATCATTGGCTCCCAGCGACCAGCCGAAAAACAACCCGCTCGATAAAAAAATCAAGGTCAACATATTTTCCCGCCAGATTCATTCCAACTTTTAAACGGTTTTTCGACAAGAGATGAATTAAAATAGCGGGGATCACCGGTTACTTCGGTACCAATCCAGGCTGGCAATGTGATTGCCTGCGAGGCATCGCGGAGTTCGATTTCCGCAACTATTAATCCCTGATTCTCACCGAAAAATTCATCTACTTCCCAAATCCGACCGTCTGCTTCCTCACGGTAGCGGATTTTCTCCAGGATGGGTCGAAGGCATAGCAATTTTAACATTTCTTCCGCTTCTCCCGCCGGAATCGTGTATTCATACTCCAGACGACTCGCAGCCACTGTCAGCCCTTTGATGGTCAGATAGCCCCGATCACCCACCACGCGTACCCGCACGACTCGTTCCGGTACGGTGCTTAAATATCCTTGCAGATAGCGAACACCCTGGCTTATTGGATGGAAGAACTGCCTTTTCACTAAAAATTTGCGCTCGGTCTCCCGTCCCATAGACTTTACGACTCCAGCAGTTTTTTCAAAGCCGAGATATAATTGACATTGGTGAATCGCTTCAGCCCGAGTTTTTCAAGCATCTTCGCTACTAATTCCGGATTCTCATGTTCAATGGCCACACTGCGCAGACTGTGACGGTTAATTTTCAGATCTGCCAACTCAATCTCGACTCCTTCGACATTAAAACCGCGCCGCAGTTTGTGCACATTGACGGCGGTCAATTTGGGGTGTGGCTTGATAATGTTATCAATAAACTGATGATGCGTGTAGCGTTCCCGCAACAGCATGGGCTTCCGCACGTGCAGGGTGCGCATCAATAGTCGGACGATTTCGCGGTTGATGGGAAAAGCGGCCTTCAACAGCGGTTTCCATAATTCCAGACGCTGAGCATCGATTCTTTCTAAAACTTTGATATCAATCTGGGAATTGCGGATTTTGCAGTTGTCACCGGCATTGTTGGAAAGGATATATATTTCTCTGGATTCCTTGACTCGTAAGCAGGGATATTGATTGATGAGCGCTTCACTCTCCCCAAAATCCTGTCCGAACGTACGCCATTCCCAGCGGGGTACGACTGGCGGTGTTTCCGGAAAATGCGTGTCGCTATTCATTTTTCACCTGCTTTATGGCGGCGATGGCCAGGCGATCGGCTACATCTTCAGCCCGGTCAGCGATTAAGTCGATATGATAGGCGAAATAGCGGAGATGCATGCGTTTGCAGAGAGGCAGATCGGACACGCGAAAAATCTGACGCTTGAGGGCGGCGGCCTGCTGGTCGGCTTTTTTCTCCAGTGCATACACCTTCTGGATCAGATGCTGTACCTGCCAGGGATCCTGAAAAAAAATCCGTGCGGCCACCATAACCGCATCAACGGCCTGCGCACCAGTATCAGACAATTGTATGTAGTCAGTTTGAAAACCAGCTGGGATTTCGGGCATCTCCACCGCAAACAAAAGCATGGTTTTCTTGATTTCGTCAATTATTTCATCCACACTTTCGATCAGCCCTAAAACATCGCCGCGCGACTCTGGGATCAATTTCTCCGAGTAAAGGTAGACCTCGGTGCCACGTCGCAATATATCGCCCTGACTTTCCAATGCACGAATCCGTTCCACATCCTCCTCAAAGCGGGTCTGGGCACAACAAAGGTAATTGCGGACTGCCGCTGGAAAAATCAGGTTCACTGTACTGGTCAGGTCAATAAACTCGCGGATTTTCTCCACCAAAACCCGATCTTTTTCATAAATGCTCGCCATAGCCTGCAACCCTATATTGAGCGCTTGATGGTATAAATCGAAAGGCGATCAGCGACGTCCTCGGCTTTGTCTGCTAAAAGCTCGATGTGCAAAGCAAAATAGCGCAGATGAAATTTATGACTTAGTTCGAGTTCCGGATTGCGAAATACCTGCCGTTTGAGCATCTCCGAGTGCCGATCGGCTTCGTGTTCCCAGTGATAGACTTTATTCAGGCTGTGCTCGATGAGCAGGGGTTCGTTCAGAAATGCCTGCGTGGAGGCGATTACCTCCTCAACTGCTTTGATGCTCTTTTCCGTCAGGATCAAATAGTCCGCCTTGAATTGCTCGGGAATGACGGGTACTTCGACCGAAAGCTCCATCAGGATCTGTTTAGCCTGATTAGTGATTCCATCGATATTTTCCAAAAGAGCCAGTACATCGCCCCGCGATTCGGGTATCAGCGTTTCGGTATAGAGCTGATTCTCGATTTCCCTGCGCAAGGCATCTCCGCGGTTCTCAAGCACCGAAATATTTTGAAAATTCTGTTCGAACTGGGCGCTTTTGCCGTCTAAATAGTTGCCGATACCGGTCAGCAATTCGCGGCAGGCTTCCAGAGTTACGTTGAGGAACTCAGCACTTTTCTGTTCGAGTAATTTGGCGCGTGCGAACATTGCTTTCATAATTCTTCCCGCAATCTATTTTCGTTTAATACCGCAAGCCAAAGTAAAGGAAAAAAATCATAATCGCCAAAGGATTTATTGCACCATGCAAATCATGCTCCCTGGCTGAATTTCCTGCGGAAGACACGCTGGTATAAATTGCCAAAAACCGGAAATTCAACTATATAAATCAAAATCGAACTGATGATGATGCTGAACAACACCACCGTATAAGTCAATGTCTGGATGATTTCGCCGCCCGGAATACCTTTGTGCAACGGAATCGAAGCCAGCACCGCCGCCGCCAGTCCTTTCGGGATGACTATGGACATCAGTGTGGCATCTTTTATCGGAGTAGATTTGGGCATTGTTAGCCGCACGATGGGAATCCGGATCAAAAACAGAGCCAGCGTGACCAGCAAACCGAGCATCATCAGCCAGGTATTGGCGACCTGGATCGAAACCCCGATATAGATGAAGAAAAAGGTTTTCAGTAAAAACACCACTTCGGCAAAAAAGCCCCGCTCCCGGTCGTTCAGTTCGCTCGGCTGAACCTTCATCCAGTTACCCAGCAGATCGATTTTCAAACGTGAGATATGGTTCAGAACGTAACCAAAAACAAGCGCACTGATGGCGCCGCTGAAACCGAAAAATTCCACGATACCATAAACCACAAAAACAAAAGCCAGTGTTGTGAAAGTTGAGTTTTGCAATATCCGGATTTTTTTCAGGACTACCGACCAGAGCAGGGCAAAGATGACCCCCAACAAACCTGCCAAAATAAACGTGCCGGCAATGCGCATGATCATTAAGCCAATGTGCAAATCACCCTGCTGATACGCTGAAATCAGGCTGAAGGTCACTACGATACAGAGCACATCGTTGATGATGGACTCAAAGATCAAGGTCGTCTTAGAATTTTCCCGCATCCTCAACTTATCTAAGACCGGGATGACGATCGCCGAGGACGTGCCACCCGTGATCGCGCCCAGCATCAGTGCCGCACCGAGGCTTAGCTTCGTAAACAGGATCACTATTCCACTGCTGACGACCATCGCGGAAATGAAACTCATGATCGTCAGACCAAACAGGCCGCGCGCCGACTGACGCATTCCTGATAGACTGAGGTCCCCACCGCTTTCGAACAGGATTAAAATCAGCGTTATCGTGCTGAACACCTGCCCGATGGCCCCGAAATGACTCGGTCGAATGACATCAAGAATCGGCCCGAAAAGAAACCCTACCAGGAACAATAACAGCACATCGGGTATCCTGGTTTTGGCGTACAACACCGCGAACAGGTGGGCAAAAAATATCACCAGCCCTATGAACAAAACCGCAATCGTCACTTCCATTATGTCGCCTCACAAAAAATAGTTAATAGCCAGCCGCGGCGGACTGTCGCCGTTTATCCGGCATTCCGAGATAATAGCCGTTTTGCCGGTCAACGGCAATCGCATTGACATCGCCGATGGCGCTCCGCGGCGTCAGGTGGTAGCCTTTCGACTCCAGGATGTTCAGCAAATCCGGGCTAAACGCGTTGCGTTCGTAATAGACCTCGTCTGGAAGCCACTGATGATGAAATCGGGGCGCGTCCACCGCCTTGGGCAAGGTCATGCGGAAATCAATTAGATTGACAATTACCTGGGCAATCGTCGTGATGATTGTACCCCCGCCCGGGGTTCCCAATATCCAGCATAGTGAATCATTGTGCATCACAAAAGTCGGCGTCATCGAACTCAACATGCGCTTGTTCGGCGCAATGGCATTGGCCTCGGCACCAAGCAGTCCGTACATGTTCGGCACGCCGGGCTTGATGGCGAAGTCATCCATTTCATTATTGAGCAATATCCCGGTGCCTTCCGCGACAAAACCCGAGCCATAACTGCCGTTCAGGGTTGTTGTGCTGGCGACCGCCATGCCGTCTTTATCGATGACTGAAAAATGCGTTGTCTCTTCGCTTTCGGGAAATACAAAATGACTGACTGCAGCGCTGGGAGTTGCCTGATCGAGATTAAAACTGCTCGTCACACTGACGTTGATGGATGGATCAAGGAGTTGCTTCAGGGGTATCTTAACGAAATCGGGATCACCCAAATAATATGCGCGATTGGCGTAAGCGCGCCGCTCGGCTTCCACCATAATCTGGATGACCGTGCTCGATTGAAAGCCATATTCGGACAATGAAAATGGTTCGAGCATCTGCAGGATTTGCCCTAAACAGATTCCGCCCGAACTCGGCGGCGGCATCGAGGCAATCTGATAACCGCGATAGTTAAAGAGAATCGGTGCGCGTTCGACGACTTTGTATTGTTTTAGATCTTCAAGGGTGATGATGCCGCCGGCCTGCGTGAGCGCCTGGACTAACTGCCGCGCGGTCGCTCCTTCGTAAAACTCCCCGGCTCCCTTTTGCGCGATCAGCCTCAAAGTCCGGGCTAAAGCCGGAAAGCGGATTAGCTGCCCGATCTCCGGCACCTTACCATCGGGAAAGAACATCGCTTGCGAGGCGGGAAATCTCTGCATGAGCGGCTGATTAGCGGCGATGCCCTGATGAACATAGTAAGTCACGGGGAATCCGTTTCGCGCCAAATCAGCGGCGGGCGATACCAATTTTTTCCACGGCAGTTTGCCAAATTTACGCCAGGCGGCTTCATAACCGCGCACAGCACCCGGCACACCCACCGCCAGCGCGCCTTCCGTACTGAGATTCGGGATGACGCTCCCATCGGGTGCGAGGTACATTTGCGGAGTCGCTTTACCCGGCGCGGTTTCGCGGTAATCGAGCGCGGTGATGGCTCCAGTCGGAGTGCGAATCAACATGAACCCCCCGCCTCCGATATTGCCGGCTTCGGGAAAGACCACCGCCAAGGCAAAACCAACCGCTACGGCCGCGTCCACCGCATTCCCGCCCCGACGTAAAACGTCAACTCCGACCTGCGAAGCGATGGACGACGCCGAGACCACCATGCCGTTGCGCCCGACCTGAAAGGACTGCGCATAAACGCTGGCGGTACTCCAGAAACAAATCACCGCCAAAACCAGGATGACATTTTTGCATTTTATCATTATTCTGACTCCCGATTACAATCGAAAAGCATCTACGAGGTGCTCGATCCGTGGACCATCTTTTTCCAAATTCACGGCGATGACATCGAAGCGACATTCGGCGTCCGGATGCGGATTTTGCGCAAGGTAGCCGTCGGCCAACAGACCTAATTGACGCATCTTTTTTTCGTCAACCCAGCTTTCTGGTGGCCCGAAAATTTTACGCCGCTGAGTCTTGACTTCGACAAAACACAACACCCCATCGTGGTTGGCAATGATGTCCAGCTCGCCGTAGCTACCAAGATGAAAATTGCGCGCAATTATCGCATAACCCTGCCGGAAAAGAAAGTGAGCCGCCAGATCCTCGCCGTATTTGCCCAACCAGCGCGTGTTCTCGGCAGTGGTCAAATCAACGACGTGCTCACTAACACCACGAAAGGTACAGCGATGGATGGGACAGGGCCTGAGTTTTTGTATTGCCGCCAAATGGGCTCGGGTGCCATAACCTTTATGCTTGGCGAAACCGTAGCCGGGGAAAACCGCGTCGTATTTCTGCATCAGCCGATCACGATAAACCTTGGCGACAATCGACGCCGCGGCTATCGAGTAACACAGACGATCGCCGCCGACAATCGCCGTCTGCGGATAGATTTTGTCCGGCAGGGGTCGCCCGTCAATCAGCAGGTGACCGGGTTTCAGTTTCAGGCGTCCGATCGCCTGGCGCATCGCTTTTTGGGTCGCGCGCAAGATATTGATGCGGTCAATTTCATCGGCTTCGATGATCCCGATACCCACGGTTTGGGCTTGCGCAAAAATCGGATCGAATAATGACTCCCGCTTTCTGGCAGTCAACTGCTTGGAGTCATTGATCTCGGGCAAAATCTCCAGTTTTTCCGGAAAGATCACCGCGGCGGCTACCACCGGCCCTGCCAGCGGACCGCGTCCCGCCTCATCCACACCAACGACATTTTGCACCCCTCTCTTCCACAGATTCGTTTCATACTCGAGAGTGATGCGGTTGACCTTCATTGCAGGAAATTTAAACCCGCAAAGGAAAGTTGGAAAAGAAAAAGCGAGCGAATGTTACACGAAGGTACGCGGTGGTTAGCCAGGCTGAGGTCAAGGTTAAGGTCAAGGTTGAG
>CAZPQN010000014.1:23696-55615 GCA_964588795.1 uncultured bacterium | reverse complement strand
GTTCGATAATTTTTTGCTCGGCCTGTTTATGTTCGGTGATATCCCTGACAATGGCAAAGGTGGCCGGTGCTCCCTGAAAGTCAATGATTTCACAATTAACTTCGACGTCGATAACGGTACCGTCTTTTCTCAGAAAGGTCGTTTCATAATGTTTGGGCCAATATTCTCCGCTAAGTCGTTGTTGATGACGTTGTTCGAGCTCGACCAATCCTGCCTCGGTAAAGATTCTCGTGAAAGGTACATTCATAATCTCTGCAATCGTGTAGCCGAGCATTTCGGCGAAGCGAGCGTTGCAGAAATGGATCCGGTTGCTCTGGGTTATTTCAATACCATCGTACGCATTGTCCACGATGAGGCGATATTTTTCTTCGCTCTCCTGCAAGGCTTTTTGGGCGGTGCGTTCAGCGGTTTGGTCACGAAAAACCAGCACTACTCCGGTAATCTCACCCTTTTCATCTTTGATGGGTGCACCACTGTCGGCAATCGGAATTTCGCGTCCATCCTGCGTGATTAGCAACGTGTGATTGGCTAAGCCGACTACGAGACCTTCCCGGATAACCCGGACAATGGGATTCTCCACCTTTTGCCGGCTGTTCTCGTTGATGATCCGAAAGATAGTTTCGATGGATTTCCCCTGCGCGGATACTTCGCTCCAGCCGGTCAGGCTTTCTGCCACCGGATTCATCATTTGTACCAGGCCTTCTTTGTCGGTGATGATCACAGCGTCGCCAATGCTGTAGAGCATGGTACGGAACTGCGTCTCCATACTATGTACTTCTTTTTCGTCGAGGTACAGAGCGCGATAGATGCCGCGCTGGCGATTATTGTAAATGGAAGCGATTGACGTACTGACGCCGACGAGCAGGAAGAAGATGGAAATAAAAATAAGATGCATCCGCAGGTATAGTTCTCCGAAGAGCTCGCTTTTATCATTTTTAACGACGATGTACCACGGTGTGCCGGGGACCGAGTCCAGATGGGCAACCACATCCACATTGCGGTAGTCACGACCTTCAAAAATGCCCGTTTTCCCCAATACCGCTTCAACGGATGCCAAACCCCGGTTCGATAAGGGTAACCGCAGATGCAGAGCGCTGGCTGGCTGATGGCGCAGGGCATTTAACACCATTAAGCTGTCACCTTCCCGGCGCAATAACATCGTCTCGGCATTTTGGTAGGGAACAGGCCATTTGCTAATCAGTGGATAGAGGAAACTTTCCGGTGCCATGCGTAAAATGAGGACCGCGATCGGCTGTCTGTCGGTATTCAATACAGGAACAATGAAATCGAGGTGTACCCGCTGATGTGTTTCACAGAAGTAAAAATCTGAGAAATGCAGTGTCCGCGTGCGGGCGGCTTCCAGTATTTTGGCATGGGTTACTTGATCAATGCGTGTGCGGGGAGAAACAGCCGCCATCAGGAATTTTCCTTTAATCGAAGACAATAGAACGTCAGCATAGCCATAATACCGGCAGACAATCTCTAAACGCCTTTTTAATTGCTGATATAAATCACCACTATCGGGATTTGCCATCCAGTCCGCGACCGCCCGCATAAAAAAGGGCGACCCTGAAATCGTGAAAGCATCGCTCCGTCTTTCCTTCATCCAGGTGGTAATCTGGTCGGTTTTCAGCTCGGCGATCGTTTTCAGTTCGTTGTATTTGTCAGTGCGGATTTGGTTCAACTGATACCGATAAAAAAATACTCCCCCGACGATGATCAAAAGACTCAGGGCCAATGTGAGGTAGACAAATGGTTTCTTCGATAATAAACGTCTTCTTAGTGCGGCTGGCATAACTGCTCCGTCATTTAGTACGCGGTGTTCTTAGCTGTTAAATCAGGAAAAATTCGTTCATTAGTTGGGAATCTAATCCATTTTATCACGAAGTGCAAATCAGGTGCTCAGTGATGCAATTCGACGATGTCGCCGTCCTTCAAGCGATAATCGCGGCAGACCATTTGCCCACCAAAGGCCGTACTGCCCCAAACGCGCGCGGTTTTCAGGTTCTGGGCAACGTCGTGATGGACTCTAAAAGCCAGATCAAATACTGTCGCCCCGTCTTTCAGAATGAAGGGCTGGTGCAGGTCTGCCTCCCGGCCCGGTGGTTTTGAATAGACCCGGATCAACGCCAAATGTCGAAAACAGGTCAGCGCAAACTGGTCTAAATTCCACCGATTAAACAAAGAAATACCGACAACCCGTAAGGGTACCGTCAGCAGGGTTTGCATTGCGGCGAGTTCTTCTTCGGCTTGATGGTTCTCGATTTTATTCACTACAATTAATGCCGAAGGTCCGGAGCGGGGCTCGACGACGGTTTGGTCACCCGAACGGATCATCACTCGATGTTTCGTTAGCAATTGCAAAGTAACGGCGAGATTTTCCAGGGGCTCGTCATCAATCGCCAAAAAAAGCAGGAGCAGGTCAGCCGTACGGGCTAAGTCGAACAACTCCGGCGGAGTAAATTCGGCATTGAGCGGCGGCGTGTCAATGATCTGCACCGGTACTTTTTCCAAAAGCCACATGCCGGGGGTCGGCGACCAGGTGGTAAACGGCGCCGGGTTGACTTTGGGTTGAGCGTTGGTCAAGGTAGCTACCAACAGGGACTTGCCGGTATTGGTTGGACCAAGGACGACAATGCGAGCGGCACCCTCGCGTATGATATGAAATTCACCGCTGTGCCGGCCGAGGTGTTTTTTCTGCTGGAGTTCATTTTTCAGGTGGGCGAGTTTACGACGCAGGTCGGCCCGCAAATGGTCGGTGCCCTTGTGCTTGGGCACGGTGCTGATCAGCTTTTCGAGGCATTCGATTTTCGCCGCGGTTGATTCCGCTTCCCGGAATTCATGTTCCGCCGCAAAATACTCTGGAGGGAGATTAGTCGGCATCGCCCAATCCGTTCACTACTGGCGGTAAAATTAGGTTTCTCTTGAATAAAAACAAAGGATTTCGGTCGCCGGACATGAACGGGAAAATCCTTGTTTGATAAATACAAACCGCGATCGGAGCAGATTGATTCAATAGGCTAACCGCAACAGGTAATTGTCCGCGTCGCTCAGAATAGCGGCGGAGTTTTGCTCTACAGTCAACGGCACGGCTAAATCGGGTTGCCCACCGCCAAAATCGAGCTGCTGCACCGGCAGACGCGCTAAGTTGGTCACCAGACAACCGCTTTCCGGGTCGAAAGGACGCAACCGATCATATTTCTGTTCGGCAATTATCCGTTCGATGTCGGCCAAATATTGACGATAACTCGATAAAGTAATCTGCGGCATGGCCTTGCGGATCGTGCGGGCGATATCAGTGGTACTTTCATCCGATAAATCCGCCGTCGTGAATTTGACGACTTGAAACTGGAGGGCATTACCGAAAAAGCGTGATCCGTAAACCCGCACCATCCGGCGCACGTCAATGGGAATGGTCAATCGGAATTCCGGAGGACTGCCCGCCTGTTTTACCACCAGCTTCTGCAGAATCAAGGCGCACAGCAGGTCATTCGTCGAGACAGCCTGTCCGGTCTGGCTTTGGATCTCTTTAATTTGCTGGCGGATTTCGTAACGTGGCAGACGCATGATTTCCATTCCGTGCAAAACCGGTGGGGACGGTGATACCGGTGGCTGAGCTGTGAACATGAACCGGCTAACCGCCGTCCGGCGATGCCGTGGTCTAAAAAGGATGCGGTCTGTCAAGCGTTTGAGCGGCTGGTGCCTGTTATGTGTAAACCGCGCTAAACAGGTCAAAAAGAAAAAATAACTATAACCGTCACCTGCCAAATGATTCATCTTTGGAACCAGCAGGCTACCATTGCGCAGATGGATGATTTTCAGGAAAAAAAGGCGGGGCAAAACCGCCGGATTGGCGGCGGAGAATTGAGTAAAAATGCTGGCATGCGGTGCCGATGTATCAAATTCTGTATTGAGCGTCTCTTCACTTAGGCAGTCTGCTTCGCGATAATCGGCAGACTCAATCCAGCCATTTTTGTAGTTACCGAACAGCGGCCAGAATGGCTTAGCGAGTTCCTTAAGCCCGTTCCGGATAGCGTCGGCATCTATTCTCTTCGGATAGTACAGCAGGAATTCAATCGGATAGAGTCCATTGACAAAAAACGTATCTACCTGAGAGACGGCAATTTTGCGCATATCAGATCCCCGTAGTTTTAAGCCGCCCAAATTTAAGGCGTCAAATTCACTACCGCAAATGCAGGTTGGGCCGGATCAGATACGCAGGTGACGTACATTGCGTCCGTTGAACAGCGGCTCGAAGACCACTTGCAGGGCCATTGCCAGGGTGCCTTTCAGGCATCCCTCACCTTTCAATTTACCAATTGCGATCGGCGTGGCTTCAACAGGAATACCAGACATGTGTTTTTGAACCACAGTGCGTACTTTGGATAATAACTGCGGAACCTGCTCCGGCACTTTGCCGGTCAAAATGAGCAAATCCGGATTCAAGGTCTTGATTAGTTCCAGACAGAGGGTGGCGATCAGGAGAGCGTACTCGGTCAGGATTTCGTCAACTGCGGGCTGACAGGTTTTAGGCAGGTCGGTTAAGATCTGGATCAGCGATAGGCTTTCCAGGTTTTCCGGAGGTACCGGAAGGGCGGAGAGTTTGCGTCGCAAAGCGGCGAACAGGTTCTGTTCACTCAAAATATCACCGATGTAACGCTGTCCTCGATCAAGCTCCTGTAGAGCGCCGCGCTCACGTAAACTATGCCCGATTTCGAGGTAGCCGATTTCACCCGCACTGCCATTCCGACCACGAATGAGGTTGCCGCCGACAATGATGCCCGCTCCGACACCTTCCCCAATCCAGAGGCAGACCAGGTCGTTGATTCCCTGACCAGCTCCCAACAGATGTTCACCGAGAGCTGAGGCGTTGACATCGTTTTCAATCAGCACCGGCACATTATAGCGCTTCTGAAATAAACTGACCAATGGGCTTTGGCCCCAGCCTTGCAGAGTGTCCGCAAACATAATTTCACCTTTCCGGTAATCAATAAAACCCGGCACACCCAGACAGATACTGACCAACTTACCCGGCGAGATGCGGTTTTGAGCTAACAGCTGGTCGATCTCCCAGAATATTAGCCGGGTAGTCTGTTCGCGTCCCGTGGACGGTGGAAAAGTAACCGATCCAGAGGCGATAATCTCCGCTTCGAGGTTGGCTAAGGCGACGCGCGCTATTTGCCGCCGGATCTCAACTCCGATCACATAACCGTTTTGCGGATTAATTTTAATCAGAGTAGGCTTTTTACCCCCACGATCGGTGGAACATCCTTTTCCGATTTCGAGGATGAAGCCTGCCCGGTCGAGCCGACTGACGATTTCCGAGACGGCGACTTTGGAAATTTTGGTACGGTTGGCGATCTCAATGCGGGAAATGGGGCCGGTACTGCGGATCAGGTTCAATATCCGAATCTCATTGAGTTCCTTCATGAACTGAGCATTAACGCGTGGTTCCAATTTTCTACGACTCCTGAAATGTATTTTAACGTAACAAGACCATCTTCCGCATTAATATATTTTCCCCGACCTGCAGGCGGTACAAATAGATTCCGCTGGCCAAGCCATCTGCATTAAAGAGTACTCTGTGCTGTCCGGATGGCATGACTTGTCTGACTAACGATTTGATCACCTGGCCGCGCAGATTCAGCACGCTCAGCTCGACGTATTGCTCCCGACTGAGCTCAAAACTCAGGCATGTTCGGGAATTGAATGGATTGGGAAAATTTGGTCTCAGGGCAAAATTCTGTGGAGAATGAGTACCTGCTCTTTTCTGTTTCGTCGACAACAGGAATTTTTCGGGACGGTTAGTATTTAACAGCATAATCGCATCGGCGAAAACATAGCGTCCGTCAATTTGATAATTGGACAGTTGCACCAATTTTTGCCGCGTCCCTTCTGGAAAATAATAGTCGCCCAGCTTGTGCCAGGCGTATCTGGCATGTTGATTGACATAGACCGTATCGCTCCCGCCCTGCTGATATACCACATAAGGGGCGCGGGTAGTGGCATAAATCTGATTAATGGAAAAGATGTACAATTCGTACCAGCCGGCGTAAGCAATATCGGCGTAATAGTCCAACCATTTATACCCCGCAGTATCCGCATAGAAATTAGCACCCGAGTAACCGGGAATCGTAGACTGGACTTTCCAACCTTCGGATTTTACGATATAATCGGCATCTGTTTCATTGACAATAATCGCCGGCAGGCGCCACGTGGCGGGGCGTCCGGGAACTGCCGCCGTTTCCTGATATACGGTGGCTTTCAGGGTATCTAAAAAGGGTGGCAGAGTATTGTGATACCAGATGACATGCCCCTGCAGACCACGCTGGCGGATGGTTTCGATCTCGGTAATCAGGTTGCCTGGCGTAATGGTTTGGTCGTTGGCGACGATCGCGATGCCGGGGTGGATCTTCGCGTCATCATCAACTTTTGCTAACTGGCGATCGAGATCAAAAAGGAACGAGGGCAGATATGTGTAATAGAGTTGCGGGCTGACGATATCCAAATGGCCCCGATTGATCCAGGGCGCCCAATCCTGGCAGAAATTTTCGTAGCCCCAGGTATAAGGCAGGGGCGCGTTGCTGACGATGACGTGGGGATTGACGGCTTTGATCGAATCATAGAGTTGGGCCATGAAAGGCACTAATTGCTCGCCGCGCCATTGTTTCCAGCCGGGATCGTAGATGTTGATCGGTGGATCGCTGCCCTTCTCAGCGCGATACAACGCTTTGGTGTAATCATCATAGCCGCAATCGAGTTCCGGATAGCGCACCCGGTCAAGTTCAATACCATCTACATCGTAATTGCATGCCACCTCGGTGCATAAGGCAATCAGAAATTGCTGAGCTTCAGGCAAAGTATGAGTCAGCCAGCGATAGGTAATGCCGCCATCCGCCGTGAAATTCTGGGAACCATTCTGTTGGCGGGCAAACCAATCCGGATGCGCATTGTAAACATCTAAATTACTGACACTCCCGTCGCTGTATGTCGCCGCAAATCCGGCTTCGAACCAGGCATAGATTTCCAGCCCGTTGCGATGACCTTCGGTGATCATCTCGGCTAAAATGTCGCGGCCACTTTCCAGGCGGGGATCGGAGCTTAGTCCGGTCATTTGCTGAAAAACCGCACTCCGATAGTACGGATACCCGAAGCGCCAGACATCCACGTAGACCACATTCAGGTTTGAGCGTGCTAACAAGTCCATTGTGGATGCGATTTGCGCCCGGGTGGGGACATTGGCACCAGCCCAGGCGAACCACACTCCGCGGGCTTCCGGTTCAGCCGATGCGGCAAATCGCACACTGAGTAACAGTAGTATTACTGTACTAAGCCAATTGTATCGGTAGAAACCTCTTATACTCACTTCTCAAACCACAAAGCCACGCACATCAGCACTATTTTAAAAGAATCATTTTGCGAGTCGCGACGGTTTTATTATCAACCACGAGCCGGCATAAGTAAATCCCAGTGTTCAGAAAATGACCATCGAAGTTTACCGCATAATGACCGGCTTCCCGCCAGGTATTTTCCGGTTGCGCCACGACCTGACCGAGCAGGTTGAGGATTTCCAGCCGCACTCGTGCTCGGCGGGGCAGAATATACTGGATTTGGGTGACCGGATTGAACGGATTGGGAAAGTTCTGCGCGAGATGAAAAGTCAACGGTTGCGTTTCGAGCTCAGCGGCAATTCCGACGTAGCCACTCATGACCCGGACATATTTGCCATTGGCGGCAAACATACCGCTTCCCAGACTGTCCACCTGATAGAAGCGATTGAAAGCGACGCCTTTGCCAATCGGATTATCGTCCGGAAAAGCACATAGTACGGCGCCATCAGCAGTCTTTTGCGCAACGTATACCAACATCCCGAGTTTGGTGAAATTCTCGCCTAATCCGGCCGAATTACGTGCCACTCCGATCTCGGTAATCAGGCTGTCGGCGCCTTCTCCGATAACCGCCATAGCGCCGTAACCGATGTCAAAACCGTCAATGGCAGTACTTGCCCAACTGGTTCCGTTCCATTTGAAAACCTTACCGGTCGTCCAGTCGTTCTGGTCATAGGAATCGAATTGTACCACCACATCCGCCAAAAAGGGCAGGGAGCGGATACCACCAGCGACGGTAGGCGGTGTGCCGGTACCGTTTGTCCCGTCCGGATCGAGGTCAAAGGCCAGATACAACTCGTTCGTGCCCGTATTATCAAGGAGGGCTGAGCCCCTTAATCCAAAACAAGCCAAATTCTGATCCCAGGTCAGGTTCAGATAACGCCAGTTGCTCACCCCGACAAAATCATATTCACAGTATTCCTTATCCTTGCCGTCCAGCTGTACCTTCAGCAAACCACTGTCACGCGGTGTACGCACTTTCAGCAAGCCATCCAAATCCACCGCCGCGATACTATTCACCCCGGACAGCACGTACATCCGGTGACGGGTATCATCGTATTGCAGAATGGAACTCCCGTTGATGTTATTATTGTGCGTCGTACCGTTATAACCCAAAAGCAACGTGTCGGAATTGCCTCCGAAGTAACCGAATGATACGGTTCCCAGCTCGTCCTCGAAATAGCGCACTGTGCGGATGGAATTGGAGGTAAAGACGTTGGTGGTCGTCACTAAATTGATATCTCTGACCGACCAGTGCGTGACGGTAGCACTGCCACCGGGCGACAGTAGTGTATCGGGAACGGTAGCTAAAACCGTACCGTCCAGCGCAATCCAACGCGCCGGCGGCAATCCCGTATCGGCGCCATTGATCCACAGACCACCGTTTTCTGCGACTGGTGAAATTCCGTGACGCGCATTTCCGGGCTGAGGCAGATTAATGTATCCTTCCAGTGTCAAGGCTGACCCGCCGTCATCCCTCAAAACAGCAATTTTATTATTGCCCATTCCTGAAATGTAAAGGAAAGTCAGCGATCCAGTGGTGTAGGCAGCAAAGGCATCCCCATAGCGCCCGCCATCAAGGGCATTATCGAAAACCAATTCTAATGGTGAGGCTTCATTCGCATAACGGTAGATTTTCAGCGTGACCCCGGGAGTAGCCTGGGGCGCGCATAAATTACAGACATAGACCACTCCGACATCATTGGTCGTCACCAGATTGAGGGGATAAGTTCCTCCGCTGAAGGCAACGGCGGTATCCAGCACTCCGAGGTAGTTCCCATCTTCCGGATCCAAAATTACCACGCGTGGCTTATCCTTACGGGTCGCAATCAGAAGATGATCGGTGGTCCGGTTGTATGCCAACCCGCGCGTAACATCACTACCCGGATTAATGTAATCGTAATTCGCCCAAACCAATTTGTAAGGTCCAGCGACAGCTGTCGCTATTAGGCCACAGATTCCCCATAGTACAAGCATTTTTCTCATCGCGATTTCCTCCATTGTATTACTGCCAATAATAATGCAGATGCAAGGCAAAATTCAAAGTTTGCAAACCATTGACGGCTTCCAGCTCAATGTGTTCCTGCATCGTCGGCCAGAGTGAACCCACCAAAAAGCGGTAGTTGATTTCACCAGCGGCGGTCATTCCGGCAAACAGGCGCCATTCTAACCCGGCACCGACCCGCAAGGCCAAATTCCATTCTTCTAATTTCCGACGGGGAATAGCCGGCACCCCCAACGCCGAATCAGGGGCGATGGCACCGCGCATGCTTTTCCAGTAATGCGGTCCGCCGCCAATCATCAGGTGCGGTCTTAGGCGGCCAAACCAGCGCGGTCCATAGTAGCCGCTGACCAGGCCTCCGATCTGTTCCAGTAGTAATTCCACCTTTCCCGCCGCATAACCATGCAGATTTTCGCGGTCAAAGCGTGCCGCTTCCAGACTATATTCCACGAACCAGCGATCGTCATACTGGAAGCCATAGGTCAGGCTCAGGTCGACTGTCGGTTTAAACCAGTTGGCGAGACTGCCGGTTGGCCGTGACCAGGCGGCTCCGATTCCGACGGCCTTCCCCCCGACCTCCTGCCCCAGCAGAACGCTGATCAGGCAACCGTAAACGACAATCACTTTCCGCAAACTCGCTCCTCGACTAATAATTAAAGGTAACTCCGACTGTTAACATACTCTTGGACTGCAATGGGAACCACTGCATCGCGCTCGACTTGATACCGAGCAGGTTTTCCAATGGCCGGGTGATTTTCCGACTAAAATAAAATACTCCGGTATAGGCGAGATCCAGATCCATTGCCGATGAAAGCTTCCAGCGCATTCCAATGATCGGTTCGGTAAAAATTCGCCATCCCTTCTTGGCCGGTGCAAAATGTGTGACCCGCGCTTTATAATCATAATCGAATTCATAAACCGTCGAATCGGCACCATAATATTTGCGGAATTGTCGCAACCTCTCGAGCTCTTCCGGGGTATAGCTTTGATTGGCTACCTTCACACTGTCCCATTGGAAATGGTACGTTTTCGTCCAGTGCTCCACCATCTTCAGCGTCCGCTGATATCTGGTAACACCCAGCGCCAAACTTGCATAAAAAGTCAGTTTGGGCGTAATGGTATGAGCCAACTCCAGCCCACTGCTGAAACGCAATTCTCCCAAATTCTGGTAGGGATTGAAAACCCCGATAAAGGCGCTGTCGAAGCGGACATATTCCAACGCCAGGCTGAAAGAATCAATCTGCGCAGGCGAAAGAGACCCCGAAAACAACCAATCAACGTAGCGCTCCCGCCAGTACGCCCATTGCCATTCGCGCACAACTGAATCCTGGTGCAAATACAGGTAATCATAACCAACTCGGAAAGTAAAATCCAGCTGGTTTGTCAGCCGATGATTCAATTGCCCGCCATATCCGTATCCGAAGGCACTTTCAGCGCGATAGGGCGAATTTTGAGTCTGACCGGAAAAGAACAGTTTGAGTTTCAACGGATTTTCTTGCGCGGGCAGAACAGCTGACCCCAGGGTGTTGATTACGCCCGTAAAAACGATTATCATCAATATCAGAACGGTTCTGCTCATAATTCCATGGACAAAGAGTAACGTACTGAATTTTCCAAATAGGTATGACGCATATAGGCCAGATCAAAGTCTATTCGCCGCTCCTTGAACTGAAAGCGTGTGCCCAATCCAAAACTGACTTTTTCGTAGTCATATCCGAATTTGTATCCGCCCCGCAGAAACAGCAGGTTGGCAACCAAGACCTCTAAACCGCAGTGCAGCTGCTCGTTCGCATCATTGGGATGCACCGCCTCAATCAACCAGGTCAAATGGTTGGGAGCGGTTCTGGTTCCCCACAGCTCTCCCGACAAACCCAAAATTAAACGCTGCGGCATCTTAAATTTTTCATTGGCGTACGCCGCTTCGAGTCCGAAATTCTGGAGATTAGCGCCTACCCGCAAGGATGAGAAACCGGTTTGGTACAGGAACCCCAAATCGGCGACGATGTTTTCTGCATGATGAGTGGCGACCGTTTCGCGGATAAATTTTAGATTAGCCCCGCAGGCGAATTTATCAGTCAGACGCCGCGCATAGGTCAATCCCAGAGCATAGGCCTCGGCGGAAAATTGACCTTCGGAAAAGTAGGTGTTGTTATCGCCGGGACGCAAATTATCGGCTTCTGCCGGGGTCAGGTTGCGGGTTTGTTCCATCTCCCCGAAATTAAGTAAAATCATTTGCACACCGACGGCTCCCCGTACCGGATGCTGGTGAATGAAGCCGAACGCCTGGTGCGTAGTTTCGACGAACCAGCGAGCATAGGTCGAATGCAGGTAATAGGAGCGTTCACCTAATGCCGTCAGAGCCGGGTTAACGAAGAGGCCTTCGACGTTTGCATCGGGCAGGGTGATACCAGTTTGCCCCAGCCCTACGCTCCGCGCAGTGACCGGCATTTCCAGAAACACGAAACCCGCCGTACCCGATTTGCGGAACTCGGCTCCTGTCAACAGGTTGACGGTCATCAGACACCCGGCGATGATTACTCTGATTGGATATTTGATGTACACATTCACAGGTTGAAAATTCCGGTACCTCTAATTAACTATCGCCAATTTACCCTGCTGATGCTGACCGTCGGGAGTTTCGATGTGAAAGAAGTATAAGCCGCTTTTGACGTACTGTCCGAAATCGCTGATTTGATTCCAGACCGCCACTCCCGAAGCGGGATTATTATGCCGAACGGTTTTGACCAATTCACCGCGCACGGTGAAAATCCGGATAGTGCAGACCGCAGGCACATTCACAAACTGGATTTTCTTCTCGTCACCCGCCTTTTCAAGTCCCGAAGAAAGATAAAATGGATTGGGCACAACAGTTACCCGCGCCAATGCATTCGCCCCGCTGGTCGGCATCAAAGTACCATAAAAGGCGACTTGGCGACGGTTGGCGAAAACCGACGATTCCAGCGATGGTACACTGACCGCGGGATCTATCGCCCAGGCAGAGTGTCCGGCGTCGTAGCTCGTGACCGAGTAGTAATAACCAAATCCCAGGGCAACCTGATTATCGGTAAAAATATATTTACCCGAATCGGAATTCCAGAAATCGGCATCCTTCGCGGGAATCTCCTGGATCATTTTCCAGGGTCCAAAAGGATATTGACCCGCGCGGTATATCCGATATCCGGCAAGGTCGGGAACACCCTGATGAGGATCGTTAATGCGTTCCGCCTGGTCGGAAAAAGCAATCACGTTCGCAACCACACCGCTGGTCGGTGAAGGGTAAATGGTAAAGTCCGGCGCCGGCGGCGGCATCGGCACCCGGTAATTATGCGCAAAGTTGAATTGTAGTCTGGCATTCAGGTAATTCACCGCAGAGTCAGCGGCGGCCTGGACTTTGCTCACATCGGTCTCGATCAAGGATTGTTCATAGCTTAAGCCACCGACGAACTCACCGATCACGACCTCGACGGAGTCGCGCCCGCGTCCCCGCAGGTTAAATGGTCCTAAGCTAATGGTCGCATAAAGTCGGCTCTGACCAACCCGGCGATCCTGGGGATTATCGAACGCCTGGTAGAGCCGCAGAGGATCGCGAAAGGCCTCGTATTTTTCCTGGAAACCCGCCACGCCTGAAAAGGGACCTTCGTAGTCGCTCGAGGCCGGTGCGGCCGACCAGGCGAATTTGTGAATGTGATTAGGTTGCCCGGTCGCATCCGGCGAAATTTTTAAAAATTTTATACCTAATACACCGGGAGCCATGAATTCATGAAAGGTTTCCTGCTGGCGAGTCGCGGCGTTGTAGCGTAAACCTTCATAATAATCGAAGGTCTCGTCCTTAGCCGACAATTTGAAATCGCCCGCCCAGGCCGTAACCAGCCTTGCGACGGGATCCCAATTGGTGCAAGTGTTGCGGGCACCCGAGGAATAATTGGGATTGGTGTAATTCCAGCCGCGGTCATTCGGATTCAATCCATAAACAAACATGATAAAGGCACTATCCAGTCCCTTGGTCTCGGTCGGGCTGGTGCGGATCAGGTAACGGATAATGACATAGTCTTCATCTGCCCGACTTCCTGACCATTGTCTTACGGTGCGCTTGATCGTGACCGGAAATTTTTTATTGAGGGTCTTGGAATCGTCGTACTGCGGATCCTTTTCCCAGACCGATTCAATGACTTCCTCGGCTTCATTGGGATTGAGCGCTAACCAGTAGTTCTCTCCGTTGCGCCACTTCTTTTCATGTTTGACCGAGACAAACGGCTGAAATCCCAATTGCAGACTCGTGTTGCGGTCGCCGTTGATAGCGAAATCCATCCATCCTAAGGCAGTATCAGGGTTGATCGTCCGCAAGGCCGTCAGAAAAAAGCCACCGGTGGTCAGATAAGCGTAGGTTCCACCGATACTGCCGCCTAATTCATCACGATCATAACCCGGCCAGTCCAACCCATAGGACAGGATTTGCCAGTCTTTCAGCGGTTGACATTCCTGAGTGTTGTGAAAGGAATGCCATAAACGTCCACGTTGCAAGCTGATCAATTCGCTCCGCGTTTGCCATCGACAGAATCCTCCCGCCAGTAAGAGACTGACGAGAAGGCAATTTTTCCATGGTGTTTGTTTTCGCATAGTACTAAAAGTCGAATCCGAACGTGAAATAGACTTCCCGCGGTATGTTCTTGTAGGTCTGGAAGTAGTTGAATACATAATAATTGCGTTGGGGATTAGCGGCCGCATCCATATAGGTCAGGCTTTGCTTGACCCAGCGGGTCAGCTCTTCGGAATTGGTAAAAGGAGTCAACTGTCGATTATTGAACAGATTGCGGACTTTGACGCTGAAAGTAAAATTGATTTTGCCAATCGGAAAGTGTTTCTCGGCCATCAAATCGGCATTTGATTCGAGAGGATAGCGCCGATTGGTTTCGACACGATACTCAGTCTGAAAATCCGGTGACCAGGAATAGGGCAATCCGCTGGTGACCCGATAGATCAAACTAAGGGTGGTATTGGCGCAGATCGGAATGCCCGCCAGACGCGGGCCACTGCCCTCGGGCAGAGTATAACTGATCATTCCATTAAAGCGATGCGTACGGTCTTCATAGGCCAGATAATCAGACGCCGAATAGGAGTACTTCTGAACCAATAATTCCGTCATATCTGCCTTCAGCAAGTATACACCATAATAGCCGACAGTCGTCTGGCTGAGTGCGTACGAGCAACGATAACGCCAGTTGCTGACATTTTTATTCGCCAAACTGATTTCGATGCCCTGCGCGGTTCCATAACTGTTATTTCGGTACGTTACATAAGTACCTTTAAAATCCGGTTGATTGGGACGGATCGTTCCCGCCGGCGTTTCCACACTGACGGCATAGGTCTGATTCTTCAAATCGTTGTAATAGGTAACGATATCGAACTGATGCGTACCCCAGAGATTTTGCTGAAGCCCGACTTCATAATTGATACTCAGATTGGGTTCCAGGTTCGGGTTGCCGTAAACACCCCAACCGTGATTGGTCTGATTATCCAGAGCCTGGCGGATCAGCGGCAGAGAACGAAAATGTCCGTATTGCACACGGAAAGCGGTTCTTTCGGCGATGGGAAACGAGATACCAACGCGGGGCGAGGCGGTGATGAAAGTCTTCGACTTTTTATAAAACGGCAAGCCGTTAGGCAAGCCGGTCGGGACGAACCCCTCATCCTCTGCCGGATAAAAAAGCTCATATTCATTTACCGGTACCTTGCCGCCAAAGTTGTAAGCATCCAGCCGCAGACCAAGATTGGCGACCATGCCGGCAAATTCCAATTTATCCTGCAGGTAACCGGCTAAATACTTTGTATGCGCCTGATAATTGGTCGCAAAACCCGTGCGCCAGATAAAAGAGGAAACCGTCAGCGACGAAGAAGCATTGTAATCCTGATCCATCAGCCAGGCTTCCAGTCCTGCTTTGAACAGATTGGTATGCGTCAATTGCGCAGAATAATTCGCCCGCAATTCATAATAATCCGTCAGGGACGCCTGATTATACAGGCTCGACCAGGTGTAATAGTCACGATACTGATCCTCGCCGGCTTTAAACCAGTCACCACGATCTTCAAGCAGACGCGTCGGCTGACGTCCCTGCGAGACCAACTGCATATCTTTATCAATTCCCGGCACAGGAATTTGTAATGAGAAAAAAACCTCCTGCTGATGCGTCAGGGCGGTTTCTAAAAATGAACGTGAAGAAAAAATGTATTTATGATTGAAACTCTGCGCCGTGACGCTTTCTTCTCGCAGTGCATCGTAAATCAGGGTATATTTGCGACGCGCGCCGGTCGAACCCGACAACCCCGCCCAACGAATATCATCGGAGCCGCTTCCCATTCCGGAACGGTAATACTGAAAGGTGTTGGTCAGTTTGAAGTTGTGCTTTGGGTTCGGTTTATAAGTCAACACAATTGCCAGATTCTGCAGCTTCTGAACTTTCTCACGGGTCGGTAAACGGGTTGGCTTGCGTTTGATTTCACCGGAAATGAAGAAACTCATTTTTTCCCGCTCCCGCCCTAACGGCCCCCCAAAACTGAAAAGATAGCGCGTGTAGGCCAATTCCCGATAATCGTACACTCCCAAAATATTGTTTCCGTTAATCCGGCGATCGTATTGCCAGACTTTGCGATAGAGCGGCAGGGTATCTCCGCTGGCATTCACACCTTCACCGAGATAAAACCAGTCGAAACCATCAACCAGATTAACGACAGCGCCGCCGGGAGTGTGGTTCTTCAGCCAAAGGTTGTAGTTGTTGACCGCGGCGGAATCATCAATCTGAATGCTGTATGGCAAATATGCCAGAGTGGTTTGGTCGTAAAAGTACAAGTTGTATGGTATCCCATTGACGAAAAAGGGTGTGCCGGTACATTTGGTCGGGTCTAAAGCAAAGTGGTCATTGGTCAGCCAGGGATCAAGCGTACCCCAGCTCTGCCATTCGGGTTGACGCTTCGAATAGACATAATCGCCAAAATGGTACTGACCCGGCGGACGATATTCAATACGCAAACCACCCGAAAACTTTGTACCCCCCTCTTTGGTCACGACCTTGATCACTCCGGATTGGGCATTTCCGTATTCGGCGTTGAAACCACCAGATATTACTTCCATCTGGGCTACGGCGAGAGGATTGAATTCGTATTTCCAGGCATTGTCACCTTTGTCATTGGTGCCACCATAGGCGGTGGCTCCCGTATTGGTGGTAATGGATTTGACCCCATTGACGCTGTAACTTATCTCGTAACCACTGCCTCCTCGAATGCTGATTGTGCCATCGGCGTTGCGATTAACACTCGGTGCCAACTCCAGCAAATTACGCACGCCGTCAATTGGTAAACGATTGATATCATCCGCTTGCAGGTGCACCGAAGAAGAAGTCTTGTCAGCTTCTACAATCGGTCGGGTAGCCACAACTTCGATTACCTCGCCCAAATCCAGAGCGACTGCTTCCATTTCAATCTCTACGCTGGTCGTGCGATCAATGCGGACCAGCACATCCTTCACCGTGACCGATTTGTAACCGATATAGGTGAAACTCAGTTCTTGGTTTCCAGGAGGAACGTTCAGGACCACGTACCAACCCTGAACATCCGTCGCAGCACCTAAGGTAGTACCCTTAATGACTACATTCACCCCTATCAATGGCTGACCGGTGATGCGGTCGTGCACAATACCGGTGATTTTTCCTGTAGTCTGCCCAAACCCTGTCGCCGTCAGCCACAGGAGGTAACCGATAATCCAAATTTTTTTCCGTCGGTAAATCACTTTAGAGTTTGTTAACCCATCGTAATAACGCCCTAAAGTATCATTTCAATAGTTAAAAATCAACAAAAATATCGGCTCCGCACCTGGATTTGGTAACAGTCCTTTGGGCAGACTCGTCCAGAGCAGGGCAAACAGTCCTATCTGACCCGGCACTGTCAGGCCATGCAGTATTGACTGCAGATAAAAAATAAGGCAAGACTACCGTATAACGAGCGCTGTTCCGGTAACCGGGCAAACCGCAAATTCAAATCAATGGAAAAAATATATCCGATGGGCTATCGCAGTTTTTCTACGACGAGCAGAAAGTCAACTTTAGCCGTCGCTCCCATCAACCGGAATGTCGGGGTGACATTCGGCAACACGGCGATCACCTCACCCCGCAACTGGTTGATGAACTTCTCCAACTGTTCCTGCATGGTTTTACTATCAACCTCAAGACGATGAACCTTATAGTTCATATTACCTCCCAACCCTGATTATTGTTGATGAATTTTTATTCATCCCGATCATAGTATTGCACGACCGCTTCCATTTTTCCCGCCAGTTTGAAACTGGCATTCCGGTGATCTCGTTCATCTAACCCGATCCGTCGAAAAACATCAGCCCAGGTAGGCAATTGTGCATATTGTTTTAAAATCTCCGCTTTGGCTGGCTGGGTTTCCCATTCCGGATGATCGGCGACGAATCGGGCATAGACATGCTCGGCATGGTCTTCGAATTCGGCGTTGAACAGGTACGCGCGACGCGGACTGATCCGCGTCAGGCACCGGGCAAAAAAGCGATAGCCACTGACGAGGACAAAGGGGATTCCCCAGCGGAGAAACCAGGGATTTTCAATCTGGTCTTCCTTCATTTTGGCATTGATGACTAAAAGGTGCAGATACTCATTGTCCTGCGCCGCGCGGCTCCAGTCCTTTTTTTCCTGAGCATCGCCGACGCGAGATTCGAAATCATAATCCTTCGTCAGGATGGCGTACTGTCGGTTTTCCCAGGTCCGATATGGGATACTGGCTAATATCTCGATGAGCTTGGTTTTGGCAAGTGTCGTCGCCTTGCCGGCGAGCTTATCCATTAAAAAGAAAAATATGCGGGCACGCAAGGAATAGGAATATCGCGGGCGGTTCAGCGACGCTAGCTGTTCTTGTTTCAGGTTTACTTCGGACATAAAATTCTCCTTGCTTTAAAAGGGCCGCCGGGCTTTTTCACCATAATAAGATTTGACGAGCGCTTTGGCCAAACGGTCATCGTCTTTGCGCAACCCTTCATAAAAGAAAAAAACCTCACCGGCATAACCAACCCGACGATGCTCTTTCAACATGGCTAACAGCAACTTTTCACTGATGATGTAATCTCCAAGATTCAGTAATACGCCGGGAAACACTCTACCGTCGGTAATTTTCAAATTTGATGGAGTCAATGCTGAGATTACCTGGCGGTAAGTGCGCAAATTATAGCGATACGCCTGCGGGATGATCAGGTCGGCGCATCCGGCTTGGATCCATCCCGGCCAGTCCTGCAGGTACTCGTCATACGACCAGGGATAGATACTTGGCGCCCAGGAAACGACGCACTCGGGTTTAATGGCTTTCACTTCCTGATAAAATCTCCGCGTAAAGTCGTTCAGCTTGTCGGCTCGCCAGCGTTGCCACTGTGTTTCGCGGAAATCATAAGGTGGCATCTGTCCGCCATGTTCAGCTGCAAACAGACGCTGGGTAAAATCGGAATAGCCGCCTTCGATGGGCAAAGCCGGCAGACGATCGTCACCCTGTACACCGGCAACTTCATAATTCCGGACGACCTCCCTCACCAAATCCATAACGAATTGCTGGACTTCAGGATGAAAAGGGTTGAGCCATTCAAATCCATTTTTCTTCAGAAGGTTTCCGGCGTGGTCCCGCTCAGCCCAGTGAGGTTTGCGCTGAATTAACAAACCACCTTGCTTCTCGTGCGCGGCGGCAAAACCGTATTCAAACCACGGAATCACGGCGATGTCATATTTTTCTGCCGCGGCAATCAGCTCCGCTAACGGGTCCCGCCCTTCATAACGCGGGTTAATCCGTAGTCCGAACAGCGAGTCCATCAGCGCGCTGGGGAATACTGTTTTGGCGTCGTTCCAGACCACCGGAAAAACTGCATTGAAATGATATTCGGACAGGAAACGCATTGCTTCCGCGATTCTGGCCTGATCATCAAAAACTTCGCTATCCACGTTAGTTAACCAAACACCACGTAATTCGATGGGTTGAGCTTGCAGGCTATTTAACCAACTCAATACGATTAAGCATAGCAAGCAGGTTCTGCGCATGATTGACAAAATTTCACTCAGTCTTCAATTCATTAAACAAGTCGAAATGCTGGTCGATCCAGCGTGCCAAATGCCGACGCGTGAACCCGCGGGTCGCCCTCGTCAGATCTTCCAGCGCTAACTGTACTCCCTGCCGCGCTAAAATTGAGCTGATTTCCTCTAACTCCATCTGTGTAACCTGATTCTCCGGGAGGAATTTTGTTTCATTAATCCAGGTATGCGGAATACGTTTGCCCTTCAGTAAACCAATCACTCCGCTTTTTTGTAAAACCTGGAAATCCGGATCGGTCACCGGTGTATCGCTGAACGGCATCAAATAAGCACCGGCATCCAATAGAACCTGCTGGAGTCGGTGGACATTGATCTCCCGCGGTTGACAGTTGGTACGTAAACATAACGCCGCCGCGGCACCGGCAGCCTGTCCTATCAGCATGACCACCGGCTGAAGGCGGGTGCATCCATTGACGTAATGCGTTACCGCAATGCTCTTCTCCGCGACCAATAAGCCATCAATTTCTATGGGAACCAGACAGCCATATGGCACCGTAAACGCCCAAATCGGCGGGTATTCTTCATCAACTGGTCGAGGACTTTGCTGATGATGATGGTCTAAGGGATAATCGCCCACCGCAATACCATTTTGATAAAAGGCGCCGCGGGGTGAATCGTAAAAATGTTCAAGATCGGGAAGCGTGAGACGATACTGACCGATGATGCGCCGACTCTCCCGGATATACGGAATCAGCGCTAACCGGTCCGGCGTCGGAAATTCGTCCTCCGCTAAACCGAGGTTGCGGAAACCGCCTTGCGTCTGGACGAAGTGGATCCAGCTAAGGGTATGATTTTTTGCTATGATAACCGCCCGGTGGCGCTCGGCTCTACTCATTTCTACCAGATTGAGGTAATAATCGTTGCCACACCGCGGCCAGTTGATCATGTACTTGGCATTCGGCAGGCGCCCGTAATTCAGCATCTGCTGAGCATCAGGAATATGTTCATTTGGTTGAGTGCTCAGCTCGCGGCAGGTGCCGTCGAACATCTCCGGCTGATAGCCCGGTGGCTCGGGAATAATCCTAGCGGACCCGGTACCATAATCTTTCAGAATCGCGACATACGTGAGGTCCTGGATTATATCGTCTGGTTCGGCTGGCGCTTGAGATTCACCTGTTTCCCAACTAGCTTCTCGCCCGATACGGTATTGACAACCGGCCAGTGGTAACACATCACCGAATTCTGTCGCTTCGATGGTCACGCAGGCAATGACTGTCATGTGATTGCCCTGTTCATCGGCAAACACTGCGCCGGTAACGCGATCATCGGCTTTCAAAACGTTAATAATATGAAAGCCGGAACAGACGACAATATTAGGCTGTGCGGTTACCATACCACGCAAAATACGTTCACCAACGTGCGGCTCAAACAGCGTATGACTGACCCAACCGGTTGCTACGGCCTGGGGGCCGCCGTAATAGTCATAGAGCGCTTGCCTAAACTCACCCCACAGCCCGGACGGTAAGAGATGATTACCGTCAACGGCGCTTACTCCGGCGGAGGTGAGCATCCCACCCAGCCAGGGAGTTTCCTCGACGAGCAGGACGCGCGCTTCCATCCTTGCCGCCTGTATTGCGGCACAAACACCGCTGACTCCGCCACCGACAATTAAAATGTCCGTCTCTGTTTTTGTACTCCGTCCCATTCTACCTTTGAAAATTAACCGCCGTAAAATAGAAAATATTCGGATTGTTCCCAATTCTAATGTCGCTAATCAGCGGCCGCGTCTAGTCACACCGCCATTAGAAACCGCCTATTGCCGGAAAAAAATGCTGAAGTATCGAAACCAGTGTGGGTAAAACTACTTATTGATCGCTAAAAGTACAATGACCGTGAACGAAGTTACTCCAGTAAGAAATTCAGCTTACCGCTGTACTCGGGTAACTCGCCGATCAACTGCCCGTTACCATCGAACCTGAGTAACCGCCAATACCCGGTTTGAACCGCGAAAAATCCGGCGGCGGTGGCTCCGGGTATGACCTGAATGGCGTACAGCCGGGAAAAAGTATTGTCGAGCAATACTTCATCCTGTATGACTTGCCCCCAAACGAGTTTCCCGGCAATCCAGCGATAATCCGTCCTCTGGTAGCCAGTGTAAAAACAATCACCGGTACCGGGATCAACACTGATGTCCGTGATGTGATAATTTGTCGCAAAACGCGTATATGCACCCGTCGGATTTATGCGGACGACTCCGGAGTCCGTCGCCATCCAACAACCGCCAACTAAAGGATGAGCACATAAACGATTCGTGACGTTCAAACCCGGAACCTGGTAAAGCGGACGATTCGGATAATTGAAATCAATACATGTGACTATTTCTTCTTTATGGGAAGCAATCCAGATCAGGTTATGTACCCGGTCATAAGCCAGGTAGGTCTGCAAATCAACCTCGAACGGCAGGTCAATCGCTTCTAAATAAATACCACTCAAGGAAAACACCGAAAGACGATGCTGACCATTCTGCAGGATGAATAACCAGCCGTTAGTGGGATTATAGGCCATTCCTACCGGCTGATAACTGAGCTCGATACTACGGGTGATTCGGAATTCACGATTCAGAACGTACACCGTCTGCATCCAGTAACTGGCGACGATGTACAGATTGTGTTGGGGATCGCCAACCAGCGCCACTGGAGAATTAATTTCCGCGGTTTGGTAAATATAACTTCCATCGTAGGAAATCCGTCTGAGCGCATAATCATAGTAATCCGCCACGATCAGGTTATGCGGGCCGGGAATGATGCTGAGTTCCGCCGAAAGCGGTCCATCATCGAAACGGGTACGCGCCTGGACGGCAAAACGATAACGATGATCAAACATACACCCGGTAAATCGGATATTGTCCGCGGGAACCGGCAGGGTCAGCGCATAGGTCATCGGCTGGTCATCCTGCGCCCGATATATGAGATAATCCGTCAGGTCATCCACCTCTACCGGCGACCAGCTGAAATGCACCGTATCGCGGTTGGCAATAACCCTTAAACCGACCGGCGCACCTCCGGTGGAAGGATTCTGAGGATCAAAAGGATTGTCGTGCGAGCGGCTACTACAACCTGTCAATGCCACCAGCATTACTAAGCCTGGAATAACTTTGATGCTCATGGCGCCCCATCAAAGGAAAACACGGTGACGACGAAACCAGCTTCCATGACTGCGTAGGCCCACCCCGTCAGACGATCATAACGCTGTGCTCGTTTAAAAAGGCGTTCCATGCGACGGTAACTGCCGCAATGTAAATATTGACTGTAGGCTTCTTCAGCAGTATGATGAAAGTGAGTGACCAGCGCCGCGGAGACCAACATTGTTCCCACTCCCAAAGTACTGCGCCAGGTCCAGCCAAGCCGATGTGGCGAGGCAGGTCTTACCGGCACATATTCCAATCCTGTAATTTTCAGGGAATCGTTAGGAGCACTAAAAAGCCATGCTTTCTTCTGGTCAATATACTGCCCATTGGCGATCTGCCAGGTAAGAACAATCATCAATCCCAGAAACCATCTGCGATTATTTACCATTTCCAATAGGCTACTCTTTTATCACGATCGGTTGTCAGGATACCTTGTCTCGAAACCGCCCAACCGCGTAATGCACGGTCAGTCGTGATTTCCCAGCGAAAAGCACCATTATGGCGCTCAATAGCCACGATCTTGCCACGAGTGTAAGGTACCAACACGACATCATTGCAAATCCGCAACTCCCGCCCGACCGGGCCTGCCCCCTGCCAGCGCCAGTCGATTTTATCGTTCCGCCAATTGATGCTGATTACTTCTCCATCAGCGCAAGCAATCAACAGATTGTCAGCGTCCAAAATCGGCGTGGCGTAAATCGCTTTATCTAACACCCGACGATATTTTATGCCTTCACCGTTCAGGATAAGGATACTACCCTTTGAATCGGCGATTACCAAGTGATCGCTATAGAAGCCGACAACCGGATATGGATTCAACGCCAGATTCAGGTCCTGCACTAACGTCAAATTCTTGTCATAGACCCGCCAATGTCCGTCAGCGGTCAACAACGCCGGTTGACCCTGGAAAGCAAATACGCCCGCCGCCACGTTTGTCGGCAATTCCAGTTTCGCCAGTACTTTAAATGTCAGAGGCGTCAATTTCAGCAGAGTCCGCAGATTCTGTACTGCGAACAATCCACCTTCGTCGGCCAGCATGGTGCCATCCAAACCAGGCAAGCGGGTCTCCAGCAACACCCGTCCGGCGCATAAATCATAGCGATAGACTTTAGGGTCATTGATCCCAGATACCACTATTTCTCCCTGCCGCTGGTCACAAAGCAGAATCTGTACGGGCTTTCTGAAGGGCGTCCAAAAACGGCTACAACGTTTTCCGGTGGCTATATTGAGCAGGAATAATTCACCACGGAAGGTAGTGATCAAGGCTTTCTGCTCGTTCAGAATTAAAATATCTTTAGGGGGTGAAGGCAATTTGGACTGCCATATTTTTTGAGGCGGATTTGCAGGATTTTCCACACAAATTTCTGGTGTGATCTTTGGAATCTGCAATGGCCCGTAACAGCCCGACAGCGCCACGAAAAATACCAGAACACCGCGTCTTGACCAGGCTTTATGCTGATGGGTCTGCATTTTAGTAGTCCCAACCGAAGAAAAATTGGACGAACCAAGATTTCTGAATGGTTTCAAAGTCGGTGCATTTACCTATATCCAACCGTAGTACCAGGCCGCCAAAGAGCACTCCACGCAATCCGAACCCAAAACTGCCCAGCAGACCGGGGAATGCGTCATCCCAGGCGTTGCCCACGTCAAAGAACACCGCGCCGCGGATAGGTGAAAGACGGATATCACTTTCAACGAAACGGAGCATCAGGCTTTCCGCAAATGGGAACCGCAGTTCCTGGTTAAACATGACATACTTGCAACCATAGATCTCACGAATATCGTAACCGCGCATGCCCCAACTGCCGCCGATATAGAACTGATAGATGTCGGTGCCTTCGTTGAACCAGGCAATCCAGCGCTGAGCCCAGGTGAGATTGCGGTGCAGACGAAAATAGAGTCGCAGATCGCCCAAGGCCGTATAATTGTAGAAACGGGAATGTTTAAAATCAAATGTTGGTCCGGCGGTCAACCGCAGGCTCCAGCCGTCCAGCGGGCCGGTATAGGTCCAGATGGAATTATCGTGGACAAACGAGGCGTAATTGGATAAAAGCGTAGCGCGTCTGAATTTGCCGTAGTAATAATCTTTGGTGGAATGCCAGAGTGAAGCGCTGAACTCTAATCGTCGAAAAACATCTATCGGATAGCTTAAGCCTCCCCGTAGACCTAAAGCGCGCTCGTAGTAAAAGCCTTCGTAAGGATTGTAATAATCATTGGCAAAATGAAATACTCCAACGGCTTTATTGGCGCGTCGGGTAAGATCAACCATGGTGACCGCCAGATTGAAATGATCCATGATCTCGGAAGTCGCCTGGGCAGTATTCGCCAATAAAAAATGGTAATACCGATTACCTAACAGATCGGAGATTCCCAATTGCGCCCCGCCTAAAAAACCGAAAATCGGGTCATGGACGATGTTGGTCTGCGCAAAATCCAAACTATATTTCAGCCGATAGGGGCGACTGCGTTTACTGAATAATTGCTCGCCAGACGGCAAACGCCAGGCTGAGTCGGGCTTGACGACCGAAAAAGTCAACGCGGAAGCCGGATGGGCTTTCTCGGCTAAGTTCAGGCGATGGACCTGGAATGCGTATTTGCGAAAAGCGCTGACTAAAATCGTATCACCTGACACCGGATAAAAATCCTGCAAACCGGTATGCAAATTGGTTAGCGGTTGCGCAGTAGCTACAATCCCGGCGGCTGGACTATCCGCATGAGGCAGATTGACTTTCCAGAGATTGGGTGTGCCGGACAGGTCTGCCAGACAAAAAATCTGATCAGGCTGGTTCGGAGCCCAAAACGGTCGTGTAAAGGAACCCGGACCGTTCGTAAGCCGCAAAATTTCTCCGCTTTGCAGATTCATCAGGCAGAGGTCAGTCCCGCTTCCTACCTCGCGGCGACCGCGGTCGGAGCAGAAAACCACGAGCTTTCCATCCGGGCTGAAGCTTGGATCGCTGTCAAAGTAAATATCATTGGTCAGCCTGAGCGCCTGTGATTCAACGACACGCCAAATGTACAAATCGGTTTGCCCACTATAGTCCTGACCGGCGAACACCACCAAGTTTCCGTCTTCCGACCATTTGGGTGAGCGAATCGAAACGACGGAAGGACATTCCAATGAACCGATTTCACGTTTGGTAGCCAGGTTGACGATTCGCAAAACATCCCGGGCACCCGACTTAGTGACAAAAATCAGGTCTCCGCCGCGGTTGATATGAATACCCGACTGCAGGAAGTGCAGGGATTCACGACCTGCCCGCCGTTCTGCCCGCAGAAGCGGCTTTTCCTTACGGCTCAGCAGCCCGGTACGGTAAATATCGGTATAGCCATTGCGGCTGGTCAGGAAAGCGACTTCTTTTTGACCATTTTGATTGGTAAAAACAACCGGACTGACGTTAGCGCCGTACCGCGTTAACTGGGTGCCGTCCGGTTCAATGACCTCTTCGCCCAGCAGATGGACGGCAAACCTTTTCTTCAGTGAGACGCGCCATTCACTTTCCAGCTCCAGGAGCGTCTTGCCGGTAACACCCTTGAGCGCTTTCTCGAAAGAATCATAACGCCAGAAATTTTCCATCAGCCAGCGCAACCGGTCGGCGGTGTAGCGCTCCTCGAAAAAACGCAGAAAGGCCTGGCCTTCCTTATAAAGTAAAAATCCGGTCTCGTACAGCTCGTAACTATTCAGCGGATATAAATAGTCATGCAAAATCGCATCCCGCACGATCAACTCGGTCTGCGGATCCCAGCCCTGCGACCAGTATTCCGCCAGACCTTCGGTAAACCATAACGGAAAATTGGGCGATTCCCAGGCCCCGATGTCACTGGCGGCAGAATTCACCTTGTAATAGAAAAACACATGTACCAATTCATGTTTCAGGGTATGGCGGAAATCGGTCATGTTACCGTTGTAGGGAATCACCACGCGCCTTTTAATGTATTCAAAGAAACCGGCAATGCCTTCCGGAATCGGCATGGTCAGAATATTCGTTTGCTGGAAATGAATATGGTTACTGTAGATGACTAAAGGGATCGGCTGATAGATAACCTGGTTGAATTTCTGTTCGAGCTCCTGCAGAAATTCCTCACAATAATTGAGCGCCGCGTTGGCCAGCGCATATTCCTCCGGGTAATAGTAAATATTGAAGTGCTCGGTACTCAGTACCTGCCAGTTAAAATGCTCGTACTGCACCTTGTTACGCCCAAAATAGAACTGGGCATGCACACAGTGGCAGACTAAAAGCACCAGTGCGGTGATGATTATGTGCGTTCGGTACCTGGCCATAATATCGGTAGAGTCCTTATCACTTTGATAATTTATCAATCCAGGATTAAAAGAAAAGCCTCTAATCGGTCAAAGGTTTCAGGTTCTTCATAACACTGAAGTGTCAGACGAGCACACTCATTCAATTCAGTCGGTCAGCCGGTCGGAAATATCTACGGTGGGTCATGATCATCCTGGACGATCACTCGGTTTTTAATTGGAAACGTTTCGGGCGTTCCTTATATTTTTTCTGCGTGCATGTCAGAATTGGGAGCTAGTTAATTCGATAATGGAAACTGTTCAGATAGTTCTGCTAATTGGAATTTTTCTATGCATGGCACTGTTGATGTTCCTGCGTAAAATTCCTGCGCTAATTGCCTTACCGGTGATGGCGTTCTTCATCCCCTTAGTCGGCGGAGTGTCGCTAATGGATACCATCCAGTTAGTAATTGGACAAGGTACCCTGCGCCTTTATCCGGCTTATACGATCGCTTTTTTCGGCAGTATGCTGAGTGTCCTTTTACAAAAGACCGGCGTCGCGGAAAATTTCATCAAAATCGGCGCCGAACTCGCCGGTGATAAACCATGGACTATCGCCGTGCTGATGATGGCCATCATTGCGATTCTTTTCACGACCTTGGGAGGCTTGGGAGCTATCATCATGGTTGCTACGATTGTTTTGCCAATCATGTCGGCCGTGGGTATCAGCGCGATGACGACCGTAGGCATCTTCCTGTTCGGATTGAGTATTGGCGGGATTCTGAATGCCGGGAACTGGGCACTATACATAAATGTACTCGGCTTGTCCGTCAGCCAGATTCAACCCTTTGCCATTAAGATGTTCGTCCTGACCAGCGTAACAGCGTTGGCGTATATCACCATCCAGCTTTATCGGGATGGTCAGTCACTGCACATTTTGAAAATATTAATCGTCGTGATTAGTCTGCTTGTAATTGGGACTCTGTTCTATTGTGGTTTCCGTCACCTGCCCGTCACCGTCCGTCACGATTTTCTTAGCACCCTCAAAATGATCGCCCGGACTTTGAAGCTTCTCAGCGGTGTCTCGCTTGTCGGGCTGTTTATCGATAATCTTCTGCGGCTTTGCAGACCGCATTCCAAAAAGATACACTGGAGCGCGTATTGCACGCCTCTGGTGCCGCTCCTGCTAATCATGGTTTTCAAAATTGACTTCATCGCCGCCTTCATTTGTGGTCTGATATATGGCTGGTTAGCGACTTATCGTAAAAACCATTTGAACCTCCTAATTCAGGCAGTTTTCCAGGGCGGAGCCGTTGTTATGCCGGCGGTCGTACTCATGTTCGGCATCGGGATGTTGCTCAACGCGATTATGGGACCCGGCGAAACCTGGACGCAGTTGCACCCGGCAGGCTGGCCTGTATTGAACCTCCTGCGCCCGTTTTTACTAAAAGTCGTTCCCCACAACGCCTGGTCTTATATCGTGATATTCACGCTGGCGGCACCCTTAGCACTCTACCGTGGTCCGTTGAATGTCTGGGGTATGGGGTATGGATTAGCGGCGATTTTATTGACCAGCGGCATGCCTGCCGGTTCGATCGTGGGACTACTGATGGCAGTTGGACAGGTACAGGGCATCAGCGATCCCACCAATACCCATAACGTCTGGCTGGCCAATGAGATGCGGCAGGATGTCCAGAAAGTGCTATGGAATACCCTACCCTATACCTGGCTGGTAGCATTCGTAGGGCTGGTCGTGGCAGCCTTAACCTTCCTATAAAATTCAGCAGACGAGCTGAAAAAATCAGGATATTTGGATGACTAATACAGGTCCGAAAATCAAGATCGGAATAGATGTCGGCGGCACGTTTACGCATGCCGTGGCAGTAAATATCATTGATTACCGAATCGTCGGTAAGGCCTGCGTTCCGACGACCCATACTGCCCTGGAGGGCGTTGCCCGCGGCGTGGTTGAGTCCCTGCAACGCCTGCTGGACAGTTCTAAGATAGATCCGGAAAACATCATCCTCATTGCGCACTCGACTACCCAGGCGACTAACGCCCTTCTCGAAGGTGATGTCGCTCCGGTGGGTATCATCGGAATGGGCAAGGGCTTCGAAGGTCGCATTTCCCGTAAGGAAAGCAATCCCCGTGATATTGCACTGGCACCGGGAAAATTCCTGAAGACCTATTATACTTATCTTGATTTGGAAGAACCTCTGACACGTGAACGCGCCTTAAACGCCATTCACGAGGTTAGGGCGGCTGGCGCTCAGGTTATCGTAGCTAGCGAAGTGTTTGGCGTAGATCATCCCGAATTCGAAGACCTGATCGTTACGGTAGCCGAGGCCGAAGGGCTCCTGGCCACGGCCGCCAGCCGTATTTCGCAGCTTTATGGATTGCGCATCCGCACCCGCACCGCGGTTATCAATGCCAGTATGATGCCCAAAATGTTGGAGACTGCCAACCTGACTGAAGAGTCTGTGCGCCGCAGCGGAATCCGGGCTCCGCTGATGATCATGCGCTCCGACGGCGGGATCATGGACATTAACGAGATGCGCCGGCGCCCGATTCTGACCATGCTTTCCGGACCGGCGGCGGGAGTCGCGGCGGCATTGATGTACGCACGGATTTCCGACGGAATTTTTATTGAAGTGGGCGGTACTTCCACGGACATTTCGGTCATAAAAAACGGCAAACCGCAGATCAGGAGTGCGCAGATTGGCGGCAACCGGCTTTTCCTGCGAACCTTAGATGTACGCACGCTCGGCATTGCCGGAGGATCCCTGCCCCGTCTATCGGGAAAAACCATCACCGATGTCGGCCCGCGGAGCGCGCACATCGCCAACTTGAAATATTTAGCCTATTCTGCTACCGATGAGTCTCTGAATACAGACCTGCGCCTGATTCAACCCCAGAAAGGTGATCCATCCGATTATATCGCCCTGCAGACAAAAAATTCGTCTGTTCCCGACTTTGCTGTCACTACCACCGAAGCCGCCTACTTTCTTGGTTATGAACAAACCAGCGACAATAGTGTGGTTAATACATCAGCCATCCGCGACGCTTTCACCCTCCTCGAAAGCCAGCTAATGCGACCAGCGGAAACAATTGCCCGCGAGATGCTGACTATAGCCGCACATAAAATCAAACCGGTGCTCGAACAGCTTCTGCGCGAATATAAACTCGACCCGCATTTGATCTGTCTGGTCGGTGGCGGCGGCGGAGCTCCGGCCATCGTTCCCTTTACTGCTGAACAGCTGCAATATGCGTACAGGATCGCTGATAATTTTGAAATTATTTCCGCCATTGGCGCCGCGCTGGGCATGATTCGCGATACGGTGGAACGCAATATCGTCAATCCCACCGAGTCCGAACTGCTCGAAATCCGTCAGGCAGCCCTCACCTCGGTTCAGAAAATGGGCGCCATCCCGGAAAGTATCGAAGTCACCGTCGAAGTGGACACCCGCAACAAACGCGTCATCGCTGTGGCGACTGGGGCGAGTGAAATGCGCACCCGCGACCTCACCATTCAAGAATTAACCGATGACGAAATCCGCCAGATCGCCGCCGACGCCATGCGAACCGAATCCGGCAAGGTACAAATTCATGCCCGCACTAAATTTCTGAACGCGGTTACAACCGTCAGGACCAGGAAACGACTCGGAGGCCTTTTCAGGGAAACGGTGCAGAATTTACGCGTCGTGGACCGGGAAGGCGTCATCCGCCTGCAACTCAACGATTGTCTTGTCATCGAGGAACAGATACAAAACGTCAAGACTCGCCTCAGCGCCCTGATCCCGGAGCTGACCACTTATGGTGATGCCGGCGCACTTGTTCCCGACCTTTTTTTACTCGTCTCAGCCCGAATAATTGATCTGACGGGCCTGATCGAGCTTAATCAGATTATCGCGCTGATGGATGTGGAACTGCGCCATTTTCCACCGACTGAAAACGTGGTGCTGATCGCCAGCCTTAAACACTAAAGTGTCCGGACAGATTCGCCGGCCAATCCAATGATTAACCGACTAATTGCGGTATCAGGCCTTTTGCCCACTGCCCGATGGCTTGCCAATCGCGATGATCGCCTTCTTTCCAGACTCCGAGCATGACGCTCAACCGAAATTTAACCCTGTCACCCCAAGCCGGAATTTTGCTGATGTCCAACCCTCCGGCAAAAGTCCCGACGCTAACCGGTTGAACCATCTGACATATCGGATCCAGCCATGTAGCAACGTGCGTTCGATATTTATTAGCCTGTGGCATGGCCAAGGTCATGCAGGTCAGAAAGGCGGCGAAGGGCTTTGTCGATAGTGTGTTTTTGTACTTTTCTATAAACTGTCGGGCTTCCGGTAACCATTTCGAACCCTGAATAGCACTACCGGCGATTACTGCTTGATATTCCGATATATCAGTGATATTTTGCATCGGTCGTACATCCACCACATTCCCGCTTTCTGACACAGTCCGCCCAATTGCTTCCGCCACACCCCAGGTAAAGCCTGTCCTGCTGGCGTAGGCCACGAGTATTTTACGTTGCATACCTGACTCTCCAAAAGTTGTTTCGGGCAGAATAATTGCCGGACGCCGACCACATAAAGCCGTGATTCCACTACCGACCAGTGCCCCTGCCCCCAAAGTAAATCCCGCCAGTTTCAGAAATCGGCGGCGGGTTAATTTTGTTGTCGACATATAGTGTAACTGTCAGGAACCATTGCGGATTTGTTCATTGTATGGTCACAGATAATGCTGGAAAAGGCTCATCAGTCTCAGTGACCTACAGTTCTATCCTTGCCTAATTGTAAAAATGCTATGTTAATTTAACCCGCTGGGCAAGAAAAAAAATAGTAGACAGATGACCTTCGGAGCGCGCGCTGACATACCTTTGATTAATGCTTTCTGGTTTATAGATTTGCGTCTAATGGTGAAAAATAATCTGACTAAAGTAACCGAGCGCAAGGCTCGATATGCACTCAGGGGCAGGAGGATTGCCCTTTTTCCCGAGCCGGCGCCATCACGTTCCGAGTACTTT